>DATCEO010000174.1:0-2271 GCA_036510065.1 Streptosporangiaceae bacterium | reverse complement strand
CGCACGATGCACAGGAGGTAGTCGGGGACGAGCGTGATGGCCCGCCTGCCCTGATCTGGCGAGCCGTCGAGGATGATGGTCCCGGTTTCCGCGATGGCCACCGCCACCGCGGTGATAGTACCGTCGAAGGTGTCCAGTTCGCTTGCGGTGAACTGGGCGTCAGCGACGGCCTCTACGCCGATGGGCAGCGTGGGCAGCTCCAGGCCAGGCGGTACCACCACGCGCCGCAGCCCGCGCTGCGTCAGGGCCTCGCCGATGGCGGCTGAGAGCTGGCCAGGTGCGGTGCGCCGCACGGTCGCCTTGTAGTCGGCTAGCCGGTCCGCGAGCAGGCCGAGTAGCTCACCCGCGTCGGCGTCGCGGCGGAGCCTGTACCCATGGGGTATCTCGCCAGCCTGGGTGGACGCGTCTTCCTCACCGCCTTCCCCGGGTGCGTAGCCGGTCGCGGTGCGGATCCGCGACAGCACCTCGTCGCGCGCGCTCACCCGCGCGCTCCGTCATCGCGGCGGTGCTCGTGCCGCCACCATTCACGGAACGTCATGGCCGCGGGCACCGGCATGTCACGTGCCGAGGTCCAGCCGGAGAACGGCGGCGGCAGCCTGCGGATCCGGCCGCGGCGGCCCAGCGCGCGGCCGAGCTTTGCTCCGCGCTGCGCCGCCGCGAAGCGTCCTTGGCTGGCCATCACCCACGACGCCGCGGCCATGGTGACCGCCTCACCGCGGGGCAGCCGACGGTCATCTCGCGCTGTCTCCACGTGACGGGCGCGCAGATGGACCAGCACCGACGGGATGTCGATCTTCACCGGGCACACGTCATAACAGGCGCCGCACAACGACGACGCGTACGGCAGCGACGCATTGTCCTCGATGCCGGTCAGCTGCGGCGACAGGATGGCCCCGATCGGGCCCGGGTAAACCGAACCATAAGCATGACCGCCGGCCCGCTCGTAAACCGGGCACACGTTCAGGCATGCCGAGCAGCGGATGCAATGCAAAGCCTGCCGGCCGGTCTCGTCGGCAAGCGCAGCGGTTCTCCCGTTGTCGAGCAGCACGAGGTGGAACTGCCGCGGGCCGTCGCCCGGCGTCACCCCGGTCCAGATCGAGGTATAGGGGTTCATCCGCTCGCCGGTGGACGAACGCGGCAGCAGCTGCATGAACACGCCCAGGTCACGCCACGCCGGCACCACCTTCTCGATCCCCATCACGGTGATCAGCGTTTCCGGCAGCGTCAGGCACATCCGGCCATTGCCCTCGGATTCCACCACGCACAGCGAGCCGGTCTCAGCCACCGCGAAGTTGGCGCCGCTGATCCCGACCCGGGCGGACAGGAACAACCGCCGCAGATGGATGCGGGCGGCCTCGGCCAACGCGGCAGGATCGGCGGTGAGAGACGGGTCGGCATCGCCCATCTCCCGCAGGAAGATCTCGCGGATCTCCGCGCGGTTGCGGTGGATCGCCGGAACCAGGATGTGGGAGGGCCTGTCGTGGCCGAGTTGCACGATGAGCTCGGCCAGGTCGGTCTCGTATGGCTGGATCCCGGCCTGCGCCAGCGACTCGTTCAGCCCGATCTCGTCGGTGACCATGGACTTGACCTTGACGACCTCGGCGGCGCCAGTGCCGCGGACCAGGTCCACGACGATGCGATTGGCCTCGTTGGCGTCCCTGGCCCAGTGCACGACGCCGCCGTGCGCCGTGACCTGGGTCTCCAGCTGCTCCAGGTAACGATCCAAGTGCGCCATGGTCTCGGCTTTGATCGCCCGCCCCGCCTCGCGCAGTTCCTCCCAGTCCGGCACCTCGCCGACGATCGCCGCCCGTTTGGCGCGGATTGCGGTGGTCGCCTTGGCCAGGTTGCGCCGGAGCTGGGCGTTGGCGAGCCCGCGGCGCGCCGCGACGGGGAACGGCTCGGTTTGACGGAGATGCCCGACGCCGCGCGGGGCCGTTGGCATGCCGAGGAACGTTGTCATCCGGCCTCCCGGGTCGACGCGAGTATCTCCGCCAAGTGGACCGTCTTCACCCCCGCGCGCAGCCTGGACAGCCCGCCGCCGATGTGCATCAGGCAGGAGCTGTCACCAGCCGTGCACACCTCCGCCCGGGTACCCACGACGTTACGCATCTTGTCGGCCAGCATCGCCGTCGACACATCCGCGTTCTTCAGCGCGAACGTGCCACCGAAACCGCAGCAGACCTCCGCATCGGGCAGCTCCACCAGATCGATGCCCGCCACGTTCCGCAGCAGCCGCAGCGGGCGCTCCCCCACCCGCAGCAGCCGCAGCGA
>DATCEO010000173.1:0-8348 GCA_036510065.1 Streptosporangiaceae bacterium | reverse complement strand
CCGACGCCGACGGGGACGCCGACATCTCGGCGGCTTCCGCTCCGGCGCGCACGCTGGTCATCACGGCCCGCGAGGATGTCGAGATAGCCCGCCAGGTCCGCGAGGTGCTGGGCTGGGAGACGCCATGACCAGTCAGGAGATACCCGGTTCTGGGTCATCGACGCCGGCCAGGTCACGCTGGACGCGCTCGTGCCGGGCCGCGGCCGGGTAGTGGTCGACCAGCTGGGCCGCAGCGACGTCGTGGGGCTGTCCTGGATGCTGACTCCGTACCAGTGGCGGTTCGGCGCCGTCACCACCCAGCCCTTGCAGGCGTTCGAGTTCGACGCCCGCGCGGTCCGCGCCGCCTGCGACGCCGACTCGGTGCTCGGCTTCGAGCTCAGCCGACGGTTCTCCGCCGTCCTGCTGCGCCGCCCGCAGGCCACCCGCGCCCGGCTGCTCACCGCCTGCGCGCAGCAGCAGCCGCCGGGCGGATCCGGACACACCCGACCCGCCGGACTCAGGTCAGCTTGGCCGGCGGGAGGAGCCTGACCGGGCCGCGACGCCCTGGCAGTTCCTGCTGCAGGTCGACGACCGGCTCCAGGATTCCCGGGTCGCAAGTGGCCTGGACGTGCTCCTCATCCGCGGCGGACAGGGCGGTGCGGCGGCCGAAGGCACCGTACCGGAACTCGGAGTGGTCCTTGCCCTCCTTTCCATCGTGCCGCTCGGCCTTGGTGGTCAGGGTGCCGCCGGACACCGTCACGGCGACGTCCCGGGGCGCCCCAGCAGGGACGAAAGTACTCAGCTGCCGGGGTCCGGCGCCGCGGTACACCAGGAGCGAGACCGCGATGTACTGGCAGGCGAATGCCGCCACGGTGCAGGCATGAAAGACCTCGTGGAACCCGAACCGCCGGGGCCACGGTCCGGCCGCCTGAGCCCGTAGGCAACGCCACCCAGCGTGTAGCGCACCCCGCCGGCCGCTATGAGGACCAGGGCGGCCAGCCCGGCGCCGCGCAGCAACTGCGGCAGGACGAACGCCGCGGCCCAGCCGAGGGTGAGGTACACGGGGACATACGCCCACCGCGGCATGTAAGGCCAGGCCACGCCGAAGACCGCTCCGAGCGTCGCGCCGCCCCAGACCACGCAGAGGATTGCCAGACGGGTGCTGCCGTGCAGCGCGAGCACGGCGCGCGGCGTGCAGGTGCCGGCGATCAGGAACAGGATGCTGGCGTGATCGAGCCTGCGCAGCAGGACGCGCATCCGCAGTGACCACGTCCCCGGGTGACAGGCGGCGCTGACGGTGAACAGCAGGACCGCCGTAGCCGCGAAGATGCCTGCCGCCACCGCGGCCCGGGCCGTCGGCGCCCTGGCGGTCAGGACGATGCCGGCGGCCAGGACGGCCGGCGCGGCAGCGGCATGTATCCGGCCGCGCCACCGGGGCTTGAGGGGCGGCTGGGGCGCGAGCGCCACCGGGTGCCGACGTCAGCGACGCTCGGCACGCCGCTGTTCTTCACTGGGCCCACTGTTAAGTTACCTGCCGGTAGCTACTTCCGTGAGAGGCCAAAGGTCCCGGCCGCAGGAACCAAGTCCTGGTCTTTCGGCCCTTCTCCAGCCCGCCTGCGCCTGATGGCCTGGAGTGGTCAGACAGGCAGCGCTCTCACAGATGCAGGGCTCGTAGCAACCACGAGGTGAACACTAATGACCCGCAGGGATATTCACCTTGATGCCATGCTTCGTCATCTCGGCGCGGCGTACTACGAGTCCCTGCACAGCAGGGCCCGGCCCGCCGACGTGACGCGCGCCCTTGACCAGGTCGCCGATCACATGGGCGAGCAGGCCATCGGCCGCTCGGCCGACCGGACGCCTGCCACCGCCACGCAGCCGCGGGACAGCGGCTCCCAGCGCCATCTGCCCGAGCACCATGGCCGGTGGCCCAGCCGGGTCCGGGACATCATGACGACATCCGTCGTGACGGCCGACCGGATCACCTCATACAAGGAGATCGCCGGCCTGCTGGCCGAGCACCAGATCAGCGGGCTGCCCGTGCTGACCCTCGGCCGGCACGTGGCCGGGGTCGTCTCGGAGGCGGACTTGCTGGCGGCCCGGGACAAGCTGCATGACCCGCACCCGGCCAGAACCGTGCTGCACATCACCGCAGGCCACGGACGTCACCCAGGCCTCACTGCCGGGGACCTGATGACGTCCCCGGCGATCACGATCCACCCGGATGCGACCATCGCCGGGGCGGCGCGGGCCATGAATACCCACCACGTCCGGAGGCTCCCCGTCGTCGATCCCGACGGGAAGCTGACCGGCCTGGTCAGCCGCCGCGATCTGCTCAGCGTGTTCCTGCGCCCCGACGAGGAGATCGCCCGCCAGATCAGCGAGCTGGTCAACGAGATCCTGCCCGGAGATCCGGCCGCGATCAAGGTGGTCGTGCGCGACGGTGTGGTGACCCTCACGGGTCAGCCGAGCCTGGCAGGGCAGAAGGACCTGCTCCCGGTCGCGGTCCGCCTCGCCTGGGATATCGACGGAGTGGTTGATGTCGTCAACAGGACCAGCTCGGACTCCCGATCCGGCTGACCAGGAGCCCGGCGGCCCGGAGTCCGGAGCGGGATCGTCCTACCCGCGTGGCGCAGGTGGTCGGGCTGCGTATGCCAGCCGGGCGGGGACCTCGGCAGTCAGCTGGTATGCACAGAACGGGCCACGGCGATGGTGTGCCCGGCGATGAACCGCGCGGCCGAACGACACAACATGGCTGGAAACCCGCGCCCCACCTGGCACCGGCCTGGCGGCCGCTGGCAGTGACCTCAGCGGCTGCTGAGGCCTAAGTGAGAGCTGGGGTCCGCAAGGGAGCTGCGCCAACGGCATGAACTGGCTGCTGCTGAATGCGGCCGGCCCACGGTCCGCGGACGATGACCACGGGGCAGCGGGCGTGGTGCACGCAGTGCTGGGTGACCGAGCCGAGCAGGGCACCGGGGGAAACCGCCATATCCGCGGCTGCCGAGGACCAGCAGGTCCGCGCCCCCGCAGACATCTAGCAGCACATGCGCCGCGGGGCCCTGTCGCACCAGCGTGGTGATCGGCACGTGACTGGCCGGGCCGGCACCGAGCTGACGGCCGCGTCGACGACCTTCTGGGCGGCCTCCCGGAGGTCGGCGGCCTCGGTCCTCACTACCGGCGCCCACGCGTAGCCGGCCACGAGGGCCGGGTACTGCCAGGCCTGCACGGCCGCGCCGGTGAGCTCGGCCTGCGCCGCGGCCCAGCGCAGCGCGTCCAGCGAGGAGGGCGACCCGTCCAGGCCGACCACGATGCGCGGGGCGGCGGCTTGTCCGGGCAGCTGCCGTCCCTCAGCGCAGCCTTCGCAGGAAGGGGTCCCTGGCCTCTGCCGGGGCCACCCGGACGCGTACGTCCACGGCGCAGGCCCCGCCCGGGCTGGCGACGATGGGATTGAGATCCAGCTCGGCGATCTCGGGAAGGTCATCCGCCAGCCGGGATACGCGCAGCAGCACCTCGGCCAGGGCTCCGGTGTCGGCGGGCTGGGTGCCCCGGTGCCCGAACAGCAGCGGCGCGGCGCGCAGTTCGCGGATCAGGTCGTGCGCGTCAGCCTGCGTCAGCGGTGTCAGCCGGGCCGCGTAGTCGCCCAGGATGTCGGTGGTTACCCCGCCGAGCCCGAACACGACCAGCGGCCCGAAGACGGGCTCTTGCACGACGCCGATGAGCACCTCTATGCCGCCGGTGAGCATCGGCTGAACCAGGACCCGGCTGAGCCGGGACCCGAACTCGGCGGCTAGCTGCCGGTAGCCCTCGGCGACGTCCTGCTCGGTGCGCAGGTCCAGCTTGACCGCCCCTGCCTCGCTCTTGTGCACCAGGTCCGGGGCTTCCGCCTTGAGCACCACCGGGCCGCCGAGGCGGGCCGCGGCCGCGATAGCCTCCTGCTCGCCCGCGGCAGGCAGCGTAGCCACGACCGGGATCTGGTAGCACGACAGCAGCTCGGTAGCCAGCGCCGCCGGCAGCCAGCCGCCGCCGGGACTGCTGGCCAGGAAGCCGGCGATCAGCTGGCGCGCCGCCCCGGCGCGGAGCGCGCCGAGCTCGGGGACGCGACTGCTCTGCCGGTCGCGCCAGGCGCGGTATCTCGCGGCGTGACCGAGCGCCCGGGCGGCGCTCTCGGGATAGGCGTAGGCAGGCAGCCCGGCAACGGCCGGGAGCTCAGCCGCCTGCCCGGCGGGCGGACCTGGCGACCCGGCATCCGGCACTGTCCCGGCGCCCGGTCCCTCTACGGCCGGTGCTTCGGTGGCGTGCGCGTCGTGGTCGCGCTGGAGCAGCCGCACGGCCTCCGGCTGCTCCAGCAGGGCAACGGCGATCGGCTTGCTGATGGCCGCGCCGGTGATGGCCGAGCGCAGATCGGCGAGGGCGGTGGGCACCGTCACGGCGATCACGGCGTCGACGCCGTCGTCCGCGGCGGCCTGCTCGAGGCAGGCGCGGAACGTGTCAGCGCTCACCCCGGCCGTGGTGTCCACCGGCCCGGCGACGTCGGCGGCGGCTGGCAGCAGCCCGCGCAGCCGCCGGCTTGTCGCGCCGCTGAGCTTCACGACCTTGAGGCCGTGGTCGCCGCACGCGTCGGCGGCCAGGACGCCCGCGCCGCCCGCGTTGGTGACGATCGCCACCCGGTTGCCGGCCGGCAACGGCTGGCAGGCCAGCAGCGCCGCCGCCTCGACCAGCTCGCCGAGGCTGCTGGCGGCGATGATGCCCGCCTGGCCGAACAGGGCCTCTCGCGTAATCAGGGGCGTCGCGGCGGCCGCCGTGTGCGAGGCGGCCGCGCTCTGCCCGGCTTCCGAGCGGCCGCCGACGACGGTCAGCACGGGCATCCGCTGGCCGACCCGGCGGGCCGTGCGCGCGAACTTGCGCGGGCTGCCGAACGACTCGACGTAGAGAACGGCCAGGCGGGTCAGGCCGTCCTGCTCCCACCACATCAGCATGTCGTTGCTGGACACGTCGTACTTATCACCGACCGACGCGAACGAGGACACCCCGATGCCCAGCCGCGACAGCTGGTCCAGCAGCGCGATCCCCACACCGCCCGACTGCACGACCAGGCCAGCGACTCCGGGGGCGGCCTGCTGCGCAGCGAACGTCGCGTTCAGGCCGATGGCGGGCACCTCGACGCCCAGGCAGTTCGGGCCGACCAGGCGCATCCCATGCCTGCGGCAGATGGCCAGCAGGTCGGCGCCCGCGGTGCCCAGGCCCGAGGTGATCACCGTCAGCGCCCGCACGCCCTTGTCACCGCAGGCCGCCGCCACGGCGGGCACCGCCGCCGCGGGCACGGCGATGATCGCCAGGTCCACCGGCTCGGGCAGCGCGTCAACAGACGCCACGCACGGGACGCCCTCCACGTGCCGGGCGTGCGGGTTCACCGCGTAGATCCGCCCGGCGAACCCGCCGGCCACGATGTTGTGCAGGATGGCCCGGCCCACTGTCGGGTGCTCCCGGCTCGCGCCGGCCACGACGTTGTGCAGAATGGCCCGAGCCACCGTCGGCCGCTCCCGGCTCGCGCCGACCACCGCGACTGATCCCGGCTGCAGGAGGTAGCGCAGGCTGGCTACATCCGCGCGGCTCTCCCGGCTGCCGACCGACTGCAGGTAGCTGTCCAGGCTATGATCGGCGCCCCCGCCGGGGAGCGGGAATGTCAGTTCGGCGACGCCGTCGACGATCCGCCGCTGCGTGGGCAGCCCGGCGTCGGCGAACACGCGGAGCATCGCGGAGTTGTCCAGCAGCGTCTGCGCGGTGAAGGCACTCAGCCCGTGCCGCCGGGCCAGCGAGACCAGGTGCTCGAGCAGCAGCGTGGCGACCCCGCGCCGGTGCATGTCATCGGGCACGGCGAAGGCGATCTCCGCGGTCCCGGCGGTTCCCGTGGGCTCATAGCTCGCTACCCCGACCAGTCTTCCCCCCAGCCAGGCCAGGAGCGCAGCGTGATCGGCGCCCGGCTCCCGGCAGACGCGCATGGCTTCCCGCTCGCCCAAGCGGGGACTCAGGCTGAAGAAGCGCAGGTAGATATTGTCTGGCGACATCGCGGCGTGCATCTCGCGCACGGCCGCCACGTCCTGCGGGCCGGCGGCCCGGATCTCGACCGTGCTCCCGTCGGTCAGCAGGGCGTAGGAACTGGCGCCCGTGTCCAGGTCCGCCGCAGCCGTGCCGGAGCCGGCCGAGGCCTGCCGGGCAGCCGGCCTGTTCGGCGCGATCACAGCGCATCCTCGCGGCCGCTGTTAAGGCGGGCACGCCCAAGGATCGTACGGCCAACGGGGACACTGGCCTGGCTGCCGCAGTCCTCCTCATCTTGGGCGGCCGGGACGATCACGACGGGGCAGCGCGAATGGCCGGTGCAGTAGCGGCTCACCGAGCCGTGCAGTAGCCGCCGCACGCTCAGACCGCGGTTCTGCCCGACGACCAGCAGGTCGCCGTCGTCAGTCGCGATATCGGTCAGCGTCGCACCCGGGTCGCCCTCCGGCGTCTGCACGGTCACGGCAACGTCAAGCGGCGGGCCGCCCGCCGCGATCTGGAAGGACTCACGGACACGCTCGGCCGCCCCCTGGCACTGCTCGCCCCCGTCGAAGGTCAGGACGAGATGCGGGTGAACCCGCACCGGCCGCCGCCGGCGGCGGCCACCGTGCCGCGGCAGTCCCAGCGCCCATGACCGTACAGCGACAAGCTGCACGCCCCCGATCCTGGCCTGGCTGACGGCCCAGCGCAGCGCGTTCAGGCCGCCCGGCGAGTCGTCGATCCCGACGACGATACGCCGGGGCGTTCCAGCTAGGCGGCTCCGCTCGTCCCCTTTCCCGGTTGCCGGCGGCGGCTCCTCGGGCAGGCGAGCCGGCGCGCGTTCAGACGTCACCACGTTCCTCATGAGGTACTCCTCCGGTGCTGCTATCCAACCAGCCTGTCGCACCCTGACCGCGGCCGCTGGAGGACTGCGGCCCGTAACGGCAGGACCTTTGTCCTCCCGGCGGCGCAGGCAGCGGCGGCCGGCGGCGGCAGCGGCAGCCGGGATCAACGTCCATGCGACCACGGGCGGTCGGCCCTGCGCCGGACGGCGCCGGCCTGGTGAGCTAACCCCCGTTGGCCAGCGGCCGGGACCGGTCGGGATGCCGCGGCGGCAGGGAACAGCTGTGAGCGCGCTCGACCCTTCGCGGTGACAGTCCGGGATCACCACCGTGTACCACTTCATCTTCGTGCCGCCGGCCCTCGGGCTATCGATCCTGGTGGCCATCCTGGCGGCCAACTCCTGGATGCAGCACCCGGTCGGCTACAAGATCAGCTCCGTTACCCACCGCGCGGAGCTGACCAGCATCGTCAAGCTGCTGACCAACTCGACCGTCCTGGCCGCCTGGCCGCACGTCTGGTTTGCCAGCTTCCTGATCGCGGGCGCCGTGGTGGTCGCGGCCAGCGCCTGGCACCTGGCGGCCGGGACACGGAACTGTTCCGCCGGACGGCGCGGATGGGCCTGCCCGTCACGCTGGCCGCCAGGATCGCCACGGCCGTCAGCGGCGACATCCAGGCCCGGCTGATGGACTCCCAGCAACCGATGAAGATCGCCGCCGCGGAGGCGCTCTACAGCACGGCGGCGCCCGCCTCCTCGCTGGTCAGGGTCGGCTCGCTGAACGGCAGCCAGGAACTGTGGACCGTGCGCGTTCCGTACCTGCTCTCGCTGATCGCCACGCTGAGCCCCCGCGGCACGGTGCAGGGCATTAACAACGCCAAGCGGGCCTACGTGAAGAAGTACGGGCCGGGCAGCTACAAGCCGGTTATTCCGGTGACGTACTGGTCCTTCCGGTTCATGATCGGCTTCGGGGTGCTGGCCAGCGTGCTAGCGGCGGCGGGCTGCGGCTGACCCGGTGCCGCCGGATCCCGCGGACCGCTGGTTCTACTGGGTAGCGATCTGGGGTGTCGTGCTGCCTACGTCGCGACCACCATGGGCTGGATCTTCACCGAGAGGGGCCGGCAGCCTGGACGGTGTTCGGCGTCCTGTGCACCGCGCAGAGCGTCTCGCAGGGGGTCACGGCCAGCTCGGTGATCATCTCGATGACCGTCTTCACCCTGCTGTATGCCGCGCTCGCGGTGATCGCCGGGTGGCTCATGATCCGTCACGTCCGCGACGGCCCCCGAGGCTACCTGCCTGCGCAACATGGGAGCCCAGTTTCCCGCGAGCGTGGAGGGCGCCACGGCCGCCCAGCGCGCGACGTCACCGACGCGCTGACGCTGGCGCACCTGCTGGACTTTGATTCGACCTATGGTCGCATTGCCGCCAAGGTCGAGTACTCCGCGGACTCGATCACCGTCGACGGCGCGCCGATCAGGGTGCTGTGCAGCCCTGACCC
>DATCEO010000172.1:0-15610 GCA_036510065.1 Streptosporangiaceae bacterium | reverse complement strand
CGAAGCCGTGCATGGCCTCCCGGTAGCTGGCTGCGGCCGCGGCGACGACCTTGCGGCGCTGCTTGCCGGTGAGCCCGTTGGCCCGGGCGGCGACCTCCAGGCTGGCGGCCAGCCGCTTGACGTCCCATTCCCAGGGGCCGGTGGCGGTCTCGTCGAAGTCGTTGACGTCGAACACCAGCCGCCGCTCCGCTGACCCGAACACCCCGAAGTTGGACAGGTGGGCGTCCCCGCAGGCCTGCACGGGCAGCCCGGACACCGGGGTGCCCAGGGCCAGGTCACTGGCCATCGGCAGCGCCGCGCCCCGGTAGAACGTGAACGGCGACACCATCATCCGGCCCCACCGGATCGGGACCAGCTCCGCCACCCGCGACTCGCCCTGCTCGGCCAGCAGCGCCAGCGGGTCCGGCCGGTCAGCCGGCAGGTCAAGCCCCGCATGAGCCTCCAGCGGCACCTCCGCCCGCGCCGATACCCCCCTGGCCGCCCGCTCCGCCGCCGTCAGATGCCCCAGCCCCGTGTCCAGCTGGTAGCGCGGCAACGGCCGCTGCAGCTCCTTGGTTGTCATGACCGCCATCGTCGGTTTCCCCTCACCCCGCCAGCAGAAGAGGCCACGATCTCTCGCCAGGCGGCGCCAGGCGTCACCCGCGCGGGGTGAGGAGGCGGCCGGGGTGGCCGCCTCGACGGTCTCCCGGTACCTGGCCGGCCAGCTGAACGTCTCGCCGGCCACCGGGGCCCGGCTGCTGCAGGCGATCCGCGATCTCGGCTACGTCCCGAACGCGCAGGCGCGGAACCTGCCCGGCGGCGCTCGGGCGTCACCGGCTTCGTCGTGCCGGAAATCAGCAACCCAACGTCGGCCCGATCGTGAGCCGGCCGGGTCCCCGGCCGGACCGGCCCGGCCGGGCCGGCCGGGCGTACTGTGGCGGGCAGAGGCGAATCGTTACTCCCGGGGCCGGACCGGGCTGCGTCTTGCCGTTAGGGATCCGCTCGACGTGAGGAAGTGACCTTGAGGATTGCTGAGGACGTCACGCAGCTGGTCGGCCATACTCCGCTGGTCCGGTTGCGGCGGGTAACCGACGGCGCCCCGGCCCAGGTGGTGGCCAAGCTGGAGTCCTACAACCCGGCGCACAGCGTGAAGGACCGCATCGGCGTGGCGATGATCGACGCCGCCGAGCGCGCCGGCGTGATCGGGCCCGACACGGTCATCCTGGAGCCCACGTCCGGCAATACCGGCATCGCGCTGGCCATGGTCTGCGCCGCCCGCGGGTACCGGTGCGTGCTGACGATGCCCGAGACGATGAGCATGGAACGCCGGCAGGTGCTGCGCGCGTTCGGCGCGGAGCTGGTCCTGACGCCCGGCCCGGAGGGAATGCCGGGCGCCATCGCCAGGGCGGAGGAGCTGGCCAAGAGCGACCAGCGGTACTTCGTGCCGCAGCAGTTCGAGAATCCGGCCAATCCGGCGATCCACCGGGAGACCACCGCCGAGGAAGTCTGGCAGGACACCGATGGCGCCATCGACATCTTCGTCGCGGGAGTCGGCACCGGCGGCACGATCACCGGCGTGGGCGAGGTGCTCAAGGAGCGCAAGCCATCGGTGCGGATGGTCGCGGTCGAGCCGTCCGCCTCGCCGGTGCTGTCGGGCGGCGCCAAGGGCCCGCACCCCATCCAGGGCATCGGCGCCGGCTTCGTGCCCGCCGTCCTGGAGGTCGACCTCATTGACGAGATCGTGCAGGTGGAGAACGACGCGGCGTTCGAGATGGCGCGCCGGCTGGCGCGGGAAGAGGGCCTGCTGGTCGGCATCTCCTCCGGCGCGGCCGCCTGGGCCGCGGTTCAGGTGGCCCAGCGGCCGGAGAACGCCGGCCAGCTGATCGTCGTGGTGATTCCCGACTTCGGCGAGCGGTACCTCAGCACCCCGCTGTTCGCCGACCTGGCCAAGTAGCCCGTGTTCGGGGCCCTGCGACGAGATCTTCAGGCGGCCAGGGACCGGGATCCCGCCGTCCGCAGCACCCTGGAGCTCGTGCTCTGCTACCCGGGCCTGCACGCGGTCTGGGGCCACCGGCTGAGCCACTGGCTGTGGCGGGAGGAAGGCAAGCTGCTGGCCCGGCTCTGCTCGGCCCTGACCGCGTGGCTCACCGGGGTGGACATCCACCCCGGCGCGGTGCTGGGCCCGGGCTTGTTCATTGACCATGCCATCGGGGTCGTCATCGGGGAGACCGCCGAGGTCGGCTCGGACGTGACGATCTACCATGGCGTCACGCTGGGGGGCAGCAGTATGCAGCGCGGCAAGCGCCACCCCACCGTCGGCGACCGGGTGACCATCGGGGCAGGCGCCAAGGTCCTCGGGCCGATCACGATCGGCCACGACAGCCGGATCGGCGCTAACGCCGTCGTGGTCAAGCCGGTGCCGCCCGACTCGGTGGTGGTCGGCGTGCCCGGCCAGGTCATCCACCGCAGGCTGCCCCGCGAGGCCGGCGGGCCGCCCGACCTCGACCACACCGTGCTGCCCGACCTGGTCGGGGTCAGCCTGCACGCTCTGCTGGTGCGGATCGAGGAGCTGGAGGCGAAGGTGGCGGGCATCAGCGTGGCCGACGCGGACGCGGTGCCGCACCCGGCCACCAACGAGGTCTGGTACGAGCAGGACTTCTCGATCTGATGCCCGCCGCGCCAGCCGCGGGCCCGTTCCTCTGCTGCCAGCAGATTGTCTTGGCCAGCGCTCGCCGGCCGAACCAGGGTTGAGGGTGCCGGGCTTCCGGCGCCCCGTGCCGGGCTTCCGGCACCCGACCCGAAAGCAGGCCGAGCATGCAGACTGCCGTCACCGAATCCGCCACCGCTGCCGCGCCCGATGAGCAGCTGGCCACCCGGCTGCTCTACCAGCGCATCATCGTGCTCGGCACCGAAGTCGATGACCTGATCGCCAACCGGCTGTGCGGCCAGCTGCTGCTGCTGTCGGCCGAGGATCCGCGCAGCGACATCAGCCTCTACATCAACTCGCCCGGCGGTTCCGTCACGGCCGGGCTGGCCATCTACGACACGATGCAGCTGATCCCCAACGACGTCCGCACCCTGGCGATGGGCCTGGCCGGGAGTATGGGCCAGTTCCTGCTGTGCGCCGGGACGGCCGGCAAGCGCTACAGCCTGCCGCACGCCCAGATCCTCATGCACCAGGGCTCGGCCGGCTTCGGCGGCACCGCGGCCGATGTCGAGATCTACGCCGAGCAGCTCGAGCGGACCGGCGCCATGCTGATCAGGCTGATCGCCCGGCACACCGGGCAGCCGGAGGACCGGGTCCGCAGCGACAGCCTGCGGGATCGCTGGTTCAGCGCCGAGGGGGCCCGCGACTACGGGATCGTCGATCACATCGTGGAGCGGCTCGATGACGTCCGTCCCGCCCTCGCCAGCCGCGCGGCAGGGCTGTGATCATGAGCCAGTACACGATTCCCACCGTGGTCGAGAAGACCGCGGCCGGCGAGCGCGCCTACGACATCTACTCCCGGCTCCTGTCCGAGCGGATCATCTTCCTCGGCACCGAGATCGACGACGGCGTCGCCAACGTGGTGATGGCCCAGCTGCTGCATCTCGAGTCGGCCAGCCCCGACCTGGAGATCGGCCTGTACATCAATTCGCCCGGGGGCTCCTACGGGGCGCTGACGGCGATCTACGACACGATGCAGTACATCCGGCCCGACGTCGCCACCATCTGCATGGGACAGGCGTCCTCGGCGGCGGCCGTGCTGCTCGCCGCCGGGGCGCCGGGCCGGCGGTCGGTCCTGCGGCACGCGAAGGTGCTGCTGCACCAGCCGTCGAGCCAGGCCCAGGGAACCCTCCCCGACCTGGCCATCCAGGCCAAGGAAGTGGCCCGGGTCCGGGCCGAGATGGACGAGATCCTCAGCCGGCACACCGGCCACCCGGTGGCCAGGATCAGGAGCGACACCGACCGGAACAAGACCTTCAACGCCCGCGAAGCGGTCGAGTACGGCCTGGCGGACCAGGTCATCACCAGCCGCAAGGCGGCGCCGCTGGAGCCTGCCGGCGCCCCCTAATCAGGTGCCCGGTGCTCGGGCGCGGTGCTTAGGCCGCGAGTCGGCACATGATGTCGCCCGGGCCCGGCCGCTGCGCATCGGGGCGTTGCCCACCGGGCTGCTGCGGCGGGGCCGGGCGGTCGCGGATGATCTCCAGCGGGATGACCGGGGCGCGGCGCGTGCGATCGCCGGCCAGCGCGCGTCCTGCCTCGGCCAGCAGGTCGGCCAGCTCGAGGCGCAGCGCGCTGCAGATGGCGGCCAGGACCTCGGAGGAGGCCTCCTTGCGGCCGCGCTCCAGCTCGGACAGGTAGGGCATCGAGACCCTGGCGTGCCGGGCTACGTCGGCGAGGGTCCGGCCCTGCTCCAGCCGGGTCCGGCGCAGGACATCACCGAGCATCGTCCGCAGCAGCGGCCGGGCCCGCTGGGCCCGCTCCTGGCCCCGGCCACGGCGCTGCTCCCGGTCCCGGTCCCGGTCTTGGTCCCGGTCCCGGTCGCGGTCGCGGGGGTAGGCCTGCGCCCGATCCTGCATCGCCGCTCCCTTTCCGGTGCCAGCAAGGGCCGTAGTTCACCCGGCGGATCGGGTCACGGTACCGATAACGGCCCCGGACGCAGAAGCACTTTTCGCAGCCGGCGTAAGAGCATTCCGCTGACACTAATGTGGGGTGATGGTCGATACCGACGCCATCGTGGAGAGCATCCTCACCACCTACGACACCATCACCGTGGTCGGCGCGAGCGGAGCCCCGGCGAAGGCGGCGCACTCGGTGCCCGCGCACGTGCAGCAGCTTGGCTGGCGCATTATCCCCGTCAATCCGCACGCGGACGAGATCCTCGGCGAGCGCGTCTACCGCACGCTGGCCGGCGTTCCCGGGCAGGTCGGCCTGGTCGACGTCTTCCGGCCGTCGCCGGCCACGCCGGACATCGCGCGCCAGGCCGTGGCCGCCGGAGCCACCGCGCTGTGGCTGCAGCTCGGCATCGCCTCGGAGGCACGCGCGATCGCCGAGGACGCGGGCCTGCTGTACGTGGAGGATCGCTGCCTGATCATCGAGCGGCGGCGGCTCGGCCTGGACGCTCCCCGGCTAGGGCGTGTTTCAGAAGTGGGTCGGGTGGTGGCCTGGAGGCGTCGGCGTCAGCACCCTTCGCTGGCGCTCGACGGCTCGCTGCGTACCCGGCTTGACGCCCTGGGCCAGCTGATCGAGCTCACCGGCGAGGTGAACTGGGAGCCGGTAAGTTCCGGGCGCTAGCGGCGTGCGGGCCAGCCCGGCGGCGGGCGTTTATTCGGTTGCCGGCCGGGTCCCGGGGCTGTGAGGATTCCGACGGGGCCGCCGACGGAGGACGCCAGATGGCTAGTGAGCAGCTCAAGGCCGTGCTTGAGCTCGTGGGCAGCGTTGACCTGGGCACCCTGACGCTCCAGGAGCGCCGTGCGCTGATGGGATCGGCCGGCGCGCCGCCGCCCGAGGGCACGCAGGTCGATCCGGTCGACGCGAATGGCGTTCCGGCTGAGTGGGTGGTCGCGGCGGGGGTGACGGGCGAGCGGGTGGTGCTGTTCTTCCACGGGGGCGCCTACCACCTCGGCTCGCCCGCCCGGCTCCGGGGCCTGCTCGCGCTGCTGTCGGCGGCGGCGCAGGCGCGGGTGCTCAGCGCCGGCTACCGCCTGGCCCCCGAGCATCCGTTCCCGGCGGCCGTCGAGGACGCGCTGACCGCCTACCGCTGGGTGATCGCCGGCGGCACGCGCGCCCGGCAGGTCGTCATCAGCGGCGACTCCTCAGGTGGCGGCCTGGCCCTCGCGGCGCTCGTGGCGCTGCGCGACGCCGGCGACCCCCTGCCCGGCGCGGCCGTTGTCATCTCGCCGTGGACCGACCTGGACCTGGGCGGCGAGTCGCTGCGCAGCCGGGCGGCGGTCGATGTGATGCTGACGCCGGATGGCGCGCGGGAGGCAGCGGACTGGTACCTCGCCGGGCAGGATGCCCGGCACCCTTACGCCTCGCCGCTCTACGCCGACCTGCATGGCCTGCCGCCGGTCCTGATCCAGGCCGGGGACGCCGAGATCCTGCGCGACGACTCCCTCCGGTTCGCCGCGGCGGCGCAGGCCGCGGGGGTCGACGTGACGCTCGAAATCTGGCCGGAGATGCCGCATGTCTGGCACGCGTTCGCCGGGCTGCTGCCGGAGGCGGACGAGGCCGTCGAGCGGATCGGCCGCTGGCTGCGCGAGGATCGGCCACCCGGTGACGGCGCCTAGCGCCAGGTCGGCGCCAGGGGCGTGTTTCATATGTCGGGCAGGAGCCATTCGCTGATCGCTGCGATCGTGACGGTTGCCTGGTAGCGGGCGGCGAGCTTGTCGAAGCGGGTGGCTACGCCGCGGTTGCGCTTGAGGCGGCTGATGCCGCATTCCACGGCGTGGCGCTGCTTGTAGAGCCCGGGTCGAAGGCCGGGGGCCGGCCGCCCTTGCGGCCCAGCCTGCGCCTGCTGGCTGCCTGATCCGCCTTGACCGGGATGGTGGCCCTGATCCCGCGGCGGCGCAGGTAAGCCCGGTTCCCCTTCGAGCTGTAGGCCTTGTCAGCCAGAACCCGGTCGGGGCGGGTGCGGGGGCGGCCCGGGCCGGGCCGGGGTACCCGGATGGCCTCGATGACGGCGGCGAACTGCGGGCTGTCCCCGCGCTGCCCGGCTGTGACCACGATCGACAGCGGCTTCTGGTCCTGCTCGCAGCTCAGGTGCACCTTGGTGGTCCGCCCGCCGCGCGAGCGGCCCAGCGCGTGATCGGCCGGCTCGGCTGCCACCCCGCCGGGCGGCTCCTTCTGCAGATCCCCCTTTTCCGCGCGCCCGCTGCGTGCTGGTGCGCCCGGGCGATCGCGGAGTCCACGCTGACGTCCCAGGTGATCAGCCCGGCCGCGTCCGCGCGGGCCTGCAGCCCGGACAGGAGCCGCTGCCAGGTCCCGTCGCGCTGCCACCGCCGGAACAACCCGTACACGGTCTGCCACGCCCCGTACTGCGGCGGCACGTCCCGCCACGGCGATCCGACCCGGACCCGCCACCGGATCCCGTCGATGAGCTGCCGCTTCGTCCACTTCGGCGGGCGCCCCAGTCTCTTGCGCGCGGGCAGCAACGGCTCCAGCATCGCCCACTGCGCGTCCGTCAGGTCCGCCCGCTCCGTCACCGCTAAGGTGGCCACGAGGTCTCCGTACTGATGGTCTTCTTCGTCGATGAACCATCTACCGGAGACCTCGCCTGTTACCGGTCAGCGACACGTCGGCGCCTCCAGGCCGCCACCCGACCCACTTCTGAAACACGCCCTAGTCGCATCGGGGCCGCGCGGCCGGATTTACTGAGCCGGCGCTGCGCTGCCTGCCAGTCTGCGCAGTGCTGCAGACCCGCCGACGCAGTGCCGCGTACCAGCCGCTGCAGTCTTAGAGTGTGCTCATGGCCGGTGAGGTGGCGCCGCTGGGGCACGATGACGAGCAGGCATCTCACGATGGCCTGCGCGCGTCGCACGAGGACCGGGAGCGGGTGGTCGAGGTCCTGCGGGTCGCTGCCGGTGATGGCCGGCTGACCGCCGACGAGCTCGACGAGCGGCTGGAAGATGCCCTGACCGCACGCACCTACGGCGAGCTTGCAGTCGTGGTCAGGGACCTGCCGGCCGCGCCCGGCCTGGCCGCCGGCGTTCCGGATCTGAGGCCGAAGGACCTGGTCCGCATCGAGTGCCAGAGCAGCACCGCCTCGCGCGGCGGCCGCTGGCTCGTGCCGCAGCGGATGGAACTGCGGGCCACCAGCGGCAGCGTGATGCTGGACTTCACCGAGGCGGTGATCTCGCAGCCGTCGCTGCTGATCGACGTGGATCTGCGCAGTAGCAGCCTGAGGCTAGTGCCCAGGCCTGGCGTGGTGGTCGACACCGATGACGTGGCAGCCGACAGCAGCTCCCTGAAAGCCCGGGCGCCGTGGGGTCCCGAGGTACCGGTCATCCTGCGCGTTCAGGTATCGGGCCGGGCCAGGAGCAGCTCGATCATGTCCCGTCCGCCGCGCCGGACCTTCTGGCAGTGGCTGCGACGGCGTCGGCTGCCCTAGGCGATCACGGAGCCCCCGTCCCCTCGCGGTGATCGAACCATCGTCGCGCCTCCTGCGGATCGCAAACGGTGTTCGCAAATTAGGCTAGCTGTTCGGGTACGTCGTTCGCGAACCGAGTCACCTGGAGGCGGGAATGACACCGGAGCCACTGGGCGATGTCATCTGGATGCGCCCCGAGCGCGCGGCTACCGGGCGCCCGGCGCAGCACTCCCGCGAGGAGATCACTGCCGCCGCCGTCACCATCGCCGATCAGGAGGGCCTGGACGCGGTGTCCATGCGGCGACTCGCCGCAGAGCTCGGGACCGGTGCCGCTTCGCTCTACCGTTACCTGGACACCCGCGAGGACCTGCTCGACCTGATGATCGACTCCACAGGCTCGGAGTACGTGTTCGCGGCGCCCACCGGTGACTGGCTCGCCGACCTCCTCGACATCGGTCGGCAAGCTCGGGCGATCATGCGGCGCCACCCGTGGCTGCCGTCCCTGCTCATCACCCAGTCCGTGCTCGGACCGAACGGGCTCGTCCTGCTCGAGCACGTCCTCGACGCGCTCGCCCCGCGCCCGGCCAGCACTGCCACCAAGCTCGAAGCCTTCGCCCTGCTCAACGCCGTCACCGCGCTCTTCGTCCAGAACGAGCTCGCCGGCGGCTCAGCCCGGCAGCAGCGCAACGCCGCCTACCTGCAGCACGTACTGGCCGCGGGCCGCCACCCGCGCCTCGCCGAACTGCTCGCGCCGGAGGCGCCGGCGGCGGTCGGTTCCGCTGGGGGCGCATCCGGCCCCGCGGACCCCTACGCCGGCATCCTCGCGCGCATCCTGGCCGGCCTCCTGGCCGTGGACCCGCCAGTGCCCGGTGGTTAGACCAGGTCGCCGGCGTGCCGAGAGGTGACCTCCGTCACGGCCGACCGATGCAACACCGGAGGCTCCGGGCCTGGGGTTATCCGCTCAGGCGGGCTCCCTCTCGGCGCGCGGGTAAACCTCAAGGTCGGTGGCTTTGACGGTGAGCCACACCTCGCTGCCTCGGTCCAGCGAAAGTTCTGCGACAGCTGCTGGTGTGACGTCCACCAGGACGGCCGGCTGTCCTTCGAGGTCGAGCCGGACGCGGTCGGCCAGCAGCGTGAGGCCGGCGATCCTGCCGGGCCAGATGTTGCGGGCACTGCTGGCCACGGGTGGCTGACTGCTGACGACCACCGCCGACGGGCGGACCGCGACGAGCACGTCGCCGTGCTGGTCCCGGTCGGGGATGACGAAGGATCCGCCTCCGTTGAGCGAGACCTGGGAGCCGCTGGCATGACCCTCGTACAGGTTCAGGCCGACGAGCTTGGCGACGTAGTCGGTGGCCGGCCGGCGGGCTATCTGCGCGGGTGTGCCTTCCTGGACGATGCGGCCGCCCTCAAGGACGATGAGCTGGTCAGCCAGGACGAGTGCTTCGAGCGGGTCATGGGTGACCAGCAGGCACGGCCCCGCGAAGTCTGCCAGATGGCGCTTGAGTTCAGTCTGGACATCAAGACGGGTCCCGGCGTCCAGAGCTGACAGAGGCTCGTCCAGCAGGAGCAGGGCTGGCTGGCCGGCCAGCGCGCGTGCCAGCGCCACCCTCTGCGCCTGGCCGCCTGACAGCTGGTCAGGCTTGCGGTCGGCGAGGTCACTCAGCCTGAGCCGCTCGAGCCAGTAGCTGGCAGCTGACCTGGCAGCCCGCTTCCCCAGGCCCCGGGCACGCGGCGAGAACGCTACGTTCTCGGCCACGGTCAGGTGAGGGAAGAGCCGGTAGTTCTGAAACACGAAACCCACCGGCCGTCCCGAGGCCTCCACGAAGGCCCCTGCCTCCGCGTCGTCCATGGCCTGCCCGGCGAGCGTGATACGCCCCGCGGCGACCGGGGTCAGGCCGGCCACCGCGCTGAGCAAAGTGGACTTCCCGGCCCCGTTAGGCCCCAGCACACCGAGGACCTGACCGGGAGCCGCGGTGAGGCTGACCGCGAGCACGAAACTGCCGCGCCTGACCTCCGCGTCGACGACGAGGCCGTCACTGTCGCCGGATGTCACGAGACCGGGCCGCGCCGGATCCAGCGGTCACGCAGGGACACCAGCACCGTGATCGATACCACCAGCAGCACCAGGCTGAGTGCGATCGCCGCGTCCGGATCAGTCTCCAGCGCGTAGTACACGGCGATGGGCATGGTCTCGGTCTGGCCGGGGAGACTGCCGGCGAAGGTGATCGTCGCCCCGAATTCGCCCAGGGCCCGCGCCCAGCACAACACCGCGCCCGCCCCCAGGGAAGGGGCGACGAGTGGCACCGTGACCCGGCGGAACACCGTCATCCGTTTTGCGCCCAGCGTGGCCGCCGCTTCCTCGAAGCCCTGGTCTGCGGATCGCAGCGCCCCCTCCACGGTGATGATCAGGAAGGGCATGGCAACGAAAGTCTCGGCCATGACGACGGCAATCGGGGTGAAGGGGATCGTCAGCCCGAACCAGTCGTCCAGGTACTGGCCGAGGAAGCCGGTTCGCCCGAACGCCAGCAGCAGCGCAACTCCGCCGACCACCGGCGGGAGTACCAGCGGCAGCGTCACCAGAGCACGGAGGAGCCGCTGTCCCGGGAAGCTGCTCCGGGCCAGAACCCACGCCAGCGGCACCCCGATGACCAGGGAGATCGCGGTACTCGCGGATGCGGTCCACAGGGAAAGGATCAGGGCCTGGGTCGCATCGGCCCCGCTGAGCGCCGCTCCGAGATCACCCCAGGGGGCGCGGATCAGCAACCCGGCCAAGGGCAGCACCAGGAATCCGATCGCGATCAGTGCCGGCACCAGCAACGGCACCGGCACTGACCGCGAAGGACCGCCGCGCGCGGCCCGCCTGGCTCGTTCCCGGGCTGTCAGGTGCGACGGCGTGGTGAAGGTCACCGTGGCAGCTCCGGATAGTAGGTCAGGGCTTCTCGAACCCCGCGGCTGTGAGCACCTGCTGGCCTGTGGGTGACAGCACATAGGCAACGAAGGCCTGGGCGACTGACTTCTGCTTGCTGTTACTGATAGTAGCGATCGGGTAAAGCGTTGAGGCCTCTTCGCTGGCCGGGATGGTCACGCCCTTGACCTTGGTCCCAGCCGCCATCACGTCGGTCACATACACCATGCCCGCATCGACGTTGCCCGTCTCGACCTGGGTCAGCACGGACTTCACGTCCGGCTGCAGGGTGACCGGCTTGACTGTGATCCCGGCGTTCTTGAAAATCTCCGCGGCCACGACCCCGCACGGTACCTGCGGCTGGCACAGCGCCACCTTGACAGCCGATTTCGACAGGTCCTTCACGGATGTCACTTTCCCGGGGTTACTCGGCGGGACGGCGACTTCCATCGTGTTCTTGGCGAAGGTCTGCGGGTTCGCCGCGTCGCCCGCCTTGACAACCATTTCCATGTTCGTCGAGGATGCGGAAGCGAACACGTCAGCGGGGGCACCGCTGATGATCTCCGTAGCCAGGCCGGAACTCGGCCCGAAACTGAACTTCACCGTATCGCCTGGATGGGCGCTGTCGAATTGCTTCCCGAGCTGGGTAAAGGTGCCCATCAGCGATGCCGCGGCGAAGACGGTTATGGATCCCTTTGACGCGGACGAGGACGCGGAACTACTCGCGGATGCGGCACCCGAGCTGCTGCTGGAACTGCTAGAACAGCCGGCCAGGGCGACTGCCGCCAGCCCAGCTGTGATAACGGCGAAACGGCGCATTTCTATCTCCTAGGTTGAATCTCTCCGTGAGCCGATATCAGCTGATCTTGGGGATCTCCACGGAGACGTTAGTGGCCTTGACGGCGGCAACAGCGAGCATCCCCGGCTCCAGGCCGAGTTCGTCCGCAGCCTCGCGGCTGAGCAGCGACACGAACCTGTGCGGTCCGGCCTGGATCTCCACCTGAGCCATCACCGTGTCGCGGACAACCCGGCTGACCAGGCCGCTGAACCTGTTCCGCACAGAATGAGCCACCACTATCTGGCCCTCACCATGATCAGCTGCGGCGGCCCGATCCTGCGCAAAGCTGGCCAGCGCCTTCCCGTCCACGCCGAGACGTCCCGAGGCATCGGTGGTCGTTTCGATGCGGCCCGCATCAGCCCAGCGCCGCAAGGTGTCGGCACTGACCCCGAGGAGACCCGCGGTCTCCTTGATTCGGAAAATTGGCATCCTGCGACTGTAACGCAGGAGCGGCTGAAGACTCCAATAACAGGCGCGTCCGCGTCCGTTTCTCCTCTCCAGGGGCGCATCTGTGTTCATCCGCAGCCGGGAGTCCCAGCCGGGCCGCACCTGGCGATGGCATCCAGGGACGCACGATGTCGCCTGCCGGCGCGCCGCCCCGGCGGCATCTGGGCCGCCGCCCCGGCGGCATCTGGGTGACAGATGATCTTCGGGAAGCCGATGCCGTTGCTCGCCGGTGAGTACGGCGTCGGGCTGCCGCCGGCGGAACGCCGCCGAGTATGCCAGTCTCTTCGAGCATGCCGAGTTGGCGGTGCAGCCCGGCCTTGGCCGACGTCAGGAGCTCGTGAGGATGACGAGTTGCTGGGTCGCTCGGGTCATTGCGACATAGCGGTCGACCGCTCCTTCGATACCCCTCCCGAACGCCTCCGGGTCGATGAGGATGACCAGGTCGAACTCGAGCCCCTTCGACAGCTCCGGGGTCAGCGACCGGACGCGGGAGGTCGCCCGGAACGCGGGACTGCCGATGACGCAGGCGATCCCGTCGCGGTGCGCGGCGAGCCAGGTGCCGAGGATCGAGCCCAGATCCGAAGCAGATCCGTGTACGACGGGGACGTCGCTGCTGCGGATGGAGGTCGGCACGTTGGCGTCCGGGAGCACGGCCCGGATGACCGGCTCGGCTTCCGCCATGACCTGTTCCGGCGTCCGGTAGTTGATGCTCAGGGAAGCCAGGTTGATCCGGTCGAGCCCGATCCGCTCAAGCCGTTCCTGCCACGACTCCGTGAACCCGTGCCTGGCCTGGGCGCGGTCCCCGACGATGGTGAAGCTCCGGGACGGGCAGCGGAGCAGCAGCATCTGCCACTCCGCGTCGGTCAGCTCCTGAGCCTCGTCCACGACGATGTGCGCGAACGGGCCGGCGAGCAGGTCCCGGTCGGTGCTGGGCAGTGCGGACTCGTCGACCAGGACGTCCTGGAAGTCCTCGCCGCGCAGCATCGTCACTAGGCCTACGCCGTATTCGTCGTCGACGGCCTCAATCAGGTCGTCGACGACCCTGGCCATGCGCTCGCGCTCGGCGGCGACAGCGGCGTTATGCCGGCGCTTACGTCGTGACGCCTCCGGGTCGCCGAGGCGTTGCCGTGCTGCGTCCAGGAGCGGCAGGTCGGACACCGTCCAGGCCTGTACGTCCGCGCGCTGCAGCTTCTGAACGTCGCCAGGGCTGAGCCAGGGAGCGCACTTGCGCAGGTAGGCGGGTACCGACCACAGGTCTCCGACGAGGTCAGCCGCCCAGAGCAGCGGCCACGCGCGGTTGAAGGTCGTGAGCAGCTCCCTGTTCTGCAGCAGCGACTCGCGGAGCAGGTCAGCCGAGACGTCGCCGTCGTGGGAGTCCATCAGGATCGTGAGCAGTTCCTCCAAGATCTGGTCGCGCGCCTCGTTGTGCGGGGTACCGGGTTCTGGTGCTTCGAAAGCCTCGGCCCAGTCGTCGGCGCTCAGCCAGATGTCGGACCAGTGGGTCTCGACCGTCATCCCCTTAGCGGGCGGCTCCTCGTAGAACCTGACGGCTGTCTCGATCGCCTTCACCAGGTCCGCGGACGACTTCAGGCGGGCCACGTCCGAGTCGGCCTCGATCGCTGCCGCGGCTCCCTCGGCGACGAGGTCCCGCAGGGTGCAGGTCTGCACGCCCTCCTCTCCGAGGCTGGGGAGGACGTCGGCGACGTAGGCCAGGTAGGGCTGGTGCGGACCGACGAACAGCACGCCGCCCCGGCGGTGACCGAGACGAGGGTCGGAGTAGAGGAGGTAGGCCGAGCGGTGCAGAGCGACGACGGTCTTGCCCGTACCCGGACCGCCGTCGACGACGAGAGCGCCGCGGGATCCCGCGCGGATGATGGCGTCCTGGTCGGCCTGGATGGTGCCGAGCACGTCGCGCATCCGGGCCGACCGGTTGCTGCCCAGGCTGGCGATGAAGGCGGACTGGTCGTCGAGCGCGGCGTGCCCTTCAAACCCGTCCGCGGTGAACACCTCGTCCCAGTAGTCGCTGATCCGGCCGCGGGTCCAGCGATACCTGCGGCGGCTGGCCAGACCCATCGGGTTGGCGTGGGTCGCTCCGAAGAACGGCTCAGCCGCGGGGGAGCGCCAGTCGAGCAGCAGCCGACGACCGCCACTGTCGGTGAGGCCAAGTCGTCCGACGTACACGGGCTCGGGGTTGTCTGCGCTGACCATGTGCCCGAGGCACAGCTCCAGACCGAAGCGAAGCAGGGCGCGCAGGCGAGCGGTCAGCCGGTGGATCTCCATGTCCCGGTCCATCGCCTGCTGGCCTATGCCGCCGGGTGCCTTGCGCTCGGCATCGAGGCGGTGGGACAGGTCGGCGATCGACTGCTCAAGGCTCTCCGCGATGGCCGCGAAGTGCTGCTCGTCGACGGCGATCAGCGTCGGGTCGGCCTTGGGGGAGAGACGGTCGGGAAGGTCAAACGCGCTGGTAGTCAGGGGGTTCACGTCATCAGCTCCGATCTGATGTCGCTGGCAGCCGTTGCGCGCGGCAAGGCGCCTGGGCCGGCGTGACGACCTGGTGGCCATGACGAGCAACGCTCCGCCTGACGTCGACCCCGTGGCCGTTGTCGGTTCAGGTCACCAGGGTTCGTAGGTTCTCGTCTTCTGGGTCCTGGCCTGATGATCCGGCGTGGTTCACGCGGACACTGGCGGCTTTCCCGGCTGACCGTGTCGAGCAGCAGCGTCGCGGCTACTGTCGTCCCGTCGTTGCGGATCGTGCCGGCCACGGCTGTTGCTCGCGCGCGGGTCTCGAGGGTCAGAGTGGCCTGAGCGCGGCTGACAGGGACGGTCGGAGCCGGATCGTTGTGCCTGCGCCGCCGTGGTGCACGACGGCGGCCACCCGGCCAGCCGCTCCGCGAACTCCTTGTCCGGCGGCGCGCACACCCGCACCTTCGCGCTGAGTGCCCGCAACTGCACCGCGAGTCCCACCAGTGGTTCGACGTCCCCGCGCGACCCGGTCGCCGACAACAGCACACGCATTTCGTGACTCCGATTTCCGTGGTTTCTGCCTCGGCCAGCGATTATGCGGCACGACCCGGGGCTTGCCGCAAGCCCC
This sequence comes from Streptosporangiaceae bacterium, assembly GCA_036510065.1. GTDB lineage: Bacteria > Actinomycetota > Actinomycetes > Streptosporangiales > Streptosporangiaceae > DASUBV01. The sequence continues at coordinate 275 of DATCEO010000172.1, read as the reverse complement.
CCGGTGCGCTATATGTTGAAAGTGGAGAGGAGTGTGTACTCTCCTTTCCCTTGATCGTCTGCTGAAGTTCTTCACCCTCTTCAGCAAGGCCGGCTCGAACGTCGTCGGGACAGTCGAGCGGGCACTCGACGAAGGACCATGCTTCGGCTAGAGCAGGCGGCCGTGGATCTGGGCTTCAATCAGAGGCTTCCGCCTGACTGGCTGCGGGAAAAGATCGCAGCTCAGGCCCGGCACTTCATCCAGCCGGCCCTAATTCACCGGGCCGCGTCCGGGCT
>DATCEO010000171.1:0-2336 GCA_036510065.1 Streptosporangiaceae bacterium | reverse complement strand
GCCACGCTCGTGCTGCTCAACCCGAAGCTGCTCGCCGTGGATCTTGGCTGGCGGCTGTGCTTCGGCCTGGGTGTGGTGCTGGCCCTGGTGATCCTGCTGGTCCGCCGCAACGTGCCGGAAAGCCCCCGCTGGCTGTTCATCCACGGCCGCGAGAAAGAGGCCGACGGCATAGTCACCGACATTGAGGAGCAGGTGCGGTCCTCCACCGGGATCAGGGAGCTGCCCGAGCCGGAGGAGGAGATCACGGTCCGGCAGCGGAACGCGATCGGCTTCATCACCATCGCCAGGACCCTGCTGGGGCGCTATCCGCGGCGCTCGGCGCTGAGCTTCTCCCTGTTCATCGGCCAGGCATTCCTGTACAACGCGATCTTCTTCACCTACTCGATCGCGCTGACGACCTTCTACCACGTGGCAAGCGCCAGCGTGGGGCTGTACCTGCTGCCGTTCGCGGCCGGGAACTTCGCCGGCCCGCTGCTGCTCGGCCGGTTCTTCGACACTCTCGGCCGTAAGATCATGATCTCCGGGACCTACATCCTGGCCGGCGGGCTGCTGGCGGTCACCGCGTGGCTGTTCGACAAGGGGACGCTCACCGCGACCACCCAGACGGCCGCCTGGGTGATCATCTTCTTCTTCGCCTCGGCCGGCGCCAGCTCCGCGTACCTGACGGTCAGCGAGATCTTCCCCATGTAGACCCGCGCGATGGCGATCGCGTTCTTCTACGCCATCGGCACCGCGGCGGGCGGCATCTCCGGGCCGGTGCTGTTCGGCGTCCTCATCGCCTCAGGGAAACGCGGAGAGCTGGCCGTCGGCTACGTGATCGGCGCGGTCCTGATGATCGCGGCCGGGCTGGTCGAGGTGTGGCTGGGCGTTAACGCCGAGCAGAAACCGCTGGAGGAGATCGCTACCCCGCTGACCGCCGAGGACGCCGACCAGGATGGCGCGGTCAAGGAGGAAGCGGTCACCGCGGCCGCGGCGGGAACGGGGCAGCGCCGCCCGCGCCGCCGGGTCGAGCCGGCCGTCACCCCGCAGGGGGCCTACCGGTCCTGGTCGCCGATGTACCCTGCCTACGTCGCCCCGCTCATCGACACCGCCCGGGATCGTGAGGTCGATCAGATAGCCGCGGCGCTGGCCGACGCCGGCGCGGTCGAACGGCGGCAGCTAGCCCAGCTGGTGCACGCCGATCTGTGGGGCCCGGGCCGGTTCCCTTCCGCCCTGCGCCAGGCAGTCATGCAGGGGAAGGTCCGCCGCACCGGCCGCGGCCTGTATGCGCTCGCGCCCAGTACGCCAGGTGAGGATCCGCCCCCTGATCGCGCCTAGCACGGCGACGGAACGGGGTCCCGGTAGTCCTAGCCGAAAACCAGCGGATACAGCTGACCTGCGTTAACGCGCGGTCCCGGCACCGTGGTCAGCCGGAGTAGCAGGCCCGGCGTAGGGCTGTTAGACGGATTCGGAGGGAAGAGCCGAGGTCCGGGATTCCGTCGGGAATCCTGGGATCTGGCGGGTCCGGCTGGATGAGCTCCAGCAAGCCAGATAGTTCTGCTGCTACTCTGACCTGCTCCTTGGAGGTGCCGACCGTTGAGCATTTCGGGCAGCCGCCTCCCCGGACACGGTTGAGAACCGTTGATTTCCAGACATGACCGTGCTGGCACTGCCACTGAATTTTCGAATAGGCACCGTCTCGCTGTTCCCGCCGTGAGCTGTTGTGGGTGCTCGTGGCGAAGTTCGCTGGGTCGAGTTCAGGATCGTCAACCTCGATCGCCAGCGCAGGAACCACGTGAGTGCCGCCCGGCCGTGATGATCTCCGGTCATGTGCCTGCGGTTCGTCTTCCTCCTGATCACGCGGCTAGCCGCGTGGCCTCGGCTGTCCCGGCGTGAGGAGACATGGAAGACCGCTGAGATCTTGATCATGCGCCACCAACTCACTGTCCTGCAACGACGCCAGCTGCGGCGCCCGAACCTGAACTGGGCAGCCTGATACCCAGGACACGCCGCCACAGGATGCGGCTGCTGGTCACGCCAGACACGATCCTGCGCTGGCATCGCGACATCGTCCGCCGCCGCTGGACCGCCAGGTCCAGGCGCGGCAAGTCCGGCCGGCCTGCCACCCGCCGGAACATCAGCGCCCTGGTCCTCCGGCTGGCCCGGGAGAACCCCGAACGGGTTACCGCAAAATTCCTCGGGCAGGGCGTCTTGCCGGTCAGATCGGCCGGCCGCCGAGCCGGCTGATCACCAGGCCATACAACAGGTGGTCGGCGGCCAGCATGGCCACCTCGTGCGGGCGGCGGGGACGGCCGGGATGCAGCTGGAGCAGGGGGACGATCCCTGCGTTGTAGCCG
>DATCEO010000170.1:0-28836 GCA_036510065.1 Streptosporangiaceae bacterium | reverse complement strand
CCGTGGCCTTGAAGTCGATCCACGGGTGGGTGCGCTCATACTCTCTCATGCTGGCACTATACGCTAACGGCCATCTCTTTTGTCCATAGCATTGACCGTTGCACTGTCCACTGAATGATTGCTAGTAACGGGCTCGCAGCGGCGACGACCGGCCCGCATCAGTGACTGCGGCGCTCCGGAGCCGAGCGGCATCGGCGCCTGGCGTTGACCGGAGCATCCGCAAGGAGGATCTCGGGCATGCCACCGAGAGCATGACCGACCACTACACGCACATCAAGGCGGAGGCTCACCTGCAGGCGGCCGAGAGCGTCGCGCGGCTGGTCGCCGGGGAAGCGAAGGAGACGGGATCATGACCGCCTGTCCCCACGTCGCCAGGCGCGACCGGTGACCATGGCGCTCAGGCGTTCGGATTGAGCAGCGTTCTTGCTGGTCGGAGCGGAGGGTGTGGGATTCGAACCCACGGTGACGCGTGAACGCCACAGCGGTTTTCAAGACCGCCGCCCTCGGCCACTAGGCGAACCCTCCGGCGATAACGATAGCCGGGCCAGGCGGCCCGCTGGACGATCCCGGGCAGTCAAGGCCGGACCGGAGGCTTCCCGAGCCCGTCGGCCTGGCGCCCGCGCAGGTGAGTAGGCTCGCCGGTGTAAGGAGGTCGCATGCTCCCCCCGTTCGGCTGGTCGGCCGTCTTCACCCAGTGGCAGTTCGCTCCCATGGTCACCGCGGCCGTCGCTATCTCCGCTGTCCTCTACGGCTGGGGCGTGATCCGGGTAGCGCGGCGGCACCCGGCCAGGCCGTGGCCCGCGTGGCGGACGCTCCTGTTCTTCGGCGGCCTGGCCACTATCGTGATCGCGACCCAGAGCGGCGTCGGCGCCTACGACGACGTGCTGTTCTGGGACCACATGGTGCAGCACCTGATGCTCATCATGGTGGCGCCGCCGCTGCTGATCTTCGGCCAGCCGATGACCCTGCTGATGCACGCGAGCCGGAACCCGCTGCACACCTGGGTCAAGCGGGTGTTGCGCTCGAAGGTGGTCAGCTTCCTGACCTGGCCGGTGCTCGGCGCCGTGGCCTACACCGGGGCGGTCGTGGTGGCGCACCTCACCAGCGTGGCCAACCTGGTGGAGACCAACCAGACGCCGCACAATGCCGAGCACCTGGTCTTCCTGCTCGTCGGCTACCTGTTCTTCCTGCCGATCCTCGGCAAGGAGCCGATCCGCTGGCGGCTGTCGTACCCGATGCGGTTCGTCATCCTGGTTCTCATCATGCCGGTGGACACCTTCACGGGCCTGGTGCTGGGCTATGGCGGCGCCAGGACGCCGGGACTGCCGACGGGGCCGCGGCCGGCCTGGGCGCCGTCGGCGGTGGCGGACCTGCACGCGGGCGGTGCGGTGATGTGGATCGGCGGCGACGCCATCATGTTCGGCCTGATGATGCTCGTGTTCCTGACCTGGAGTCTGGACGAGCGGGCCGCGACCAGCGGACATGGCTGGCTGGAGAGCGCCCGCAAGGCCAGCATGGCCAGCCTGGTCGCCTCGCACCAGCCGGCCGGCCCCGGCGGCCCCGGCGACGGCAGCCCCGGCGCCGATGGCGAGCGCGCGAGCGCGGAGGGCGCCGATGCGGACAGCTCAGCGGGGGTGGCCGCCGGGCGGTGGGCGGATCGCGGCGGCATCGACGATGACGACCACCTGGCCGCCTACAACGCGTTCCTGGCCAGGCTGAACCAGGCCTCGCCCGGGCCGAAGCGCTAACGCCGGGGCCGGTTGCCGCAGCACCGGACGCTTACCGGACAGCGCCGTTCCGGGCGGCGCGAACCGAACGAGGCTGCCGTACGTATCAGTAGAGAACCCTGCCAACTGGGACGACCTGAGGCGCGGTTCTCGCTCGCCGGGCCGTGCCCGGGAACAAATGGCCCCGTTCCCTGGCACGCCCGGCGAAGCACGTGCAGGGGGCGGCCGTCCAGGCCGGCGGCCGCGCGTCCGGTATCGCCCGTGCCGGGGCTTGCGCGACACGCCGGTAGCCCTTTCTACGGCAATCTAGGGAACTTGCTAGACCGCGTCATAGGCTCCTATCGCGTGGACCCAGTGAGAAATCCCTATGCGCCGGGAGCCGGGCAGCGGCCGCCCGAGCTGGCCGGGCGCGACCGTGAGATAGCCCAGTTCGAGGTAGTCCTGGAGCGGATCGCCCGGGGTCGCCCGGAGCGCAGCATGGTGCTGACCGGGCTGCGCGGAGTCGGCAAGACCGTGCTGCTCAACACCTTCCGGTCCATGGCGATGCAGCGGCTGTGGGGTACCGGCAAGATCGAGGCGCGCCCGGAGCAGTCGATCCGCCGCCCGGTGGCCGGCGCGCTGCACATGGCGGTGCGGGAGCTGGCGCCCCGGCATCGCGCGCCCGACCGGATCGACCACTTTCTCGGCGTGCTCAAGTCATTCGCCGCGCGTGACGCGCGCGCGGCGAAGGGATCGATCGTGACCCAGCTGGGGATCGATGTCCCGTCGGTGCGCGGCCGCGCGGATTCCGGCGACCTGGAGATCGACCTCACCGAATTGCTGACCGACGCCGCGTCGGTGGCCGCGGATCTCGGGGTGGGGATCGCCCTGTTCATCGACGAGATGCAGGACGTGCCCGCGGCGGACATCTCGGCGCTATGCGCCTCGTGTCACGAGCTGTCGCAGAACAACGGTCCGCTGATCGTGGTGGGTGCCGGGCTGCCGCACCTGCCATCGGTGCTGTCGGCCAGCAAGAGCTACTCCGAGCGGCTGTTCCGGTATGTCTCCATCGACCGCCTGGACCGGCCGTCCGCCGACATCGCCGTGCTGGCCCCGGCCCGGCGCGAGGGCGCGGACTTCGAGCCCGAGGCGCTCGACGCCCTCTACGCGGCGGCCGATGGCTACCCCTACTTCGTCCAGGCCTACGGGAAGGTCACCTGGGACGTCGCGGCGGCCAGCCCGGTGACGGCGCACGACGTCAGCGTCGCGGGCCCGGTGGCGGCCGGCGAGCTGGCGGTCGGCTTCTTCGGCAGCCGCTACGAGCGCGCCACCCCGGCCGAGCGCGAGTACATGCGGGCGATGGCCATGCTCGGTGACGAGCCAGTGCAGACGGCGCAGGTGGCCGAGGAGCTGGGCCGCAAGCCCTCCAGCGTCTCGCCCGCGCGAGACAGCCTGATCAAGAAGGGGCTCATCTACAGCTCCGAGCGGGGCCTGATCGCGTTCACCGTGCCGCACTTCGGGCGCTTCCTGCGGACCCAGCCCGCCTGACGTGCCAGTCCGCCTGACGGCGCCCGGCCTACCGCCTCTGCCGATGTCTAAGCCTTTCTAGCCTGAACGCTAGAGATCAGTAGAAAGCGGCAGACCGCTGCGCGCCGGTCTCGGGCGCGGGCTCGTCGGGCTCGGCGGGCAGCTGGCCCGGCGGCCGCACCCGTTCCTGCAGGAGGGCCGCCCGGATCAGCCGGATCAGCCGGAACGACCGGAACACCCGGCTCAGAAAGTGCGCCCGCTTCGGCGCGGCCGGCCACTGCACCGGATTCCCGGTGGCGGCGTCCACGAGGGCCGCGTGGATCAGCGGCCGCCGCAGCCGCAGGAACACGGCGAACACGACCTCCGCCTCTCGCTCGCCTGTCTCCCGGTCGCCGTACTGGCCGGGGAAGACCAGGTACCGCCAGCAGAGCTCGCGCCACATGTCCACGGGCACGTCGGCCGTCAGCAGCCCGGCATGACGGCGCCATTGCTTGCTGCGGCGCAGCGCCGTGACAGACCGCTCGGATGGAACGACGCGCAGCTCGCAGGGCTCGGAGTAGCCCAGCTTGACCAGGGCCTCGCCTAGTTCCGGGGACAGGCCGGCCACCACGGCCAGCTCGGCGGCCAGCACCCCGAGCAGCAGCGCCGCGGCAGCCTTGGAATGCGGCGGCTGCAGCGGCGCCAGCCCGAGCGTGCTCAGCGCGGCCAGCGCGAGGAGCGCCGACCTGCTCAGCGTGCGCCAGCCGACCGGTGCCTGGGAGAAGTCGCCGAAGCAGCCGCAGCCGATGTCGGGACGGCTGGCCCGCAGCTCGATCAGAGCCGAGGTGGCCACCAGGAACAGCAGCCCGGCGCCCAGCCGGACGCTGAACGCCGGCGCGCCCCGGCCGATCTGGCCCGCGGTCGCGATCAGCCCGAGCCCGAGGCCGCACTCCAGGGCGCACATGGCCATCGCGACCGGCCGCCGCAGCCGCATCGGGAACAGTGCGGTCGGCCCGAGCCCGGCGTCGACGGAGCCCACCCGGATGACCCGGGCCAGCTTGGTCGCGCACCCGCCCAGCAGCATGGCCGACAGCAGCGGGATCTGTACCTCCCGGAGCATGACGAGCATGGCCATGGCTCAGCGGCCGATCGTGATGGTGGCGTTGAAGCAGCCCCGGTCGAGTTCCCCGCCCAGGGCGACAAAACTCGCCTCGGTCAGGTCAGCCACCCGGCCGCGCGGCGAGGTTCCGCAGGTCACGCAGCGGTCGTTGAACAGCCGGGCCACGGCGGCGCAGCCCGTGACCGGCAGCGCGCAGGAGGCCCCGTTGCAGTCGTTGCGCACCAGCAGGACGCTGCCGACGGCCAGGTAGGGCATCCGGGCGTAGCCGCGGCAGTGCCCGCGAGCCGTGTCTTCCACGCAGCCCGTGGCCGGATCCAGCGCCGGGTAGGCCACGCCGAGCACTCCCGGTGGCTCGCCCGCCGGCTCATGCCAGGTGGCTGACCCGCTGATGGCGTCGGGAACGTGCCCGCTGACCAGCGGGGCCTCCGGCAGCCGGCCGGCCGGGTAGGCGGGCTGGGAGGTCGCCGGGATGAGGCCCTCCAGCGCGGCCGGGCCGCGCAGGCCGATGATATCGATGAGGTAGCCGGGCTGGAGCGTGGGGAATCGCACCTGGATCCGGCCGGCCGCCCGGGGCGGGATCACGACGATCTGGCGCGGCCGGGTCACCCCCTCGTCCACCACCATGAACTCACTGGTGTGCTCGATGATGGTGCCGGTCACCCGGCCGATGTTGGCCCAGATCCGGTCCGCGACGCCGCGCCGCGTCGGGTGCAGCCGGACTACGGCCCGGTCGCCCTCGTGCAGTTCCGTCGCCTCTAACTGCGCTCCTCGCCAGGCGGTCGCGTCGCTGGTCAGCGCGAAGCGCTGCTCGGAGCCCGGCCTGCCGCCGGGGTCGCCGATTATCAGCACCTGCGGGCTGACGTCCAGGACGGTTCCCGTCACGGCCCTCGGCAGCGGGGCCGTCTCCTGCGCGGTCTCGCCGCCTCGTCCGACGCCGGCGGCCACGCCCGCCCGGATGTCTGCCGGCGGGGCGAACCAGTCGCTCGGCTCGGGCGTGAGGGCGGCCGGGGGCCGGAAGACCGCGTCCTTGAGCAGCCGCCGGCGGGCTATGCGCGCCGCACCGGCAGTGCCGGTGCCGCCCGCGCAGCGGTCACAGCACCCGCGCTCTCCGCGCGCCTTCAGCATCTGCCCCTCCCCGGGCGAAGTGGACCAGTCTTCGACCATGCGTAGTCACACCACCGGCCGTCAAGCGGTTCGTCACTTCTTGCCGGCTGACAGTCACACATATCCGCCTTTCCGTCAAGACGGCATGAGTCAGCGGCCCGATGTGTCCGGATAGCGACCGGGAGACTCGCCGTTACTCGCCGTAGCTGACCGTGCGGGTACCGTGCTGGGTACCGTAGAGGGGTGAGCGTCGGGGGCGATCACTTGGCTAGGCAGGCATGCGCGACGGCGGGCGGAGGGGCACCGCGCGTCGTAGCGGTGGCGCGCGTCCCGGATCAGGAGCCGCCGCTGGCGTCGCGGGGGGCTGCCGGGCAGGGACCCGACGACCACGAGTTCCGGGAGTACGTGACCACGCGCGGCCGCGCGCTGCTGCGCGCGGCCTACGTGCTGACCGGCAATCTCGCCGATGCCGAGGACCTCCTGCAGGCCGCCCTGGCCAAGACCTACCTGGCCTGGGACCGGATCGAGGACCGGGGCGCCCTGGACGGCTACGTGCGGCGGGCCATGGTCAATACCCATATCTCCTGGTGGCGCAGGCGGCGGGTGCAGGAGTTCCCGACCGATGAGCTGCCCGACCGGGCGGTGGCCGACCACGCGGGAGACAGTGACCTGCAGGAGGCCCTGCGCCGTGCGATCGACCGCCTCCCGCAGCGGATGCGGACCGCGGTGGTGCTGCGCTACTACGAGGACCTGACCGAGGCCGAGGTCGCCGAGCGCCTCGGGGTGAGCCTGGGCACCGTGAAGAGCACGGTCTCCCGGGCCGTGGCCAAGCTCCGCATCGACACCGAGCTGCTGGCCGACTGACCAGGGACGCTGTCGCCTGGGGCGGGTGACCGGATCAGGCCAGCCCGCTACTGACGGGGCCGGGATTTGCCGCTACCGTGACACTTATTCACATCAGGGACGGGTTCGGCACAGCCAGGGGAGCCACAGCCACCTGGCGCGCCGTCGGCCAGGAGGTTCGCCCATGCGCGCGACGATGATGGACACGCCGCTCACAATCAGCGCGATCTTGCGCTACGGGATATCGGCCTACGGCGAGCGGGAGGTCGTGACGGCGACCCCCGACGGCGTGCGGCGGCGGACCTACCGCGAGATCGGCGCTCGGTCAGCCCGGCTGGCGAACGCGCTGCGCAGCCTGGGCGTGGACGCCGACCAGCGCGTCGCCACCCTGATGTGGAACAACTCCGAGCACCTCGAGGCCTACCTGACGATTCCGTCGATGGGCGCCGTGCTGCACACCCTGAACCTGCGGCTGGATCCGGCCGTCATCGGCTACATCGCCGAGCACGCGGGCGACGAGGTCGTCATCGCGGACGCCACCCTGGCCCCGCTGCTGGCCAGTGTCCTGCCGCACACCCCGTCCATCCGGCACGTCATCATCAGCAACCCCGAAGGGATAACGGATCCGGCGGGCCCGGCCCAGCTCGCCGGCGAGGGCCGCCAGGTGCACGCCTACGAGGAGCTCCTCGCGGGTCAGCCCGATACCTTCGACTGGCCGGAGCTGGACGAGCGGCTGGCCGCGGCCATGTGCTACACCAGCGGCACCACCGGCCTGCCCAAGGGCGTGGTCTACAGCCACCGCTCGATGTACCTGCATTCCATGGCGGTCAGCATGGGCAATGTCTTCGCCATGTCCGACCGGGACCGGGTGCTGCCCGTGGTGCCGATGTTTCACGCCAACGCCTGGGGCCTGCCCTACGCGGCCGTCCTGGCGGGCGCGGACATGGTCATGCCGGACCGGTTCCTGCAGCCGGCCCCGCTCGCGGCGCTGATCGAGGCCGAGCGGCCTACGCTGGCCGGCGCGGTGCCGACGATCTGGAATGGCCTGCTGCAGCACGTGCGGGCCCACGGCGGGGACCTGTCATCGCTGCGCCTGGTGCCCTGCGGCGGGTCGGCCGTGCCGCACGCGCTGCTGGAGGCCTATGAGAAGGAACTGGGCGTGATGATCGTGCAGGCCTGGGGGATGACCGAGACCTCTCCGCTCGGCAGCGTCGCGCGCGCGCCCGTCGGCGTGCCCGAGGACCAGGCCTGGGACTACCGGGATACCCAGGGCCGCCTGATCTGCCTGGTCGAGGGCCGGCTGGTCGGGGAGGCCGGCACCGTCCTGCCCAATGACGGTGAAGCCGTCGGCGAGGTCGAGGTCCGGGGGCCGTGGGTCACCGCCGGCTACTACCAGGACGACGACCCGGAGAAGTTCCGGGACGGCTGGCTGCGGACCGGGGACGTCGGGACGATCGACCCGCTCGGCTACGTCACGCTGACCGACCGGGCCAAGGACGTCATCAAGTCCGGCGGGGAGTGGATCTCGTCGATGGAGCTGGAGAACGCCCTCATGGCGCACCCCGCCGTGGCCGAGGCGGCGGTGATCGGCGTGCCCGACGACAAGTGGGGCGAGCGCCCGCTGGCCGCGGTGGTGCTGAGCACGGACGGTGCGGTGACCGCCGATGAGCTACGGGCGTTCCTGGCCGACCGGGTGCCGCGCTGGCAGCTGCCCGAGCGCTGGTCGTTCATCCCCGAGGTCCCGAAGACCAGCGTCGGGAAGTTCGCCAAGACCACGATGCGCGAGGCCTACGCCCGCGGCGACTACGCGGTCATCGAGGTGAGCTGAGAAACCGCCGAGCAGCGCGGGGCGGCCGGCTTTGGCGTCGCTCCCGCTGTACCGGTACCCTGGGGCCCGGCCCGGTTGGGCCGTCGGGAGGCTTCGCCTAGTCCGGTCTATGGCGCCGCACTGCTAATGCGGTTTGGGTCAACAGCCCATCCGGGGTTCAAATCCCCGAGCCTCCGCCAGGTGGCACAGGGACTCCGCACCGAGCTGCGGAGTCCCTGTTTCCGTGGAGTAGCCGCCGTGCCGCTGCACTATTCGCTGCTCAACCCGCTGTCAGTGCCGTTCTGGAGCCAGCAGGGCTACCGGCCGCTCTGGACCTCCTGGCAGGCCCTGGGCCGCCCGGGCCATCCGCTAGCAGCCGCGCCGCGAGGCAGGCCAGCGCACCGCAGGACGGCTAGGGCTGCTGCCCGGATAGCTTCGAGGCGGCGCGGGCGGCCTGGCAGGGCGCGCACATCGGCACGTCCAGGCCGCTGATCCGCACCGTGCTCGCGGACCTGCCCTCGCAGATGCCCGGGTCCTGCCGGTGCGCCGCTCCGCACAGGCAGTGACAGCCGGGCTGGCCCGGCTCGCGGTCGGCGGCGATAGCGGCCTGCACCCGCGGGTCCCGGGCCGCCTTCGCCAGCCCCTCGGCCACCGGCCGGAAGGCCTCGGCCAGTTCCGTCATCGCCCGGCCGGAGAAGCTGGCCCAGGCCGCTGCCATCTTCGCCATGAACTCCGGGGCACCCTGCGGCTCGCTGTCGCTCATACCGCCATCCTGCGCTTCATCGGGCGTCCCCGCGAGAGCCGGGGAGTGCGCAGGATCCCGATGAGCGTGGGAAGCGCTCAGGCGGCGCGTGATCACCCGGGTCGTGCGCCAGCTCCACCGGCCGCACGGTGTGCCCGGGTCTACGGCATCGATCGGTGAACTCGGCCGGGTTCTGGCTCAGCCCGGCCGGACAGCTCAGCGAGCTGCGCGGCCTGCTCACCCAGGCAAGATTCACCCAGGCCCGCGTGGAAACCCTCCGTCTCAACCCGCCGGTCGCCTGCGTTCTCGCCACCAGGCCGGCAGACGGGCAGCCCTGACCAACGCCAGGCGGGCACCACTAAGGCAAGGTGCCAGCAACGACCGGAGACTCCTTGGCTTGGCCCTCCGCCGGGTGCTGTGGCTGCTGGGCCTCGACGCGTCGCTTCAGGGCTTCGACGTTGGCTGGCATTTCCTTTTGTGCCTGGCGGCGGACCATGAGCGGGCCGAGCAGCTTGCCGATGCCGTGCCCGTCGAAGTCGACCGCGATGGTCAGCCGGGAACTGGTTTCGGTCAGGGGTTCCACGGTGACGTCGACGGTGGCGCGGACGGGTCCTTCGATGCCCTGCACGCCCCATGTCCTGGGCGCGTCGATGTGGGTCAGCTCGGCGGTGACGGCCCGGCTGGCCCCGCCGATGCGCCGGGTGGTCAGGCACTTCGTGCCCACCTGCGTGGGACCGGGCCGGCCGGGGTGACCGTCGATGACGCCCTGCTGCCATTCGTGGAAGCGCGCGGGGCCGGTGGGGCAGGCGAACACCTCTGCTGCGGGCCGGTCCGCCACAGCGCTGGCGATGGTCGGTGCCATGTCAGCCGCCCCGGAGCAGGGCGGCGTACCGGGCCAGGTAGAGCGGCCATCCCTGGTCGCCGTCGACGCCGTCGCTGACCGACTGCCAGCCGGGACCGTGCCGGTCGAGGCGGCGGTGCTCCAGCTCGACCCGGGTGCGGTCCGGTCCCTCGGCCACGAACCGGACCTCGACCTCGCTGGTCAGCTCCGGGTCGGTCTCGACCTGCCATTGCGGGCTGATGTCCCAGCTGAATACCACGCGGGCTGGCGGCTCGTAGGCAGGATCCGCGCCCACCGGCACTCGCTGCCGTCGACGGCGCGGTCGTAGATGTGCCCGCCGACGCGGGGCTCGAAGACTGTCTGGGCGATCGCGGCCGCGAGCAGGTTGTGCTCCGGCGGCTTGAAGTCGCCGAACCTCTCGGTGAACGCTGCGAAGGCCTGCTCGGCCGGCACATTGACCACCACCTGCTTGCGGACAACGGGGACCTCGGCTCGGGTCATGGACTCTCCTCCGTCGCCTGCCCGGCAACATCCGCATAGCTGGCCAGAGCCCTCTGCCAGAAGGTGTCGAGCTGATCGCGCAGCGCGGCCACTGCCGTCGGATTGAGCCGGTAGACACGCCTGGTGCCGGCCGCGCGCTCGCTGACCAGGCCGGCGTCCTTGAGGACCTTCAGGTGCTGGGAGACCGCTGACCGGCTGACCGGCAGCCCCGCGGCCAGTTGTCCCACCGCCTGCGGCCCGTCTGCCATGCGGCTGACGATGGCGCGCCGGGTGCCGTCCGCCAGCGCGCTCCAGCCGTCACTTGCTCGGTCAGGATCCACTAACGGTTAGTTTTGCCTAACGGAACGACTAACGTCAAGGCCCTGCACGGGGCGGCGCGGGAAGTGCCCGGGCCGGAGCGCTCGGGCCTGCCGGAGGCCCATCCGGTCCACGCCCACCGGCCAGAATCACCACCCGAACCGGCGCACCAACGCCGGATCGCGCTGCCTTCACGGTCGGCGAAAGATTGAGGCTAGAGCTCGTCGGAACTCTCGGCGTCCTCGGAGCTAGACGGGAACAACATCCCGCAGATAAGCAGATAGAGCTGCTCAGGGTACGGAATGAACTCAACGTGGTCGATAGCCTGGTTCTGCCCAGCCGATTCCACGATGATCTCACCGTATCCGAGAAGGCGGCCGCCGAAGGAGCGACGGAAGCTCATGTCCGTCACCTTTGACAGCGGCATCATCGCCACCTTGCGCGTCAGCAGGCCCGTGGTCAGCAGCAGCCGCTCGGTGGTAATCACGAAATAGTCGACGGCCCAGTTGATGGCCTTCCAGATGAACCGCAGAAGCAGCACGGCCCAGGCGATCCACAAAACGGCCAGCACAATGTGATTGCCGTGGGCGATCGTCGCGCTGAGGACGCCCGCGACGAGCAGGCCGAGCAGCGCCACGCTGCCGGCGGCCAGAAGCACCGCTGGATGCTGGCGCACCGTGGCTACCTGCACCTCGCGTGGGAGCAGGTACTTGCTGACGGCGACGGGCCCGCGCGCGGAGGAGGCTGGCTGGCGCATGGCTCTAGAGGGAGCTAACGAACTTGGACAATGAGTCTCCTGCCGAGCGCAGCCCGTGGGCTACGCCGTGAACGGTCCCGGCGGCGCCGTGGGGGTTGGAGACCAGGTAGTACACGATAAACACGACGATCGCCCATGTGATGACCTTCTTGAGCATCGTGATCACCTCCGACGCGCGCTCGCAGTTTTCCGTTACGGCAAGTAGGCAAGGAAACCCAGCACAGCTGACGGGCACAGCATAGCTCAGGGCAATTTACGAACCAATATCCTCTAACCGAAAGGGACACCATACGGGATCGGCAAGGTCCCGGCGGCCGGACTCCGCAGCCCTGGCGGCCCGGTCAGCCTCGTCACGCTGCGCACGAGGCGGTGCGCAGGCGCCGGGCCGCGGACGGCGGCCAGGCAGATCGGGACGCGCGGGACAGGAGAATCTGACACCATTCCTTCCTGAAGCCAGCCATGGGGTGACGATGAGCGAACTGACCAGCAGCGATTTCTGCGTCGTGGTCTACAGGGACGACGACGTGTGGGAGGTCGAGCTGCTGCCTGCCTCGCTCACCGAGAACCTGGACGGGCTCATGCAGGCCCTGCGGCAGCAGCCGGGCATCGGCGGGACTATCGGCCTGGCCGCGGTCGGCGACGACTTCTTCGTCGCGCTGCGGGTAGTCGGCAGCCAGGTCTCAGTTTTCCTGTCCGACCTGACCGCGTCGGTGGACTGGCCGCTGGCCTGGCAGGTGCTGGACTACCTGGACATCCCCGTGCCGGAGGACGAGGACCTGGACCAGGTCCTGCCGGCCGGCGACATGTCCATCTTCGCCGACCTGGGCGTCGACGAGATGGAGCTGGGCGCCCTGTCCGGCGACCTAGACCTGTTCCCGGATGAGGTCCTGGCCAGCCTCGCCCGCCGGATCGGGTTCGGCCCCGCCCTGGAGCGCGCCCTGGACGCGGCCGCGCTGGGCGCATGAGCCCCGGTGCCCGGTTACCACGCTGAGTTCGAGCCCGCGATGCGGCTGGCCCTGCGCTGGGCGGCCGGCGGCGGAGACGGGCCGGCGGCGGAGACGGCCGCTACGCCTGATGCCGTTATAGCTTCCGGGCCTGCTGGGGGCGGGACGGCGGATGTGCCGGTCGGGGCCGTGGTCCTGGATAGCGGCGGCGCGGTCCTGGGCGGCGGGCGCAACCGTCGTGAGGCCGACGCGGACCCCACCGCCCACGCCGAGATCGTCGCCCTGCGGGCGGCAGCCCGGTCACTGCGGGAGTGGCGGCTCGGGGGCTGCACCCTGGTGGTGACCCTGGAGCCCTGCACGATGTGCGCGGGCGCGGTGCTGGCCGCCCGGATGAGCCGCCTGGTCTTCGGGGCCGCCGACTCCCGGGCGGGAGCGGCCGGGTCGGTGTGGGATGTCCTGCACGACCGGCGGCTCGGGCAGCCGGTGCAGGTGGTGGGCGGCGTGCTCGCCGACGACTGCACGGCGCTGCTGCGGGACTTCTTCCGGCAGCGGCGAAGCGATACCCCGGACCCGGACCGGCCTCCGCTCGGGTAGGCTCAACCCCGGTGGAGTCGCCTAGTGGCCGAGGGCGCACGCCTCGAAAGCGTGTGAAGGGGTAACTCTTCCGTGGGTTCAAATCCCACCTCCACCGCTATTGCTCACCCGGCGGTCAGCCAGGCGGGCACGGGATAGGGCGGGTCCGGGCTCGCCGGCCGCTCGCAGGTGCGGACAGCGCGACCATGGCGTGAGCCAGCCAGCCGCGTGAGCTAACCAGCCGTCGACCGGAGAGATGATTGCCTCAGCCGCAGAGCACGGAATTTTTCCTGATCCTGATAGCAGTGTTCGGCGCCCTGGTCTGGTGGCTGATCGTTGCTAAGCAGCTGGTATTCAGGGTTCTGGCCGCCTGCCTGGCATTCATACCGGCAATGATGTTCGGCGTCGCGACCGTCAACAAATACTACGACTATTACCAGAACTGGCACGCGGCGATCTCGGACCTGACCAATCAGGGCGTTCAGGCCGCGGTGAACGTGCCGAATGCCGCGGCGCAGCCGGGCGTCAAGTTCGGCACGTTCCTGGGCCAGACGATCGATACCGGGCTGGCGGCGCAGCAGGGCTTCACGCTCCGGCTGACGGTGCCGGGCCAGGCCAGTCATCTGTCCCGGGCCGCCTACGTCTACCTGCCGCCGCAGTACTTCCAGGCCGCCTACGCGCGCTACCGCTTCCCCGTCATCGAGCTGATTCACGGCTTCCCCGGCACCCCGCAGGACTGGATCACCGTCCTGAGTGTCAACCTGACCATGAACAGCATGGTGACCCAGGGCCTGGCCAAGCCGGCCGTCCTGGTCATGCCCGATGCCAACGGCACGCGCGGGGTGTCGCTCCAGTGCCTGAACCAGTGGCACGGACCGCAGGACGACACCTATCTCGCCCGGGACCTGCCCAACTTCATCGCCTCCTCGCTGCGGGTGCAGCCGCCCGGCAGCGGCTGGGCCATCGCGGGCTACTCAGAGGGCGGCTTCTGCGCGGCTAACCTTGGCCTGCAGCACGGGCGGACCTTCACCTACGCCGGGGTCCTGAGCGGCTACTTCAAGCCCACGCGGAACCAGCTGCTCCACCCGACCAGGATGGTCAGCCCGTTCGGCAGCCGGGCGCAGGAACTCCAGAACACCCCGCTCGACCTGCTGCAGTCGCTGCCCGCCCGGCAGCCGATCGCGCAGTTCTGGATCGGCGCCGGCGCCCTCAACGTCAGCGCCGTGCGCGACTCGCAGAGCTTCCGGCAGCTGCTCCAGCTGCGTGAGCCCGTGGTGCCGTTCAGCGTGGTGCGCGGCGGGCACACCATGTTCACCTGGCGGATCCTGCTGCCCCAGATGCTGGCCTGGATGACGCCGCGGCTAGCGACCGAGGCGGCGGCGGCCGATGCGCGGGCCGCGCGGCAGCAGAGGGTCCCGGCGACGGCCGGCGGCGCGCCCCAGCGCCACGGCGCGTAGGGCTAGTCCAGTTCGAGGACACGGACGTGCAGGACCGAACGCTGGTGCAGCGCCGCCCGCAGAGCCCGGTGCAGCCCGTCTTCGAGATACAGCTCGCCGTGCCAGCGAATCACGTGCGGGAAAAGGTCACCATAGAACGTCGAGTCCTGGGCCAGGACGCTATGCAGGTCAAGCACGTTCTTGGTGGTAATGAGCTGGTCCAGCCGGACAGGACGCGGCGGGATCTCAGCCCATTCGCGCGAAGTCCGGGCATGATCTGGATAGGGTCGCCCCTCCCCGACCTGCTTGAATACCACAAGGCCGAGTCTAGGTGAGGCTGGCCGCGGCTGCCCGGCCTAATCCGGGCCTGGTCGGCGGGCAAGCGCCTGGCCAGGCACTATGCCGAGAATGACGTCGGCCGGCGGCGGCCAGCAGTAGCTAGTGCCGCATCAGGCAACGTTTGCCCGGTGACGATCTGGCGCAGCCGTTCGTCGTCGGCGTGGTTGTTCGCCAGATGATGTACCGGCTGGCCTGTTCCTTGTGGCTGGGGTGGACCGGTGCCGTCGAGCGCGAAGTGGCGCAGCGCCGTGAACTGGGCTCTGATGCGGTTTAACCAGGATGCAGTCCCGTGCGATAAGGAGTGGGCGTGATCGTGTCCGCTTGGTAGGAAGGCGGACATGGACACCTACCCGATCCGCCTGGTCGCCGAAGACGAGCTCGCTGCCTTTCTCGTCGTGGACCAGCACGCGTCCCATGGCGCGCCGATGTCCGAGCGCGCCCACGCCAACTTCTTGGCCCGTCTCGAGTTCGGTCGAACCCTGGCCGCGTTCGACGGCGACACGATTGTCGGCGGGACGGGCGCGTTCAGCTTCCAGATGCGGGTGCCTGGCGCGATGGCCGCGGTCGCCGGAGTGAGTCTGGTTGCAGTGCTTCCCTCGCACCGCCGCCAGGGCATCCTGTCCGCGCTGATGCGCCGTCAGCTAGCCGATGTGAGCGAGCGGGGCGAGGCGGTGGCCGTGCTGTTTGCCTCCGAATCGGGCATCTACGGGCGGTACGGCTACGGGCGCGCCTCCTGGCACGCCGCCTACCGGCTGCAACGCGGGGAAGGTACTCTGGCGCCCGGCGCACCGGCTGATCCCGGCCTGCGGCTGCGGATCGCCGAACCGCTGTCGGCCAGGGCCGAGCTGGCTAAGGTCTACGACCTGGCGCTGGCCGAGCGGCCCGGCCTGTACGCCCGCACCGAGCCATGGTGGGACCGCCTGCTGACCGACCTGCACTCCGAGGACGGGTCATCCCAGCAGATACGGTGCGTCCTGGCCGAGGACGACTCGGGGCCGCGAGCGTATGCGGTGTTCACGTCGACGGAGTGCTGGGATGAAGACGCAGGCTTGCCGCGGGGCGTCCTCGAGGTAAGCGAGGCGCTCGCCACCGACCCCGCAGCGACTGCGGCGCTCTGGGACAACCTGCTCAGCCGGGACTTGGTCAGCGAATTCCACGCCAGGATGCGCCCGGTGGATGACCCGCTGCTGTACCTGCTGGCCGACCCGCGCCGGGTCCGGTCTGTGGTCAGCGATGGGCTGTGGGTGCGGCTGGTAGACGTGGGCAGAGCCCTGGCGCAGCGGCACTACGCCAGCCCGGTCGACGTAGTCATCGAGGTCGCCGACGAGCTGTGCCCGCAAAACGCCGGCCGCTGGAGGCTGGCCGCGGAGGCCGGTGTCGCCCCCGCAGGCTTCCGCGCCACCTGCGAACGGACCACCGCTCCGGCCGATGTGGTGCTGCCCGTTTGGGCGATGGGCGCCGCGTACCTCGGCGGCACAGGGCTTAAGGCTATGGCCAACGCGGGCCTGATCACCGAAGCGACGCCAGGTTCCCTCGCGGCGCTCTCCACCGCAATGTCGTGGGAACCGGCACCCTGGTGCCCCATGACCTTCTGACCTGGACGGGCTGACGGAAACGACACGCAAGGCAAACGTGATCTGCTACGGCACGCCTCTATGCGGTTGACCAGGTGGCCGTCAAGAGTCATCTGAGCTGGCGGCGGGTTGAAGGAGCATTGCCGCGAGCTGGTGAGGGTTTGTTATGTAGGGCAGGTGGCCGCTGTCCAATTGGTGACAGTGCCAGCGGGGGTCCTGGCTGGCGGCCTGGGCGTAGCGGTCGAAGCCCGGGTTCGGCCAGCCACGGCACCGGATGTAGGTCCTCGGCGGCCGTTCCGCTGCGGGGTTTACGAGCCGGACGGGGCTGGTGAAGTGCCCGAGCGGCGTCGGGCGCAGCCGGGCGAGCATCCACGTCAGGTCGGCCTCATCGGTCACCTGCCAGGCCTCGCGGGCGAACTGTTCCCACGAGCTGGGTGAGGACAAGCTGTTCGGGCACATCAAGCCGCGTAAGACCCGGGTCCGGTTCCTGGAGTTCTGCCGGTACCTGCGCACCCTCTACCCGCCCCAGACCAGGATCGCGATCATCTGCGACAACTTCTCACCCGACCTGACCACGGCCAAAGACGGCCGCGTGGCGGCCTGGGCGACCACGAACAACGCCGAGATCGCCTATACGCCGACGAACTCATCCTGGTTAAACCGCGTGGAGGCGCAATTCACGGCGCTGCGGTACTTCACGCTCGACGGCACCGACCTCGCCAGCCACCAAGAGCAGGCCAGCATGATCCGCCGGTACATCATCTGGCGCAACAACCACGCCTACGACGAACGGCTCCGCGGCATCGTCGACCGGGCAAACGTAGCTTGATGCGGCACTAGTCACGGACCCACAGGCAGAACGGGGTCCCGCCGGGTCCAGGCAGACGCGCACATGCTCCTGGGGCTGATAGTCGGCGAGGACCGCGCCCGCCGCCACCGCGTGGGCGCTGGCGGCCTCGAGATCGTCCACCTCGATGTCGAGGTGGGACATCATCTGCTGGCGGCCTGGCCCAGGCGGCCAGGTGGGCCTGGCGTAGGCCGTCTCGGTCTGGAACGACAGTCCGGTACCGCCGCCGGGCGGCCTGAGCGTCACCCAGCCGGGCTCGTCGTCCCCTGTCGTCCAGCCGAGCAGCCGAGCGTAGAAGTCCGCTAGCTCCCGGGCATCGGGTGAGTCGAGCACTGTCGCCGTGAGTGTCAGCTGCGGCTGCTGCGTCATATCGCCTCCTGGGCTCGGAATCGGCGCGAACAGCCTAGGTACGGGTACCGACAAGGCGGTCCGTGACCTGGGGACTGGCGGGCCGGGCGAGTTATCTCCCCTGCTGTGGGTAGTCGCGGCTCATGGGTATCCCGGGTCAGCCTGACCGTGTTCTCGCCGGGCGCTACCGGCTGATCACCCCGCTGGGCAGCGGCGGCATGGGAACGGTGTGGCTGGCCGAGGACGAGGTGCTCGACCGGCAGGTGGCGGTCAAGGAGATCTCCCCGCTACCGGGAGTCACCGGCGACGAGCAGGCCCTGCTGCGGGAGCGCACCTTCCGGGAGGCCCGGATCGCCGCCCGGCTGCGCCACCCGAACGTCGTGACCGTCTACGACGTCGTCGAGGACGGCGACCGGCCGTGGATTGTCATGGAACTGGGGCCAAGGCGGTCCCTGAGCGACGTCGTCGAGCAGGACGGGCCGCTAGCCCCCCGGCAGGCGGCTCAGATCGGGCTGCAGGTGCTGTCGGCGCTGCGTGCCGCTCACGCTATCGGGGTCATCCACCGGGACGTCAAGCCGGGCAACGTGCTGATCGACGCCGACGGGCGCGCGCTGCTCACCGACTTCGGGATCGCCCGGGCCCAGGAAAGCTCGACGCTCACGACCTCAGGCGTCGTCGTCGGATCGCCGTCCTACATAGCCCCGGAACGTGCTCGCGGCGGCCGGGGCAGCTTTGAGTCCGACCTGTGGGCTCTGGGCGCCACGCTCTATGCCGCGGCCGAGGGCCGTCCTCCCTATGACCGTCCGGGCGCGCTGGCCACGCTCATGGCCGTGGCGGCCGAGGAACCCGATCCGCCGCGCCACTGCGGGCCGCTGTGGCCGGTCATCAGCGGGCTGCTGCGCCAGGACCCGGAGCAGCGCCCGGACGCCGCCGCAGTCGATCAGATGCTGCGCGAGATCGCGGAGGCGGACGGGGACGGCCAGGCCGCTTCCATCGGCGTGCTGGCCCCGGCCGCGGTCCCGGCCGGAGCCGATCCCGGCCCGGACTCTGGCCGCGGCTCTGGCGAAAGGCTCGAGCGGGCCGAGCACACTCTGGCCTTTCGCCCGCTCGGCCCCGAAGCCACCGGGCCGGGTCCGCTCGCGCCGGAGGGCACCGAGTCGCGGCCCCAGACGGACGCGGTGCCGTCCCTTCAGCATGCCGGGCCGGCCGGGCCGCTGGACGGCCTGGTCCCCGCCGCGGCCGCCGGGCCGCCGGCCCGGCCGGATCGGGGGCGCCGCCAGGCCTTCCCGGGTCCCCTGAGCTGGGTGCTCACCGCGCTGGCCGCGATCGGCGTGGTAGTCGCGGGACTACTGCTCGGACCCCGCCTGGTCGGCCGGGCCGTCACGCACCCGCCCGGATCGGCAGCCGAGCCGGGACGAGGGCGGGGATCGAGCGCGGCCGCCTCCCATCGGGCCACCCGGCCGCGGCCGGACCGCGACGTGACGACCCCCGCCTCCGACCGGTCGGCGGCCGCCACCCCGACGGCCACCCCCACGGCCGCCCCTTCGGCCACCGCCCCGGCCGCCGCGCCGTCGGGTGCTGGCCAGCCCGCTGGCGCGCCGGCCGGCTTTCACGTGTACGCCGACCCGACGGGGTTCTCGATCGCGATTCCCGACGGCTGGAACGTCTCCCACCAGGGCGGTTACGTCTACATCCGGGACCCGGCCGGAGGGAGGTTCCTGCTGATCGACCAGAGCACCCACCCCAAGCCGGACCCGCTCGCCGACTGGCGGCAGCAGGAGGCCAACCGGATGGGGACCTATCCCGACTACCACCGGATCCGGCTGGAGTCAGTCAGCTACCCGCAGGCGGAAAAGGCTGCTGACTGGGAGTTCACCTACACCGGTCAGGGCGGCCCCGTGCATGTCCTGAACCGCAACGTCCTGGCCAACCCCGGGCATGCCTACGCCCTGTACTGGTCCACGCCGGCCAGCCAGTGGAGTGCCAGCTTCCCGATTTTTCAGGTCCTGGCCCGGACCTTCCGCCCGGCACCGGCCTAGTGCCGGCCTGGTGCCCGCCTAGTGCCCGGCGACGGCCGGGCCGGGCCTCAGCCGCTGGCCGGGCCGCCGTCTGGCGTAGCGCCGGAAGCGGGGAAGGGCTCCGGCTTGATCCGGCCGTAGGAGGTCAGCGTCCGCAGCGCGGCGAGGGTGACGATGCCCCGCCATTCGAGGGCCGCCGCCTCGCCGGGCGGCTCCCAGGTGATGGGCCATCCGCCGTCGGGCTGCTGGCTGCGTTCCAGCCGGTCGAGGTGCCCGTCGATCTGGACGTCGGTGAACAGGGCCCGCCACCGGGAGCTGGCCGCCGGGGCCAGCTGCAGCGGCGACAGCCCGTAGCCGGGCGCGTCAGGATCGAGATGGAACAGGGGAATCGTGGCCAGCTGCCCGGCCAGCGCAGCGGCGTGCTCGTCGGCCCGCTCGCGCTCGGGTACGTACTCCAGGAAGACGAGCGCCTCCGACAGCTCGTGGGCGTCGCCCGGCACGTGGCCGGCCTCCAGCTTCTCCCAGCAGTACCGAGCACCCTGAGCTCGCCAGGGATGGTCGATGCCGAGCTGGTAGAGCAGGCCGACCAGTCCGGCCGTCGGGTTGAGGCCCGGCTCGTAGGTCCACTCAGTCCAGTGCGCAGCCCGGGGGAAGGACTCGATGACCGGGAAGGCCAGCGGGACGGCCCCGCCTGATCCGGCCTCGGCGGCCGCGGCGGCCAGGAAGTCGCAGGCCCGCGCGGCCATGCCGTGGTCGGCGGTGCCCGCGGCAGCGAGCGCCTGGAAGGCGGCCTCGACGTCGACGGGCAGGCTGGCCGGGCACCGCTTGTCGGGTTCGAGGCCGTGCCCGAAGCCGCCATCGTCGTTCTGGTAACCGCGCAGGGCGTCGACGACCCTGGCCGCGGGCGACCCGAGGAAGCAGGTGGCGAACAGGCGCCGCTCCAGCAGCCGCGCCTGACTCAGCAAGAAGCGGTCTCCCGCCAGGAAAGTGTCATCCATAGCGACGACGCTACGGGCACTCGCCGGAAGCTGTCTTGAACGAATCGGACGTCCAGGCCAGACAGTCCAGGCATGCGCCTGAGCTGCTCCGGAGCCTGACCAACTGCGGCCGACGCGGACGGTCCGTCGATACGCTCGGAGTCGTGGATATCGTCCAGGTTGCTCAGCGCATCGCGGATGACGTGCTATTTCCTGCTGCGCTGTCGACCGACGCCAGTGACGTCATTCCCCGCGAGCTGCTCGACGTGCTGGCCGATGCGGGGCTCTACGGTCTGGTGGCGCCCGAGGAATCTGGCGGCCTGGGCGCCGATTTCGGCACTGTCTGCGCGGTCCAGGAAGCGCTGGCCAGCGGCTGCCTGACCACGGCGTTTCTCTGGACGCAGCACATCGGGCTGGTGCGTGCCCTGGGCGCAGGCGGCCGTCCAGACCTGCGGGCCAGGTGGCTGGGGCCGCTGGCGCGCGGTGAGGTCCGGGCCGGCGTCGCGCTGGGGGGCGCGCTGCCGCAGCCGACGCTGCGCGCGCGGCCGGACGGCCCGGGCTGGCTGCTGGAGGGGGTCTCGCCGTTCGTCTCCGGCTGGGGTCGGATAGACGTCCTGCACGCGGCGGCCAGGACCCCCGATAACCAGATCGTCTGGCTGCTCGTGGATGCGGTGGAGGGACCGTCGGTCCGTGCCGAGCGGCTCCGGCTGGCCGCGCTTAACGCCACTGCGACGGTACGGGTAACCTTCGATCAGCTGCCCGTGCCCGCCGGGCGCGTGACGGGTCAGCACCCGGTCAGCGGCGGCACTGCGCCCCAGGTCCTGCGGATGCACGCCGCGCTGGCACTCGGCGTCACCGCCCGCTGCTGCCAGCTGCTCGGGCCCACCTCGCTGGACTCCGAGCTGGGGTCGCTGCGCACCGAGCTCGACCAGCTCGGCCCTGGCACCGCGGCCGCCCGGGCGGCCGCGGGGGAGCTAGCGCTGCGGGCGGCCGCCACGCTCATGGCCACCGAAGGCAGCCGCTCGATCCTGGCCGCCGATCACGGGCAGCGTCTGGGCCGGGAAGCCATGTTCACGCTGGTCTACGCCCTGCGCCCGGCCTCCCGCACCGCGCTGCTGGCCAGGCTGGCCGGCTTTGGGGAGCCTGAGCCAGGCTGACCGGCACCTTCGCGCAGCGACGTGATCGTGAAGCCTTTTGGAGGTGGCCACCCCCAAAAGGCTTCACGATCATGGCCGAGGCCATCAGCTGGTCACGTCGGCGGTGGTGAACCGGGTCCAGGCGATCGCGCCGGAGAGCAGCAGGTACAGCCCGAAGGACAGCAGGCCGCGTAGCAGGCTCCCGGTGTCGATCGGGACGCGCAGCAGGGCATCGAAGGAGTTCCACCAGTGGGTGGGCAGGTAGGGATGGATCGCCGCGAACTGGGGCACGTTGTCGGCTATTTCGCTGCCCACCACCAGGACCGTCAGCGCTGCGATGGCACCGATCGCATGTTCGGTGAGGGTGGAGATCGCCATGCCGATCGCGCCGAGGGAGGACATCGCGGCAGCGACGTACAGCGCGACGAACAACAGCCGGATGATTCCCCCGGCCAGCGGAACGGTGGTCCCCGACAGCAGTGTCACCGGCCCGATGGGAAACAGGGCGGCGCCGGTGGCCAGGGCCACCGCGGTCACGCCGAACGTGACCGCGAGCGCGAACACTACGTTCACGGCGTACTTCACGGTAAGGAGGCGGACGCGCCCGGCCGGAACCGCCAGCAGGTAGCGCAGCGTGCCGTAGCCGGCTTCTCCGGCGATCGAGTCTCCCGCGGCCACCGCCACGGCCAGCGGCATCACGAGCACGAGCAGCAAGGTCAGCGCGATGAAGCCGAGGAAGATCCCGTTTCCGGCCAGCTGGCCGATGAACGCGACGCCGTCTGGCCCTCCGGCGCTGCCCGGCTGAATCGCCAGGCGCAGGCCGATGCCGATGACGAGGGGAAAGACGGCGACCACAGCCAGCAGCGCCTGGTTCCGCCGGCGGCCGAAGACAAGCCGCAGCTCCGAGCGGAAGAAACGAAGCCACGCCCGAACGGGGCCAGCGCTAGCCTGGCCTGCTACAGTCGGTCGGCCTGCGGGGCCGGTCCCGGCCGCGGCCGGGCAGGTTGCCAGCCGCCCGGCCGCAGGTCCCGGCACGGATGAACCGGCCACTGAAGACTCAGTCATCGATATCGAACCCCTCTCCGGTGAGCGCCATGAAAAGCTCCTCCAGGCTCGGCGTGACCACGCCGAGCCCGCGGATCCCGACCGCCGCTGCGACAAGTTCCGCGCAGATCTGCTCCGGCTGCTGCCCTGCAAGCTGCGCGGATACCTCGTTGCCCGCTATCTGCGGGCCGGGCAGGCGCAGCCGCCGGAGCACTTCCGCCGCCCTCTCCGGCTCGGCGGTCTCCACCCGGATGCGGGTGGCCCGGGTCCGGCGCAGTTCGGTGAGCGGGCCCTGGAAGACCAGCCGCCCGGAGCGCATGACACCGACATGCGAGCACACCTGTTCGACCTCGCTGAGGAGGTGGGAGGACACGAACACCGTGATCCCGCTGGCGGCGATCCTGCGGATAAGGCCCCTGACCTCGCGCGTGCCCTGCGGATCGAGCCCGTTGGTCGGCTCGTCGAGCACGATCAGCTCCCGCGGCCGCAGCAGGCTGGCGGCGATGGCGAGCCGCTGCTTCATGCCGAGCGAGTAGTGCCGGTACCGCTTGCCGGCGGCAGCCAGCAGGCCCACCCGGTCGAGTGCCTCGCCGATGCGTGCCGCGGCGGTTCGCGGGTCGGCTGTCCGGTCGGCGGCGTCGCACCGAGCGAGGTTGTCCTGGCCGCTCAGGAAGGGATAGAAGCCCGGGCCTTCGACGAGGGAGCCGACGCGCGGCAGGGCTCGGATCGCGCCCGCCGGCATCGGGACGCCCAGCAGTTCCGCGCGGCCGCTGGTCGGGAAGGCTAGGCCGAGCAGCATCCTGATCGTGGTCGTCTTCCCGGAGCCGTTCGGCCCGAGGAAGCCATACACGGATCCGCGCGGGACGGCTAGGTCGATGTGGTCGACGGCCACCTGGCCGCCGCGGAACCGCTTGGTAAGGCCGCTACTGGCCACGGCCAGCGCGGGCTGACCCGCGGGCGCGGCGGCGGCGCCCGTCAGGCCCGCGCTGCCGTGCGCCTGCGGCGGCCGGATGGCGCCGGTCACTTCGACCGCCTCGCGGCCGCCGAGTGATGCCAGAGGGCCGGCGGCGCGTGGCCCGCCTGCGCGGTGGCCCGGTAGAGGACATCCGGCGTGACGGCCCCGAACAAGACCCGGCCATTGCTAGTGACCAGCATCGAGATCAGGGGTGTCCGCAGCAGCCGCCCGCTCCCCCAGGAGCCGTTGACGTGCCGTGCCGAGTGCAACACGGCATTGAAGATCACGTCGGTGCCGATGCCGAGCGCCGCCCCGCCCGAGCCGCCGGCCGCCGGGCCAGCCGATGTGCTCGAATGGCCGAACAGCCCGGACGCCGGGCCGCCCGGCTTGGCGGACGGTCCGCTGCCGGCCAGCGATGACAGCGCCGACTCGGGCAGGTCAGCGACGGCCAGCCAGCCGTTGCCGATCACTCCGGACCTGGTCGTGACGTCGCTGCCGAGTGCGCTGCCCGGGGCCTGGCCCGTCGACCCGGTGGGCTCCCGCACGACCGTCGCCCCGGCAGGCGGCTGGAACAAGAAGTTCGCCGCGGCCGGCTTGCCGAACGATATGGAGGTGAAACCGATCTGGAAAGCTGGGCTGGCCGCCCCCTTCGCGAACACCTGCACCCGCAACGGCACGAGCTGGCGTGCGTCGAGAGCGATCCGCACCTGGCCGATCAGGGAACTGGGGCTCTTCGGCACGAGCACCAGCTGGCAGGCGGCCTCACCCGCGACCGTCACGTTACGGCCCACGCGGAGCGTCGTGGTCCGGGCGGCCTTAGCGAGCGCCTGGCCAGCAGCCTGCTGTGGCGTCAGCGGCAGGGACGGGACCGGTGACGTCTGCACGCCCGCCGGAATCTCCAGGTGGGTCGCCAGGCTGGCCGGGCTTCCCCACAGCCACAGGCTGCTTCCGTTCCGTATCACGTCGCTCTCGCTCATGCTCTGCGGCAGCGCGAGCCGGAAATGGGCCGGATCCGCGTACCAGACGTTGATCGTGTGCGCGCCTGCGAGCATCGACGGCAGGGAGATGGTGCCCACCACCGAAGGCAGCGCGGGCAGCCCCAGCGATGCCATCTCCACGACCGTGCCGGCCAGCGGCGGCGGCGTCTTTCCGGCCGCCTCGGCGAGCAGCTGTGCCGCTGTGCGGGACGGCAGCGACGGCGTGGCCGCGGCCGCGGCGGCCATGGACCCCCCCAGCAGCCCGGCGGTCACTGCCACGATCCCGGCGGGAACCGCCCACCTGGCCCTGCGGGGCAGATTCGCCATCTTTTTCATGACACTTCGCCTGTCCTTTCCTTGCCTTGGGTCACGTGCTCTCGGGTCACGCGCCGCCGCAGCCCTTCTCCGTCGTTGGATGCGGCTTCAAGGTCGTTGTATGCCTGAGCCGGTCTCAGCTCGGTGCCAGCGGCTAAAACCTGGCTGAGACCAGCGGCCTGGCATCCTTGAAGCCAGGCCGACGCGACCGCGGGAAGGAACGCGCCGTCATGAGGGTGCTGGTGGTGGAAGATTTCGAGCCCATGGCCCGGGCGATCGGGACCGGGCTACGGCGGGAGGGCATGGCCGTCGACGTTGTCCACGACGGGAACGATGCGCTCGGCCATCTGGCCCTTACTCGCTATGACGTCGTGGTGCTGGACAGGGACCTGCCCGGGGTGCACGGCGACGAGATTTGCCGGCGACTGGCGGCCGGGCGGTCACCGAGCCGGATCCTGATGCTGACCGCGGCCGGCGGCCTCAGGGAACGGGTAGAAGGCCTCGACCTGGGCGCCGACGACTACCTCGCCAAGCCCTTCGACTTCCCCGAACTGACGGCCCGCGTCCGCGCCCTTGGCCGCCGCGCCGCTGTGCCGCTGCCCCCCGTCCTTGAGTGCGGTGGCATCAGGCTCGACCCCAGCGGCCGGGTCGCATCACGAACCGGACAGCGGCTGATCCTCAGCGCCAAAGAGTTCGCCGTCCTGGAGTACCTGCTCGCGTCGGCGGGCCGGGTGGTCTCCGCTGAGGAACTGCTGGACCGGGTCTGGGATGAAGCGGCCGACCCCTTCACCACCGCCGTCAAGCAGGCGATTTTCCGGCTGCGGGCCAAGCTCGGTGACCCGCCCGTTATCCACACCGTCCGAGAGGGCGGCTACCGGATCGGAGAGACGTGATGTTCGGTCTCCGCCAGGCGTCGGCATTCCGCCTCCCCCGGTTGATGGCGGTGGTCCGTTTCCCCTGGCTGACCCTGCGATCCCAGCTCACCCTGCTCTACACCGGCTTCTTCCTCGCCGCGGGCATCGCCGCGCTCGCGGTCCCCATCTTCACCATCCGGACATCGTTCCCGCAGGGGGCTAGCCCGTCCACCATCGCCCTGATAAACGCCGGCGCCCGCACCCAGATCATCCGCGCAGCCGTCACCCTGGCGGCGCTGGTCGCGGTGTCACTCCCGGTCGGGTGGCTGATCGCCGGCCGGTTCCTGCGGCCCCTGCGCGCCATTTCCGCGACCGCCCGGGATATCTCGGCCAGCAACCTGAACCGGCGCCTGGACACCGGCGCCCGCGATAACGAGTTCGCCGAACTCGGGGACACGCTCAACAGCCTGTTCGGGCGGCTTGAGGCATCGTTTGAGTCGCAGCGTCGATTCGTGGCCAACGCGTCGCACGAGCTGCGGACCCCGCTCAGCGCCGGGCGGGCTCTGCTCCAGGTCGCGCTCACTGATCCAGGCCCGACCGTGGGGTCATTCCGCGCAACGTGCGAGGAACTGCTGGCGCTAGGCGACCAGCAGGAGCGCCTCCTCAGAGCCCTGCTGACGCTCGCGTGCAGCGAGCGCGGAGTGGAACGCTGGGAATCCTTCGATCTCGCCGAAATCGTCGGCAAGGTCATCCTGGACTGC
Source organism: Streptosporangiaceae bacterium (assembly GCA_036510065.1). GTDB lineage: Bacteria > Actinomycetota > Actinomycetes > Streptosporangiales > Streptosporangiaceae > DASUBV01. Next base: position 2,514 of record DATCEO010000170.1, on the reverse strand, counting down.
CAGCACGACGCCGAGCGCCGCCACGTCCGCATCGACGCCGTGCTTAGCGTGGCCCCGGCCACAGGTGACCCCAGCCTGGCCGAAAGCCTGGTGGTGAACCTGTTGGACAACGCCATCCGGTACAACCTGGCTGGCGGGCACGTGGCCCTCTCCACCAGGACAACTGACGGCCGGGCGGTCGTATCGGCCAGCAACACCGGGCCATTGATCCCTGCCGACCAGGTGGACCGCCTGTTCCAGCCGTTCCAGCGACTCGGCAGCGAGCGAATCCAGAACACCAGCGGGTACGGTCTCGGCCTCGCCATCGTCCGAGCCATCGCCGGCGCCCACGGCGCCACCCTCACCGCCAATGCCCGGCGCCAAGGCGGCCTGCATATCGAGGTGAGCTTCCCCCCGCAGGCCCAGCCAGCACTACAGCAACTCGTGCGAGCACGTCCGCAGGGATAGCCTTCTGGCTATGCGTCGAACTGGCCAGGCTGGGGGCGCCGTTGTGCTGCTTCTCGGCGTCTTCTGGACCGGGCGTGAGACCGGCCATGGTCTTACTGCCCTGTGGGAACACTGGTGGTGCCCGATTCCGCTGGCTCTGATCATGCTGGGTCTTGCCGCTGTGATCGTGACCCGGCGGCGCCCCGCGCCAGCAGCCTGAAGCAAGCGGAATCGATCAGGCGACGACCATCCAGGACAGCGCCGCGGTGGACTGCAGGTAGACGAGCAGGCACATAAAGGCCAGGAACGCGATGCTCCACACGATCACCCGCCGGAAGATCTCGCCCTCACGCCCCTGGAGCCCGACGGCCGCGGCAGCGATCGCGAGGTTCTGCGGCGAGATCATCTTGCCGACCACGCCGCCCGCGGAGTTCGCCGCGGCGAGGAGCGTCGGCGACAAGTGAGCCTGCGCGGCGGCAGTGACCTGCAGGCCTCCGAACAGTGAGTTCGAGGAGGTGTCCGAGCCGGTGACCGCGACGCCGAGCCAGCCCAGGATCGGAGACAGCAATGCGAACAAGGCCCCGGCTCCCGCCATCCACAGCCCCAGGGTCTGGGTGTCGCCGGACTCGTTCATGACGAAGCCGAGCGCCAGGACAGCCATCACGGTGAGGATCGCGAACTTCAGCTGCGCGAGCGTGCGACCGTAGGTGCGCAGCGCCCGGCCAACACCGATCCTCAAGACGATCATCGTGAGCAGACCGGAAAGTAGCAGCAGGGTGCCGGCGGCCGACAGGATATTCAGCTTGAAGGTGGTGGCGATGGCTTTCCCGGTGCCGCTGACGATGTGCAGGCCCGGCCAGTCGTAGATGCGGGTCGCTGATTCCAGGCCGGTCCCGCCAGCGCCAGGCTTGGTCGGGGCTACCCCGGCGATGGCGGGTATGCGCGTGGCGAGCACGAAGATCACGATGATGATCAGGTAGGGCGCGTAGGCCCGGAAGACGTCGCCGGGGCTGTCCCGGATCCCGGAGTCGACCGGCAGCGGGGACCCAGCACCCCACTGCGCGGGGTCACCGTCGGCCGACTCGACGTAGCCCTCCGCCGGGTGCCAGACGCGGGTGAAGGCCAGGACGGCCGCCGCCGATGCCAGCGACGCGATGATGTCGGCGAGCGGGATCGACCAGAAATTGGAGGCGAGATACTGGAAGACGGCGAAGGTCACCCCGCACACCAGCGCCGCGGGCCATACCTGCCGCAGGCCGCGCCGCCCGTCGACGATGAACACCAGGGCCAGCGGGACAAAGACCGCCAGCAGCGGCGTCTGGCGGCCGACCATGGCGCCCAGGTCGCCGACCGGGAGCTTCGTGACCGCCGCGAGCGTCGTAATTGGCACGGCGAGCGCCCCGAAGGCGACCGGCGCGGTGTTCGCGACCAGTGCCACCGTGGCAGCCTTGAGCGGCCGGAACCCCAGTGCGATGAGCATGACGGAACTGATGGCCACTGGCGTGCCGAAGCCCGCGAGAGCCTCCATCAGGGCGCCGAAGCAGAAGGCAATGATGATCGCCTGGATCCGCTGGTCGTCGCTGATCGACGCGAAAGACCGGCGGAGTACGTCGAAGTAGCCGGTCTCCACGGTCAGGTTGTAGACCCAGATGGCATTGATGACGATCCACATGATCGGGAAGAAGCCGAAGGCGGCACCGAGCAGCGCGCTGTTCACGGCGTCGCCGACGGGCATGGAGTACACCGCCACCGCGACTATCAGGGCTACGCCCAGTCCGACGATTGACGCGAGCCAGGCGCGTACGCGCAGCACCCCGAGCATGACGAACAGCGCGACCAGTGGCAGGACAGCCACGATCGAGGACAGTCCGAGCGAGTTGCCGAGGGGGTCATAGACCTGCCGGTAGACCGCGAGCATGGACGTGCTACTGCCCAGCGCCGCGCTACTTACTAAGGGGTGCGTAAGTAGGCCGACGATTCTGGTTATGCGGTGATGTAACGCAGGTGCGGGTCGGCGAAGAATGCCCGGACCAGTCCCGGTCGTTTCTGGAGTCGCCGCAGGGCGCCGATGGCCTTGGCTTTGAGGTC
>DATCEO010000169.1:0-3884 GCA_036510065.1 Streptosporangiaceae bacterium | reverse complement strand
GAGCACGAGCCACGCCAGGATTCGGCAGAACATCAGGTAGACCAGGCGCGGAGACACAGCTGCCGATCATGCCGTACTGATGAACGAGCCACGCACCGCGTCCCAGCTCAGCCCTTTGCCGCAGTAGTTGAACCCCACAGGCTGCTGGGGACGAGCCGGGCCAGCGCGGCGAACCACGCCCGGTCGGCCGGTTCGTATCGCACCCGGCTAACGTGGCGCAGCACCGCGTTCTCGTGCCGGAGCACCCGCAACTCAGCAGCCTTCGCCGGGTCGCCGCGGAACACCAACGTGGCCACGCCGAGGACGCGGCACGTTAGCAGGTACACGATCTTGAGCAGCACCCGGCCAGCCAACCATCACCGCGACCGGCCTGCTGGCGGTAGCGCAGGTCAGCCACGCGATCGAGTATTCGAGCGGCACACGTCCGGAAACAGGCTCACGCCGGTCGCGTGATCAGCGAATATCACCTGGTCGCATGACGTGGACGAGGTTCTCAGCCGGGCTTGGGAGCCTGGCTGAGTTCCCTGGCCGCGCGCTTGCGGGATTTCTTAGCGATCTTAAGCTGCGATTTCATGGCCTCGAGATCGCGTCCGCGCTTGGCGAGGTCATCTTTAGCTGCGCTAGCTGCCGTACTGTGCTTCTTCAGGCTGGCGCGCAGCTGCTTCTCTGTCTTCGCCGCCTGATCAAGAGCGTGCTGTGCGCGGTCCAGTGACTTACCAGCTGGCGTCGCGGCGGCCTTCTTCACTTGCGAGCCTGCCGCGCTGCCGCGGGACCTGGTGTCCTTGCCACGCGCCGGTGATGTTGCGCCACGCGCGGCCCGCGAGCCTTTAGCTCCTGCACGGGCCCCGGGAGCCGGGGGCGGGCGCATAATGTCCGTCTGCGGCGCGGCGTCTTGCGTGCCTGAAGCCATAGGGCACCTCTCTACTTCCTCGACCCTCAAGCCACTGCTTCCGACTCCGCGGCGGGCGGGCAGAGAAGCACTTGCTCAAGCTTGCCGACGGCGATTCCGCCCGAGACTAAGCGCACTTCCCGGCCGGCGCCGTCCCAAACCCCGCACGGGCCGCGCACGCAACCGCGGGCTGGCCTGCTGGCCGGGCCGCGAGCCACAGGACGGCGTACTCGGCCGCCAGCACGATGATGCGGCCGGGCAGCGCGCCCCTTCAGCCAGGTCCCTGATCCGGGATCGCACGGGCCCGTTCACCGACTCCTCCGGCGCCGTGTTCACACGGAAGGCATCTCGATTCTCGCCAGCCCGCCGCCGGCACCCTGGGCGAACGCCATCTGCGGAAGGATGATCGGCGCCCTGCGCCGCGAGGTCCTCGACCGGCTGGGGTCATCAGCGAGCACCACCTGTGCCAGGTCCTGACCGAGTACCTGCGGCACTACGACACCGCACGGCCGCACCGCGCCCTCGACCAGCTCACACCAGGCCCAGCTGCACTCAGCCACCAGAGCCGATCGACCTCGCCGAGCACCGGATCCACCGGAAACAAGTCCTGCCGGCCCTTAACGTTGTCGTACCCGCCCCGGGCGGCCGGCCTGGCTAAGGCGTGGCCCGGGTGGTTGCCGGAGCCGTCCTCCCGGGTCCACGCGGGAGCCGTCATGTGGCATGCCATGTTCGCCGAGCAGATCCCGCTGGCCGAGAAGGTCCTGCGGACCGTGATCGCGTACGCCCTGATCGCCGTGCTGTTCCGGCTGACGGGTAAGCGGGGCCTGGCGAGCATGAACACCTTCGACGTCGTCGTGATCTTCCTGCTGTCGAACGTGGTGCAGAACGCGATCATCGGGAACGACACCTCGCTGACCGGCGGGATCATCGGAGCAGTCACGCTGGTGGCCGTGAACACCTGCGTCAACCGCCTGATCGCGGTCAGCGCGACTGCCGCGCGGGTCTTCGACGGCCGCGCGACCACCGTGATCTCCGACGGGCACGTCGTGGACCGGGCGCTGCGGCGCCTCGGCCTGCGGCGCAGCGAACTGAACACCGCGGTGCACCTTCAGGGCGCTGATGACATCGCCGAGGTCGGCCGCGGCAGCCTCGAACCGGGGGGCCAGCTTGTGCTCACCCTGAAGAAGGGCGAGCAGGGCGCAACCAAGTCCGATGTCGCCGAGCTCACCGACCGCCTCCGGCGGATCGAGACCCTGCTCAGCGCACCCCGGTAACCGCCATCACATTCCGCGACCTGCACCTGCACCGCTTCAGAACTAGCGCATCCGCCGCAGGCTGAGGTGTCGGGCCGGGCTTTGACTGGCAGCTGGGATGCTCCAGGGAAGGGCCGGGTTATCGAGCACGGGCGGGGCGTCTATTTGATGCCGGTATTAGCGACACCCTGGGTGATCTGGCGTTGCAGGATCAGGAATACGGCCGGGGTCGTCCTGGCCGACCCGCGCGGGGAGCTGCGCGTCGCGGCGGCGTCCAGCGACGCAGCCGGGCTGATGGAGCTGTTCCAGATCCAGAATGACCAGGGACCGTGCCTGGACTGCTTCCGCACCGGGCAGCCCGTCACCGCCGCCGACCTGACCGGGCCGGACCAGCAGTGGCCCCGGTTCGCGGCCGCCGCCACCACAGCCGGGTTCCGCGCCGTTGAGGCGCTGCCGATGCGGCTGCGGGATGAGGTCATCGGCGCGCTGAACCTGTTCCGCGCCGAACCGGGCGCGCTGGGCCCGGCGCAGCTGCGCATCGGCCAGGCCCTGGCCGACGTCGCCACGATCGGGCTGCTGCAGGAGCGGAACGTGCGCCGCACCGAGACAGTAGCCGAGCAGCTTCAGGCCGCCCTGAACAGCAGGGTCATCATCGAGCAGGCCAAGGGCAAGCTCGCCGAGCGCCTCAGCGTGGACATGGACCGGGCCTTCGGGCTGCTGCGCGAGTATGCCCGTAACAGCCACCAGCGGCTCACCGACGTCGCCCGCGACTTCGTCGACAGCGCCCCACCGGAGACTTCCCGACCCCGGCCCGCCGGCACTAAGCAGGAGGGCAAGCCCGCGGTCACGCTGCACGGCGGCCCGGGCGGTGGCGGCACGCCGGGCGGCGCCGTTCGTTCGGCCGGGATACTTACCGGTTCGGTCAGTTCGATCAGCGCGGCTGCGGGCGGAGCATGCCCTCGGTCACGGACCTGAGCACCAGCCTCGACGCCAGTACCACCGAGCACCTGATCGGTGAGATGGAGAAGCTGCGTGAGCACCTGGCATCGGCCAGCGGCTGGTCTAGAGCGGATCGTGGGGCGTGATGCTGGGGCTCGCCTACGCCCAGCGTTACCCGGAACGGGCGACGGAGACGGTGCTGCTGTCGTGCACGATGCCCCGGCCCGCCGACGTGCGCTGGCTATGGGACGAGGCGGCCCGGTCCTTTCCCCGGAGTAGTGGCAGCGTTACCGGGGGCGGCGGGAACTCCGGTGACCTGATCGCCTGTGCGTGCCGAAAACCTCGTCCAGGTCATGAGACCAGGCGATATTCGTTGATCGGGCCACCGATGGGGAGCCTGCCTTCGGACGCGGTACTGGTCAAGGTCGGCCGGCTCGGGTAGCGGTTTCAGCGGCGCGGCCGCGTACAAGGAGCGTGCGGCCTGTGCTGATTGTGGTGGGCCTCGTACTGGCGCAGGATCAGCATCGGTCTCCCCGCGGGTATGTCCGCCGGGCGGCTGCGTGCCGGGATCGACGGGGTGTCTGCTGCCAGCGGTGATCTGCCCTGAGCGCCCTCCATGCCCGGCGCGGCCATCGCTGCGTCCTCGGGCAGGGCGTCTTGCGGGTCAGATCGGCCGGCCGCCGAGCCGGCTGATCACCAGGCCATACAACAGGTGGTCGGCGGCCAGCATGGCCACCTCGTGCGGGCGGCGGGGACGGCCGGGATGCAGCTGGAGCAGGGGGACGATCCCTGCGTTGTAGCCG
>DATCEO010000168.1:0-4510 GCA_036510065.1 Streptosporangiaceae bacterium | reverse complement strand
AGACCATGACCAGTACCGAGATCACGACACCGTCCCGCCCGCTGACAGACGACACCCAGCCCCGCCGGCGGGCGGTCCCCGCCATCGCTATCGCGGTCGCGGTGGCCACGGTCCCCGCCGTCCTTGGAGATACCATCGTCTCCCTGATCGCCCGCCAGATCGGCGGCGTCTCGGGCAAGTTCACCCCGGTGCAGCCAGCCGCCTACATCGCTCTGACCATCATCGGGCTGGTCGCAGGCGCACTGGGCTGGTACACCATCACCCAGGTCAGTGCGCAGCCCGGCCGGATCCTGCGCTGGCTTGTCCCGGCCGCCATCGTCTTGTCCTTCATCCCCGACATCGCCGTCGGCATCAGCAAGACCCTGCCGTACACCACCTGGGCCGGTGTCGCCGCCCTCATGGTCATGCACGTCGTGGTCGCGGGCGCCGGGGTCGCCAGCTACCACCGCTTCCTGCCGAGCCAGCGGTGACCGCGCCCGAAGGACCCAGACACGATCGCGGTGCAGGCCGCGGTGATCCCGGCCGGGGCCGTGGCGCCGCTGAGCAGCCAGGCGCGCGGAGTTGTCCCGGTCGCTGCAGCCGCAAGCCCCGCCACCCCCGTTCTGCGGCGGCCGCGGGCCTTGTTCCCGGCCTCACCGTCGCCAGCGCCGCGGCCCTGCCCGGGGTGGGTCGCATACCCCGGCGGCACCCAGCTCCCGCCGCGGACGGCCGTCATCTGCCCCGTGGCGCCCCGGACGGGTGGTATCCGACGCCGCCGAGGTCGCCGCCACTGTCCTGCCTAGCCGGTCTGGAAGGCGCGGCTGGTCGTCCCGTCGCCCGCCGCACAGCAACGGCTGTCGCTGGCCGTCGGCTGATGCCCCACACCGCCTGGGCAAGGTCCCGGACCGGCTCTCGCCGACAGCATCGGAGGACAGCGCCATGATTTCCGCCACGGAGCTCGCGCAGATCACTGATGACGAGCGGCAGGAGCCGGCCGCGATGCTGTGCGCCGGTTCAGGCGGCACCGCGCCGCAGGCCTGCTCGCGGCGCCTTAGCCCGGTCACGCTGCTCCGGATCTGTTCCGCCGCCTGCGCCGCGTTCTTGCTGGCCTGGATCATCTTTCTCGGCGCGACGCTGCCGGCGCAGGCGGTCGCGCATGAGTGGAGGCTGGCGTGGGTCGGCCTGGATGTCGCAGAGGCGGCCGGCCTGCTGGTCGTGACATGGGCGGCCCGGCGGCAGCGGGAGATGCTCCTCCCGGCCGCGATCGTTACCAGCACGCTGCTGGTCTGTGACGCATGGTTTGACGTGATCTTTTCCTGGGGAACCAGTGACTGGCGATGGAGCGTGCTCAGTGCGGCGGCAGTCGAGCTCCCGCTGGCCGCGCTGTTGTTCACGGCAGCCCTTCACATGATCAGAACAACGGTCGCGGAGCTGAGCGCCCGGATGGGCGTGGCCGGGCCTCCGCCCGCCCTGCGCCAGCTCCCGCTGCTGGGGCCGTCCGCCGCAGTACCCGAACCGCTGCGGCCGCAGCCTTCCGCCGTGCCGGAATCGACGGGCAGGCGTCCCTCGCCACCCGCCGATTCCGGCACGGACAATGCGGTCGGCCGCCATGGTGCTGCCCGCTGACCCGGACAACTGCCGCCGCCGCACTGATTGCCGTGCTGACCGATTGCCAGGGGCCCTGGGGTGCGGTCGGCGCGCCGGACGGGACGCTGACCCGAGTGCCGGGCGGCCGCGGTCACTGAGCTGTGCGACAGGCTCGGCGTGATCGAGGCGGTCAGTGCGGCGGTCGGGCCGGTCAAGCAGTGGAACCGTGGTTTCGGGGCCGGGGAGCTGCTGGCAGGGATTGCGGCGCGCAGCTGGCCGGGGAGGATTTCCTGACGGGCCTGGATCGCCAGTGCGGTGACGCGGCCGGGCAGCAGCTCACCCCGGTGGCCGGGCTGAGTTCCACGACCGCGGCGGGACTGGCCCGGCGGGTCACCGGCGAGCAGTGGAAGGCCGTGGAGCCGGGCCCGCGGTGGTGACGGGGCGGATGATGGTGATGCTGCCTCCCGCATAGGCCGCCGCGCTGACCGGAGGGCCGTGCACTATTGACCTGGACGGCACTGACGTGGAGGTCTACGGGCGCAAGAAGTACGAGAACCAAGGGCAGCGGGTCGGCAGGCCGCATGTGGCCGCGTGGGCGGAGGCGGAGATCATGCTGGCCGCTGACCTGGGATCGGGCACCGGCGATCCCCGCGCGACGGCGCCGGAGCTGCGGCGCCGCGCGCTGGCCGCCCTGCCAGAGCGTGCGCGGGCGTCCGGGCGTGTGGCGGCCCGCGTTGATGCGGGGTCCTTCGCGGGGCAGGTGGCCCGGGCCGCGCACGACGAGCGCATCGCGTTCGCGATCGGCGCGAAGCGGATCGCGCCGCTGTGGCGGCTGCTGGACGGCATCGCCGAGGACGGCTGGACCGCCGCGACTGACATGGACGGCGCTCAGGTCGCGGTGGCTGACTACCGGCCGGACTGGTGGCCGGCCAGCACCTGGCTACTGATCCGCCGGGTGAAGGACCCGGCTCAGGTGTCCGCTGACCCGCGGTGGAGGCGCCGGCGGACCCTGAACCCGGCCCAGCGGGCACTGCCGATGCCCGCTGCTGGACATGCCAATCCCATCCGACAGTGACTGCCTCGACCAGCGGAAGCTCGGGGCTGCTGGCGGTGTGGCTGTAGTCCTCCCGCACTGGCGCAACCCCGGTCCAGGTGGCTCGCCCTGTGGCAGGCGTTCTTGCGGCGGTTCGATCTGGAGCACATTCCGCCTGTTTATCGTGCTTCAAGCCAGCTACGGGACAGCGCTCAGCGTCTACCAGCGGCGAGTTCGGTTGCGGGCCGCGCGGCCTCCTCGCCGAGGGAGCGGCACCCGCGGAGCGGCCGCCCTGGCTGGCTGTGCCGACCAGGCCCTCACCTGCTGGTTCCGCCGCTGCTTCGGGATGACTCCCGTGCCTACCGCGGCGCGGCCAGCAGGTGAGGTGCCCGCTCAGCTGGTGGCGCTTGTCAGGTCATAGATGGTCACGCCGCTCACGGTCTTGGGGGTGAAGTGCGCTTTCACCCACGACGTGATCTGCGCGGACGTGCCTGAGCCGCCGCCGAAGCTGCCCTGGTTCGTGCCGATGAAGTAGTGGATCTTGTGTGCGGCGACCAGTGCCTTGAACGCGGCGAGGGTGGGCGACTGGTCGGTGCCGTTGAACCCGCCGATCGCCATGATCGGCTTGCCGCTGGCCAGCTGGAACGGCGCCGCGCTGGTCGCGCCGACCGTGGCCGCCACCCACCGGTAGCCGAACGCGCCGCTGGTGAGCAGCTTGGTGACTGCGCTGGAGACCTTGGTGTTCCCGCCCAGGCCGCCGGCGGCCCCGCCGAACCCGCCGGGCGTCCCGCTTGGCCGTCCCTGGGTGCCGCTCTGCCCAGCATGCCGGCCACCGGTCCCGCCCGGGAACTGCCCGGTTCCCCCCGCGCCGCCGAACCCCCCGGCACCGCCGGGGCCGGCGGACGAGGTCACAGCCGGGCCTGCTGACGGGATGGCGCCTGCCTGCGCGGTCGCGGCCGTGTCGACGCTGTAGGCGAGCGGGCCAGCCAGCGCGACCACCAGGGCGAGCGGGATGGGCAGCGCCAGCAGGGCCGTCTGGCCGCGCGAGGTCGCGGTGCGGCCCGCCAGCCAGGGGCCGGCCAGCACCATGATGGCCGCGGCGAACCCGCAGAGCAGGATCAGTACGCGCAGCCAGGGCAGCCACGTGGGGGAGCGGTTGAGCAGCACATACGCCCAGAGCGCGGTCACTGCCAGGCCGGCGGCCAGGGTCGCCCGTGCCACCATGCCGCTGCGCGCCACCATGCTTTTCCGTGCCCGCCACAGGGTGACGGCTCCGATGCCGACCAGCGCGCCGATCGCCGGAGCCAATGCGATCGTGTAGTAGGGATGGATGATGCCATTCATGAAGCTGAACACCGCGCCGGTGACCAGCAGCCAGCCACCCCACAGCAGCGCCGCCGCCCGCGTGCGGTCGGTCCGCGCCCTGGCCCAGCTGATCCACAGCAGGGCGGCCAGCGCGATCAGCGCTGCTGGCAGCAGCCAGCTGATCTGGCCGCCCATGTCGCTAGCGAACAGCCTCGTCAGGCCGGCGGAACCGCCGAACTGAGCGCCACCCCCGCCGCGCCCGCCACCGCTGGTGAAGCCGACTGAGCCGGTCTCGTTCCCGGTCAGCCTGCCGAACCCGTTGTAGCCGAACGCGAGCTGCAGCACGCTGTTGTTGGTTGACCCGCCGATGTAGGGCCGGTCGGCGGCCGGGGTGAGCTGGACGATCACGACCCACCAGCCGGCCGCGGCGACCAGGGCGGCCCCGCCGGCCAGCAGCTGCCAAATCCGCCTGCCCAGCTTCGGTGGCCCGGCGACGAGGTAGACCAGCGCGAACGCGGGCAGCACCAGGAACGCCTGTAGCATCTTGGTGAGGAAGCCGAACCCGAGCAGGGCGCCCGCGAGCGCGATCCACCGTGTCCGGCCCGA
>DATCEO010000167.1:0-7308 GCA_036510065.1 Streptosporangiaceae bacterium | reverse complement strand
CCGCGGAGGCACTCGACCAACTACTGTTCGACCCACACGAACAACCCGGTGTTGCCTTGACCGGTTGAATCCACCCCGCCCTCAAGTGCCTCTACCTGGCGGTCATGAGCCTGGACCCGACCGGGAAGGGCCGCAAGCGGTGGACCAACCGGTGGAAGGCCGCCCTCAACGCCTTCGACATCACCTTCGACGGCCCCCTTACCGCGGGCCGGAACTAACAACCAAGATCAAGTTACACCGTTAACTTGACAGACCCGCACCTTCTTCCGCGATGCCGCACTGTCGTGGGTGTCGGCCTGCAGCTTGCGGGGTGGTGGTCGGGCAAGCCAGGATCCAGCGCGAACGCCGGCGTCAGCAGCCTCGCCATCTGTCGGCTGGTCGACGACCCGAAGTACCTGATTCTCGATCTGGAGAATCGACGGTCCGGCACACGAAGGCAACCGGTTCTCGATTCGGCTGTTGGCGCTTGTTGACGCCTTTGGTGCTCCCACCACACGCTGTATAGGTCGAGATCGAAGTCCATCTTGGCTCGGCGAAGTGAAGTCTCGATTGCGAACTGTTTAGGGCAGTGTTGCGTTGGCCGATCGGTGTACATGACAGAGCGCGGTGACGCGGATGCCCCGCTGTCAGATGGCCATCGTGAGCTGGTCGAATGCTGCGCGGATCCGGTGGCGGGCGGGGACGTCGGTGGCGATGTCGTAGTGGCCGCGGCGGAGGTTCTGCACGAATGCGTGCCCGGCGGCGAGGACCCGGGCGGACCGGTGGCGTTTGAGTCCGCGCATCGGCCGCAGCCGCGCTTTCAGCCGCCCGTGGTCGTTTTCGACCGGGTTGTTGGCGTACCGCTCGACGGTGTGCAGTGCTGAGGGGATCAGCTCGTCGAGGACCCGCGGATAGGCCCCGGCCCGGTCGGTGGTGACCTCGGCCGGGACCGTGCCCGCACGCAGCGCGCGGGCGAAGAACCGCCGGGCCGCGGCCAGGTCACGCCGCTCAGACAGCAGCACGTCGATAACCTGGCCATGCTGGTCAATGGCCCGGTACAGGTACGTCCACCGCCCGGCGACCCTGACGTACGTCTCATCGGCGAACCACCGGTCTCCGGGCGCATGACGGCAGAATCGCGCTGCCTCGATGAACTCGGGAGTGAACCGCTGGACCCACCGGTAGACGGTGACGTGGTCGACGGTGACGCCCCGCTCAGCGAGCAGTTCCTCGACGTCCCGGTAGGACAGGCCGTACCGCAGGTACCAGCGGACCGCGACCGGGATGACCTCCCGCGGGAACCGGAAGCCAGCGAACACAGACGATGGGCTCGAGGATGTCACCACATCAGTCTCCCGCCCACGACGATCGGCCAACGCAACAGCGCCGATCAGCTGATTGATTGTAGGCAGCTGAACCGAGAGGCAGCTTCTAAAATAGGACGCAGAGTCGAAAATAGGTAGAATTAGGTCGAAACGAGCGAATTAACCTTGTCGTAGATGCACGCCCGCCGGCCGTCCGCTTGCATGGCTGGGCAGGTGTTACATCCTGACGACGTCAGTGACTTGAGCAAATCTTCTCCGACGCCGGGGCGAGCCAGCCGCAATTGGCCGCCGGTCATGACCAGCGATGCCATGCCCTCCTGGTCAACCAGCAAGCCGCAGCGGTAAGCCCGCCCGTCCGGAAGTATCTGCAAGTTGGAGAAGTCTTCTAGGGCGCACCCGGTGAGCCGGTCATCTTCGGCAAGAAACCCGCGCTCGATTTCGACGAAGAAGTCAGGTCGTGTCTCCGCCCGTTCCGCAACCGTGCGGACCAGGTTCTGCCACTCCTGGCGGTCTGGGATGTGGTCGGCGGCCATGTCGGCTCCGAGTCCGATGCTCGACGGCCAGTGCACGTTGACCCGTCGGCAGCTCGCCTCATCAGCGAAACGGATCAGTGCCCCGATCCCGCCCAGCACCGGTCGCACGCCTGTGACGTTGATGTCGAAAAGGACGCCGTGGTGGCGTAGCAGGCGGATCGTGTCCATGGCGTGCCGCCAGGCCCCACGGCCGCGGAACTCGTCTTGCAGCGTTTCGTCCAGCGTATCCAGGCTCACCGCGACCCTGCTTAGATTGTGCGGGCCGATCAGGCCGCTTTCCATGAGCTGCCGGAACCGGGGAGCGCCGTTGGTGACGACGCGTACGTCCAGGCCCTGGCCACTGGCAAGAGACACCATGTCGGCGAATGAGGGGTGGAGGGATGGCTCCCCGCCGAGGAAGGTGATCTCGCCAACCCTGTACCGGAGGCACCATGCCATCACGTCCGAATAGGCTTCGATGCTCATCCGCAGGCCCGAGGCAAAGAAATCGGATGGCAGGAAGCAATAAGTGCATCGGCGATTACACTGCGATGTAACGTACACGTCGACGGACTTCAGGTTGTGACCCGGTGGCAGCTCGACCAGGCCATGAAACGCGGTGCCCATCAGGCGCTGCGCCACTTGCTACCGCCCTTGCTGTGCCTTACTGAACAGTAAATTTGGCTGGGGCCGCCCCGAACCGGGATGAGCGTACCGTGATCAGCGGCATGGAACACTGTGAACTTGGTCAGCGCTTATGAATTTTCTTACCAAGCGGATCCTGGTAGCTCAGGAGCAGATCACGGTGCTGTCAGACGTTGAGCCACTCAGCCGCCGCCTTGGCAATGGCTCCCACCGTTGCAGGCGGGAGTTCGCTGGCCGGTGCCCTCAAGAGGGCAGCCACATCGTGCAAGACAGGCTCAAGCCCCGCCTGGAACCCAGGGTTGAGTGACGCAGGGAGGTGGATGGCGGACCGGAGCAGCCATTCGAGGAGGTCAGCACGATCGGATGGCGTTCGGTTAGCCAGGTAGGTGGTCAGCGTGGACCGGTCAGTCCGCGCGGACAGTGCCCCTTCCTGCCACGGCGACCGGTAACTGGGCATGGGGATGGGACGTAGGTAGATATGCCGGACCCGCGTAGACAGGTCGTCGGAGCAGCCACGGTGAAAAGCATCCCAGAGCGCCCGCTCATCCTCGCCCCCCAGGGTAATGACGGAGTTGGCCATGCTGCCCGGAGACTGAGTGAGGATCCAGGCGATCTGCTTTTCGAAGACCAGCCAGTTCCGCAGCGGCGTGAGCAGCCTTTCAGCGCCGAGGGACTCCGCGTTCCGCAGCAGGGCCAGGACGCTTTCTTCGGCATTGATGGTGTACTGGAGCGGTGAAATCACCTTGCTGGCGACCAGGAAATCGAGCACGCCGATGCGAGGGTTGAGATAGTCATTGATGGCTGACCAGCCGCGCTCCGCCAGGTACGGCTCGGTCAGAACCTCCGAGTAGAGCCTGATCGACAGTTTGGCGTCGTCGCCGGAGGCGAAGGCGACCCAGGTCCTTATCTGGGACTCGAGCTCGTCGCACAGGTCATGGTTCCGCCGGTCGCTCCCGGCGACATCGTCAAGCAGCAGATGCACCGGCAGCCCCGCCCGCGTGGCGGCCGCTGCCGCCAGCGAGAAGACGCCGTGCACCAGATTGGGCGCCCGCGCCCGGTGCACCCAGAAGACCGCGGCGGGAGGCCGGCCATTCGCCTGCAGCCGTGGCACATCGAATCCGGCCGAGCGAAGCAGTTCGACCACCCGGTCATAACTCATGTCCTGCTGCCTGGGCCAGCCCCATATGTCAAAGGCCTGCCCTTCCACATACTGGCTGCCCGGTAGCTGCCGGAGCGTAGCTATTCAGCCTGAGTGGACTGGGTGTGAGATCAGCGGGCGAGGATCGGCTGATGTTGATGAGCTGGTGCGGCTGTTAGCCAGGCCTGATGGCGTTGGGTAGCCAGGGTCCGTCGGTAAAGAGCTGGGTGAGTGCGTCGAGCTGGTCGATACCCCATTTGGCGGCGGTGGACAGGTAGGACTGGACGACCGCGAAATCGGCGAGCCCTTCGAGGGTGCGCCAGCAGCCTCCTGATGCGCGCATCTGTACCTTGACGGGGCGGACGTCGCGTTCCGCCTGATTGCTCGTGAACCCGACGGCGAGGTCGGTGGTGAATCTCAGGATCATGTCCTGGTGGTCGCGGAACCGGCGGGCCAGCCGCAGGCCGTCTTTGCCGGCCCGGCTGCGGCGGCTCTGGTTGCCGGCGATGCCCTTGGCGACCGCGCCGCGGTACCAGGAGCGGATCTCGGCGAGCGCCGCGTCATCAAGGGCGGCGTTCCCGGCGGCGCGGGCGGCGGTAGCTGCGGCGTTCGCGTGGATGAGCAGGTCGGCCATGGACCGCGCCCGCACCTGCCCGTCCGGATCGAGCTCGTAGACGCCGCGCAGGTCCCTGAGCCCGTGCGCTCCGCACCAGGCGTGCAGCGCGTCGCCGAGGTGCTTGTACCCGGCGTAGCCGTCACGGACGATCGTGCCGGCGTAGCCGGGGAGGATGCCGCCGGCGTCGATGTCCTCAGCGGCCCGGCCGCCGGTGTGCATGGCGGTCAGGAACTCGGTGCAGGCGACGTGGACGTAATGCAGTTTCCCGGCCGTGCGGGCGGGGGTCTCGTCGGCATACAGCACCGCAGCGTCACGGAGCAGGCCGCGGACCCGGTCCATGAACGGCCCCAGCCGGGCGGCGGCCCTGCCGCGGACCCCGGCCGCGAACCCGGCCGAGACCTTCACCCCGGTCAGGGACGCCACCAGGGCCGCTGCCCGGCCGACCGGCAGGTAATGGGCGCAAACCGCCAGCGCCGCCCGGGCATGCACCCCCGGCCCGTACTGGGCGCGGCCGGTGACATGCGCGGGCGCCAGGCCGACGGTCACCTCCCCGCAGCTCCCGCAGACCTTCGCCTGCACCTGGTACTCGATCACCGCCGGCGGCGGCGGGGGCGACGCCTCGAACACCTGCCGTTTCTGCATCCCGGTCACGGCTGCGTTACTCAGGTCCGCGCCGCAGCAGCCGCACGCCGCCGGGCCGCATGCCACCGTCTCGCCGGGGTCAGCGGACTGCTTTAAGGTCGAGGACTGCGCTCCGGGCTGCTTGCCGGGAGCGCGCCCGGACCGGCCCCGCAAAGACCGGTCCCTGCTCTTCTTCTTATACGGGCTATCCGAAGACGGCGGCTTCGAGGACGTCGAGGAGTCCTTGCCCAGGCGCCGTTCCAGTTCCCCCACCCGCGCCGCCAGCACCGCCAGCTGCGCCTGCGCCGCCTGCACCTGCGCGTCGCTGACCGCCAGCTGCGCCGCCATCACCTCATCGCGGGCCGCGGCCGCCTCG
Source organism: Streptosporangiaceae bacterium (assembly GCA_036510065.1). GTDB lineage: Bacteria > Actinomycetota > Actinomycetes > Streptosporangiales > Streptosporangiaceae > DASUBV01. Next base: position 2,096 of record DATCEO010000167.1, on the reverse strand, counting down.
CGCAGCGCGGCGTTCCCAGCCTCCAGTTCCGCCACCCGCGCCCGCAGCCACGCCACCTTGGCAGGCGACGGAACGGACGGCATATCAGGCACAAGCCACCATGATCAGCACATCCGCGCCGTAATCAAGCCGGCACGCCGGGCCGGCCTGCCGAAGATCAGCCGATCCCTGCCCGCAGGCCACCCCGATCCCACTCAGGCTGAATAGCTACGCCGGAGCGCCTTGTCCAGCTGCTCAGCCTGCAGCCGGGTAGGCCCGGCATGATCGTCCCGGCCGCTTTCCCATGGACGGTAACTGGCCAGGCTGACACCGATCGCAGCAGCCATCTGCCGCTGGGTAAGCCCGGACTGCTCCCGCCATTGCTTGGTCCGAACCTGGGCTTGCCTGCGCTTCTCCGGAGAGAGATGCGCCGGGCGCTCCACCGGGCGCCCGCGGGGTGCCATGACGCTACGGTATCTGAGCAGCGACCTATAGGTTAATTACGTAGTTTCTTGGCACGGTTACATCACGTTCCCAATGCGCTCTCCTGGTTACATGAGCAAAGTTGGGAAGGCCTCCAGTCAGGGCGGCCGACTGGCCCGACTGGCCGGGCGGCTGACCCTCCTGGTCGGGACAGTCGGCGACCGGCTGTTCCAGGCCGAGGACGCGCGCGCCAGGCAGTCTGGCTGGCACATCAGGGCCCGCTGTGGCGGGCTGGCCCGAACCTACCGGGACCCGCGGTTCGGCAGTCTCCGCAGCTGCGCGATCTGCCGCGGAACCGGGACTGGCCTCGCAGACCAGGCATGCGAGCGCTGCAGAGGGACGGACCGGATCACGGTCGTCCAGCAGTCCCCGCCGGATCGGGGGCGAGGACGATGATGACGTCGCTCCGCCCGGCCAGCACCAGGCAGGCCAGGGCAAGCCTGGAGTATGCCGTCGGGACGGTGGCCCGCGCCAACCCGATCGTCGCGGCGTGGCGATGGCGTTACGAGCTAGCGGGGGCGGCGGGGCTTGCGGTCGGCTGGATGGTCCTGGACAGTGCTGCCGCGGCCTGGCCGACTGCTGGGCTGGTCGCCATGCTGGCCATTACTGCCTGCTTCCGCTGGGGACGAAGGTTCCTCACGGCGCGCGCGTGGTGCATCGTGACGCCTCATCGCGTCCGCGTAGGCTGCGCCCAGGCGTGGATCCACTCCCGCTCCGGGAAGATTCCCATCATTCTGCTGACGAGGCGCCAGCCTTTCGGCGAGCGCGTCTACATTTGGTGCCGGGCAGGGACCAGCACAGCCGATTTCAGGTCCGCGCGCGAGCTGCTGGCCGTCGCCTGCTGGGCTATGGACGTCCGGGTCAGCCACCATGCCCGCTACGCTCACCTGGTTGCACTGGATGTCGTTCGCCGCGAGCCCCCGGCCCAGTGGAGTGGCCAGCCCTGGTACGACACCGGCACACCCGACGGATCACTGACTATCCCGGCTCCGAGGGACCCGCCGATGACAACTTCTGGGTCGGCGAGCCGCCCTGTGAAGAGCCGCCGCGCTGGCTGAGCGGATGAGCCGGCCGGGCGTCTGGGGACGCGTCGAGCGTGATCTGGTCATGTGAGCTCGATTACTCGATCTCGCCCTGGCCGGGCCCAGGCCAGTTTTGTGGGTTGCGATCATGCCTAGTGATCTTTTCGGGGCAGTGTTGCATTGGCCGATCGATGTGCATGACAGGGCGCGATAAGAGCGATGGCCGACTGATCAGATGGTCATAGAATGCGAGCGGCGAATATCAGTCTTCGAGCCGACGATGACGAGCCAGCCACTGATCTATGAGCTTTTCTTGCTCTGATCTTGTAACTTTATTCACATCGATTATATCTCCGTCGATCTCCAGGTGAGCGCTGCGATCGGCAGACTGCCCCAGCCAGCTTTTTACGATGTCGACAACTCCTGAAGACTGTTGCGTTGCCCGATCGTGATCGGCGGGAGACTGATGTGGTGACGTCGCCGGGCTCATCCTCAGTGTTCGCTGGCTTCCGGTTTCCGCGGGAGGTGATCGCGGTCGCGGTCCGCTGGTACCTGCGCTACGGCCTGTCCTACCGGGATGTGGAGGAGCTGCTGGCCGAGCGCGGCGTCACC
>DATCEO010000166.1:0-241257 GCA_036510065.1 Streptosporangiaceae bacterium | reverse complement strand
GTTTTTCTATACCACCCCATTCCTGATACAGGATGTTTCCACCTATCCTGCATATCCTTCAGGGCGCTTTTGTGCGTTTCATCGCCCTTTGCGACCATTTCTTTTAGATGGCCATCTTGCGCTTTTATAACTTCATCAGCCTTATTTCCGTGGAATGGGGCGTCACATGGTCCACCCATTTGTTTGCATGTCATTGTCTTCATTTTTATCACCTGCTTTTAGTAGCGTATTGGCCGGGATGCAGTACGGTTCCCTGAGTGGAAGAGCCGGTGATAGTCACCTCCGGAAGTCGTGGGTCACATCGACCTGGTTGATGTTCATGGCGGTCACTCTAGCTGCGGCTCGATGACCGGCGCTTCTCGATTCCTGATCGGTTTGGTCACCGACATGTGCGCCTCAAGGGCGAGCGCCTGCTCGATCGTGCGTTGACAAGAGTCCGCGCTGCTGCCGGGACGAACCGGGCAGGCGCGCATGGTCCCGCGTCGCCTGGCCGTGCCACCCGCCACGGCGGTTCAGGGTCAGTCACGGTAACTCATGGGCACTCGCGCGCCCCTGACCAGCACCGGCGCTTTCGCAGCTCAGGAGCAGTGCCACGTCACCGATCTTCCAAGCCGGTCATGCCGGTTCGATCCCGGTCGCCCGCTCTACCACCCCAGCTCAAGGTCAGGGACATGATCATGTAGGTACTGGCTCTGGTCAGGAGGCTTGCTTACGGGTTGGTGCCCGTTGCGCGTCTGATCACATGGCAAGCCGAACGAGGCCTAGTCCGGTGGCGTGTCGGCGCGGTCAATGCGGCTGATCAGCAGCTTAAGCTGGGTTATCTCCTCGGCGAGGGCAGCGCTGCCCGCGTCGGTGAGGGTGATCCAGGTGCGGGCGCGCTTGCCGGCGTAGCCCTTTTCTATGCTGATGAGCCCGGCGTTCTCGAGCACGCCGAGGTGCTGGGAGAGATTGCCTGGGCTCAGTTCCAGGTTGGTGCGCAGGTAGCTGAACTCCACCCGCCGGGCCTCTCGGGCGATGGTGAGGATGCCGAGTCGCACCCGCTGATGGACGATGTCGTCGAGCCCGTTGGCGGGATGGCCGGTGCTGTCGGGGGCAGCCGGGCCGGTCATGGGGCGGGTGACCGGAGAGGCCGCTGGGCCAGCGCGAAGCCGATGCCGCCGAGCAGCAGCACGCTGCCGTCGATCACCAGGCGCGGCACGACGTACCAGCGCGAGAGCGGGTCCATGACCCAGCCGAAGTTGACAGGCACTAGCACGGCCGCTAGGTATGCGATCGTCAGGAGGAGCAGGGCGCGGTTGCGTTCCGCCCGGGCCAGCACCAGCAGCGCGAGGCCGATGGCGCAGGTGGGGGTGGCCAGCCGCCAGCCCAGGCCGTGCAGCCCGACCGGGCCGCTGGGCGAGGGATTGTACAGCTCCCAGAGCGCCGCTCCGGTGAGCGCCACCGCGATGACGATCCCGGCGATCGCGTACGGCCGCACGCGAGTCTCAATGCCCCGCGCCCGGGACCGGCGGATGTAGAAGGCCGCGATCACCGCGTAGGCCAGCACCAGGGCGACCGGCCAGTACACGAACGCCCCGCTGGGGTAGATGGTGCAGGCTCTGAGCCCTGGCCCGGTCACGACGCAGGTACCAAAGTGATATATGCCGCCGTAGCGGTAGACGGGGATGGAGGCGAAGGTCACCGCCGCGAACACCAGGAGCGGGAACCACGTCGCGCGCTGTGCCTTGCGGACCCGCTGCGCGAGCTCGCGCGTGTCCGACAGCAGCCGGTGCGGGTCGTCTCCAGGGTATGCAGCTTCGGTCGTCATGACCGATAGGTTATCAATACAAACTGATCTGCGCCAGGAACTTGGTGCGTCGGCGACAGGGTCCCCAGCTCGCGTCCATCGCATCAATGGCGCCCTGCGCACGTCGTCTGCGACCGGACTTCGTCCGGCCATTGACCCGGCGGCCCCTCCAACGGATTTTGCCCCTACGAGCAGGATGGGCGGAAATGGCAGGCCGACGAGCGATTGCGGGGTAGGCAGAGAAAGTGGCAACAACTGGCGAGTGCCAGGAAGGCTAGAAGAGCGGTCTTGTCCCCAGACCTAGACCGCCGGAAGGTGGCTGGCGGCGGTGGGATGGCTGGTGTTCGGTGGAGGAACTGACGCAATGGGGGTTCGCTCATGCGCCGGTGCTCATGGCTAACGAGGCGCACGACGGCGAGACCCGCTGCATACGGACCCGGGAAGTCGGTGTCCGCATGGTCCAGGCGGCCCATGAGGCCGGAGTACGGCGGCTGGCGATGGAGGCGCTGCCGTTGGCCAGCAGACGGCTCGGCGGGGCCCATCCGGGCGACCATCCCGCCGGGCGAAGGCGGCTACCTGGCCCAGCCGGACATGCGCCGCTTGATCACGGCAGCACTGGAGCTGGGCTGGAGCCTGTGGGCCTATGAGGCCGTCATCGATCCCGCCACAGACCCAGCGGAGCTGCTCAGCCCGGAGTTCACCAACTGGCGCGAACACGAACAGGGCCGCAATCTATGCCAGGTGCTGGCCACCGCGCCCCAAGAACCACTTCTTGTCTGGTGCGGGAACAGCCACGCCTCCAAGGAGGCAGACAGCGAGTGGATCCCGATGGGACATCATTTCGCCGCCATGTCCGGCACCGACCCGTTCGTTATCGACCAGACCGTATCCATCGACTTTACTGGCGGCTTCAAGCCATGGGTGCCAGAGCTGCTCACAACCCTCGGCGAGACCCTCGCCGCTCACGGCGGCACCACCGGGATCCTTCGCGACCAGGCACCCCCGCCGCTGAACGACTGGCCAGGGGTCGATGCGCTAATCGTCTCGACCGATAACGCCTTTACGTAGCCAGCACTAGTCCGGTTCCCACCTCGTTAGGTCAGGGACTGTGAAGGCCCAGGGTGATCAAGGTACTGGCGTCTTGCCGGTGACCGGCAGCAAGCGGGCCCGTGGGCCGGGCGTGCTGACGGAGATGTCTTCGAGACTGCGTCCGGCTGGTTCGGGGAGCACGAGGGTGAGGGCGAAGCCGAGTACGGATACTGCGGCGGTGAGCAGCAGCGTGCCGCGAAGGCCCAGCGTGGTCTGCAGGATCGGGAACAGGAAGACTCCGATGAAGGCGCCGAGCTTGCCGATACCGGCGGAGATCCCGTGCCCGGTGGCGCGCATGCTGACCGGGTACAGCTCGCTGGGCAGCACGAAGGTGGTCATGTTCGGGCCGAACTCGGTGAAGAAGTAACTCACCCCGTACACCAGCAGGAACGGGGCCACCATGGTGGTCATGCCCGGCACGGCCGCGATGACGGCGAAGCACAGCGCCATGACCGCGAACCCGATTAGCTGCAGCCGCCGGTGGCCGATCCGGTCCATCCGGGCGATCGCCAGCGCGTACCCGGGTACTGCCGCGACCACGAAGATTGCCAGCTGCAGGGTGATCTTCGTCATGGTCGAGGCGTGCGGGGAGATCAGTCCGAGGATCTGCGGGGTCGAGATCGTGTTCCCGTAGTAGGCGTAGTCGAGCAGGAACCAGGTCCCCGCCGTGCCGATCAGCAGGACCAGGTACCGGCGGTCGGTGAGGAACTCCCGCAGGCCCATCCGGTGCCCGCCCGCGGCGGGGCCGCTGCCGTTTCCGCTGACCTGCCCGCCGGTGAAATCGGAGACCTGGCTCGCTGCCAGCGCCGCGTTCCCCTGCACCTGAGCCTGGTACCGCGGTGATTCGGGCATCTTGCGGCGCAGGTAAATCACCGCGGCTGCCGGCACCGCGCCCAGGGCGAGCATTACCCGCCACGCCACGCCATCGGTGACCCCCGCGCCGAGCAGGGCCAGCGCGATCAGCGGCCCGATGATGAGCCCGAACGCCTGGGTGCCGAACACCAGCCCGACCAGCTTGCCGCGGTCCTTCCGGTTGGCGTACTCGCTCATCAGGACCGCGCTGACGGGGTAGTCACCGCCGACGCCGAGGCCGAGCAGGAAACGGAAGCCGATCAGCACCCAGAACGAGGGCGACAGCGCCGACCCCACCGCCGCTACGATCATGATCGCGGCGACCACCCAGTACACCCGCTTGCGGCCCAGGGTGTCCGCGAACCGGCCGAAGACCAGCGCGCCGAGGCACGCCGCGGCCAGCATGGTGGCGTTGAGCAGGGCGATCCTGCCCGAGCTCAGGTGCCACTCCTTCGCGATCAGCGTGGAGGCGATCCCGATGATGAACAGGTCGTAGGCATCGGTGAAGAACCCCATCCCCGACACCAGCACCGCCCGCAGATGGAACCGGCTCAGCGATGCCTCATCCAGCGCCGCAACCAGATCCCCGGACCCGACCTCCGCCACCACATCACCCCCGTCACTCATGCCGCCCGGCACGCTGCCCGCGGCCAGCCGCGTTCCCTGCCACTGCGACGGAAGCTATCGAGCCAGGGCAACGCCCAGCCGACCTGAAGATGAACGACAGATGAACGCCAGATATCCGACAGCGGAATATAAGCGGCACGGTGCCCGAACCCCGGAACCAGCCGATACGCGTAACATCAGCTGATGGCTGACACCCGGACCTGTGAGCACTGCGGCACGGCGTTCGCGCCGCGCCGCGAGCACGCCCGGTTCTGTGCAGCCCGCTGCCGGGTCGCGTGGAACCGCCGCAACGCCACCGACCCCCCGGCCCAGACCGGCGCGCTGGACTGGTCCGTCACCGCGATGCGGCAGACCATCGGCCGGCTCCTGCGGGCCGCCGGCTGGGACCGGGCCAACGGTCTCGCCGTGATCAGCGAGGCAGTCTGGTGGGTCACCATGGTCGACGCCACCCTGATCCGCTACCATCCTGACACCTACAGCAGCGTCCTCGCAGACCAGGCCACCACCCAGCGCCAGGTCACCGAGGACACCTTTGCCGGGCTGCGGTTCGTGCGGAACCGGATGGGCTACCACACCGACCCCGCCGACTTCATCCAGCCAGGCGACAACCACTCCGGCGCTGCTGGCCGCGTCGCGGCCTGGACCTGGCGGCCAGTACCCGAACCCGCGCTCGAATCACTGACCTCCCGCGCGCGGGAGTGGGAGATGACCCGGTACCGGGCCTACCAGGCTCAACTCGCGGGCCAGCCCATCGGGGAGACCTTCAGCCGGGCCACGGCCTTCCTCCACCTCGCCGCTGAAGACAGCAGCCGCAGCCGCACCTAGCAATGCCGCCACTCCCGCCCAAACGCCTAACCGGGAGCAGCTCCTAATCCGGCAGCTCCCCAGCACGGCGCAGGTGACCTCGCGCAGGCGTCGCCTGACAGACTCCGCTGGCTAGACGGACGCGACGGGCAGCGCCGCAGGCTCGGCCGAGCACGCATGGCGGCGGCCTGCAAACTCCGTCCCGGCCGTGCCCGTCTCCTTGGCCGGACCTGCGATTGCATCCCGCCTGTGAGCTAGGCCTTCATCGGCCACGGTCACGAAGTACTCAAGCTGCCAGGGCGCCCTAATCGGCGCCAACGACCTTGAAGTCCTGATTGACGAAGATATGGTGCGGCCAGTTGACGCCGATGTTGTGGACCTCGTACTCGCCGTTGCTCAGCTTCACAACGCGGTCGACGACGCCCCCCGGGTAGGCGGCCAGCGCAGCTTCCGTCGCGCTGTTCGCTGTCGTTCCGCTGACGATGGTCCCCGACCCTTGACTGTAGTTCGCCGGGATCTGGCCGACCTGCTTGGACGTGGTCGGTGCACCGCGCTGGAAGGGGATCACCTTGGCCGCCGCGGAAGTCGCAGATCCGCCGCCCGCCGGTTGCACGATGACCTGCGTGGCCGTAATGGTCGTTCCGCTGGTCGTTCCAAGCACCAGGACGGGCTCGCCTGTTGTGATGGCACTCGGCGAGGCCGAGCTCGTCCCCTTCTGGTAGGTCGTGGAGGACACCTCGTCCACGGTCACCTTCTGCCCCGCCGATGTCGTCATGGTGAAGCCCGACGTGGACCCGCTGCCGACCGTCCCGGATGCTCCCCCTGCGGCGGGTCCAGACCGGGCGTTGGATCCCCCGCCGCCGGATCCGGGCCTGCCAGAGAAGCCACTGCCGGCTGCGTGGTGCGTGCTGGAAGCGGCCGAGCTGCTGCTGGAGGTTGCGCTGACGATCCCGTAGGAACCACCCGCGACCGCGATAGCCGCGGCGCCGACGACGATAGACCTGGTGAGTTAGCGGGAAAACATGTGCTGGGCTCCTTTCGTTGATGCCCAGATCCGAGACTGGCAGCCGCCGCTGGAACCGCGATGCGGGTAACCTGGAAGGTGGCAGTGAGCTTGGCCGGCGCAGGCTGACGCCTACCTCTGAGACTTAGCTGAAGCCTAAGCCCGTGGCCGGGGAACCGGTGCCAGTCGCCACCGGGATAGATCACTGGCTCCCGCCTATCCGCAGTGGCTAGCGTGATCCGGTGATCTGGCCAGTGGAGCATCGAAGGACGGCGGGCGCTCAGTGGGCGCTGCCCTGCGCCTCCGGCCGCTTCGCCCGGGCGATGAGACAGCCTTCCGGGCCGCTCATGAGGTGATGGCAGCGGACGAGTTCACCTTCGGCCTTGGCCTCGAGCCCGGCATGCCGTGGAGGACATATCTCAAGATCCTGGACGATTATCGCACTGGCACGAACCTGCCAGCGGGCCTGGTTCCCCAGACGTTCCTGGTAGCTGATGTCGGCGGAGAAATCGTCGGCCGGACGTCAGTCCGTCACGAACTGAACGAGTTTCTCGAACGAGAGGGCGGCCGTATCGGCTACGGCGTCCTGCCCCGCCATCGGAGGCGTGGTTACGCAACAGAAATCCTCCGGCAGAGCCTTATCGTGGCCAGGGCCAACGGGGTCGACCGGGTACTGGTGGTCTGTGTCGACGCCAATGCCGGCTCCCGAGCAGTCATCGAAAGCTGCGGCGGCCGCCTGGATTCCGTTCTCCGCCTCGACCCGCTGATACGCAGATACTGGATCGACTGAACCGCTTTCCCGTAGCGCAGAGCTGCCGGAGTACTCGCCTAAAGAGTGCCGAGGCTATCGAGGTAAGCCCGCGCCCTGGCCGCCAGCTGGTCGACTACCTGCCCGGCTGCGCGGACCAGAGCCTCGCCAGACGGGCTCCCGCTGACGAACCACGACTCGCGGTCCTCCTCGTCTACAACCTCGGCACCGGGGACCGCCTCGAGTGCAGTGGCCATCTGCCGCCGGAGCTCGCTCTCCAGCGGCTCCTCCCGCAGGAACTCGGCCAGTGACACTTCAACACTCCAGTAAGGCTGCTCACCGAGGACGATCCTGTACGCGCTAATGCCGCGGATGTCCGCGTCATCGACCAAGCGCTCCCAGCCCTCGCCGGCATCTTCACGCAGCTCGGCGCTGGGGACCTGCTGGATTTCATCACTCACCCGCGGCATCCTACCGATTTTCGTCCCCGGCCCATGTCAAGCGTTATAACGGTCCCACGGCGCCGGTCTTCTCATCATCAGGTCCGCGGCCCCGTCGTCGCCCCAGGTTCCCAGAGCAGCAGCTTGTCGGCAGGGCCGAACCCGGCGCGCCGGTACAACGGAATGGACATCTCACTCGGGCTGGGCACCACGCGGGCGAAAGCTTTCTCATTCGCGTAGCCGAGCACGGCGTTGAGTAGCTTCGTGCCGATGCCCTGATTGCGGTACGCCGCCAGGACGAATGCGTTGCCGGGGCAAGCCAGGCCGCGAACCTCTCGTCAAAGCCAGGGTCGTCAATCTCCCCGTCCTGCTCCGCCGCCCACTCGCGGCGCAGCCAGGTGATCCCTGGCAGGTCGGCGGCTTCGGCTCTGCGGATCACCGGCTCGCTCGGTGGCCTGAAAGGCATTGGATGAGCACCATCCTTATCTGCGTCATTCCTGGTATCGTTCAGCGCAAGACAACTGGACGCGACATGATCATGTTAGGCAGCTTCCCAGGAAGATGACGCCATGAAATATACAATCCGCCTGCACAAAGAGGCAGACAACACATGGTGGGCAGAGGTTGACGAGCTAACAGGATGCTTTGCAACCGGCCAGGACCTAACAGAAGCACTAGCAAACCTCGCGGAATCTATTAGCCTTTACCTGAAGCTCACGCACGAGTAATTCCGGAAGGCTAGCGGACGCGCATCCGGAGGTTGGTCGCCAGCGGCGCCTGGGTCAGGCTGAGGCGCTCGAGCTTGACGTTGGTCCCGCCCGGCCAGCCGAACAGCCGGACGCCATCGCCGAGCAGGACGGGCGCGATGATCGTCAGGATCTCATCGAGCAGCCCCGCCTCGAGGCACTGGCGGGCGGTGCTCGCGCCGAGGACATTGACGTACTTATCGCCCGCTGCAGCCTATGATGCCCGGAACGAGGAGGCCTGCGCATGCCGGAGATGAGCGACCTGGCACCCCTGCTCTACCGGTCGCGCTGGCTCCAGTCGAGCCTGGCTGGGGAAGCCAGGAGCCGCCGTGAGCGCCCCCGATTCGACGGGCCCGAGGAGCTGACCGGCCGGCTCAGCGCCGCCCCCGGTGGCCAGTACCGCGCCGACCTGGTGGACGAGAGCGGCCACCGCGAGCAGGTGAGCTGCGACCGATGGGCGGGACCGATCCCGTTCCCCAGGCTGCTGTCGCCCGCCTGGCTGCTGGCGCACTTCGACCTGGAGTTCACCGGGGCGGCTGAGTACCTCGGGCGGCCCGGCTACAGCCTGGCGGGCAGCCGCCGCCGGGCGAGCCGGGGCCGGGACGGTGATGGCGTTACTGCCGTAGTTGATGCCGAACTCGGTGTACTGCTGCGATATGAGGTAACGGATCGCGGGCGCCGGTCCGAGAGCGCCGAGTTCACCAGCCTCGCGGTGGCGGCGGGGCCGGAGGCGGAGCCGGGCTCGCCAGATCTCAGTGACGACCAGGTCAGGTTGCTGTGCCGCAGCGCGCTCGGACCACTGCGGCTGTCGGCGGAGCTGCGGGAACGGGCCGACGTGCCGACCGCCGTCCGGTTGGGCCAGGCCGCGCTCGCCGCGACGGACCTTGGCCGCCGAACCCGCTGGCTGTGGCAGCTGGACGAGGACCCGCCGCCGATCGACCGCGCCGCCCGGCTCCAGGTCGCCCTGCCGGGCTGCTACCGGATCGACGCCATCGCGGATCCCGCGCCTGAGCCGGCCTGCCTGGCCTGCGACGGCGAGCACCTGTGGCTGGTCTACCCCGACCGCGTCGCGATCCGGCCCGGGGCGCCGCCGCCAGATGGGATCTGGCCCGTGATCGACCCGGCCTGGCTGCTGGACGGGTACCGGCTCGCGGCCGATGGCACGGCCACGGTCGGTGGCCGCCCCGGGCTGCGGCTCGTCGCCGACCCTGCCGACCTGCTCATGCGAGGCCCGCTGTCGGACACCATGCTGGGGGTGGACCGGGTGGAGGCGACGATCGACCTCGAGCTGGGGATCGCCCTGCGCCAGGTCTGCTCCCTGGAGGGCCATCCCGTCCTGGGCACGGAGCTGAGCGACGTGACGGCGCAGGTCGATCGGGCAGCGTTCCGGATCGACCCGGCGCCGGGCACCCGGGTCATCACTGGCGGGCTGCTGGCCGAGGCCGGCCGGTCCCCCGCGCGGGCCGCCTGGATGGTGGCCAGGGGCACCACCGGCATCGCCCTTGAGCTCGGGCGCCGCTGGGCCGCCAGGCCGAGGCCGTAAACCGCTCAGGTCCTCGATGATCCTGAAGCCTTTTGGGTGCCTGGGCACCTAAAAGGCTTCAGGATCACGGGGTGGACCGGCCGATCGTCAGCAGGCCGACGAAGGTGACGGTCAGCGGCGGCCAGCCGAGCGAGGCCAGGCGCGCACGCACCCGGGTCAGGAACTCCGCGCTCCGGTCGGCGCCGAGCTGCCGGGTGCCGGCCTGGGAAGCCAGGTTGGCCAGGTAGTCCTCGGGCGAGTACGTGACGGTGAAGGGATAACGCCGGGCGGCCAGATCCTCGAAGAAGGCGCGGGCCTCCGGCGGCAGCGGCTCGGGCTGGATGGCCTCGGGCGGCGGGGGCGGAGCGCCGGCGAACCCGACGGCCCGGTAGTCGGCCTGGACGTCGGCCCAGAATGGATCGGCGTCATCCGGAGTGGACCAGCGGCACTCGGCCACGGCCAGGGCGCCGCCGGGGCGCAGCAGCCGAGCCGGCTTGGCGTAGCGCTGGGCGGGATCGACCCAGTGCAGGGAGTTGACGGCGACGACGGTGTCGAAACTGCCGTCAGGCGTCCAGTCCTCGAAGGAACTGGTGATGACCTCGACCTGGCCGAACCTGGCCAGCCTGGCGGTGGCCAGCCTGGCCAGGGCTGGATCCAGCTCGACGGCGGTGACCGCCAGTCCTCGCTCGGCGAGCGGGATCGTGCCCTGTCCGGTGCCGCAGCCGATCTCGAGCACCCGGTCGCCCGGGGTCAGGCCGGCCAGGCGGACCAGGCCGGTGAACAGCTGGGGCGGGCAGACGGGCCTGGTCCGGTCGAACGCCGCCGCGTCACGGCCGTACCCGCCGCGCAGCCCGAGCCGGTCGGTGTCGGGCATATTCACCGGCTCATCATGCCGCGCCGGACCCGAATTGCTCACGCGGGCATGGTTGGCCATCTTGGCTGGATGCGCAAGACCTCAGGGCTGCGTGACCCAGCCGCCGCGTTTCCGCTGGCCACCGAGCGCTACCCCTATGGCCGGGAGCGGGCCGAGGATCTGGCGGGATCTGGCGGGCATCGGGATCGCCATCGTCATCTGGGTCAGCGCGGCGTTCGCCGGCTTCGAGGGCGTCCGCAAGCTGATCGAGCACGGTCCTACGACCCACGTCGGCGCGGGCATCGCCGGGGCGGCCCTGGGCATCATCGGCAATCAGGTGGTGGCCCGCTACAAGCTGCTGATCGGCCGGCGCATCAATTCCGCCACGCTCAGCGCCGATGCCCGGCACTCCTGGCTGGACGCGCTGTCCTCCGCCGGGCCCTGGCCGGCCTGATCGCGTGGCCCTGGGCCAGCCCTGGGGCGACCCCGTGGCGGGGCTCGCCGTGACCGGCTTCATCTGCCATGTGGGTTACGAGATCACCCGCGACGTCCTGCATCGTCTCGCCGGCGGCATAGACCCAGGCGTTATAACGGCCGCCGAGGCCGCCGCCGGGTCAGTGCCCGGGGTCGTTCACGCGCATGCCAGGGCCCGCTGGACCGGACGCACCCTGCGCGTGGAGATCGAGGGCTGGGTCGACCCGGACCTGCCCGCCCGCGAGGCCGATGCCGTCGGGCGGCAGGTCGCTGAGGCGCTGACCCGCCAGCTTCCCGAGGCGGGCAGCTTCGCCCTGGGCCAGCCGCGCCGCGCCGGCCTGACCCCCTGGCCTGACCCCGGCGCCCCGCTCACCGGTGCGGCGCCAGCAGCGCGTGGTGATCGGCGCCGTCCCGGGTCTGGGGATCGGGGTGCACGAGGGCCGCGGTGAGCCGCGGCAGCGCGTGCAGGAGGTTGTGCTCGGCGCTGACCGCGGTCTGGTGGGCGTCGATCACGCTGGTACTGGCATCGACGATGACCTCGCATTCGGCCCGGAGCTGGTGGCCGATCCAGCGCAGCCGGACCTGGCCGACGCCGAGGACCCCCGGCGCGGCGAGCAGGGCCTGCTCGGCCTGATCGACCAGGGCCGGGTCGACCGCGTCCATCAGGCGCCGGTAGATCTCGCGGGCCGCCTGGCGGAGCACGATGACAATCGCGACCGTGATGAGCAGGCCGGCCGCCGGGTCGGCCCAGTTCCAGCCGAGCGCCACCCCGCCCGCGCCCAGCAGCACCGCCAGGGAGGTGAACCCGTCCGCCCGCGCGTGCAGCCCGTCGGCGACCAGCGCCGCCGAGCCGATCTTGCGGCCGACGCGGATGCGGTACCAGGCGACCAGCTCGTTGCCGGCGAAACCAGTCAGCGCCGCGAGGCAGACCGCGATCAGGCTGGACACCGGGCGCGGATGAGCCAGCCGGGTGATCGCCTCGTAGGCCGCCAGGGCGCAGGACGCGGCGATGATCGCGACGATCACGATGCCGGCCAGGTCCTCGGCCCGGCCGTACCCGTAGGTGTACCGGCGCGATGGCGGGCGGCGCCCCGCGATGAACGCGATTCCGAGCGGCAGCGCGGTCAGGGCGTCGGCGGCATTGTGCAGGGTGTCCCCCAGCAGCGCGACCGAGCCGGAGATCGCCACCACGGCCGCCTGGATCAGCGCCGTGGCCATCAGGACGGCCAGGCTGATCCAGAGCGCGCGGATGCCCTCCGCGCTGGCCTCCATCGCCGCGTCCACCTGGTCGGCGGCGTCGTGGGAATGCGGTCGGACCGCGTGCCGCAGGCGGCTGAGCAGGCCGGCCTGGCGGGCGCGCGGCTCGGAGTGGCCGTGCGGGTTCCCATGACCGTGCGGGTGGCCGCGGCCGTGCGGGTTCCCATGACCGTGCGAGTGGTCGTGGCCGCCGGGACCGGGCTGCGGGTCGCTCATCACGCCAGCATGACCCAGCGCGGCCATTGCAGCACCTCGACAACGACGACCCGAGCGCACCTGCGAGCAAGCCGCAGCAGCTACGCCGCGGCAGTCACGAGATGGGTGCCCGCTGGACCACGAGCTGGCGCATCTTCCAGGTGATGCCGGCCGCCGCGGAGCCGGCGAGGATGCCCTGCAGGTCCGCGCCCACTCGAGCAGCGGGCCCGCGAACATCTCCGCCCCGCGGGCCCGGACGAGCGCGGTGGTCATGGACAGGTACTCCCGGAAGACCTCATTCCCGGTGTCGATGCGCCCGATCTCGTCCAGCAGCAGCCGGGCGTAGATCAGCTCCAGGCAGTTACTGGGCAGCGGTTCGCGCGCCTGCCAGCGGCGATACCCGGCCCCTCCGGGAGCCGGGCGCATCGCCGAATGCGTAAGGGGCTGGCGCGGTCACTCATGGAGTCAGGGTCCGACGGTCCCGTCGATGCCCTCGCGCAGGAAGTCGGCATGCCCGTTGTGCCGGGCGTACTCCAGCAGCACGTGCAGCATCACCAGCCGCAGGGACACGTCCTCGCCCCACCGGGAGGCGTGGCGGACGATGTCCAGGGACGGTGCCGCCGCCTCGATCCGGCGGGACCGCTCGACCTCTGCCCGCCAGGCCTCGAACGCCGCCGACCGGCTGGCCGCGCTGGCGTCGTAGGCCGCCTGGAAGTCACCGGCCGGCGACCACACCAGCGGGATGTCCTCGCCGTCGATCACCTGGCGGAACCAGGTCCGCTCGACCTCGGCCATGTGCCGCACGAGGCCGAGAAGCGACAGCGTGGACGGCGGCATCGACTGGCGGCGCAGCTCCTCGTCGGAGAGGCCGTCGCACTTCATGGCGAGCGTCGCGCGGTGATAATCGAGGAATCCGCGCAGCATCTCGCGCTCCCCGGCGATGACCGGCGGGTCGATTCGCTCGGTCGGCATCGCTGGCTCCCTCCTACGGGCCCGCTGCGGGGCAGCCAGCGTACGGGACGTGGCCGAGGTCGGCGAAGCCGGGCAGGCGGATACTGGCGACCCGGCCGGACTGGTCGTAGTCGAGGGTGAACTGGACCGGGAACGCGCCCGGGCACCTGACGAGCACCTGGAAGGTGACCGTGAACCACGTGCTGGCCCCGGCCGGCAGCAGATTATCCGGCGGCCCAGTTCCGGCCGACAGCTCACCGCAGGGTCCCCAGGCCTGCGCGATCGCCGCCAGGCCGCCCATCGGCACGACGGCCTGGACCCACAGCAGCCGCACGCCTTCCGCCGACTCGTTCGTCACCTGCACGCCCAGCTGCAGCGTGTGGCCGACCTGCGCTGAGCACTGGCGGAAGGACTGCGTCACGGAGCCGGCCACCAGTGCCGCGGGCCGGGGCAAGGAGCCTGCCGCAGGGCTGCTGCGCGCGTGCCGGGCCCCGGCCGCGTAGCCCACGACCAGGCCGGCGAGCAGGGCCGCGGCAGCGAGAATCACGGCGGTCAGCGACGGCCGCCACGGCGGGACCGGACGGCGGTGGCCCCCCTGCTCCAGCACGTCCTCGCCAGCCGTGGACCCGGCAGCCCACGGCGGGACGTCGCCTCGGGGCGGTCCGCTGTCATCCCGGCCGGTCACCTAGCCAACATAAATCAAAGCGGGCGCGGCGTCGTGATCCATCCTCGGCCGCCAGCGCCGTGTCACCGGCCCCGGCCGCTGGCCGCGGCTGAGGGGGCCATGTCGTAGGTGATCAGGTCGCTGCGCGCCGACTACCCCTCGAACTTCGCCGGGGCCACCAGCAGTCCGGCCTCTGCGGCGCCAGCGTGCAGCCGGCGGTCCCAGACGGCGACGACCAGGTCGGGGTCGCCAATGGCCAGGGCGCTGGCCAGGTGCACAGCATCCGCGCCCCTGAGCGCGTGCGCACGGGCCAGCCGGCCGGCGTGCTGCTCCACGGCCGCAGTGAGCTCGACCGGACGCGTGGCCCGCCAGTAGTCGTCCCACGCCTGCTCGGCCAGGCCCAGATCGTCGTCATCGAGATCATGATTGCGAGCGGCGGCGGCGAGCCTCATCTGTACTGAAATTCCCGGGAGCCCGCGGATCAGGCGCCGTCGGGGAAGCCGCCGCGGTGCGACACCATGGGAGAGTGCGGCAGCGCCGCCACGGCGTCGGCGACCAGCGACCTGGTCTGAGTCACGTAGGGCGGGTGCGCGCGCCACCCGTCGGGATAGGGGACCAGTCCCTGGCCGAGCCGGGGCTGACCGGCGTCCCGCCGGCCGACCAGGTCCGCTAGCGCCGACCGCAGCCCGGCGATCGCGGCTGCGCCAAACCGCGCCCGCCACTGCTCCTCGACCGCCGCCAGCCGCTGCCGGCACCGGGCCTGGGCCTGCTGGCCCCGGGGGGTGAGCCGGGCGAGCCGGGCCCGGCCGCCGACCGGGTCTGGCTCCACGACCAGGCAGCCGTGCCGCTCGAGGAACTTCACCGACACGGCGACCGCCTCCGTCGAGACGCCGGTCAGGCCGGGCAGGTCCCGGACGCGAACAGCCTGCTCGCCGAGCACGCGCAAGGCGTTGGCGCTGATCGCGAGCGACAGCCGGGACTCCCGCTCGAAGTCGATCGTGAACGCCAGCAGCACCTGCGAGAGCAGCGCGGACAGATCCAGCGGGCCCGCATGCGCCAGGGCGCCTGCATCGCGGCGAGGCGGCCAGCGGGCCTGGTCCTGCCGCGAGACGCCGGCCACCGGCAGGTAGCGCGGCAGCTCGACGTCCAGCTGGGCGGCGATGGCGCGCAGCGCGGCCGCGAGCCTCCCGGCGTCCGCCGCGCCGAATCGCTCGTGCCAGCGCTCCTCGATCAGCCCCGGCAGCGGTGACCAGACCGCCTGAGCCTGCCGGCCGGCCCGGGTCGGCCGGACGACCCAGTCGCGGCGGGGCGGAGCCGGCCGGGCGTCCGCCGGATCCGGCTCGACGACGACGTACCGCCACCGCTGCAGGCCGGCCAGGTTGGTCAGGCGCGCCTGCTCCTGGAGATCTCGCAGCGGCGTGCCGTCCGGGTCGACAAACCCAGGAAGTTGGCCCACATGGCCATCGAGACCAGCCACGGCCCCTGGCCGGACCGGGCGGCTGGTCCCCGCGCGGTGCGGTGCGGCAGCTGCTGCTCGAACTCGTTGTCCAGCTCGATCGTGAACGCGACCAGCAGCAGCTACAGCAGCGTCGGCAGGGACAGCTCGGCGGCCGCAGGTCCGCCGTCAGCTGGCATCGGCGATCGCGGCGATGACGCCGTAGGTCAGGTGGCGCGGGTGCAGGAGCAGCGCCCTGGCCACCTGGCGGATCGCGAGCCGCCGGGTCGTCAGCAGCTGCTGGCTGTGACGCCACGCGCCGAGCTCGTCCTGCCCGGCGCGCTCGGCGACGGCCCGGCGGAAGCGCCGGGCGTCGCCGCCGTCACTGCGCCACGCCGCCAGCCACGCCCGCAGCTCCGCGTCGCTGTCCGGGATGGTCCAGTTCATCAGCTGCTCGGCGATCTGGCCCGCCGCGTCGATGACGAAGGCCAGCTCGGTGCCGCCGTTGACGCCATGGACCCGGCCCTGGCTACCGCGCCCGCGCCGGCCTCCCGAATGGTGAATGCTGGCCGAGTTAAATCCGGCGCCCACCGCCAGTGCCGCCACCGCGTGCCCCGACTCGTGCCAGGCGGTCCGGACGGCCGCCGCCCGGGCGGGCGCGAAGCTGGCAAAGCTGCCGGAGTCGTAGCGCTGCCGGATCCACTTGTCGTGCACGACGGACTCGTCGTCGTAGCGGGCGACCCGGCGCAGCTCCGCTTGCAGCTGGGCCAGGACACGCTGCTCGGACGGCGTCATGCTCCTATCTTGCTAGCTCGCCGCCGCGCCCGTCAGCTGGTCACCGGCCGCCGGCCCGCTCCCAGTCGTCGGCGAACTCCCGCAGCCGGACGGCGGCTCCAGCCACCGGATGCCCGTGGCCGACGGCCAGGCCGAGCAGGAAGGCGGAGATCGTCGCGGTCGGCTGGTCTGCCGACCTGGCGACATGACCGGCCAGCCCGAGCACCACCCCGGCCGCGTCGTCCCAGTCGATGCCCAGCTCCGCGCAGGCCGACTCGGCCCACTCGGTCACCATGTCATCGTCGTCCATGAGCCGCCTGCCGCCCCTTCTGCCAGTGCCGACCGGGGACTGGCACCGCGCCGCGTTACCCGCAGGTATAGCCCGGGGCGGTGCCGGGCCCCGTCGCGATATGGAGCACCTCAGACAAGGATGCTCCCCCGCCCGAGGGGCGGGGGAGCATCAGGCCTTGCTAGCCGGGGCCCGTGGTGGCTGGCAGTTCCCCACCTGGGACCGGCGCCGTGCTCAGTGCAGTGCCCGGGCGGCTGGCGTTGCGCCGCTGGCCGCCCGGGCAGCTACCTGGTCGGTCTAGACCGGCCCGAACCGGAGCGTGAACTCCTGGCTGTCCGGCGCCACGTGGTGGGTCAGCGTGTTGAGCGGCGCCAGCTTCAGCTGGTTGATGGGCTTGGTGGTGCCGGGGTCGACCTGCAGGGTCGCCGGGTGGCTGAACGCGGTGCTCGCGCCGTTGACCCACGGGGTGTAGAAGTGACCGTGGTCGAAGGTGCCGTTGGCCAGGTCGCCGATCCACAGCGTGCTGGCCGAGGTGCCGCAGTTCTGCAGGGTGACGTTCTCGCCGGAGTAGACGGGCGTGAACGCGCCGACGCACAGGCCGCTCTGGTTACCGAACGGCGACCAGTTCGACTCGTACACCGGGTAGCCGGACGGGTAGTTGATGCAGACGTAGGCCGTCGACGGGATAAGGCCGTTGCCGCCCCACCTGATGCAGAAGTCAGCCAGCGTGCCGACCTGAGCGCCAGTGAAGTCCTCGTTCGGGTGGCTGTTGCTGGCGAAGTTCATGTTGACCTTCTGGCCAACCTTGCCCCCAGATCCGGTGTCGCCCGGGATGTATGCGTTCTGGATCGTGTGGCGGCCGAGCGTGAGGCTGGACAGTTGGAAGCAGTCAAAGCCACACGCCGGCGTGGCGTTGGGGTGCACTTTCGCACTCGCCATGCTCGCCGCAGAGAGGCCAATCACAGACGTGACGGCGACCCCAGCCGCGAGCACAGAGCACGCCCTCGCAAAGCGGTTGCGCATTGGGGATTTCCTTCCTGTTTGGAATTCGCCGAACCGACTGCCAATTTCCGGCGGCTTGGGCGGTCAAGCCGTAGCCGGTAACGGCCGGCGATTGTACTGCGGTGATGCTGGCTAAGGTTGCTCTCTGTTGTCCCGCCCTGCCAGTCAGTAGTTGTACGTTACCACGGGTAGTTCCGTTCACACCTGAGGTAGCCGAATTAATCACCGGGGATTAACCGGACAAGCCGGCTAACAGCTGGCATGGCCGTAAAAGTCGCCCGAGTAGCGCGAGAACGCCTGGCCGCATGACGACTTAACCGCCTGCTAAGAGCGAATTACGGCGATGTTGTTACCCGGATAATCCCGCTATCCCTGGCGTATCTAGGGAATTCAGGCGATCGAATAAGTCAAATTCGCCTGCGCGACGGCCGGCGGGCGCGGCGGGCGCGGCGCTGACCGCCGCGGCAGCCCTGGACAGCCGGGGGTGAGCCGCCGACTGTCCAGGGGCGGGGATTACCTGCGGCCGCGGCCCTCGTCTGGCGCGGCGGCGACCCGGGACCCGGCGTCGCCGTTGACGGCGGGCAGGCCGGGCGGCGCGGCTGCCTCGTCCGTGGCCCCGTTCAGGTTCTTCTTTACCGACTCAAGGATCGTCAGGCCCTGAGCGACGAGCCCAGCCGCGATCTCGCCGAGCCCGTCCGCGCCGTTGAGCACGCTGACGTTCGCCCCGGCCAGGCCGGCCGCCGCTTCCCGGACGATCTGCGGCAGCTGCTCGATCAGCATCCGGTCCAGCGCCACGCGGTTATGCGAGGCCGCGGCCTCGGCCTGCATGGTGACCCGCTTGGCGTCGGCCAGGGCCAGGATCCGGACCTTCTCGGCCTCGGCCTCGGCCGGCCTGATGACCTCGGCCACCAGCTGGCGCTGGCGCAGCTCGGCTTCCCGCTGGGCCAGCTCGGCCTGCGCCGAGAGCACCGCCATCGTGGCCTGGGCCTGGGCCAGCGGGCCGGACTGCGCCGCCTCCGCCTGGGCCTTGTCGACTTCGGCCTTGTACTGAGCCTGGACGACCGAGGTCTGCCGGGCATACTCGGCCTGAGCCCGCTGCGACTGCTGCTGCGCCTCCGCCGACGCCTGGTTGGCCTGGGCCTGCGCGATCTGGGCCTGGCGCTGGATGGCGGCGTTATGCGGAGCGGCCATGGCATCGATATAGCCGATGTTGTTGTCGTCGATCGACTGGATCTGCAGCGAGTCCACCGTCAGGCCGATCTTGGCCATCTCCGACTTGGAGCCGTCCAGGACCTCGGTCGCGAGCTTCTGCCGCTCGGTGACGATCTCCTCGACGGTCATCGAGCCGATAATCGAGCGCAGGTGCCCGGCGAAGATCCGGCCGGTCAGCGTGGACATCTGGTCCTGATCAGACAGGAATCGCTGCCCGGCGTTGACGATGCTTTCCTCGTCGTTGCCGACCTTGAAGGCGATCACGGCCCGGACATTGAGCGAGATGCCCTGCCGGGTGACGCAGGTCTCGGAGACCTCGGCCTCGGTCATGGACAGCGTGAGGAAGTTTACCTTCCGGATGAACGGCGGCACGAACGCTCCGTGGCCGGTGACGACCTTGAACGGGGCACCATTGCGCCCGAACTTGCCGCCCGAGACCAGCATCGCCTCATCCGGCCGCGGAACACGGTAGCCAAACATCTTCTTTCATCTCCAGTCGGAGCCCAGCGGGCTTGTAGGGACGTTCCTGGCGAATACGCAGGAGTTGCTATTGTCTGTTCTTCTTACTCCTCGCTCAGCCCGCAGGGAAGTGGCCGAGCGGATCGTTCCACTCGCTGACGTCCACTACCCGGGTGCCACGGGACTCAATGACCAGGACGGTGCTGCCGCGGGGCAGCGGCTCGGGTGACCAAGCGATGTAGGTCTCGGAGCCGCCCCGGATCTTGACCAGCACCTCGCCCGGCCCGCCGCGGCCCCGGGTGGCGACGGTGAGGACGCCGATGCTGCCGACGAGCGCGCCGTCCCCGTCCACCGGCACTCACCCCTTACGGACCATCTCGGGAACCGCGGCCTCTGCACCTCATTATCCGCCGGAGAAAGGCCTCGCCCGCGAGGCGCCAGGGCATGAGCCCTCCGGAGGACCTGACGATGGCCGCATGACCGAGCCCGCCGGGGCATTCGACTACCCGAACCTGAGCAGCAGGCCGCCAGGGCCGTTCGTCCGGGCCGCCGGGCTGGCGCTGCCCGGAGTGCGTAAGGTTCAGGCGCAGGTCAGCAGCTATGCGGCGGCCTGGCAGCACTCGAATGCGGCGGCGCTGGGTGCCGCCGGACCGCTCTGGGTCGCCCTTGGGGACTCGATGACGCTCGGGATCGGGGCGTCGGCCCCGGATCAGGGCTGGGTCGGGCAGCTCGGCCGCCGGCTGACCCGGGACGGCGAGCATTACCGGATTGTCAACCTGGCCTTCAGCGGGGCCAGGGCGACCGATGTCCTGGACCGGCAGCTCCCGACCCTGCGGCGGCTGCCGCAGCGCCCCGATCTGGTCCCTGTCCTGATCGGCTCCAACGACACGGTGCGCCGGAGCTACCGGGCCGCGTTGCCGACCGCCTACGCACTGCTCAATGACCTGGGCTATGCCGCGATGGCTGCCGTCTTCGCCGAGGCGATTGCCGGACGGCAGGAACTAGGCCGGCCGGCGGTCTCGGCCTGATGGTGGCACCCGTTCCGCGTGAGAACGCTCAGGCCGGGTACTAGGGGCAGGTTATGAACGCGCTGAAGCGATACCTGAGTGCCATCGACCGGGCCCAGCAGAGCCGGCCCTGGCTGGCAGTGGCCATTGCCACCTGGAAGAAGTTCGGCGACGATCAGGCCGGGAACCTGGCCGCGCTGATCGCTTACTACGCCTTCGCCTCGATCTTCCCGCTGCTGCTGGTCTTCGTCACGATCCTGAACAGGGTGCTGAAGAACAATCCGACCCTGCGCCAGAACCTTCTGCACACGGCGCTTCAGCAGGTGCCGGGCATCAGCCTGAACAGCGTGCACTCCAAGGGCGGGTCCGGCTTCGCGCTGGTGATCGGCCTGCTGCTGACCCTCTATGGCGCCCGCGGCGTGGCCAACGCCATGCAGAACGCGATGAACTCGGTGTGGGAAGTGCCGATGGCGCGGCGGCCGGGATTCCCCTGGGCCACCCTGCGCAGCCTCGGGCTCATCTTCGTCATCGGGCCGGGCCTGATCGCGACCATCACCCTGTCCACCATCGCCGGCGGCACCGGCCATCTGGGCGGCGCGTTCGAGAAGATCGCGGCTGCGGTGGTCGCGCTGATCCTGAACATCGGCCTGTTCTGGCTGGGTTTCCGGCTCGCCACGGCCCGCGAGGTCTCCCTGCGCGATCTGCGGCTGAGCGCGATCCTGGCCGCCGTGGCCTGGCAGATCCTGCAGCTGGCCGGGGGCGTCATCATCGCTCACCAGCACGCCAGCACGTCGCAGTACGGAGTCTTCGGCGTCGTCCTCGGGCTGCTGGCCTGGTTCTACCTGCAGGCCCAGCTGACGCTCTACGTCGCGGAGCTCAACGTCGTCCGGGTGCGCCGGCTCTGGCCGCGCAGCCTGGTGCCGCCCCCGCTGACCGAGGCCGACAAGCGGGCCTACGAGATGTACGCCCTGGCCGAGCAGCGCCGCACCGACGTCGAGGTGGACGTAAGCGTCACGGAGGTCCCGGCCGGCGAGCAGGCCGATCCGGCCCCGGGCGCGGCGGGCGCCTCGGGCGCGGCGGGCGCCTCGGGCGCGGTGGGCACCCCGGGCGCGGCGGGCGACCGCTAGCGGCAGGAACCGGCGGCGATGGTCCCCGCGGCAGTACGCTACGCGTGCCATTCCCGGCTCCGGAGGAGACAGAAGCCATGCCGCTTTTCTCAGGTAACCAGACCCCCGCCCAAGGCTGGGAACCCGAGGCGGCCAGCACCCGGCTGACGCACACGGCGGGCGCCGACCCGGCCGGGGTCTTCACCTCGGACCTGTCTGTCTCGGAGTACGCGCTGCTGGGCGAGGCCGGCTTCGAGCCGCTGGGCTTCGTGGTCGGGTCGTCGATCTACCACGTGGGCCTGCAGGTCGCGCGGTGGTCGCAGAACCAGGAACTCCAGGTGCTCTCGCAGGCCATGTACAACGCCAGGGAATTGGCCATGGCCCGGATGCGAGCCGAGGCCGACCAGCTCCGGGCCGACGGCATCGTCGGGGTCAACCTGAGAATGCAGATGTATGCCTGGGGACAGGACGTGCTGGAGTTCATCGCGACCGGGACCGCCGTCCGGGCGCTGGCCGGCAACGGCGCGCACCGCGCTCCCGACGGCCGGGCCTTTACCTCGGACCTGTCGGGCCAGGACTTCTTCCGGCTGCTGGCCAGCGGCGCCGTGCCGGTGGCCTTCGTGCTCGGCACCTGCGTCTACCACATCGCCCATCAGGGCATCATGCAGTCGCTGCGGCAGGCCGGCCAGAACCAGGAGATGCCGCAGTTCACTCAGGGCGTCTACGAGGCGCGCGAGCTCGCGCTGGTCCGGATGCAGTCCGAGGCCACCCAGGCGGGCTCCTCCGGAATCGTCGGCGTCAACGTGGGCGTCTTCAACCACGTCTGGGGCGAGCACGCGACGGAGTTCCTGGCCACGGGCACGGCGATCCGCCGCCTGTCCGACGAGCACCGGCTGCCGGCCACCACGCCCAAGCCCACCTTCACTCTCGGCCTGGATAGCTAAGGCCGGCCGCGCCGCCCGGCGGGCTCCAGCGGCGGCGCGCCGAGTGCGCAGTTGGTCAGGCATTCCGGCTGAACCGCGGGCTGGCCGGCGGCCGGCTTGAGCACGTCGCTGCGGATCAGGACGGCCGACAATACGGCCGCCACGGCCAGGATGGCGGCGCAGATGACGGCCGCCTTGTCGAAGCCGCTATTAAAGAGCGGCCGCAAATGGTAACTCGCCGGCCCGAGGCCGACCGCGGCCGGGAGGCCGGCCACGGCCAGCAGGCCCGCGGCCCGGGCGACGGCATTGTTCACGCCGCTGGCCACCCCGGCGTGCCGGACGTCCGCGCTGGCCAGCACGGTGGCGGTCAGCGGGGCCACGGTGAGCACGAGGCCGACCGCGAAGACGGTTACAGCCGGCAGCACATCGGTCAGGTAGGACGCGTGCGGGCCGATCCGCGTCATCAGCAGCAGCCCGACCGCGCTGATGGCCGTCCCGGCCGCCATCGGCCAGCGCGGGCCGATCCGCTGGGCGAGCGCGCCGGAGCGCGCCGAGAACGCCAGCATCAGCAGTGTCACCGGCAGCAGCGCGGTGCCGGCCTTGAGCGGGGTGTATCTCGCCACCACCTGGACCTGCAGCACGAGCAGGAACAGCACGCCGCCCAGGGCGGCATAGACCAGGAAGGTGATCACGTTGACCGCGGTGAACTGGCGTGAGGCGAACACGTCCAGCGGCAGCATGGGGGGCGTCCCGCGCGGCTGGCGGGTGCGGCGCCGCTCCACCAGGACGAACGCCACGGCCGCGGCCACCCCGACCACGGCGGCCGCTGAGATGCCGACTGGGTCGCGGGCCAGCTGCGGCGTCTCGATCAGCGCATAGGTGATCCCGGCCAGGGCCAGCGCCGCCAGGAAGGCGCCGGCGATGTCGAACCGGCCTGTCGCGTCCGGGTCGCGGGTCTCGGGCACGTGCCGCATCGTCACGAAGACGACCGCCACGGCCAGCGGCAGGTTCAGCAGGAAGACCCACCGCCAGCCGGCCGTCTGCACGAGCCAGCCGCCCAGCAGCGGTCCCGCGGCGCCAGCCACGCCGCCCAGCCCGGACCAGGCACCGACGGCGCGCGGCCGGTCCTCGGGGGCGAACGACGCCTGGATGATGGCCAGCGATCCGGGAGTCAGCAGGGCTCCCCCGATGCCCTGCAGGACCCGGGCGCCGACCAGCACGGCGATGTCGGGCGCCAGACCGCACAGGGCGGAGGACAGGGCGAACCAGACGACGCCGATGAGGAACACCCGGCGGCGGCCGAGCCGGTCACCCAGCGAGCCGCCGAGCAGGATGAGCCCGGCCAGCGCCAGGGTGTAGGCGGTGACCGTCCACTGCAGGCCGCCCAGCGAGGTGTGCAGGCTCCGGCCGATGGTGGGCAGCGCCACGTTGACCACGGTGCCGTCCAGCATGGCCATGCTGGAGCCCAGGACCGTCGCGGCCAGCACCCAGCGGCCGCGGGACTGGCTGAGGCGGAGATCTGCGCTGGCCGAGTCCTGGGTAGCTGTCACCTGGGGATCGTCTCACCGCCGGCGACCGGGGAGCCAGCCTGGCTCGGCCGCCCTCAGGCCGCGGCGCGCTCCTGCGTGTTGGCCATGCCCTCGGCCGGCCCGGGTTTGGTCGGGTGCAGCAGCAGGTGGACGCCCGCGGCCAGGACCCCGCCGACCAGCGGCGCGACGATGAACAGCCAGACCTGGCGCAGCGGCAGGCCGCCGGTGATCAGGGCCGGCCCCAGGCTGCGGGCCGGGTTCACGGAAGTCCCGTCGATCGAGATGCCGAAGATGTGCACGGCGGTCAGCGTGAGCCCGATGGGGACGCCGGCGACGGCCTTGCTCTCGCCTGGCCTGGACACAGTGAGGATCACGAAGACCAGGATGCTGGTCATGATCACCTCGGCCAGGAAAGCGCCCCACGCGGTGACGTGCAGGAAGGACTCCGTCCCCAGCCATTAGTGCCCAGGCCGTTGCGGCTGAGGGAGTAATAAGGCGAGGAATTGAACAGGCCCCAGAGGACCAGCGCGCCCAGGATGCCGCCGACGAACTGCGCGGCCCAGTACCCGGCGGCCTCGATGAGCGTCACCCGGCGCGCGAGGAGCGCGCCCAGGGTCACGGCCGGATTGACATGGCAGGCCGATACCGGGCCGAGCACGTAGACCAGGGCCAGCAAGGCCAGGCCGAATGCCATCGCGACCGTGAGGATCCC
This sequence comes from Streptosporangiaceae bacterium, assembly GCA_036510065.1. Taxonomy (GTDB): domain Bacteria; phylum Actinomycetota; class Actinomycetes; order Streptosporangiales; family Streptosporangiaceae; genus DASUBV01. Next base: position 216,798 of record DATCEO010000166.1, on the reverse strand, counting down.
GGCGGGCACGCTGGTGGCGGACCGGAAGCCGAACACGTGAAAGCCGAACACCAGCGTCGCCACGCCGACGCCGATGAAGACCAGGATCGCCGTTCCGAGCAGCTCAGCGAGCAGCCTGCGCGCCATCATTTACCCCCGTATCATTCCTGCGTTTTCGGCTGAATACGAAGGGTAACTTACGGCCGGCAGCCCTAGAGAGCGCCCCAGCGGTGCACCGGCTCGTTCGAGGTCATCCGCTCGATATAGCCCTGGGTCATGCGCTGCAGCGCATCGCGGCGGTCGAGCGGCCCGTTCAGCGCGCGCACGGTCTCCGACTGCCAGGTCGCGCCGGTCCGGCCGGTCAGGCAGCGCTGCTCGATAATGCCCAGCAGCCGCTCGGCGTCCGCTGAATCCACCCCCCAGTGGCCCAGGCCCTCCCAGGCCAGCGGGAGCAGCCGCCGCAGCACCAGCTCGGTGACCGGCACCTGGCCCAGGCCCGGCCAGTAGACGCGCGCGTCGATTCCGTTCCTAGCCCCGTTGACCAGGTTCTCCGCGGCGGCCGAGAACGACATCCGGGTCCAGATCGGCCGCTCGGCCTCGGCCAGCGCGCGGACCACCCCGTAATAAAAAGCCGCGTTCGCCACGACATCGACGACCGTCGGCCCGGCGGGCAGCACGCGGTTCTCGACCCGCAGGTGCGGCCGCCCGTCGACCACGGCGTAGACCGGGCGGTTCCACCGGTACACGGTCCCGTTGTGCAGCGTCAGCTCGGCCAGCTGCGGCGCGTCACCGCGATCCAGCGCGGCCACCGGGTCCTCGTCCTCGCGCAGCGGCAGCAGGGCCGGGAAGTACCGCAGGTTCTCCTCGAAAAGGTCGAACACCGAGGTGATCCAGCGCTCCCCGAACCAGACCCGCGGCCGCACGCCCTGCTCTCGCAGTTCCTCCGGCCGGGTGTCGGTCACCTGCTCGAACAGCGGGATCCTGGTCTCCCGCCACAGCTCACGGCCGAACAGGAACGGGGAGTTCGCGGCCAGCGCGACCTGGACGCCGGCCACCGCCTGGGCGGCGTTCCAGTAACTCCCGAATGACTCCGGGCTCACCTCGAGATGGAACTGCACGCTGGTGCAGGCCGCCTCAGGCATGATCGTGTCGACGTGGGCGAGCAGCCGCTCCGGCCCCTCGATCGCGATCTGCATCTCCTCGCCGCGGGCGGCGAACATCTGCTCGTTGAGCAGCCGGTACCGCGGATTGGCCGACATGGCCGCCTCGGTGACATCACAGGGCCGCAGGGTCGGCAGGATGCCCACCATCACCAGGCGGGCACCAGCCTCCAGCGCCCGCTTGTCCGCGTGACTCAGGCTGCTGCGGACGGTGTCTTCCAGCCGGGCGAACGCGTCCCCGGCCAGCTGCTGGGGCGGGACGTTGATCTCGAGGTTGAACTGGCCGAGCTCACTGGCCCAGCGCGGATCGGCGATGACCTCCAGGACCTCGGTGTTGCGCATCGTGGGCAGCGCGGCGGCGTCGACGAGGTTCAGCTCGATCTCCAGGCCGAGCCGGGGCGCCCCGCCCTCGATCCGGGACTCGCGCAGCATCCGGGCGAAGACGTCCAGGCACTGGCGCACCTTCTCGCGGTAGGCGCGGCGGTCCTGCTGGCTAACGGTGATGGCCGGGACATCCCTGCCCATCTGACCCTCCACATGCTGGCACTGGGCACGGGCTCCGTACCACATTCGCACGTAACGTGCCCGCTGGCCAGGTCACATTCACCCCAGTCGGCCCCGGACGGGCTGATCGAGGCGAGTTCGCCGGGTGAGAACCGCGCAGCCGCTGCTATCGCAGGTAGTAAAAGCCTGAATAAGAGATCTTGACTTACGGAATCATGGTCAATCAGGCTGAGCGCCGTACGTCTCCAGGACCACCCAGCCTCCCGGGGGGCATGCATGAGGCTGCTCCGACGAGCCCGGGCTCGTCCCCCGTACCCATGCCCGGCCGCCCGGCCCGGCCCCCGCGGCCTTAGCTGGAGAGCGCGGCCCGCTCGTGCGGCGCATTCCAGTCCAGCACCGGGCCGTCCGGGACGATCCGGGACGGATTCAGTTTCGGGTGCGTTATGTAGTAATGGCGCTTGATCTGATCGAGCCTGGTGGTGTCGCGGAATGCCGGCCGGGAGTACAGGTCCCGCGCGTATCCCCACAAGTTCGGGTAGTCAGTGATCCGGCGCTGGTTGGCCTTGAAGTGCGAGTAGTAGACCGAGTCGAACCGGGCCAGCGTCACCCACAGCCGTACGTCCGCCTCGGTGAGGGTGTCGCCGGTGAGATAGCGCTGCTGGCCCAGCCGCCGCTCCAGGTCATCCAGTGTCGCGAAGAGCTGGCCGAAGGCCTCGTGATAACTCTCCTGCGAGCCGGCGAAGCCGCACCGGTACACGCCGTTGTTCACGGTCGCGTACACCGTCTCGTTGATGGCGTCGATCTCCGGCCGCAGCCGCTCCGGATACAGGTCGCAGGCGGGGTCAGCCCACGCGCTGAACTGGGTGCCCAGGTCGACGGAGATGTCGGGGAAGTTGTTGCTGACGATGGCGCCGGTCTGCCGGTCCCACAGCACCGGCACCGAGACATGGCCGTCATAGCCCGGCTCGGTGGCCTCGTAGGCGTCGCGAAGCAGCGCGAACCCGTTGACCGGATCAAGGTCGTAGCCCTCGCCCGCGCGGAACGCCCAGCCGCGGCCATCCCGGATCGGGTCGACCGCCGACAGCGAGATGACCTCCTCCAGCCCCAGCAGGCTGCGGACGATCGCCGACCGGTGCGCCCACGGGCACGCCCAGGAGATATAGAGGTGATAACGGCCGGCCTCGGCCGGGTAGCCGCTCGATCCGTCGGCGGTGATCCGGCCGCGGAACCGGTAGGGGGCCCGGACGAACTCGCCGGCCGCCCGGGCCGCCGGAGCCGGCCGCTTGGGCTGGAAGTCGCCGTAGTCGCCGTAGGTCGCGAAGTCGACCGGGCTGGCGCCACCGGCCTGCGTCGTCGCTGTCGTCATACGCGGTGCAACCCGCCCGGCCAGCCGGCCATTCCGCCGCGGGCCCGTCGTAATGGGCGGTCGCCCGTGGGCGCGGCCGCCCGTGGCGCGGCCGGCCGCCGGGTTACCGCCAGGCGGCCGCGATCAGCCCGGTGGCGAGCTTGCGCGGCGTCGCGCCGCCCCGCGACACGTACAGGTCCTGGCCGGCCAGGTAGAGCAGCCACCTGCCGCTGCCGGTCGCGGCGAGGCTGGTGTGCTCGAGCGTGGCGTAGCCGACGGCCACCTGGTGCACGAGCGCGCCGGACGGGCTCACCTCCCACATCAGCCGGGAGGTGTTCCGGGGCGGAAAGCCGGTACAGCACGCGCGGCTGACGAACAGGTCACCGCCGGGCAGGTAGACACCCTCGCGCAGGTAACTGTCACGCGGGGTCGGCTGGCCGGTAACCGGGACGCGGGTCACCCCGGCGCCGCTGACGTAGTACTTGGCCGCGGCGGTATCCACCAGCGTCAGGCCGTAGCCCTCGTTGTCCTGGACCTGCGCCAGGGAGACGGCGACGTGCTGATTGTCCGCCGACCAGGACAGGTGCGAGATCGGAAGGGGCAGTCCGCTGCCCTGCCCGGCCGGCACGGCCTGGTAGGCGACCTCGGCGCCGGTGCCCAGCGTCCGGACGACCATCTTGTACAGGGCCGTCAGGTCGGCATTGCTCGGCACGCAGCCCACCGCCAGGGACGGCTGGCTAGCGTAGGCGATCTTCGTGCCGTCCGGGCTGATGGCCGGCAGCGAGCCGGGCGTGATCATCACCGGGCTGCCGCCGGTCGAGGGCACGGACTCGATCTCGTCATGGCAGCCGCTGCGGACCGCGAAGTAGATCATGCCGTCGCGGGATACGGAGATCTCGTCGCCGGCGACGGCCGCGGGCACCAGCGTGCTGGCGATCCGGCCGGTCGCCGGGTTCAGCACGACCAGCGCCCCGCCGGCGGTGACGGCGACAATGCGGGGCGGCGCCGCCACGGCCACGTGGGCCGAGGCAATAGCGGACGGCGAGGCGGCGGCACTGGTAGTGGCCAGGGCACTCGTCCCGGCCCCGGCTGACGTGCTGCTCGAACTGCCGCCGCAGCCAGCCAGCAGGACCAGGGCGGCGGCGACTGCCACTGACCTGGCCAGCGCGGGCCGGGCCAGCACGGCTCGCCGGGCTAGCGGGCGCGCTCGGTCGGGCATGTGCGCTCCATCGGAAGCCGGGCTGGCCGATGGCGGCACGTGCGCCAGGCAGCGTTCGAGCGAGAAGTCGGAGCCGATCCTGGCAGCACCGGGTAGGCGCGGCAACCGCTTACCGCAAAACGGGTCATAAGCGTGACGCGGGCGGCGGGACCGGGCGGATTTAGCCGACCGCGAGGGCCATGCGCGCGATGGCGTCGGCCAGCAGGTCGGGTGAGGTGCCCATGTTCAGCCGCGCGTAGCCCCGGCCCTCCTGACCGAAGTCCGGCCCGGGGCTGAGCGCGACCCGGCCCCGCTCCAGGAACGCCGCCGCCGGGTCGTCGCCCAGTCCGAGCAGCCGGCAATCGAGCCAGGCCAGGAAGCTGGCCTCGGGCGGGACGTAGCCGACCGCCGGCAGGTGCTTGCTCAGCAGGCGGGTCAGGAGGCCGCGATTCTCGTCGATCTGGGCCAGCATTGCGTCGAGCCAGGGCTGCCCGCTGGTGAACGCGGCCACCGTGGCCTGCACCCCCAGGTGCGAGGCCAGCAGCGCGTCCCATCGGTCCCGCAGGATAGTGGCGGTCTCCGCCGAGCCGGCGACGGCGATGCCGCACTTGAGGCCGGGAATGTTCCAGCCCTTGGACGCCGAGGTAAAGATGATCACTCGCCTGGTCAGCTCATGGTCGAGTGACAGGACGGGGACCTGCCGCGCACCGGGCAGGACGAGGGGCGCGTGAATCTCGTCCACGATCAGCACGGTGCCATGCCGGGCGCAGATGTCGGCCACGGCCGTCAGCTGGTCGCGGGACCAGACCCGGCCGACCGGATTGTGCGGGCTGCACAGCAGGTAGGCCCCGACATCGTCGGCCGACAGGATCCGGTCGAGCAACTCCAGGTCAAGGTCGTAGCCGGTGCCCGCACCGGGAGCGTCATCGCTGCGGCGCAGCGGCGCCTCGACGAGCTTGCGGCCCATCAGGCTGATCCGCATAGAGAACGGCGGGTAGACCGGCGGGTTGATGACCACGCCGGTGCCGGGCTTTGTCAGCGCCATGAGCACCTCGGCGATGCCGGTCATCACGTCGGGGACGGGAAAGACGAGCTCCGGATCGGGCGACCAGCCCAGGCGCGAGGTCGCGAAGGCGGCGAACGCCTCCCCCAGCTCGCCCTTATGCGCATACCCGCAGTCGCCGTCGGCCAGCGCCGTTCGCACGGCGTCCTTGATGGGCTCGGCGATGTCGAAGTCCATCTCGGCGACGAAGGCGGGCAGCACGTCGCCGGGGTAGGCCCGCCACTTGAAGCTCTTGCGGCGCCGGAGGTCGTCCAGGATGCAGTCCCCGAGTATCGCGTCCATCGGCTGATCGTAACCAGCACGCCGGACCACTCCGCTCCACCAGCGCGGCCGCCGCGCAGCTCGATGGGTCCACCCCGCTGCGCTGCCTCGCTGCCTCGCTGCCTCGCCGCCTCGCTGCCTCGCCGCCTTGCCGGAACAACGTGGCTGGGCCGCGGCTGCCGCTGCCACGACAGCAGCGGCCCAGCCATGACGCTGAGCTGCGGGCCGGCTCGGAGCGGCAGTGACCCCAGCGGCTGCTGATGTCAATGTGAGAGCTGAGATCGGCCAGGGAGCTCGGTGAACAGCATGGACGTGCGCTTACCGACCGCGCGAGCCGGTCCCAGGGCAGCCGCCACGGCGAGGGCCGCGACCGCGATGACCCGCAGGACATCGGCGGACATCATGACGGTCCAGGGCCGCCAGCGGTCGCTGGCGTGGCCGCCGGCGGCCAGCAGCACGGTGCGCGGAACGCCGTAGGCGACCAGGACCGTGCCGAGCAGCAGCACGCCGCCGTGCTCGGCCAGCACGTACCACGGCAGCGCCACCGCGTAGCAGGCGTCACCGATATTCGAGGCGAGCTGTCCGCCCGCCAGGAGCCGGAAGCCGCGGTGCCGGAGCGGAGTCAGGCTGCCCGGCGCGAGACGGCGGCGCGCCGCTGCCGGGCGGCCCATCAGCCCGTCCCGGCCGGAGCCCCGTCGTCGCCGGCCGCCGGCGGGAGGGCGATGGGGTACGAGAACAGCAGCAGCTCCACCGGAACCGACCCGGCCGGGCGCCGCGCCGGATCGGCCAGCCGGTCACGGTAACGCGTCAGCAGCAGGGCGGACAGCTCCGCGTTCAGCTCCTCCAGCTCCTCGACGGTCAGGTAGAACATGAACTGGCTGTCGGCGGCGGCCTCCCGCCATTGCCGCGGGTACACGGAGCTCGTCTCGAGCCAGTGCCGGTACCGGTCGAGCTGGCGCTCGCGGATCAGCCGGGCCAGCGCGGCGCTGGCGATCTCGGCCTCGGGGTCGTCATGGCTGGCGGTCAGCGACATGCCGATCGAGGTCATGCGCCAGGGCCTGGCCCGGCCCTTGCCCCCGCCGGCTTCCTCGACGAATCCGTACTTGGCCAGCTGGCGCAGGTGGAACGAGCAGGTGGTCGGCGACTCGCCGATCTGCTCGCCGGCCTCGGTCGCGGTCATGGCACCGCCGAGGCTCAGCGCCTCGAGGATGGCGATCCGCACCGGGTGGGTGAGGGCCCGCAGCGTCCGCGCGTCAGAGATCTGCCGCAGTTCCGGAAGCGGCGTGGCCCCGGCGGCCGGCTGGGCCGGCTCTGCGTCTTCGATAGTCACCTCTCGATCGTTATCTATCGATAGAAGTCTGTCAAGAAAAACATCTCGAGATAACTCTGCAAAGAGTCGCTGCCGTCCGGCGACCCGCCACCTCAGCGCGGTTGCCAAGTCCGGCCAAACCAGGCATGGTTTGTGAAGCCCGGGCTCCCAGCCGGGCACCATAAGTCACGCAGCCCACAGCATGAGGAGGCTGGCAGGTGGGTCGCGGAGTGCTGGAGCTGATCGGCCTGTCCCGGCGGTTCGGCGAGGTCATCGCGCTGGACCAGCTGAGTTTCACGGTTCCGCCGGGCCAGGTGTTCGGCTTCCTCGGCCCCAACGGAGCGGGCAAGACCACCGCGATGCGCGCGATCGTCGGCGTCGCCGCCGTCGATTCAGGCGAGGTCCGGTGGAACGGCCAGCTGATCGACCAGGCGGCGCGCAGCCGGATCGGCTACATGCCGGAGGAACGCGGCCTGTATCCCGCGATGCAGGTGACCGAGCAGCTCAGCTACCTCGCGCGGCTGCACGGCCTGTCGGCGCCGCGAGCCCGGGCGGCGGCAGCGGCGTGGAGCGAGCGCCTGGGCATCGGCGATCGGGGCCAGGCCAAGATCGAGACGCTGTCCCTGGGCAACCAGCAGCGCGTCCAGCTCGCCGCGGCGCTGGTCCACGATCCCGAGCTGCTGGTCCTCGATGAGCCGTTCTCCGGCCTGGACCCGGCGGGAGTCGATGCGATGAGCGAGGTACTCGCCGAGCGCGCGGCGGCGGGCGTGACGATGCTGTTCTCCAGCCATCAGCTCGACCTGGTCGAGCACCTGTGCGAATCGGTCGCGATCATTCACCGCGGCGCGCTCGTCGCCTACGGCAAGGTGGCGGACCTGACCGCGTCGGGCCCGCTGCGGGTCTTCGTCCGGGTCGCCGGGGACGAGGCGGGCCGCTGGGCGCTAGGCCTCGGCGACATCGCCGTCGTCGAGAAGGTCACCGGAGGCACGGCGGTGCTCGGGCTGCGCAACCGGGCCGACGCGCAGGCCGTGCTGGACCGGGCGCGGGCCGCCGGGCCGGTAGAGGAGTTCGGATTCGTGCGCAGAAAGCTGTCGGAGGTATTCCGTGACGCCGTCGGCTCCCCCGCCCCGGCCATGAGCGCGCCCGGAGCGTCCGCATGACCCGCCACTGGTGGCAGCTGACCGGGCTGGTGGCCGGGCGGGAGATAGCCGAGCGGGCCCGGGCCAAGTCGTTCTGGATCGCGTCGGTGGTGCTGCTGGTCGCAGTGGCGGCGGGCGTCCTGATCCCGGCGGCCGTGCACGGCTCCCGGTCGACGGCGCGAGTCGGGCTCCGCTCCGGCAGCCTGGCCGTGGTGCTCGTCGGCGACTCGGAGGTCCTGGTCAAGCAAAAGCCGGTGGCCGGAGCCGGCTCCCCGGCCGCCACCCTGGCCGGCATCCTGTCCCAGGTCGGCGGCCTGCAGAAGCTCTACGCGGAGCTGCCGCCCAGCGCGGCCGCCCGGATCACCAGCAGCGGCATCGCCCTGCCCATCCACGGCCTGACCCGGCCCGCGCGCGGCCTGGCCAGCCGGATCACCGGCCTGGCGGCGGCCATCCTGATCTACGTGATCATCCTCACCTACGGCATCCGGATCACCATCGGCGTGGGCGAGGAGAAGAGCAGCCGGGTCGTCGAGGTGCTGCTCACCACCCTGCGGCCGACTCAGCTGCTGGCCGGCAAGGTCATCGGGATGGGCTCCCTGGCGCTGACCCAGGTCGTCATCCTGGTCGGCACCTATTTCGCGCTGGGCTACGCGGTCGGCTCCTCGGCGGTGCGCGGCGCCGCCGACGGGGTGGTGCTGGCCGGGGCGCTGTGGCTGCTGCTGGGCTACATGTTCTACTGCACGGCGTACGCGGCGGCCGGCTCCCTGATCAACCGCCAGGCCGACGCCTACAACGCGAGCCTCCCCCTGCAGCTGCCGCTGATCCTCGGCTACGTGCTGGCCTATACGGCGGTGTACTCCAGCAATGTCAGCTGGTTCTACCACCTGCTGGGCTTCGTCCCCTTCACCGCGCCGGTGGTGATGCCCGTGCTGGTCGCGGTCGGCGCGGCGCCCGCCTGGCAGATGGCGCTGTCGGTGGCGATCATCGTGGTCTCCACCGTGGCCATGGCCAGGCTGGCGGGCAAGATCTACGAGCGGGCGATCCTGCGGACGGGCAGCCGCCTGCGCGTCCGGCAGGTCCTCCGGTCGGCCAGCTGACCAGCCGCCGGCTCCCCGGCCGCCCCGGCTCCCCGGCCGCCCCGGCTCGCCGGCCAGCGCCTACTCCGGAGCGCTGACCCGGATCCGGACGCTCTCCCCGTCCCCGACCGCAACCGGCCCGCTGGCCAGCGGGTCATCGTCCAGGGCGCCCTCCTCGAGCAGCCCCAGCGTGGTGGCGAGCGTCTCGCTGGCGATCAGCTGCTGATACTCCGCCATCGCCTCGCGCGCCGCCGGGGTGGCGGCGACGGCCAGGCTGATCCGGTCGGACACCTCCAGGCCGGCGGCGCGGCGCGCCTGCTGCACCGCGCGCACGGCGTCGCGGGCCAGGCCCTCGGCCGCCAGCTCCGTTGTGACCGCCGTGTCCAGCACGATGAACCCGCCGCCCGACAGCATCGCGGTCGCCCCCGCCCCGTCGGCCACCACCGTCTCGATGGTGTACTCGCCGGGCTCCAGCTTGACGCCGCCGCAGGTGACCACGCCCATGGTGTCCACCGACCAGTCGCCGGACTTGCTGGCCCGGATGACCGCCTGTACGTCCTTGCCCAGCCGCGGGCCGGCTGCCCGCGCGTTCACGATGAGCCGCTCCGATACCCCGATCTGCCGGGCCGCCGCATCGGCCACGTCCAGCAGCGTTACCTCGCGCACGTTCACCTCGTCGGCGATCAGCGCGGTGAAGTCGGCCAGCGTCTCGGCGTCGCCGGCCACCACGGACAGCTCCGGCAGTGGCAGCCGCACCCGCAGCCCGCTGGCCTTGCGCAGCGACGCCGCCACCGAGCACACCTCGCGGGCGCGGTCCATCGCGGTCACCAGGCCCGGGTCGGACGGCAGCGCCGACACGTCAGGCCAGTCGCCCAGGTGCACCGAGCGGCCGCCGGTCAGGCCGCGCCAGATTTCCTCGGTGGTCAGCGGCAGCAGCGGCGCCGTCACCCGGCAGGTGACCTCCAGCGCGGTGTACAGGGTGTCGAACGCCTGCCGGGCCACCGCCGGGTCCTGGCCGCCGGTGTCCCAGAACCGCTCGCGCGAGCGCCGGATGTACCAGTTGGTGAGCACGTCGAGGAACGCGCGGGTGCCATCGCAGGCGTTGGCGATCTCGTAATGATCCAGCTGCCGCGCCGTGGTCTCGGCGAACTGCCGGAGCTTGGCCAGCAGGTACCGGTCGAGCACATGCTCCGGCGCGCTGGTCGCCGAGGCCTCGTAGCCGGCCGCGTTCGCGTACAGGCTGAAGAAGTACCAGCTGTTCCACAGCGGCATGAGCACCTGCCGGACACCCTCCCGGATGCCCTGCTCGGTGACGATCAGGTTGCCGCCCCGCAGGATGGGCGAGGACATCAGGAACCAGCGCATCGCGTCGGCGCCGTCGCGGTCGAACACCTCGCGCACGTCCGGGTAGTTGCGCAGCGACTTGGACATCTTCTGCCCGTCGGAGCCCAGCACGATGCCGTGGCTGGCGCAGGTCTCGAACGCGGGCCGGTCGAACAGCGCCGAGGCCAGCACGTGCATGGTGTAGAACCAGCCGCGAGTCTGCCCGATGTACTCCACGATGAAGTCGCCCGGGAAGTGGTCCTCGAACCACCCGGCGTTCTCAAACGGGTAGTGCACCTGCGCGAAGGACATCGAGCCCGACTCGAACCAGCAGTCGAGCACGTCGGTGACCCGGCGCATGACGGACTGCCCGGACGGGTCGTCGGGGTTGGGCCGGGTCAGCTCGTCGATGGCCGGCCGGTGCAGGTCGGTGACCTCGACGCCGAAGTCCTCGGCCAGCTCCGCGAGCGAGCCGTAGACGTCAACCCGCGGGAACTTCGGGTCGTCGGACTTCCAGACCGGGATCGGGCTGCCCCAGAACCGGTTACGGCTGATCGACCAGTCCCGGGTGTTCTCCAGCCACTTGCCGAACTGGCCGTGCTTGACGTGCTCGGGCACCCAGGTGATCTGCTCGTTCAGCTCCAGCATCCGGTCGCGGATCTTCGTGGTCGACACGAACCAGGACGTGACCGCCATGTAGATCAGCGGCTTGCGGCACCGCCAGCAGTGCGGGTAAGAGTGGTCGTAGGTCTCGCGCCGCAGCAGCACGGTGCCCTCGGTGGTCGCGCCGGCCGTCACGCCTGCGTCGGCCTGGCCCGCGTCCAGCCGGGTCCGCGCCCTGAGGTCGTCGATGACCGCCTGGTTGGCGTCGAAGACGTGCATCCCGGCGTACTCGGTGACCGGGTGGGTGAACTTGCCGTCCGGGCCGACCGGCACCACCGGCACGATCCCGTACTGGTCGGTGAGCAGCTTGTCCTCTTCACCGAACGCCGGCGCGATGTGCACCAGGCCCGTGCCGTCGGTGGTAGTGACGTAGTCGGCGTGCAGCACGACGTGCGACTTCGGATGCCCCAGGAAGTAACGGAACGGCGGGGTATAGCGCAGCCCGACCAGCTCGGCACCCTTCAGGCGGCGGACGATCCGGGCCTCCGCGTCCTGGCCCAGCTCGCGCGCGTAGGCCGGGAGCCGGGCCGCGGCCAGGAGGTATCGCTCGGACCGTCCGGTGAAGTCGGACTCGACCACGATGTAGTCGACGTCCTGGTGCACGGCCAGCGCCAGGTTGGACGGCAGGGTCCACGGCGTGGTGGTCCAGATCAGCGCGAGCTCGCCCGTCTCCAGACGGCAGCCGACGGTCACGGCCGGGTCCTGGCGCGTCTGGTAGACGTCCTCGTCCATCCGCAGCTCGTGCGCCGACAGCGGGGTCTCGTCGTTCCAGCAGTACGGCAGGCAGCGGAAGCCCTCGTACAGCAGGCCCTTGTCGTAGAGCTGCTTGAACGCCCACATGACGCTTTCCATGTAGGTCAGGTCCAGCGTCTTGTAGTCGTGGCTGAAATCGACCCAGCGGGCCTGGCGGGTGACGTAATCACGCCATTCCTGGGTGTAGCGCAGCACGGACTGGCGGCAGGCCTCGTTGAACTTGGCGATGCCGAGCTCGACGATCTCCTCGCGGGTCTTGATGCCGAGCTGGCTCATCGCCTCCAGCTCCGCCGGCAGCCCGTGAGTGTCCCAGCCGAACCGGCGCTCGACCCGCTTGCCGCGCATGGTCTGGTAGCGCGGGACCAGGTCCTTCACGTAACCCGTGAGCAGGTGCCCGTAGTGCGGCAGCCCGTTGGCGAAGGGCGGCCCGTCGTAGAACACGAACTCGTTGGCGCCGTTCTCCCCGGCCGGGCGGTTGTCCACCGTGGCCCGGAAGGTGTCATCGGCCGCCCAGTAGTCCAGCACCCGCTCCTCGATCTCGGGGAAGAGCGGGCTGGCCGGGACGCCGGCGGACTCGCTGCGGTGCGCTGATGCCTTCGGGTAGCTCATCGGTGATCCTTCGCGGTCGGTCCTCACTACGCACGAGGACGACATCGCCCGGGCCGGGCCCGGGCGGCACCGCGGTACCACCTCGCTTGCCGCGCCGCACCCGGCTAAGCGCCGGCGGCGGCTGCGACCGCTCGCTTGACAGGCTGTGACGGGCCTTCCCGTCCGGTTCTACTGGGATGCCGTGGCACCTGTTCTTCCGGAGGCTCCCCGGTGATAGCCGGATCGACGCCGTGTTGCTGTCAGTCTACCGATCCGGCAACTGTCTTTTCGCCCGGCGGCGCGCTGGCGGCCGGGCGGGCTGGGCCGACGGGCGGGTGCGTTACCTCAGGTACTGCTCGATTGCGGGGGTAACCAGCGCGACGATCTCGTCGGGGCTTGCCCTGGCCAGCGGCTCGACCCGGATGACGTGGCGCAGCACGGCGATTCCGATCAGCTGGGCCGCGGCCAGGGATGCGCGCAGCTGCGGGTCCGGGTGGCCGGTGCGCCGGGCGATAACGGTGAGCAGCTCAGCGGTCAGGAACTCGCGTAGCATGGCGGCGGCCTTCTCGTTGGAGACCGCGGAGCGGACCAGGGCCAGGACGGCGTTGCGGCTCTGATCGCTGTCGACGAGCCGCAGGTAACCGCGTACGAGGGCCTGGACGTAGTCATGCAGCGGGACCGCTGCCAGGCCGCCGAATAGTTCAGGCAAGCCCGTCGGCAGGCCCGTCGCGGCGACGAACAGTGCCTCCTTGGTGCCGAAGTAATGGATCACCAGCGCCGGGTCGACCGCCGCCTCGGTGGCGATGCCCCGCAGCGATGTGGCCTCGTAGCCGCGGCTGGCGAACCTCCGGCGGGCGACGGCCAGGATCGCTTCGCGAGTAGCCGGGGCGCCGGGCCGGCGACCGGTCCGGCTCATCCCGCCCCCGGTTTCGCGACCATGACCACGAAGGCCTCCTCGAGGTCCGCGGGGACGACCTCGATGGCCGCCTCAATGCCCTGCCGGGACAGCAGGTCCGCGACGGCCGCCGGGGGTCCGCCGACGCGCAGCGCCGTGCCGTGCAGCTGCACGGCCAGCCCGGCGGCGTCGAGCAGGGCGAATACCCGATTCCAGTCGTCGCAGCGTACCTCGGTCACCTGGCGGCCGCCGATGATCTCGGCGGCGGTGCCCCGCGCCACGACTTTCCCGCCTGCCATCACGACCAGGTGGTCACACTGCTCGGCTTCCTCCATGTTGTGGGTCGTCACGAGCGCTCCGGCGCCGCCGCTCGCGGCCTGCCGGATTCCCTCCCACAGCCGCGCGCCGGCCAGCGGCCCCACGCCGGAGGTGGGCTCGTCGAGTATCAGGAGCTCTGGCCGGTGGGAGAGCGCCACCGCGAACGCGACCTGGCGCTGCGCCCCGAGCGGCAGCCCTCCGACTACCTGGTTCCGCCACGCGGAGATGCCCTCGGGCACCGGGGCGCCGGAGGTGCGGAACGCCGCCGCGGTGAAGGCCCAGTTCTCCGCGACGGTGAGGCCGGCGTACAGGCCCAGGGCCTGGGGGACGTAGCCGACCCTGCGGCGCGTCGGGAGCGAGGGAGCAGAACCGAAGAGCGCGACCGCGCCGTCGCTGGGGCGCAGCAGCCCGAGCAGCACGCGGATGAGCGTTGTCTTGCCGGCCCCGTTGGCCCCGAGCAGGCCGACAACCTCGCCGCGCTCGACGGCGAGATCGGCCGCGGATACGGCGGTGAAGGCTCCGAAGCGGCGGGAAACCTGACGGGCCTCGGCGAGGACCTCCATCTGGCTACCGCCCCGTCTCGCTGGCTAGCGCGGCGACGACCACAGCGTCCTGGAAGTCGGGCGGCACCGGCCGCACGCCATCCGGCAGCCTGCCCGCCGGGGCCCATACCCGCCAGCTGGCGCCGCGCCGCCAGGACAGGGCCGTGGGACGCTTCGCCCCGGCTGCGGTGCCGAGCGCGCCGGGGACGCCGCCGAGGATGTCCGCTGGCGAGCCGCTCGCGAGCACTTTCCCGGCTTCCAGCAGCACTACGCGGGCGGCGCGGGCCGCCTCGTTCACGTAAGTCGTGGCCACCACGACGGCCGTGCCGTCCACGGCCGCCCTGGAGATGAGCCGCCAGAGCTCCGCCCGGCTCACCGGATCGACCCCGGTGGTCGGCTCGTCGAGGACCAGCAGCCCGGGTGAGTGCAGGAGAGCCAGCCCGACGGCCAGCTTGCGCTGCATCCCGCCAGACAGCTGGCCGCCGAGGCGGTGCCGGGCGCCAGCCAGCCCGATCTGCTCGAGGATCTGGCCGGCCTTCCGGCTGCGCTCGCTGCGCGAGAGCCGGTAGGCGTCGGCGGCGAAGCTGAGATTCTCGTCCACGGTCAGGTCCGCATAGAGCCCGGCGGTAGCTGGCACGTACCCGATCCGCTCCTTCGCGGGCCGGCGCACGGCCCCGGCGTCGGGCTTCATCAGCCCGACCAGCAGTTCCAGGCAGCTCGACTTGCCGGCGCCGTCCCCGCCGACCACCACGGTGACGCCATCGGGGCCGGCCGGCACCGTGACCCCGGCGAGGGCGACGGTCCGGCCACGGGTGACGCTGACGCCCTCCAGTCCCCAGGTCATATCGCGGCCGCCTGCCCGGCACGGGCCCGCTCCTGGTCCTTCCGGCTGCTCGGCGCGAGGTCCCGGCGGAACCTGGTGATGGCCAGGCCGAGCACGACGACGGCGAGCAGGGCCAGCAGCACGACCGGCTCCCAGAGGGAGGAGAGCGGCTCTGCCTTCAGCATCACGCCTCTGCTGATGTCGATGAAGTAGGTCAGCGGCAGCACATAGGAAATCCACCGCACGCCCGGCGCCATCGAGGACACCGGGAAGATCAGCCCGGACAGGAGAACCTGCGGCAGCACGATCATGAACGCCAGCTGGATGGCCTGGCCCTGATTCTGCGAAACCGTCGAGACCAGGACCCCCATGCCCAGGGTCACCAGCAGGAACAGGGCGGCGCCCAGGGCGAAGACAGCCACGCTGCCAGCGAAGGGCACATGGAAGATGCCCATGCCGATGACGATGATGAGGATGAGATCAACCACGGCGACCATCAGGTACGGGGCGATCTTGCCGGCGATGACCTCCCAGGCGCGCAAGGGCATCACCGCGAGCTGCTCCAGCGTGCCGGACTGCCGCTCCCGGACGACGCCGAGGCTGGTGATCAGCGTGCCGATGAAGACCAGGATCAGGCCCGCCAGCCCCGGGACCATCACCCACGAGGTGGTCAGCCGCGGATCGTACAGGACCCGCAGCCGTGCGGCCGGGAAGCCTGCTGCCGGCGCCATCCTCGCCAGGGCATTTTCCGCGGTCTGCACCGAGAACACCTGCGTCCCGTCCAGCAGCACGAGAGGGCGGCTGCCGCCGGTCACGACCGCGACGACGGCCCGGCCGTCCCGCAGCTGCGCCCGGGCGGCGGGCTCGCGGGCAGCGGCATCGACCTGGATGACTCCGAACGTCGGCGCGTGCAGCAGCGCGGCCGCCTGCCGGGCGCCGGGGCCGACCACGACCGTCGGGATGTCGTGGACCTTGAAGTTGGCGGCATAGCCGAAGACAACCAGCAAGACGACGGGCAGCACGATCATCATCGCCACGGTCCGCCGGTCCCGCCGGAGCTCACGGAACTCCTTGGCGATCATCGCCCACACGCCGGCCTCCCTAACTCAACACTCATTGAACTCCACATGCGAAGAACTCTACGTACGTTGATTTAAGGCTGTCAACCGCGGCCGGCCACGGCTGTCCCCCTGCGTGGAGGGTCGCCTCCGGACCGGATGTCTGATCCGGCCGACAGCCGGGCGCCTGGATACATCTAGGTACCGCCGCGCTGCGGCGCGCCCGATTTCACGGGCCGGCCGCGCAACCCGCAGTACATCCGGCAGCACCCGGATTCACCGGCGGCAGCATCACGCGAAGCATCACGCAGCCCCGGTCACCTCGTTAACCCGCGGGCCGCCGCAGCGCTGCACACGCTGCGACGGCCCTGGATCACCCATCCGCTCTACCGGAAGGACAACCCGATGGGAACGCTACACAAGATGCCCGGCCACGGCCGGGCGCCCGGCGGCGCCGCGCAGGCGCCGCCCGCTAAGCCGCAGCTGCAGCCGCTGGCCCGGCTCGACGTCGAGCAGGCCCGCCAGTTCCTGGCCGACCTCGGCTACCGCACCGCCGGGGCTGACATCCCCGAGGCGATGTTCCTGCTGGGCAGGCTCGCCGAGCAGGCCATGGCGCTCCTCGACGTGATCGACGCGACGGTGACCCCGTGAGCGCGACGATCTACCAGCAGGCCGACGTCGGCCAGCCGTCCTACCGCGTCAGCGATGCCGGAGGCGAGACCGGCCATTTCGCGACCGTGCTCCTAGACGGGCACGATCTGCGCCTGCAGACCACCGACCCGGCCGACCTCGACGGCCTGGCGCTGGTGCTCACGGAGGCCGCGGCTGCGCTGCGGGCAGCCCAGGCCGAGGCTGCCCGGTGAGCGCCGCCCTGACGGCGCTGGCCGACTGGATCGACGCGCAGCTGTCCGACGAGCTGGCCAGCCGCCAGCACGTCGCAGAGACCGCGCTGGCCCGGATCGAGGAGCTGGCGACGTGCCCGGTGCTCACCGCGGCGGACCTCGGCGTCCTCGGCCAGGCGCTCGCCGACGCGGTGACCTACAGGGACCCGGCCGGGTTCTGCCAGGACTGCGAGGACAGCCCGGCCGCGCTCTGCCAGGACCACGCCGATGACCTCGACAAGACAGACGCCTACCTGGCGCTGGCTGCCGGGCTCGGATTGGAAATCGACCGGTGACCGCCGGGCAGGCCATCCGCTGGTCGACCATCGCCGCCGTGTCCCTGGTCGCGCTGGTGGCCGCGTTCGTGTCGTACCGGCACGCGCTGCAGGTGGTCCGGCTGCACGGCGAGTCCGGCCCGCTGGCGCTGGCGTACCCGCTGACCATTGACGGGCTGATCTACGCCGCGTCGATGGTGCTGCTGGACGCGGCCCGGCGCCGGGCCCGCGCGCACTGGCTCGCCTACGCCGCCCTGGGCCTCGGCATCGCGGCGACGCTGGCGGCGAACGTGGCCGCCGGGGTGGCCTACGGGACGGCTGGCGCGATCGTGGCGGCCTGGCCCGCGCCAGCGCTGGTGATCTCCTACGAGCTGCTCATGATCGTCATCCGCAGCTCGGTCGCCGTACCCGCGCCGGATCCGGATGTACCCGAGCCGCCCGCCGGGCTGAACGGTCACGGCCACCAGGCCGCCGGGCTGTTCGCCGCCGACCTGGCCCGCGGGGAGGTCCCGTCAGTCCGCCGGGTGCGGCGCGAGATGCACCTTGGCCAGCCGCGAGCGCAGGAGGTGCACCGCTACCTCACCGATCTGACCCCGTGAGTAACCCGGCGCCGGGTCAACCGGAGAGAAGCCCGGCGCCGGTCCCCAAACGTCCCGATTGGAGATCACCCATCATGTCCGACCAGCCAGAAGGCGACCGCCCGAATGCGGAGATCGCCGTACCCGACCCGATCGTGGCCGTACCCGCCGAGGTGTCCGACGTCAGCTACGAGGTCGAGCTCGACCACGCCCCGGCCGGTGCCGCGGTGTACGTGGACGTGTCCCCGGCAGCCGGGGAGCGGCTGCCGGTCATCCCGCCGCATCTGCGCACCCCGGCCGGGATGCGCACCGCACTCGCCCGCCAGGTGCAGGTCACCGGCCACCGCGGCGCCTACCACTCGATCCGGTCGCCCCGCTACCTGCTGCTGGCGGTGGCGTGGGCGATCGTGGGCGTGTTCCGCGTCCTCGCCCGCCAGCTCAGGTGGTGGTGGGTGCTGGAGTCCCACGGGCTGCGCTCCCAGGCCGCCGCTGACGGCGACAGCCGGGAATGGCACAAGCTCGACAAGGACGCCCGCGAGGTCCGCAAGGTCCGCGGGATGGCCCTGGGCGGCGAGCTGGCCGCGGTGATTGCCGTCGTGGTGGTCCTGGTGAAGTTCGCCCCGTGGTGGGTGACCGCCGCCGCGGCCGCCGTAGCGCTGCCGTTCCTGGCCGCCGCCGGGCGCCCGGCGGACAAGCGGATCATCACCCCGGCCGTGGTGACGCCGCGGTTCCGGCGGCTGAACGCTGACGTCGTCCTGCGCGCCTACTACGCGGCGAAACTGGGTGACCCGGATAAGCCGGGGCAGCAGATCACTTTCGCCGGCCGGATGTCCCGCGATGGCGCAGGCAGCGGCGTGCTGGTCGACCTGCCGTACGGCAAGGGCCTGCGCGATGCGGTCGAGGCGAAGGAGGCCATCGCGTCCGGGCTGGACGTCACCGACAGCCAGGTGTTCATCCGCCGCGACCCCACGTCGATCCGGCGGCACGGGCTCTGGGTCGCCGATGAGGACCCGCTGCGCGTACCCGTCGGCCGGACGCCGCTGCTGGCCTGCAGGCAGACCGACGTCTGGCAGCCGTGCCCGCTCGGCCTCGATGAGCGCGGCCAGCTCGCGACCCTTGACCTGCTGTGGCACTCGATCCTGGTCGGCGCCCTGCCCCGGCAGGGCAAGAGCTTCGTGGCCCGCCTGCTGGGGCTCTACGCGGCGCTCGATCCCTTTTGCAAGCTCGACGTCTTCGACGCCTCCGGCAAGCCGGACTGGCGGCGGTTCGCGCTGGTCGCCGACTCGTTTGCGTTCGGGCTCACGCCCACTGCGGCCGGGCTGCCGCCCGAGATCCTGCTCGACACGCTGGAGCGGCTGAAGTCCGACGTCAACGACCGGTATGAGCGGCTGTCAGCGCTGCAGGAGGCCAATCCCGCGGCGTGCCCGGAAGGCAAGCTCACCCGCGAGCTGGCCCGCGACCGGCAGTTCGGCATGCCGGTGCGGCTGCTCATCCTCGACGAGGTGCAGGAGTATTTCGACCTGGGCCCGATCTCCGCCGAGATCGCCACGCTCCTGGTGTTCCTGACCAAGGTCGCGCCCGGCGCCGGGGTGACCGTGATCCCCGCTACGCAGCGGCCGTCCGGGATCGGCACCGGGCGGGTAGCCCAGCAGTTCCTCGCCATGCGGGACACGTGCCCCGTGCGGTTCGCGCTCCGCACGTCGGACTACCGGGTCTCAGAGATGGTGCTCGGCGCCGGGTCACTCGGCGAGGGCCTCGACGCGTCGAAGCTCCTTAGCGAATACAAAGGAGTCGGGATCCTGCGCGGCGCGTCGGACAAGAGCCCGACCATCCGCACCTACTTGGCTGACGGCACCGACGCAGAGCGCATCCTCACGGCCGCCAGGTCGATCAGGGAGCGCGCCGGAACGCTGTCGGGCATGGCGCTGGCTGCCGATGCCCCGCGCGTGACGGTGTCGGTCGCCGCTGACGTCCTGGCCGTGCTCGGTGACATGCCGGGCGCTCACTGGGAAGTCCTGGCGGGCCTGCTGCGCGGCCGGTTCCCGGACCGCCACGGCGACGCCACCGCCGACAGCGTGTCGGCTCAGTGCCGCGCCGCCGGTATCCCGTCGGTGAACGTGACGATGCTCGGCAAGGCCCTCAAGGGCTGCCGCAAGAGCGACGTGCAGTCGGCGGCGAGGCAGCCGTGATGCCGTATCTCAGATACTTTGCCGTACGCGCCGCTGACCTGGGGATGTCCGGTTTCCCGTATCTGGCCGTATCTGGCAGCCCTGCGCCGACCTGGGGAAATACGGAATACGGCAGAATCGCCGCCCGGCCGGGATCGAGGCGGCCATGAGGACGACGCACAGGTATGAGTCCTGCCGCGACTCCGGCTGTGAGCTTCCGTACTGCCGCATCTGGAAAGAGGCGTGGGCGGAGGGTTACGCCGAGGGTTTCGCCGACGGGACGGCCTCCGGCTACGCCGCCGGGCACGCCGACGGGCAGGCCGAGGGTTTCGCCGAGGGGTTCTCCGCCGGCGCCGCATCGGTGAGCGAGTCATGACCGGGCTCGTGCTCGGCGGCCTGGCCGCCGTCGTCGGCTACCTCGGGTGGATCTACTTCCACCCGTTCAGGCCGTGCCCGCGGTGCAAGGGCAAGGGCACCAACCGCGGCTCGACGAAGCGCCGCCACGGGCCGTGCAGGAAGTGCGGCGGCACCCGCCACGTCCAGGCCCTCGGCTCCCGCATGCTGCACCGCGCCGTCCGCGGCGCCGCCACCTACCGCCGCGACCGGAAGGACAAGTAGCCATGGCGATCTTCATCAGGCCCTCGCGGGTCATCGTCGAGGAATCCGGCGGCGGGTGGCTCGCCGCTGTGGTCGCCGTCGTCGGCCTGGCCGTGGTCATCAGCGCGGCGGCCGTGGTCATCGCCGACGTGCTGACCGCCATCCTCATCACGCTCGCCGCGGCCGTCGCCGGGTCGGCCGGGGTGCTGACGATCGTGCTGCGCCGCGCCGGGCTGAGCCATCCGCTGCCGCCAGGAACCGGCCGGGCAGCAGCCCCGGTCCCGGCTGCCAGGTCCGCTACAGCGATCACAGGAGCGCGGCTGTCGATCGCGCCCCGCCCGGTCATCCCCGGAACAGTCCAGGCAGTCACTGAGGAGAACCGGCCAGGGAGGTAGGCACCTGCAGAGCGCCCGGCTGGCTACGGCTCGCCGGGCGCTTCGCCTCCGGCCGCCGGTCAGCCGCCGCTGCCGACCTGCAGGAGCACGGGCCTGCTGACGTTGCTCACCCAGATCTTGCCGGGGACGCCGTTGATCTCGAAGCCGTATCGCTGTTCAGCCGCGACGTTCCTGATCATGAACGGCATCATGCACGGGTACATGGTCAGTCCACTCGCTGTGGCACTTCGGTGTGACCAGGTACCAAGCGTGGCACTGCCGATGATCTTGCCGTCCGGATCAGTAACGGCTACCTGGCTGCCAGGACTCGGGCTGTCCTCGCTGCAGAAGGCATAAGACGTCACCAGTCCGCCGGTGATCGAGGTAGCCCCGCCGCCCGGCATGATCTGGCCGTGGATGGTTACGGCGGAGCTGCCGCACGCGGATAAGGCGGCAGCGGCAGCTGCGGACAGGATGGCGACGGCAGCACGAGAAATCATGACCGCGACCTTATCCGTGCCAGCTCAGGCGCCTGATGCGAATTGCCAGTTGCCCTGTTGATTAGGAGCCGCCCCGAAATGCGGTTAGGCGATATATGCCTCTGTCAGTACCATTCCGCCGGCCGCAGCCCCGTCCCGGCGCCGGAATCGTCCAGCCCGTCACGTAGAGCGGCCCGCAAGCTAAGGAACGGCGCATGATGCCAGATGCAGCGGCTAGGTCCGCTCGGTCCTGGGTAAGGGCAAGGCCGATTGGCTAGCGTCCGAGGTTCCTGGAGCGCTTCGCAGTTGCCTCACCCGGCTTGCGCTCGCCCCAGACCTGGCCGCCCCGGTGAAACGTGCTGAGGCCAGCCCGGCCGCGCCGTCCGTTGCCGCCGCAGGAGGTGCACATGCGGTGGGAGTACCTGTAGACCGAGCCCCGCTGCCGGCCAGTCCCCTTGCACGACCGGCACGCCCGCCAGGGATGCCACTGTAATGAGATGAAATAGCCGCCAATGACCAGGAGTGCCAGCACGATTAATACGACCATAGAGTGAATGTGACATGAATGCGGGCAGCTGACTAGCTGCCGCCATCGATATGCGCCGGCCGGTACCAGATTGACGGGCAGCCGCCCGCCCTGCACCGTACCCAAAGGTGCCCGCGGCCCGGCTCGGCCAGCGCTGGCGGGCACTCGCAGGGCATCCACCCGACGATCACCCGGCCGGGGCCCCACGGGTGCCCGCGGTCGCAAGCTTCCGGGTAGCACCACCAGGCAGGCCGCCGCACGTCACCCATAGCGGCCTAGTAGAACACGCTCGCGAAACGATACCCAGGACTAGGGCATCATCTTTTGCCGCTGATCAGGCAAGGCCCTGCTCGCCGCCGTACCCGCCAGCCGGGGCGGCCGCCGACAGCGACGCCACCGCCTGCGCGTGATCAGGCAGGGCCGGGCCCGGCCGCGGCGTCTGCACCGCCGCGTGCGCCCGGTCCTCTTCCTGCTGCCGGTGCTGGTGCCGGGCCTCAGCCGTCGCCAGCTCGGCGTTCACCGGGCATCACCGGGGTCCGGCTGCGCCGCGTCCTGCTGCTGGTGCCCGAGCTGCGCGCCCTGGAGGCCCTGCACGGTCCCGTCCGGCGCGATCATCACGCCCCCGGCCCGGTCAGCCGCCGCCTTGATCAACGCGGCGGCCGCCGCCGGGTCCTGCGCGGTCACACCGCACCCGCGTGGATCCGGACGCTCTGGGCCGCCGTCACGCCGATGTTCCGGCAGTGCGTGCAGCCCTCAGCAGGGCCGAGACTCCGGGCGATCTCCAGGGCGTCAGGGCGCCTGTACAGCGAGCCGGGCATGGCCGGCGGATCGTCACCGGGGACGGCGGCGCCACGGCCAGCGAAAGGGGGCGGCTCCGGACGCGCCTCGGCCGCGGCCATCGCCGAGCGGGTCGCCGACGCGAATGCCGCATGAGCCCGGCTGGCCGCTGCCTCCAGCGGATCCGCCGCGCGCTGCGGGGCCGCGATCACGTCGCTCACTTCCCGTAGCTGGAGGCGGAGGGAATCACAGCGGCGGGCGAGGGAACCGGCCCGCGCCTCGTCGCCCTCGTCCTCGTCCTGCATGGCCGCGATGTCGAACGCGCTGATCTGCCCGGCCGCGTGCGCCCGCTGGATCCACTCCTGCCGCTTCGCGGTCTTCCCGATCCTCGCCCGCTCGGTGGCCAGGTCCGCCTCGGCATTGGCCAGCTTCTGCGCCAGGGCACTGACCCCGCCCGCCGTATAGCCACGGGCTAGCAGGCCCGCGGAGACCTCATCAGCATCGGGCCGGTCAGGCTCAGCCTGGTTACGGTCCGGGCGCCCGGCGCCGGACATGACCTCCGCGAGCGTGCGGCCCTGCTCCGGGTCGCCCCGGTGCACCGCGATGGCATCCATGAAACCCATGTGCACTCCTTCGCATCCGTCTTGGGAGGGCCCGCGGATGCGAAGACGCGGGCCCGCCCGCCGTCGACACAAGCAGTGTCCCACCTGCGGGGCAAGTTAGCGGTTACGAACGCGGGCTAACAGGCGCTACAGCGCCCAGACGCCGGGATCGGCGTCCGCCTCGTTCCGGGACAGGCCCCACAGCGCGAACGCGGCCGCGTTCAGCGGGCTCATGTCGACCTCGACCCGGCGCCTCTCGAACGCGAATGCGGCTGCGAGGGGGCGGCGCACCGCGAACCTCATCGCCTCCCGGAGAGCCTCGTGACCGGTGACCCGCACCCGGTGACCCCGGACCTCCGCCTTAAAGAGATAGCTCGCCGCGGCGACGTCGACGGCTTCGAGGAGGTGCAGCCAGACGCCGCCGCTCCGCAGGACGGGCAGCAGCCCGGCGCACGGCATCGGATCGCAGAACAGCCCGACGTTGTCCACGCTGCCGAACAGCCGCGACACCTCCGCGGCCGCCTCGTCGGCGGCCCCGTAGAACAGCATGTCGACCTCAGCCCGGCCGCCGTCGTCCTGCCTGCCCGCGGCTACGACCGCGGCCAGCTCGGCGTCCTGCGACATTTCCAGCCCGAATGCGACCAGCATCACATCGTCCCCTCACCCGTCGCCGCGAGCCAGTCCTCTTCGCTGAACAGCTCCCATGCACCCTGGTGCTCAGACGGCCACGGCGCCGCCGCGAGGCGCTCAGCGGCGAACCCGGCCGCGCCCAGGGTGGCCCGCTCCTCCGCCATCCGCTCCACGGACAGGCGCCCGCTGGCGACCGCCGGGTTGGCCGCCGCCCACACCGCCGGGTCCTCCGGGTCCCCGGCCGGGTCGGCGGACCATTCGAGCCACGCCAGCCGGCCAGGGTCCTCCGACATCGCCCGCGTCCGCAGGCGGGCCAGCTGCCACGCGCCCGGCGCCGGGCCCGCCGCCGCGTACCAGAGCTGGGCGCGCGGACGGGCGGACAGCACCGGCAGCAGCGCCTGCGCCTGCTCCAGAGTGAGCGCGTGCGCCTCGTCCAGGACCACCAGGTCCGCGGAGAAACCGCGCGCCGACTCACGCGACCGGTTCATGAACCGCAGCCTGGCCCCGTTGACGAACGTGATCGACTCCTCCCCGCCGGTCCTGCGCACCCGCAGCTTGTACCGGTCCAGCGCCGAGCCCTCCACGAGCTCCAGCGTCGCCGCGAACTGCTCGCTCACCGTCCGCCACTCATGCGCCGAGTGAATCACCAGCCGCTCGCCGAACAGCAGCACCCCCGCCAGCTCCCGGATAGCCAGCAGGACCGTCTTCCCGTTCTGCCGCGGGCAGACCACCCCGACCTCGAACGCGGACCACCCGCCGCCCCGCCGGTCGCACCCCGCGTCCAGCACCATCCGCTGCCAGCCGTCCAGCGACACCCCCGCCAGCGCGGCCAGCCCGGCGGCGCCCCGGCCGGCGCGGCCGTCAGCCCGCGGCACGTAGGAGACCCGCGGCTCAGGGAACGACGCCGGCAAGATCGCTCAGCTCCTCCAGCGGGTCATCCTCGCCGTCACCGGGGGCGGGGAGGGCCAGCAGGCAGGCCCGCAGCTCCCGCGCGACCAGCGCGTTGCCGGGGTCGGCCACGTGCGCGGCCTCCAGCCGTCCCGCGAGCCGCGCCAGCGCCCCGGCGGTGTCCGCGCACGGGGCAGCGTCCCGGACGGGCCCGGCGGGCACCAGGGAGGCGCAGGCGGCGCTGCGGCGGCAAAGGGAATGGTCACCGGCTGCGTGAGCACGGGACCTGCGCGACCTCAGCGCGGACGAATCGGCCATGACCCCATTATGCAACGTGCAGACCGCAACGTCCCTGATGCAACGTGCCACGCGACGGCGCGCGCGGCTAGATGACTGCGGAGTGGATAGATGGTTACGCAGAGTAATAGCCGATCCACGCAGGACCCACATAGGACCCTGTGACCTGCGCAAACACGATGGTGGCCGGTTGCCATCCGGGATGGGCGCGCCGGGTGCCGGGCGGGTGCCGGACGGCATGGTCGCCACTCCCACCGTCCGCCGCGTAGGCGATCCGCCTACCATCTATGACGTTCTGGTCGTGCTGGGGTGTGCTATTACGCGGCCACGAGGATGGCGGGTGCCTCGTACCGGGTGACCGGCGCAGCTTCCGTTGTCCCCGGGATTGATGGCCGGAAGTACGAGCGGATCTGTTCTACCTGGCCTGGAGGCATCCGGAAGTCGCGCAGTACGTCCTCGACCGGCCACGGGTAGGCGGTCGCTATAACCTCGATCCCCACGGCCACGCCGCCCGCATCGAGGTCCATCATGGTGTTGTCGTCGACGACCCGCGTCCGGGCAACGTCATGATCGCTCAGGCTGATATAGAGCGCACCGACGTTCAGGTCAAAGTCGAGCCGCATAGTTCCCTCATCTGGCTGCTAGTCGTCGAGCCACATCACGCTGACGATGACTTGCTGGTCCGGCGTCAACACCACCCTCAGTATGCGCCCTCTCCTGCCGTACCCCAATACCACGATGTTGCCATTGTTGCCTGGCCGAGGCTGACCTGACCTGCGCTTTAGCGCCTGGGCCACGTCTTCGTCCGTGATGTCGCGCTCCTCCATCCGGTCGCGCGCGTGGTCGCTCCACTCGGGCATAGCCGCTAGCTCTGCCCCGGCCGGACGGCGCGGACGTCGATCGACTTGGTGATCGCCCCGTCATCGATGTCGAGCTCGAACGCGTAGTCGCCGTACCGGGGCAGCGGCACCGGGATCTGTATCGCCAGTCCCATTGCCGTCCTCCAGTGTTCCGGGACTTCGGGCTTGGGTGGGGGCGTGTTGAAGACCGACCTGGCGACGAGGAGCTGCTCTCCGTCTGCGGACTGGAAGGTGATCTTGAGATAGTGCGATGCCCCGACTTCCTCCTCAGCGCCAAAGGTGAGGCGCAGAGCGATGCCGAAGGGCTGCACAGTAGGGACAACGGGTGCGAATACCGTGTCCACCCCGGCGGCCATGATGTGGACGGTGCTGCCGTCCTGGCGCACGTAGTCGGCGAGAATCATGTAGTCAAGCTCAGGCATGGCCTAGGCTCCAGTGTTGCTAGATGAGGAGCCCCACGGTAGCGCCGCCGGTCGGCGCGCCGTGGGGCTTTTGAGTGCAGGCAGCTATCCCCGAGTGGCCTTCCTCTGATCACCCCTCGGTTGTGGTGGTGGCGCGGGCCGTCACCCGCCAGCTCGCCGCGGCCCTCGTTATGCCCGGCGGTCAGCCGCACGTGCAATCGGCGCTGCCGCATACATCGTTGGTGCAGGCATTGCCGCAGACCTCGCAGGGTTCGCCCCATTCGGCATCGCTGACTGGCCGCAACCTCGGCAGCGGCTGGCGCAGTTCCGGGTATGCCATCAGATCGGCAGCAGTCCAGCAGCGACCGGCGACGTGTGGCCGCGGCATGCCGAACTCCTCGGCGGTGTAGCACTCTTCGCAGACTGCATTGCGCGAGGCATGGAGCTTGGTCATGACGGCGTCCCTTCGGTGTCGTCCATGCTTGCCTGGGCCAGCGCGTCGGCGGCGACCGCGGCTCGCATGGCGTCGCGGGTGTAGTTGAACCTGACGACGTCGCGCCAGACGGCCAGCAGCTCGGTGGCGACGGCGCGGAGCTGGGCGGCGTCGAGCCTGGCGAGGATCAGGTCAGCGTCGGCTTGGCGGCCGTCCAGGACGGCGAGCTGCAGGCCGCTCACGGCGCGGATCGCGGCGAGGTCGCCGGTCACTGGCCGGGCTCGCAGGCGGGATGGGGCCGGGTCTTGCCGTCCTGCCAGGCCCTCAGCGGCTCGCCGCAGAGGGCGCAGATGGCATCGTCTGGGCGCACTTCCGCTACGTCCGCTACGTCCGCTACATTGTCGAATCCGGCCTGCTCAGCGCCTGTAGCGGACGCGTCAGGCTCGTCCGCTACGTCATCCGCTACATGCCTGGCCTGCGCAGATTCGTCATCTGTAGCGGTGTTACGGGTGTAGCGGTCCCAGGCGTCGGCCATGTCCTCTGCGTAGTAGCCCTTCGCCACCGGGCCCGTTCCGCGCTCGCGGCCATTCCGCGGCCTGATGCCGTACGGGCGCAGCAGGTCGGCCAGGCCGCGGCCGTTGATGCGCTCCCGGCCGCTGCCGGTACGCCGCCATTCGGCCCACGGCGCTTCCTCGATCTCCGCGAGCCGCTCGGCGATCGTGACGCCGTACAGGAAAGTGGCGGCGCCGAAGATGGCCCGCATGTCGGCCAGCAGCCGCTCTCCGGCGGTTCCGTCGCGCGGGTCGTTGTCCGAGAGACCGGCGAGAGCCTGGCAGGCTTTCCGGGCCCGGTCTGGCCAGTCACCTCCGGCAGCATCCGCGATCGCGACCAGCGGTTCCCAGACGTCGGCCGCGCGGTCCTCGGCCGGCAGGTCCGGCTCTGCGTACTTGAGGTCGCCTGCGTGAGCGGTCACCCATGCGCGCAGCCGCTCGCGGACGGCCTTCAGCTGCGGCACCGCCCGGCGGCTGCGCCACTGGGTGACCCGCTCGCCAGGTGCGCGGCGCCGCATCGAGATGACAACGGCCCGGTCCTCGATCGTGTCGGGCATGTCGCCGATCCCGCCGATGATGGCCATGGCGAAGGTCTGGCAGGTCTCCTGCTTGCGGGCCACGGCGTCCCAGCGGACGTAGGGCCAGCCGCGGGAGTGACCGGAGTTGAGGATCCCGCGCAGGTCCTCGGCGCCGTCAGATCGCTGGTCCTTCTTTCCCCAGACGGTGTCGGCCTCGTCGAGGATCAGCGTGGGCGGGTCGTCCTCGTTAATCGAGCGCACGAGCGCGGCCGGGGAGATGTTGGTCGTCGGCAGCGGGTTGCGCACCAGCTCCCGCGCGACCTCCTGCAGGCGCGTCTTGCCGCAGCGCTTGATCGGTGACTTGATGACGAGCCGGCTGGCGTGCTCCCAGGCCTGCTGGGCGTGCGTGGCCGCAGTGTAGAGCGTCATCGCGTCAGCGGCTTCCGGCGACGGCAGGATGACGTACCTGGTGTATTCGTCGTGCACCTGGTCGAGGACCTCGGCGCCGTCGAGGTCGGCGCCGTCCGGGACTGGCCGGCCGTCGTCGTCGTAGTCGGTGCCGTAGAAGCCGCTCATCTGGTGTTCCTTACCAGCGAAAGCGCGGCGCGCTGCGAGTCCGTGCGGAGGTCCTCGCGGGTAGCGGCCGCCTGGCGGAAGAACTCGCGCCAGTGCTCGCGGGCCGCGTCGCGTTCCTCGGCGGTGGCGGCGGCGATGCGGCGTTCCCAGCCCTCGGCCTTCAGGTCGCGTCCGCGGCTCACCGGGTCGGCGATCTCGTGCCACGCTGCGGCCATGTCCTCCTCAGCGGTGGCGTACCCGGCTGCGTAGCCGGCGGCGTGGCCGGATAGCCAGCCTTCCCGCCAGGCGGCCAGGATCCGCTTCAGGTACCGGTCGCGCTCATCGGAGACGGCGAGCCAGTAGTCGACGAGCGCCTTGCGCAGCGGCACCGGCTCAGTGGCGGCCGGGCGGGCTATGCTCATCGTGGTCTCCGTTTTCAGCGGCGGGATCGGTCATGGTCGGGCGGCATCTCTTCGGGTGCCGCCCGGTGCCGTTTCTAGGCACGGATGACCTGCTGCTCGCCAAGCCCGGCCTGCTGGCGCAGCCATGTCGTGGGGACCCGCCACCGGCCGCCAGCCCGTACCGCGGGGATCTCGCCGGCCTCGATGGCGCGTCGTACGGTCCGCTGGTCGTAACGGAGGATCTCGGCTGTCTCCGGAACGTCCGCGAAGAGCTTGCCGTCGAGGATGCCTGCGGTAGCGGAGTCGCTCATTGTGCACCTTCCCTGGCGCCAGGCGTTAGACAGTCGCACGCTGCGATCACGACCTGATGGTTGCACGAGAACCGCCGTCGAAGCAAGCGGATGCGTTTAGATTGCGCCGAACTTTGTTAGATGCCCTTGCCATTGCGTGCGATTGCCGCGACACTGGCGCTATGCAGCCGGTCAAGTACGCGAGCCTTCTCGCCCGTAACATCCGCGCCGCGCGTGCCGCCGCGAACCTGTCACAGACCGACGTCAGCGCCCGCATGCAGAGCCTGGGCTTTGCCGCGTGGTTGCGCTCGACCGTGAGCCTGGCCGAGCAAGGCAAGAGGCGCGTGACCGCCGAAGAGCTTCTCGGCCTGGCGCTCGTCCTTGAGACAAGCATGGTCCGGCTCGCGGTTCCCGCCGAGGAATCGCCGTGGATCGAGCTGCCAGCAGGCGGGGTCATCCACGGGTCAGGAGTAAGAGGGCCCGGCGAGATCCGGTGGGCCGGGAACGTGCCCAGTTTCATGCGGGAAGCCGCCGCCTGGACGGACTCGGTGGCAGCGGACCCGATGCAGACGGCGGCCATTCTCGCGGGCCGGACCGAAGCAGAGGACGGCTGAGTTATGGGACGCAGGTCACCGGGTGAGGGCTCAGTCTGGCCGTACCGGGAGCGGAACGGCACCGAGCGGTGGGCGATCGGCCACCCGAGTTTCGGCACCAGGCGCCGCGGCGCTACCGGCGAGAAGTGGTTCACCAAGAAGGCAGCACAGGACGCGCTGCGGACGATGCTGGTCGACGCGGCCCGCGGCGAGCTGGTCGCGCCGAGCCGCCAGCAGACCGGCGCGTATCTCAATGAGTGGCTAGACGGGCTGCAGGTGAAGCCGTCGACCCTGGCGAGCTACCGGGCGAACGTCCGGCTGCACATTGACCCGGCGGTCGGAAGGGTGCTGCTGCCAGCGCTGACGACCGCGCGGATCAATGCCATGTACCGGCAGCTGGAGCGCAGCGGACGGGTCGAGCGCGGCCACGCTGGCGAGGGGCTGTCACCGCGAACCGTCCGCTACATCCACACGATCCTGTACGGGGCGCTGGCCGAGGCGGTCAGGACGCAGCGGATCAGCCGCAACCCGGCGGTCGCGGCGTCGCCGCCGTCGGTGCGGAAGGCGAAGGCACCGGAAATGAGCTGCTGGACAGCCAGGCAGCTCGCCGCTTTCCTGGGCTGGGCAGCCGACGGCAGCTCGACCTACGCGCTGTGGCACCTCATGGCGAACACGGGCACGCGGCGCGGCGAGACGCTTGCCCTGCGGTGGCGCGACTTTGATCCTGACGCGGGGACGCTGCGGGTGCGCCGGTCGGCGAGCATGATCCAGGAGACGGGCGAGCCGGGCACCATGGTCGAGGGCGACACCAAGACCGGTCGGCCGCGCGTCGTCGACCTGGACGACGCGACGACGGCGCTGCTGAAGGCGCACCGTAAGGCGCGCGGGACGCTGGCGCTGCAACTGGCCCGTGATGATGCCCTGATGTTCGGTGACATCCAGGGCGAGCACGCCAGCCCTGGCGCGATGACGCATCGGTTCGCCAGCGATATCGCCCGGTGCCGGGCCGCGCTCGGCGAGGACGCGCTTCCGATGATCCGGCTGCATGACCTGCGGCACACTCACGCGACGCTGCTGCTGCTGGCCAAAGAGCCCGTGCACGTCGTCAGTCAGCGGCTCGGCCATGCCAGCCCGACGATCACCATGAGCGTTTACGCGCACGTCCTGCCCGGCAATCAGCGGCAGGCCGCCGACCGGTTCGCGCGGCTCATCAGGGAGGCCGGGGCATGATTTCCAGGGCGGGAAGCATCAGGTCGGCATCAGGAGCGCCACTGCGGGGCGCCGTCACAGCTTCTACCTGCGTGGACGGTCGCCTCCGGACCGGATGTCTGATCAGATGAGCCCATGGTCGTTACGCGGCACCTCGGGCGCTGGACCCTGGAAGATCGTTTCGTCTCGGCGTGGCAGTACCTGCCAGTGGATGTGCCCCCCGGCGCCTGCGCACTGGGCGCGGAGCTGGAGTACGAGCGGTCCGGCGCGGTCATGGACCTGGGCTGCATGGGTGCCGACGGCTTCCGCGGCTGGTCCGGCGGCGCGCGCCGGTCGTTCGTGATCTGCCCCGGCGTGGCGACGCCGGGTTACCTGCCCGGCGAGCTGGAGCCGGGGACCTGGCACGTGGTGATCGGGCTGTACCGGGTGCCGCCGGGCGGCGCCGAGTACCGGGTGACCGTGGAGGTCTCCAGCACGCCCGGCGAGCTGACGCCCGACCCGGTCCCCCAGGACCTGCCCCCGCTGCTCGACCGGCCGCCGCACCGTGAGCTGCCGGCCGCCGCCGGCCGCCGCTGGCTGGCCGGCGACCTGCACACGCACACCGTGCATTCGGACGGCGTGATGACGGTGCCCGAGCTGGCCAGGTTCGCGGCCGGACAGGGCATGGAGTTCATCGCGGTCACCGATCACAACACCGTCAGCCACCATGCCGAACTGCCCGCGGCGGCGGCGGCGCACGGCATCGTGCTGGTGCCCGGCCAGGAGCTGACGATCGACACCGGGCACGCCAACGCGCTCGGCGACATCGGCTGGGTCGACTTCCGCGAGCCGCCAGATGCCTGGCTGGAGGCCACCGAGCAGGCTGGCGGCCTGCTGTCGGTTAACCACCCGATCGGCGGCCACGTGAGCTGGGCCACGCCGATGAAGCGCCGGCCGCCGCTGCTGGAGGTCTGGCACTGGAGCTGGCTGGACACCCACTGGACCACTCCCCTGGGCTGGTGGATGGCCTGGGATCCGGCGGCGATCCCGGTCGGCGGCAGCGACTGGCACCGGCCGGGAAACGACGCGCTGCCGGGCACCCCGACCACCTGGGCCGAGGCGGAGGCCGACGACCCGGCGGCGATCCTGGAGGCGCTCCGGGCCGGCCGGACGGCCGTGTCGGCGAGCCGGGACGGCGCGGTCCTGCTGCGGGTCGGCGATGAGCTGGTGGCCAGCGCCGCGGACGGGGCGATCCTGACCGGCCCTGACGGACCCAAGGCTCGGGTCCGCGGGCCGCTGGCCAAGTTCCCGGCCGCGCCGGGCTGCCACCGGCTGG
The DNA here is from genome assembly GCA_036510065.1 of Streptosporangiaceae bacterium. Classification (GTDB taxonomy): domain Bacteria; phylum Actinomycetota; class Actinomycetes; order Streptosporangiales; family Streptosporangiaceae; genus DASUBV01. The sequence continues at coordinate 184,603 of DATCEO010000166.1, read as the reverse complement.
TCGACCCAACCGGCGCCACCCTGGCCCTGACCGGCTGACCGGCTGACCGGCCGGGAGTCCCGCACCTGCCGGGTAGCCCTGCCGCCGGGAAGCCCTCAACCGCCGGGAAGTCGGCCTTGGCCAGGTGAGGCCGTCCTGACCAGGGCGCTGTTACTATCGGCCAGTTGCTGATTACTTTCTGAGATGGCCCGGGGGCTAGCCATGACGTCCTATGCGAGATTCCGGAAACTGCTGTTACAACGTCCGCTGGCCGCCGTGCTCACGCTGGCTGCCGCAGGCACGCTCACGCTGGCTCCCGCGGCGGCCAGCGCCGCGCCGGCCAGGCCCATGCCGCCACGGCTGGTCTACGGCGTCACGTTCGCCGCCGACAGCGCGCTCTACCGTCTGTACCCGCGCTCGCACCGGGCCGTCCTGGCCGGCCGCGCCGGGACCAGGCTCACCGACCTGGCCTTCCGGCACGGGATCCTCTACGCCATTAGCTTCACGGCTCTGTACCGGCTGAGCCCCGCCAGCGGGGCCCGGCACAAGATCGGGTCGCTCGGCATCACGGCCGCCAACGCGCTGGCCACCCAGCCGGGAACTGACGCCCTCTACGGTGCTGACCAGCACGGGGAATTCTTCCGGGTCAATCCCCGGACCGGCCGGGCCGCCGTTATCGGCCGGTACGGGCACGGCCTCGGCTCGTCGGGCGATCTCGTCTTCGCTAACCACCGGCTCTACGCCACCGTGACCCGGCCGCATTCAGCCGAGTCGATCCTGGCCACGGTCAACGTGCGCACGGGAGCCGCCCGGATCGTGGGCCGGACGGGCTACCACCGCGTGTGGGGACTGGTGGCCGCGGGGCGCCAGCTCTACGGGGCGACCTCCGCGGGCAGCTTCCTGGCCATCTCCGCCTGGACGGGACGCGCCAGGGTGATCTGGCGCGAGGGCCTGGACATCGGCGGGCTGACCACCGTGTCCCCGTGTCCGTGGGCCGGGCAGGCGACGGTCTGCTGATCCGGGCGAGGGCCGCGATACCGCCGGGGAGTCCGGGCCGCGCTGTCACCAGCGCGGCCCGGACCGCTCTCAGCGCGCGGCGTCAGCCGGCGCGCCAGCCCGGCAGGCGGCGGGCACCAAGGCCCAGGCCCGCCGCGATGACGACCTGGACGGCCACGACGACCAGAAACCCGTCGCGCATCCCCGCCCCGTCCCTGGCCAGCGCCAGGAATAGCGTGCCGAGGGTGGCGACGCCGAGCGCCAGGGCGGTCTGCTGGGTGGTGGTGAGCACGCCGCCGCCCGCGCCGGCCACCGCCGGCGGCACCTCGGAGAGCACCAGGCCGAACAGCGGGCTCATGACCAGGCCCTGGCCGAAGCCGGCCACCACCATGCCGGGAGCCAGCACGAGGACCGACACGTGCGGCCAGTCCGCCAGCACCGTCAGGCCGAGGATGACCAGGCCCGCGCCCTGCGCCGCCGCCCCGGCCGCAAGGACGCGGGCGCCGAACCTGGCCAGCAGCCTCGAGGTGGACAGGGAGGCGAGCAGGAAGGCTGCCGCCATCGGCACCAGCCCGGCCCCGGCGACCAGCGGGCTGTCATGCAGGCCCTGCTGGACCAGCAGGGCGTAGCAGAACATGAAGGCGCCGAAGCCGGCGAAGAAGGGCAGCGCCAGCAGCAGCCCGCTGCGCATGCTCGCATGCCGCAGCAGCGAGGGCGGCACCAGCGGCGACCGGCCAGCTCGCTCGGCGCGCAGCTCTACCGCGGCGAGCGCGGCCAGCGCCAGCGGTGCCGCGGCCAGCAGCCCGATCGCCCAGGCCGGCCAGCGCAGCGCCTGGCCCTCGGTCAGCGGGATCAGCACGGCCAGCACGGTCACGCCGAGCAGCACCGTTCCCGGAACGTCGATCCGGGCCGCCACGGCCGCCCGGCTGTCTGGCACGTGGCGGCTGGCCAGCAGGAGCCCGGCCAGCCCGATCGGGACGTTCACCAGGAAGATCGGCCGCCACCCGGTGCCGTCGAGGTTCGCCGACACCAGGAGGCCGCCCAGCAGCTGGCCCAGGACAGCGGCGATGCCGCCGGTGGCCCCGTACCGGCCCAGCGCCCGCGCCCGGCGCTCCCCGGTCGTGGCGGCCTGGATCGTGGCCAGGACCTGGGGCACCATCAGCGCCGCCGACGCGCCCTGCGCCGCCCGCGCGACGACCAGGAACAGCGCCGTGGGGGCCAGGCCGCAGGCCAGCGAGGTGATCGTGAAGGCGGCCATGCCAAGCAGGAAGAGCCGCTTGCGGCCCAGGCTGTCGCCCAGCCGGCCGCCCAGGATCAGGAGCAGCGCGTAGGCGGTGGCGTATCCCGAGACGACCAGCTCCAGCAGCGGCGGGCTGGGGTGCAGGTCCCGGCCGATCGTCGGGAGCGCCACGTTGACGATGAAAGAAGTCGACCATCGGCAGCAGGACGCCCACCAGCACGACGAACAGGCCGGTGGCGGTGAGCAGCGCCGGGGCGGGGCGCCCGGCGCGGAGGTGGTCAAGAAGGGGGCGGAGACGGTCGGTCGCGGGACCCGCGGTCAGCTCCGGCGGGGGGCCGAGGCTGGTCGTAGCGACGTCAGCGGAATCCAGTGGTGAGGGCATACCGTCATACTGGCTGCCTTTCTCAGCCGGGTACTAGAGCCTGCTGATACTGGTAGTGGAGGTACCTGGCAACCCCATTGAACCCATGGCAAGATGGTAGTCATGAGTACGCCAGCTACTGCGGCCCGGCCCGCGGCCGACAGCCGCCCCGCCCCGGACGGACGGCGCGCGGCGGCCCGCCATGACCTGCTGCTGCGCCGCAGGGAACTGGCCGGGTTCCTGCGCAGCCGCCGGGAGCGGATTGCCCCGGAGCAGGTCGGCCTGCCGCCGGCCGCCCGGCGGCGCACGCCCGGCCTGCGCCGGGAAGAGGTGGCCACGCTCGCCGGGGTCGGCGTCACCTGGTACACGTGGCTGGAGCAGGGTCGCGACATCAACGCGTCACCGCAGGTGCTGGACGCGGTCGCCCGCACGCTGCTGCTGGATCCGCATGAGCGCGAGCACCTGTTCCGGCTGGCCGACGCGCCGGACGGCACGGCCGAGGGCGACTGCCAGGCGGTACCGCCCGTGCTCCAGCTGCTCCTGGATCAGCTGGAGCCCTACCCGGCCTGCGTCCGCAACGCCCGCTACGACATCCTTTCCTACAACGCCACCTATGAGCGGCTCATGGGCCCGCTGAGCGACCTGCCGTTCGAGGAGCGGAACTCGCTCTGGCGGATCTTCACCAGCCCGGCGCACCGCGTGGCCATCATCGACTGGCCCGACGCCACCCGGCGGATGGTGGCCGAGTACCGCGCGGCCATGGCCGACCATGTCGCCGAGCCAGCCTGGAAGTGCCTGGTGTCGCGGCTGCTGAAGGCATCGCCGGAGTTCGCCGAGCTCTGGGAACGGCACGAGGTTGCGGCCCCGGAGAACCTCACCAAGCGCTACCTGCACCAGGAGGTCGGGCTGCTCCGGCTGAACTACACCCATCTGTGGCTGGGCCAGCGGCTCGGCACCAGGATGGTGACCTACACCCCGGCCGACGAGGAAACCAGCGCCCGGCTGCGCGAGCTGAGCCGGCGCGCCGCGGAAGCCCGGCTCTGACGAGCCGGGCCGGGCGCGGGCCTCTCACCTGATGGTGATGCGGAATACGGGGTAGCCGGGGGCGATCTCCAGCAGCCGGGCGTCGCTGGCGTCGGGCCCGACGCCGTTGAAGAAAACGCCGACCTCCATCTTCCAGCGCTGCAGGTAGGCCCGGAGCACCTGCGGCTTGTCGGAGTCGGCCAGCTCGGTGGCGGTGAACTTCTCCACTTTCCGGCCTACCCGCAGCTCGCCGCCGCCGGCCACCCGCATGTTCCGGACCCACTGGGTGTGCCCGCGCGGCGCGACCAGGTACTGGCCTCCCTGGTAGGTCAGCAGGTTGACCGGGGTGGTGCGCCACTGGCCGCTGGTGCGGCCGCGGACGTAGAGGACCCGGCTGCCCAGCACGCTGATCCCGGCCTTGGTGAGCCTGGCGACCAGGGAGTTGAACAGCTTGTTCATCAGGCGGCCCGGCGCGGTGGCCGGCACGGCGTAACGAGTGCTGCTGTCAGACATGGCTGCTCCTGGAGTTCTAGTACCGGCCTGGCTGCCGTTACGAGATCGGTGATCTCTCTTAAGATCAGTGTTCCGCTAGATCCTGCGCAGGTCAAGAGCAACGCTCTCTTAATTGAACACTGATCTCGGAAGTGCCAGACTGGTCCCATGACGAACACGCGGAGCGCCGGCCAGAACGCGCGCGAGCGGGCCCGGGCCCAGATCACCCGGGAGATCAAGGAGGAGGCACGCCGTCAGCTGGCCGCCGAGGGAGCGCAGCGGCTGTCGCTGCGCGCGGTCGCCCGCGAGCTGGGCATGGTCTCCTCGGCGCTGTACCGGTACTTCCCGAGCCGGGACGACCTGCTGACGGCACTGATCATCGACGCCTACGACTCGCTCGGAGCCGGCGCCGAGGCTGCCGCCGCCGCCCGGCCGGCCGACGACCCCCGCCGCCGCTGGCGGGCCTGCTGCCAGGCCATCCGCGCCTGGGCCATCGACCACCCGCACGAGTACGCGCTCATCTACGGCTCACCGGTCCCCGGTTACCAGGCTCCGCAGGAGACCATCGCCTCGGCCGCGCGGGTCGCGGTGGTCTTCGGCGGGCTGCTGGCCGAAGCCTGGCCGCAAGCTGCCAGCCAGGGAGCAGGCCGGCCGGGGGGCCTGGAAGCGGGGCAGCCGGCCGGTCCGCGACCGCGGCAGACGGCCGGGCGGGCAGACGGGCGGGCCGCGGATCAGGCGGACGGGCAGGTGGCGGATCAGGCGGACCCGGCCTCCGGGCCGCCGCTGCCGGGCCTGCTAGCCGGGCAGGCCGAGGCGCTGAGCGCCGCCATCGCTCCGGGGGTCCCGGCACCGGTGCTGGCCCGCGCGCTGATCGCCTGGACCCAGCTGTTCGGCATGATCAGCTTCGAGCTGTTCGGGCAGCTGGTCGGCACGGCCGACCCGAGCGACGACTTCTTCGGCTACGCGGTCGACCAGATGGCCGACCTGATCGGGCCGCCGCTCAGTCCCCTTCATGATCACGACCGATCCTCCGCGCCATAGGGGTTGCGATTGGACCGTACCCGGTACGGTCCAAGGCTCTTGTTCGTGATGCCGGTTGCAGCTAGCAGGGTGGTGCACAAGGCGCCGGCCAGTGGCCGGCACCTCCGCGGTCTCGCAGGTAATTCCCGCTGACCTGGCTGAGCTGGAGGCGGATCGCGACGGCGACGACATCGCCTGACCGGCGGAAAGGTCATCGCACCTCTCCCGGCGGATCGCATCGGCCATCATGGGCAGATGCCGACCTTGAGCACGGGCCCCGCGGGCGAGCCGCGGGGGGCGCCAGCGGACCTCGCCAAAGCTCCGCCCGATCTCGCTCCGCCCACTGACCCCCCTGTGGCCGCCGATCCCGCCGCGACCCCGGGCGGCCCGGTATCCCGGCGGCACAGCATCCGCAGCGTGGAGGGGTCGATCTGGGCCCTGGAGCACGCCCAGGACATCGTGACGGTGATCGTCGGCATCGTGCTGATCGCACTGGCCGGGGTCCTGCTGATCTCCGGCATCTACGACTTCGCGCACAGCGTGTCAGCCAAGGCGCCGATCCTGGACGAGGCCACCTTCCTGCTAGACCGCGTCCTGCTCGTGTTGATCCTGGTGGAGATCGTGCACACGGTGGCGCTGTCACTGCGCGCGCACCGGCTGATCGCCCAGCCGTTCATCGTCGTCGGGCTGGTGGCCGTCATCCGGCGGATCCTCTTCGTGCTAACCCCCAGCAGCACGGGGCAAGCGAGGATCAGCACCTCACAACTGGCCCTGCTGCTGGCGATGGTGGCGGTCTTCATCGCCGGCCTCATCGCGGTCAGCCGCTTCGAGAAGCGCCAGGAATAACCGCGCCGGCCGGGTATTCGCCCGGGTGTTCTGTGACCAGGGGACGCTTCTCGGCACGGTTCGCTTGTATGAGACGCTGACGTCGGTGGCCCTGGGCTTCTGCCAGTGGGATACCTTCTACGACGCGTTCCGGTTCTTACTTGTCGCCGGCCGGCCGTCCTGCATCCGACCCCGCCGCCAGCACCTCCGCCCCGCAGCCCTGCACCCGCGCCGGGCACGCCAGCACCCCCGACTGCCCGCTCGACTGCCTGCGGCCGCTCCTGTCCCCCAGCGCCCTCAACCCGCTCCGCCACGCCGCCGCCGACGCCCGCACCGCCGGGGACGCCGCCCGGCTCTGCCGCCAGCACCGCCTCACCGAAATCCGCGGCCTGGGACCCCGCCGGATCACCGAGATCGAGACCGCGCTCATCCTCGCCGGGTTCGACCTCACCGACACCAGCCCGGCCGCCGATGAGCTGGCCGGGTCCCTGGCCACCTGCCAGCAGCTCAGCACCGAGTTCCCGCCTGGGACATCACCGTCCAGACCGCCGGCCTGCCACGGCCCTGCTACACCGCCCGGCAAGCCAGCACCGGCGTGGCCGGGGCGGCGCGGGGCCTGGGCCCGGCCGGGGGCTGGGTCGGCATCCCGCCCGCTGGCGGTGATCCGAAATCCGCCACAATGGCAGGCACCGGAACCCTGGGAGGAAGCACCACATGGACAGATCGCAGCGCTGGGGGATCACGCTCCCGCTCCACGGACTCAGCCTGCCCGACCAGCGCGAGATCGTCACGGCGCTGCCCATCCTGGGGTACACCGACGCCTGGTCAGCGGAGCTGAACGGGGTGGACGCGTTCACGCCGCTGGTGCTGGCCTCGCAGTGGGCACCGGAGCTGCGGCTGGGCACCGCGATCGCCGGCGTCTATACCCGGGCGCCCGTCGCGCTCGCGGTCAGCGCGGGGACGCTCGCGAGCCTGGCGCCGGGCCGGTTCGTCATGGGGATCGGCACGTCGTCCCAGGTGGCCGTCGAGCAGTGGAACGGGATCCCGTTCGAGAAGCCGCTCCAGCGGTCCCGGGACATGCTGCAATTCCTGCGCCTGGCGCTGGCCGGGGAGAAGGTCGATCAGCGGTTCGAGACGTTCGCCGTGCACGGGTTCCGGCTCGACCCGGCCCCCGAGGTGCCGCCGGCTCTGGCCCTGGCGGCGCTGCGGCCGGGAATGCTGAAGCTCGCGGCCAAGGAGGCGGACGCGGCGATCACGAACTGGCTCTCGCCGGCCGATGTCCCCCAGGTCCGCGAGGCCGCGGGCCCGGACTGCGAGCTGATCGCGCGGGTCTTCGTCTGCCCCACGACCGACACGGACCTGGCCCGGACTATCGGCAGGCGGGTCCTGGCGGCCTACCTCACGGTCCCGGTCTACGCGGCCTTCCACGAGTGGCTCGGCCGCGGCGAGCTGCTCGCGCCGATGCTGGCGGCCTGGGCGGCGGGCGACCGGAAGGGCGCCCTGGCCGCGATCCCGGATGAAGTCGTCGACGACCTGGTCATCCACGGCTCGCTGGAGACCTGCCGGGAGCGGGTGGCGCAGTACCAGGAGTACGGCCTGGACACGCCGGTCATCAGCCTGCTGCCCGCGCCCGGAGCGGAGATCACCCACTCGCTGCGCAAGCTGGCGCCCGCCTAGCCCCGGCGATCCGGCCCGGCGGCCTGGCGGGCTGCTGCCGGCAGCTCACTGGCTGGACACCTGGTCGGCCAGCGCGGCCTGCTCCTGCAGTGCGGTCTGCCGGATCTGCCGGTGCTGCTGGTGGGTGTCGCGCAGTTCCTCGTCGGAGGCGTGCTCGAGGGCCAGCAGCGAGTTATCGGCTTCCGGGAGCACCCGCAGGATCTCGTCCAGCTTGCGCTGGGTGGCTGCCTGATGGCGGGCCTGCGTGTGCTGGATGACGAAGACCATCACGACCGTCACCGCGGCGACCAGCGTCTGGAAGATCCGCTCCCACGCGCCCGGGAAGCCGTACGCGGCGCTGACGATCACCCACACCAGCACGCCGGCCAGCACGGTCAGGGCCGTGATCGGGCGCCCGGTCCAGCGGTCAGTCCCCCACAGCAGCCGGCTCCCCCGCGATCGCCCCTCGCCGGCGGCCTGGTCCGGCTCAGCTGCGCTGGCCTCGGAAAATACGCGTTCTTGATTCACACCAGTACCCCAACCGGCGGCCGCGGCCCGATCTTCCCGGCCGCCGCCGGCACCGGCGCGGTGGCGGCCGTGGAGACGGGTTTGTCACCAGCTGCCAGGCAGCTCCGCACCGTACCAGGACTGGATGATCTGGTGAGCGATGGAGACCGGCGGCGGCAGCAGGATCGAGCCATCGGCGATGGCGGCGGCCAGCTCCTCCCGGCTGAACCAGTGGGCCTCGGCGATCTCCTCCTGATCGACCGTGATCTCCAGGCTGCCGGGGGCCTCGGCTCGGAAGGCCAGCATCAGGCTCTGCGGCATTGGCCAGGGCTGGCTACCGAGGTAACGGATCTGTCCGACGGTGATGCCCGTCTCCTCGTGCACCTCGCGGGCTACCGCCTGCTCGGCGGACTCCCCCGCCTCCACGAAGCCGGCCAGGATGGAGACCCGGTGGGCGGGCCACGCGGCGTTACGGGCGAGAAGGCAGCGATCGCCGGGATCGGTCACCAGGACGATCATGGCCGGGTCCGAGCGCGGGAACTCATCGGTGCCCTCGACGGTGCAGCGCCGCGCGTGCCCCGCCGACACAGGCTTGCTGGGCTCGCCACAGCGCGGGCAGAAGTGATGCGAGTCATGGAAGTTCGCCAGCGCGACCGCGTGGGTCATGAGGCCGGCGTCCCGGTCGGACAGCAGCGGGCCGGCCTCCCGCAGCGGGGCCGGGCGCACCTCGACGCCCACGACCTGCGCCGACTCGGGCAGGGGACCCGCGACGCCAAGATAGACGACGCCGTCGGCGGCCACGCCGAGCAGGAACCGGACGCCCTCGGGGGCCTGCTCAGGCGGGAGAAACACCAGGTGAGCGCCATCGGAGCCGAAGCCGACCAGGGCGCGACCGCCCTCCACGACCAGCACGCGGGTGCCCGGATCAGCCCAGGCGGCGGCCAGCCACTGCTCGTCGTCGCGCCGGTGCGCAGCCCGGTCGACCTCACCGCGGGCCAGAGCCAGCCGCGGCAGCGCGGTATGCGCCACCGCCACGTCAGCCGATCTAGTGCCGCGGCTCACCGGTCTGCCGTGAGCTCGGCGCCGGCGGCGGCTAGCTCGTCCCAGAGGTAGGCGGCGGCCTGTGCGCCCTTGAGCAGCAGTGCCATGTCGGCCTTCTCGTTCGGCGCGTGGATCCGGTCGGAATCGAGCCCCACGGCGACGAACACCAGCGGCGCGCCCAGGATCTCGGCCAGGTCGGCCTCCGGGCCGCTGCCGCCTTCCCTGGTGAACAGCACCTCGGTACCGAAGGCGCGCTGCATCGCGCGACGGCCCGCCTGCACGGCCACCGAGTCCACCGGCGAGAACGCGGGCCGTACCCCGTGACCGGAGGAGGTCACGGCGGCCTCGATGCCCGGCGGGGCGGCATCCCGCACGTACTGCTGCAGCGCGGCCACCACCTTCGCGGGCTCCTGGCGGGCCACCAGCCGGAACGACAGCTTGGCGTGCGCCTGCGCCGGGATGATCGTCTTGCCGCCCGGCCCGGTGTGGCCACCCCACATGCCGTTGACCTCGGCGGTCGGCCGGGTCCAGACCCGCTCGAGCGTGCTGTAGCCGGCCTCGCCGGCCGGGGCACCGCTGTTGCCTGCGTCGGCCAGCCACGCCTTCTGGTCGAATGGCAGCCGCGCGATGAGCTCGCGCTCGGCCCGGGCCAGCGGCAGCACGCTGTCGTAGAAGCCGGGCAGCGTGACCCGGCCGCTGTCATCGTGCAGGCCCGACAGCAGGTCAGCCAGCACGTGCAGCGGGTTGGGCACGGCTCCGCCGAAGGAGCCGGAATGCAGATCACGCTCCGGGCCGCGCAGGTGGATCTCCGCCTCGACCAGGCCGCGCATGCCCACGCACATGGACGGCACGTCGGCCGACCACATCGTGGTGTCAGAGATCACGACGACATCGCAGGCCAGCCGCCCGGCCTGTTCGCGCAGCAGCCCGGCGAAATTCGGGGAGCCGGACTCCTCCTCGCCCTCGATCAGCAGCTTCAGGGTGACCGGCGGCGCGTCGGCTCCGGCGGCGGCCAGGGCGGCCCGGGTGCCGAGCGCGTGGAAGAGCACCTGGCCCTTGTCGTCGGACGCGCCCCTGGCCAGCAGCTGGCCATCGCGCCGGGCCGGCTCGAAGGGCGGGCTCTCCCACTCGGCCAGCGGCTCGACCGGCTGGACGTCGTGGTGGCCGTAGACCAGCACCACGGGCGCGGCCAGGCTGGCCGCGGGCCAGTGCGCGAACACCGCGGGCAGGCCCGGCGCCGCCGTCGTCCCGGTCTCCCAGGTCTCGACGACCGGGAAGCCGGTCTCGCGCAGGTGAGCGGCCAGCCAGTCCGCGGATCTCCGGACATCGCCGTGCCGGGCCGGGTCGGCGGAGATCGACGGGATGGTGAGCCACTGGCTCAGCGCCCCGAAGAACTCTGCGGCGTTGTCGTCTACGTACTGCCGGACGTCCATGATCATCCCTTCGCGGCCACGGCGGCCGGGCACTCCCGGCCAGCGCTCGGCCCGGGATGCCAGGTGCCTGCGTGGCACTCTAGCGAGGCGTCCCGCCCGCCAGCCGGCCAGGCAGCCGGCGGCCGGGCCGCGGTCAGGCCGCTAGCTTGCGGCGGGTCCGCCACCGCGCCTCGGCCTCGCCCATCGGCGTGGACGGCGGGGCCTGCAGGAAGGGCCAGATCTCCTCGGCGATGGCCCGCCAGTTGGCGGTCGCCCGCAGATCGCCGAGCAGCGCGAACAGGCCCAGGTTGATGCGCTGCAGGATGACGTAGGACCGCGGGACGCTGGCGTACTCGGCCACCGGGCTGCGCACGTCGAAGAACCGCTTGACCACCGCGGAGGCGTAGTCGCCGGTCACGGTCAGCGTCCGCGACTCGCGGATCATCTCGTAGAACACCGCCAGGTGCTCGACGATTGCCGCCGTGCTCAGCGGCGCGCCGGGGGCCAGGAAGCCGGCCTCCTCCAGGCTGGCGCGGAACGCCTCGGGGTCCTGGTCGACGCACAGCCGCCGCGCCATCTGCATCAGCGGGTCCAGGTCCTCCGGGGTGAAGTGCTTGACCAGCCCGAAATCCAGGAAGGTCACCCGGCCGCCGCCGTGAAACAGGTAGTTGCCCGGGTGCGGGTCACCGTTGAACGCGTGGACCTCATACAGGCTGCGGAACACGAAGCGGTAGATCGTCTCGCCGGCGAGGTCGCGCTCCTCCTGTGACCAGGTCGCCAGCTCGGCGAACCGCGCCCCGTCCGACAGCTCGCTGGTGACCACCCGGCGGGTCGACAGCTCGTCGATGATCGCCGGCACGTGGATCGTCGGATGCCCGTCGTAGTAGGCGGCCAGCAGCCGCTGGTTGGCGGCCTCCCGGCGGTAGTCGAGCTCCTCGAGCACGCGCTCGCGCAGCTCGGCGACGAGCGCGTCGACGTCCTGATTCGGCGCGGTGATCTTCAGCATCTTGCGCAGCAGCGCGACGTTGTCCAGGTCGGCCGCCATCGTCTCGGCGATGCCCGGATACTGCACCTTCACGGCCACGGCCCGGCCATCGTGAGTGATCGCGCGGTGCACCTGGCCGATCGAGGCGGCGGCGATGGGCTCGGGGTCCCACTGCGCGAAGGCCTGCTCCGGCGGCAGCCCGAGCTCCTCGATCACTACCTGGGCGGCCAGCTCGGGACTCATCGGCGGGATGCTGTCCTGCAGCCGGCTCAGCGTCCGGCGGACGGGCGGCGCCAGCCCGTCATAGGCGTAGCTGGCCATCTGGCCGAGCTTCACCAGGACGCCCTTCATCGCCCCGAGGGTGACGGTGACATCCTCGGCCGTCTGCAGGGCCAGGTCGCTGCGGAGCTGCTCCCGGCGCTCCCCGGCCGCCGCGAACAGCCGGGGCGCGTTACCCGCGTAGCGGACGCCGCCGCGCAGCACAAGCCGGACCGCGGCCAGCCCCCGGGTAAACCGCAGGGGGCCGATCCGGCGGCGAACCACCGCTGCCGACAGCGCCGTTACTACTGCTCCGGCTGCCAGGCCAACGCCGAGGTTACGCGCCTGTCCGCGCCCGGACCGCCGGACGCGGGCCCGGCTGATAGGCCGCTGCTTCATGCGTGCTGCCTCATGAGCGCTGCGCTGCGCGCATCCGCAGGGCGATGCGCTGCCGGGCCTCCAGCACGCCGGGCTCGCCCAGGTAGACCGCGTCCAGGACGCCCAGGGCCTGCCGGATCTCGCTGCGCCGGGCGGGGGTCAGCGGCGGCGCGTCGTATCCGTACAGGTCACGCGCCCACTGCGGGAGCGACGCGATCGCGCCGTCACGCACGTCCTGCCAGATTTCCGCTATGTCGGGATCCAGGCCCGGCGGATCGAGCAGGTAGGCCATCGACTCGCTGGCCGCGGGGGTGGACCGCAGCTCGGGACGGACACCGTCCAGATAGCGTTCGAGGTCGGCGACGCTGTGCGGGATCTCGCCGGGCGCCACGCCGATCAGCTCGGCCGCGACCGCCATCTCGGCCACGTAACGGTCAGCGTCCTGCGCCGACAGGCCCGCGCCGAACAGGTTGCTGGCGGCGATGACCGAGTCGACCATGGCCGCGTGCACCCAGAGCAGCAGGCCGGAATCGCCGGCCGCGTACGGGCGCCCGGTGACCGTGTCCACGCCCCGGACGTGCTCGTGAATCCGCCGCACCCGGGCCGATACCCGCTCGGCCGCGGTGCGCTCGCCGAAAGTGACCGTGCTGACGTAGGCGGCGGTCGCGGCGAGCCGGCCGACCGGATCCGCCCGCCAGTCGCTGTGCTGGTCGACGCCGGCCATCGCCAGCGGGTGCAGGGCCTGGATCAGCAGGGACCGGAGCCCGGCGATCACCCCGGACAGGTCGGTGCTGATCCGCCAGGTCACGCTGACGGGCCCGAAGAGACCGTCGTCGGCTGGATGCTCCGGGATGCCGGTCACCTGGGCGGCGGCTGACCGCTCGACCAGCCCGGTGGCCGCGGCGTACTGGTCCGCGGTCAACGTGACATGGCTGCCGGGCCGCTGCCAGCGTGCGGCCACCCGCCCCTGCTCCGTGAAGTGTGCGCGCTCATACCTCTAAGCTACCCGCGCGTATTTCCGGGCTGCCCGCGGCCGGCGGCCGGGGCCGCCGCCGGCGCGTCCAGGATGCGTCCGCCCGCCGCCCGGATGAGGACCACTGCCCAGGTCCGGAACGGCCGCCACGGCTCGGCCAGCGCGCGGAACTGCTCCGGCGACGGATCGGCGTCCAGGCCGTAGAGGCGGGCGACCAGGGCCAGGGCGCGCGGCTCATTGACGGCCAGGACGTCGGCGAATCCCGTGCCCCTGATCACGATCAGGGAGCTGTAGAACGGCCCGATGCCGTTGATCGCCTGGAGCTGCTCCATGGCGGCCTCCGGGCCAAGTTGCTGCAGCTGACCGACGTCCAGGCGGCCCTCTAGCGCCGCGCTGGCCACACCGTGCAGCCGGCGCATCTTGTCGTCGGGAATACCGGGAAACGACTCGACATCCAGCAGGGCGGCCGGGGCGGGAAACGCGGCCAGCGGCCGGCTGGCCAGCTCGAACACCGGGCCATGGGCCTGACTGAGCCGATCGCGGACGCCCATCATCTGGCGGGCCGGCCGCCTGCTGCTCAGGACCGACCAGGCGGCGGCCTCGTAGGGCGAGTAGAACAGCGGCGGCCGGAGGCCCGGCGCCGCCGCCTGCAGCGCGCCGATCACCGGATCCCGCTCGCCGACCAGCATGAACTGGGCGCCATCATGATCAAGAGACAGCACCCGCGCGACCTGGCGCCGGACCAGGCCAAGGTCAGCGTGCCCGGCGGTGCGCACGGTCCCGGCGGTGCGCACGGTGCAGTGCACGGTGCCCGCGCCCGCCGGGGTGGCGTCCTGCCGGACCTCGACTCCGGCGTGCCCTTCGTACCCGTCGAGGCAGAAGGCCAGGCGCATGACACCGTCGAACCCGTCGTCCTGCCGCTGGCCAAAACCGAAGGTAGCGGCCTCCGCCAGGGAGAACGGACCGCTCGGCGTGATGGAGAAGGACTGAGCCGGCATGAGTCCATCCTCCCGGGAGGGTCTGACACTAGGGCGCCGACCGCGCGCGTTGTGCGCTGGGAGCGAATCGATCAGGATGGACTGCGGCGTGAAGGGCGACGGGCACGACGGTCGGGAGGCGCGCGGAGGTTGCAGGCCACCACCATTTCCATCGCGGACCTGGAGACACGGGCGGCCAGAGGCTGGCAGGCGCCGCAGGAGGAGTGGCTGGGCGGCTGGCTGCTGCGCGCGGCCGACGGCTTCACCGGACGGGCCAACAGCGCGCCGCTGCGCCGGGGAGCGGCGGTCGTGATGACGGCGGCGCCGAAGGTGGCCGCGAGCTGCGCCGGGCCAGCCGCACCGGTCGCGGCAGCCGTCGCCGTCGCGGTCGCGGTCGCAGCCGCGCCGGACGAGGACTGGCTGGCGATGTACCACTACCGCGGTGATGCCCTGCCGCCCGTCGGCCGGCGGCTCCTGATGTCCGCGCCGTGGCAGGCGTTCGCCAGCGTCCGCGAGGAGGGCCAGACGGTGGCGATCGGGCGGGTGGCTGGCGACGCGGGCTGGGCCGGGCTGACGGCGATCGAGACCCATCCCGGTCACCAGCGCCGCGGGCTGGCCACCGCGGTCAGCGCCACCCTGGCCGCGCTGGCGGCAGACCGCGGCGCCACGGGCCTGTACGTGCAGGTGGAGGAGGAGAACACCGGAGCCCGCGCCCTGTACGGCGGCATCGGGTTCTGCGATCATCACCGCTACCACTACCGCGTTGGCCCGGACGCGAGCTCGTGACGGGCAGAGCCGGGCAGCCAGGAGGCGCCATGGATCCGCAGCAGGCCGGCGGGGAGCTGGCGGGCGCGGAGCTGGCCGAGGCTTTCGCGCGCGACGGGGTCGTCTGCGTGCGGGGCGTGCTCGACGCGGACGAGCTGGCCGAGGCGGCTGCGGCCGTCGAGATCGTGCTGGCCCGCCCCGGCCCCCTGGCCCAGGTCGCGAGCGGGCGCGAGGACCCCGGCTCGTTCACCGAGGACTTCTGCCGGTGGCAGCAAGTCCCGCAGCTTGAGCGGCTGGCCCGGCATTCGCGGGTACCGGAGATCGCCGCCGGGCTGATGGCCACGCCGCAGGTCCGGTTCTACCACGACCACATCCTGGTCAAGGAAGGCGGAACCAGGCAGCGGACGCCCTGGCATCAGGATCAGCCGTACTACAACGTCGAGGGCCCGGGGGTCAGCGCCTGGATACCGGTCGATCCGGTTCCCGCGGCGGGGTCCCTGGAGCTGCTGGCCGGCTCGCACCGCGGCCCGTGGCTCATGCCGCGCACCTTTCTCAAGGGCGAGGCGAGGTGGTTTCCCGAAGGCAGCCTGGCGGAGCTGCCTGACATCGAGGCTGACCGGGCCTGGTTCGACCTCCGCCGGTTCGACCTGGCACCGGGCGATGCGATCTTCTTCGATTTCCTGACCGTCCACGGCGCGCCGGGCTTCCCCTTCCAGGGCCGGCGCCGCGTGCTGTCGCTGCGCTACCTATCGGCAGGCGCCCGGTACGCGCCGCGCCGCTGGCGTACCTCACCGCCGTTCGACGGCCTCGACGCCCAGCTGGCGGAGGGCGCCGTCCTGGATCATCCGCTGTTCCCGGTCGTATGGCCGCGGCGGTTATCCCGCCATGTTTGAGCCGTACATGGCATGGAACATGGTCCCAGTGAGCCGGCGCAGGGCAATGCCGGCAGCGTCGTGCCGCATGGTGAAGGAGACGGTCAATGGGTCTGGGCAAGAAGGCTAAGGGCAAGGCGGAGAAGGCCAAGGGCAAGACCAAGAAGGACGCCGGCAAGGTCAAGCACAAGGGCAAGAAAGTCAAGAACGCCGCGAAGCACTGACGAACGGGCTCGTCGGGCCCGAGAATGAAATGCGCTGGCCGGCCGCGAGCAGGAACGCGCCGGTCAGGCCTCGAGCATGACCTGCCACGGGCTGATCGTGATGCTGAACAGCCCCCCGGCCACGCTCGGGTCGTCCTCGGTGGCCAGCCGGGCAGCCTCGCCGGCCCGGCTGGCCCGCCGCGCCCGCGGCCTCGCGGTACGCCTCCAGCACCGCTGGCCAGGCCTGGTCGTACTCGGCCCGAGCCGCGGCCGGGTCCTCGAAGGACTCCCACCCGCTATGCTCCCGCGTCACCACGGTTTGCTCGCCCGCCGGCGTGAACGTCACCGCCACGTCGCTGGCCCGGTCCGGCCCCGCGCCCGGATGCCAGGTGAACGCGACCGCGTGCGGCGGCTCCCACCGGGTCACTGTGCCCCATACGGCGGCCTCGCCGGCCGGAGACCGCTCTACCAGCCGGTCGCCGGAGAAGGACACAGTCGCGCCCGTCCCGTGCACGCTGAAGTCGGCCAGCGGCCACCACGCCCCGATCCGGGCCGTGAAAATCTCGAACGCCAGCTCCGGGCCGGCCTCGACCAGCACCTCGCGGCGGATGAGCGGAACTGAGGTCATGCCTGCCGTCCTTCCCGATGTGGCCTGCGGTGATCATCCCCGACCGGGGCGGCGGCGGCCCGCCTGACCTCCGCCGCGTATGCGGCGAGCACGGTGTCCCAGGTCTGGACCAGCCACTGCTGGGCCGGAGCGAGGCCGCCGGGGGCGAGGGCATACAGGTTGCGGGTCCCGACCGAGCGATGCTCGATCAGCCCGGCGCCGCTCAGCACCCGCAGGTGCTTGCTGACCGCCGGGCGCCCCACCGGGAGCTGGTCAGCCAGCTTGCCGACCGGCGTCGGCCCGTCTCGCAGCAGCTCCAGGATCCGGCGCCGCACGGGCTCCCCGAGCGCGTCGAACACCAGGTCCGCAGTTTGGTTACTCATCAGGAACGGTTACTCTAGAGCAACCATTGCCATCGCGCAAGAGCGGCCGGGAGCGCCGTCCGAAGGGGCCGGGAGCGGCGCGCCGGCTAGGGGGGCGCGGGGTGGGGGCGGGTTATCGTGAGGTCCGCGCCCCGGCACACGGGGGTAGGCCGCGAGGAGGTCGGATGCTGGTCGCATTCTCGGTGACGCCGCTCGGAGTCGGCGAGGCCGTGGCTGACTACGTCGCCGACGCGGTCCGCGTCGTGCGTGACAGCGGGCTGCCGAATCAGACCGACGCGATGTTCACGACTATCGAGGGCGAGTGGGACGAGGTCATGGCGGTGGTCAAGCGGGCTGTCGACGCGGTGGCCGCGCGCGCCCCGCGGGTCAGCGTGACGCTGAAGGCCGACATCAGGCCCGGCGTGACCGGTGCGCTTCAGTCCAAGATGGTGGCCCTCGAGCAGCGCCTCGGCTCCTGACGCGCGGCCAGAGTCGCGCGCCGTCAGCGGCCAGGGTCGCGCGCCGTCGGCCGCCGAGCGCCCTATCCAGCCGCCTGCGCGATCGCGGCGTCCACCGTCTGCGCTAGCAGCACCGCGATCGTCATCGGCCCGACGCCGCCGGGCACCGGCGTGATCACGCTCGCCACCTCGACGGCTTCCTCGAACGCGACATCACCGATGTTGCCGGGGTTGTAGCCAGCGTCGACGACCACCGCGCCGGGCTTCAGCCAGCTGCCCCGGACAAACTCCGGCCGGCCCACCGCGGCGACCACGATGTCGCCGGTCGCCACGATGCCGGGCAGGCCGCGAGTCCGGGAATGGCAGTACGTCACCGTCGCGTCGGCGGCCAGCAGCAGCATGCCCGCGGGCTTGCCGAGGATGGGACTGCGGCCCAGCACGACGGCATGCTGGCCGGACACGGCGACGCCGTAGGCGTCGAGCAGCCGCATGATGCCGCCGGGGGTGGCGGGGACGAAGCCGGGCACTCCGAGTGACAGCGCGGCGAACGAGTGCAGGGTGACGCCGTCGACATCCTTGGCCGGATCGATGGCCTCGAACGCGGCCCGCTCGTCAATGTGGGCGGGCACCGGGTGCTGGAGGAGGATGCCGTGCACGGCAGGGTCCTGCGACAGGCCGGCGATCTCCGCGACCAGCTCGCTGGTGGTGATGCTGGCGGGCAGGTGGGCCTGCCGGGAGCTGATCCCGGCCTGCCGGGACCGGTTCTGCTTCATCCGGACGTAGGTGACCGAGGCCGGATCGTCACCGACCAGCACCGTGGCCAGGCACGGTGGGGTGCCGGCCTGCTCGGTGAACCGCGCGGCGCGGCTGGCCGTGTCGGCGATGATCTGCCGGGCCAGCTCCGTTCCCGGCATCAGTGCTGCTGGCGCCATACTCCTCCGCTCCGCTAGGCCGCCCCGGTCACGGATCAGCCCTCCCGGTGGCCGGCCTCCGCGTCGGCCGTCGGGATGCCGTCAATGAGCGCGGCCAGGCCCGCTTCGTCCAGCAGGTCGGCCGGCCGGACGGTCAGGTCGCCGCGCACGTAGTAGAACGCCGCTCGCACCTCCCCGACCGGCACTCCGGCCAGCGCCGCCCAGGCCAGCCGGTAGGCGGCGAGCTGGACCGCGACTGCCCGGCGCTCGGCGGCCGAACCCGGCGGACGGCCAGTCTTCCAGTCCACGACGTCGAACCGGCCATCGGGGGCATCGGCGAACACCGCGTCGATCCGGCCGCGGACCAGCCGGTCCCCGATCAGCGACTCGAAGGGCACCTCGACCTCGCTTGGCTGCCGGCCTGCCCATTCGCTGGCCTCGAAGGCCGTCTTGAGGTCGGTCAGATCCGCATCCGGGTCGGTGTCGCCGGGATCGTCCGCGGCGCCCGGCAGCTCGTCGGCGTCGATCAGCTGCGGCTGGCCGAAGCGCTCCTCCAGCCAGCGGTGGAACTCGGTGCCCCGCAGGGCGTGCGGCGCGGGCGGGCGCGGCATCGGCCGGCGCACCTGCTGGGCCAGCTCGGCCGGGTTCCTCGCGACGGTCACCAGGGCGGACACCGGGAGCTGCCGGGGTAGCGCGACCTGGGCGTGGCCCCCGGCGCGGCGCCGGGCCCGCTCGGCGAGCAGCAGGTCGGCCTCACTGGCCCACGAGGCGATCAGCTCCTGGTAAGGATCCGGCCCGACGCCGCGCTCGGACTCCGCCCCCGGCTGCGGCTCCGGCCCGCCATCGCCTGAGCCCGCTCCCGGCCCTGCCGCGCTCGCTGGGCCCGGCCCCGGTCCCAGCTCGCTCCCCCCGCCCGCCCGGCGGCGTGAACGTGCCGTTGCTGCTGCTCTAGCAGTAACGACGCCACGTTCATGACGCTTGGGCCGCTGCTTGCGGCGCTCAAGCTCGGTCATGGCCCGGGTGACCAGGTCGGCGGCCGCCCGGATGGCGTCGTAGCGGGCGCCGGCGGCCTCAGCGGCCGGCCAGGCCGCGGTGGGCGGCTCGGCCAGTGCCGGATTGGTGGCGTCGGGCTCCGGCTCGGGCTCCCATACGTCGACGACTCCCGCCCCGCCCTCGCACTCCGCGCGCACCTCTCCCAGGAACTCCGAGGGGCCCAGCCGGGACACCCCGTCGCCCCACCAGTAACCCGTGCACCCCAGCCAGAACGCGGCCCTGGTCGCGGCCACGTAGGCCAGGCGGCGCTCTTCAGCGAGCTCCCGGTCGGTGCAGGCCTGGGTGAAGATAGCCAGGTCGCTGGCGGCGAGGCCCGCCAGCGCCGGCAGGTCGGCCGCGTCGCCGCGCAGGCTGAAGGGCAGCAGCCGGGGGTTCTCCGTCCATCGCGTCGCCACCTTGGGCTTGGCCGGGAAGATCCGCGACTGCGCGCCGCCGGCCAGGCCGGGCACGATGACCGCCGGCCACTGCAGGCCCTTGGCGGCGTGCACGGTCGCGAGCTTCACCGAGTCGGTCTCGCCGATCCGGCCGCCCTCCAGTCCGAACTCCTCTTCCTCCGCCGCGCTCAGGTAGGCCAGGAACGCGCCCAGCGTGGGCTCCTCCCGGTCCCCCGCGAAGGCGGCCGCCGCGTCGGTGAAGGCATCCAGGTCGGCACGCGCGCTGGCCGGGTCCACGCCCGGCCGGGAGGCCACCTCGATGTCCAGGCACAGGGTCCGCTCGATCTCGGAGACCAGGTCAGGCAGCGGCCGGGCCACATGCGCTCGCAGCGAGCGCAGCTCGGCCGCCAGCGCCGCCAGCCGGGCATGGCCGGCCGGTGAGTAGGCAGCCGGGCCGTCCAGGTCGTCGAGAGCCTCGATGAGGCTGCCCATCTCCTTGGTCAGGTCGGTCACCGCCTGGGCCAGCAGGCCTTCCCCGGCCCCGGCCCCGGCAGCGTCGCCGGCCTGGCCGCCGCGGGCCGCACCGCCGCCGGCCGCTCTGTCGGCTCCTCCCCCCGCCGCGCCGCCGGCCGCGCTGTTGGCCTGACCGGCCAGGGCCCGGGCGCGGCGGCCTAGCGCCACCAGGTCGGCCGGGCCGATCCGCCACCGCGGCGAGGTCAGGATCCGGGCGAGCGCGTCGGAGGCCGTCGGATCGTGGAGCACCCGCAGGGTGGCGACGATGTCCGCGACCTCGGGGACCGTCAGCAGCCCGCCGAGGCCGACCACCTCGACCGGGATGCCGCGCGCCTCAAGCGCCGCGCGCAGCGCCGGAAACTGAGCGCGCTTGCGGCACAGCACCGCGATGTCGGACGGGCGAACGGCGTCGGCCCGGCCATCCGGCCACGGGCTGCCGTCCGGCGCGATGCCCGCATCCAGGCTCAGCAATCCGCTGACCTGGTCGGCTACCCAGGCCGCCTCGGCGCCCGAGGACTCCAGCAGCGCGCACACCACCTGGCCACGGTCGGCCCGGCCCGGGGGGGCGACCAGCAGCGGCACCTCCGGCGCCGCCGCGCGCAGTCCGGCCTGGACACCGCCGGCGGCGGCCAGCACCCGGCCGGTGTTACGGAAGCTCGTGGACAGCAGCAGCACCGGGGCCGGGCGCTCCTCCGCGACGGGAAAGTCCGCGCTGAACCGGCGCAGGTTGCCCGCGCTCGCGCCGCGCCACCCGTAGATGGACTGGCACGGGTCGCCCACCGCGGTGACCGGGTGGCCGCCGCCGAACAGCGAGCGGAGCAGCACCAGCTGAGCGTGGCTGGTGTCCTGGTACTCATCGAGCAATACAACCGGGTAACGCCCGCGTTCGCCCGTGCCCACTTCCAGGTGCCGGGCAGCGATCCGTGCGGCGATCGCCATCTGGTCGCCGTAGTCGATGACTTCCCGGGCGGCCTTGGCGGCGTGATAAGCGGCCACCAGCGGGAGCAGCTGCTCCCGCGCGGCCTGGCAGCGGACGACCTTGAGGGCCAGGGCCGGGATCCGGCCCGGCAGCTCCGCGAGGCGGCGATCCAGTGACCGGCCAACGGCCAGCACGTCGTCCGCCGTCCGCAGGTGCTCGGCGAGCTCGCCGGCCAGGTCGATGACCGCCGCCGTTACCGTGGCCGGAGCCCAGCTGACGGCGTCCATGGGCCCGTCGTAGGCGGCCACCACGCGAGCGGCTATCTGCCAGGAGACGGCCGGGGTCACCAGGCGCATCGACGGCTCCAGGCCCTCCCGCAGCGCGTGGTCGGCGACCAGCCGGCCGGCGTAGGCATGGTAGGTGGACACCGTCGGCTCGCCCGGCTGCTCGCCGGTGGCCGGCCCGGCCAGGCCGGCGCGGTGCAGCCCGTCCAGCCGGGTGCGGACCCGCTCGCCCAGCTCGGCGGCGGCTTTCCTGGTGAACGTCAGCCCGAGGACCCGCTCGGGCCGGACCAGCTGGTTGGCGACCAGCCAGACCAGCCGGGCCGCCATGGTCTCGCTCTTGCCCGAGCCGGCTCCGGCGATCACTGCCATGGGGGCTAGCGGCGCGCCGATGACGGCCGCCTGCTCTGCCGTGGGCGGGGCGGCGCCCAGCAGGCGGGCAAGCTGCGCGGGGCTGTAACGGACCGCGGGCTCAGTCACGGGCTCACCTGCGCGCCGCGCTCGTGGACCGGGCAGCTGGCGGCCACGGGGCAGACCCGGCAGCCAGGGTTGACCGTCGCCTGGAACACCGGCCCGGCCATCCCGGCCGCGACCGTCTCGACAAGCTCGAGCGCCCAGCCTGGCTCCGGGTCGCTGGACAGCCCGCGCTGGCGCTGCACCCGGACGCTGGCCGACAGGCCGGCCTTCCCGACCTGGACGAGCTCCGCCCCGCCGGGCTCGGTCAGCCCGAGCTTCTCGAAGGCGCCCAGCAGCACCGCTAGCTGGTAGACGCCGAGCTGGGGGTTGCGATCCAGCTCCGCGTCGGCCGGCCGGGAGCTGCCGGTCTTCAGGTCAACTACGATCGCGGTGCCGTCGGCGTCGCGCTCCAGCCGGTCGACCTGCCCCGTGATGGTGACCTGCCCGGCCCGCACGGACAGCTGCTGCTCGACGGCCACCAGCTCCCTCGGGTTGCTCCGGTGCCAGTCGAGGAACCGGGCCACCATGCGCTCGGCCTGCTCGCGCTGCTTGGCGCTATACCAGGCGCTGCCGAAATCGAGGTGCTGCCACATCTCGTCGATGCGCTTGGCGATGTCGCCGTCCGGGGCGCCCTCCGCGGCCAGCGCCGCCGCCGCGTGGATCACGATGCCGAAGTCACGGGCCACCGCGGGCGAGCCGACGCCGACTGCCGCCTCCAGCAGCCAGCGCAGCCCGCACTTGGTGAAGGTCTCCACCCGTGACGGCGAGAGCCTGACCTCGCCCGGAATCGGCAGGCCGACGCTGCTCAGCTCGGTCAGCGCATACCAGTGCCGGGGGGCCGCGCCGGGCACGCCGGCCGTCGCGAGCCGGGCCAGCTGGGCCGCCGCCGCCCGGCGCACATGGCCGGGCAGTCCGCTGTCGGCGGCCGCCCGGCGCAGGCTGGCGGTCAGGACCGGCAGCGAGAGCCACTGCCGGCCGGCGGCCGTCTGCTCGATCCCGATCTGGTCCCCGGCCAGCTCGGCCAGGAACCGCGACGGCCGCTCCTCGCTCTCCGCGCCGCCGACGGCCGTGACCACGAGCCGCTGGCGTGCCCGGGTCACCGCGACGTAGAAGAGCCTGCGCTCCTCGTCCAGCAGCTTGGAGACCAGCGCGGCCGCCGCGGCGTCGGCCGCCGCGGCGCGCTCGTCCAGCCGGCCGGCGGCCATCTCGACCAGCTCGTCCATGCCCAGCAGCGAGCCCCGCTGGCGGATGTCCGGCCACGATCCCTCCTGGACCCCGGCCACGACGACCAGGTCCCACTCCAGGCCCTTGGACCGGTGCGCGGTCAGGACCGCCACGGCGTCGCCGCGCGGCGCGTGCTCGGCCAGCGACTCGCCGGCGATCTCCTGGCCGACCAGGCTGTCCAGGAACAGGCGGGCCGACCCGTGGGGCAGCCGGGCCGAGAACCGGGCGGCCGCGTCGAAGAGCGCGACCACCGCGTCGAGGTCCGCGTCCGCCGCTGCGCCGTGCAGGCCGCCGGCCACGCTGGCCTCCTGCCACTGCGCGGCCAGCCCGGCCGCGTCCCAGATCGCCCACAGCACCTCGTGCGGGGTGCCCTCCTGCGCGGTCTCGCGGGCCAGGGCCAGCAGCGACGCCACCCGCCGGGCGGCGGCCAGCACCGGGAGCACCGGGCCGCCGGGGCGGCCGGGGCGGGTAGCGGGACCGGCGGGCGCACCCCCGCCGCCGGCCAGGGCGCGGCTGCCCGGTGCCCCGAGGGGCGCCTCCCCGCCCGCCGGCCAGCCGGCCGGGATGAGCTCGCGCGGGTCCCGGAGCGCGGCGGCGAGCGGCTCGTCAGGCGGCGGCTGCCCCGAGGCCTGGAAAGCGGCGCGCAGCACCCGCCGCAGCCGCCGCAGCCCGAGCGCGTCGGTACCGCCGAGGGGCCCCGTCAGCAGCTCGGCGGCGGTCTCGTCGGTCAGCGCGCCCGGCCGCAGCGCGCAGGTGAGCAGGGCCAGCAGCGGGCGGGTACCGGGCTCGGCGGTGAGCGGCAGCTCGTCTCCGGCCACGGCCACTGGCACGCCCGCCGAGGCCAGGGCGCGCTGCAGGACCGGCACCTGGCGGGCCGCGGAGCGCACCAGCACCGCCATCGACGACCAGGGCAGCCCGTCGATCAGGTGCGCCCGCCGCAGCGTGTCCGCGATCAGCGCGCCCTCCTGGCTGGCGCTGGCGGCCGTGAGGATCCGGACCTCGCCGGGCCCGGCGGCCGGGACGGGAACAAGCTCACGATGACCGCGGCTGCCCGGCTCCTGGCCCGCGAGGGCAGCCGGCATCCGGGCCGCGACCCGGCGGGACGCAGCCAGCAGCACCGGGCCGCTCCGCCGGCAGGTGCGCAGCGCGATCACCTGCGCGGGGCTGCCGTCCGGCGCCCGGAACCGCTCGGGGAAGCGCCTGATTGCCTCCACGTCCGCACCACGGAACGCGTAGATGGACTGGTCCGGGTCACCCACGGCGATCAGCTCGCGGCCGTCACCGGCCAGCTGCCGCAGCAGCTCCTCCTGGGCCGGGTCGGTGTCCTGGTACTCGTCCACCAGGATCGAGTCGTAGGCTTCCCGTTCCCGGGCCCGGACGGCCTTGCGCCGCAGCAGCCCGCCGGCGATCCGGACGATCTCGGAGTAGTCATAGGCCGGCACGGGCGCGAGGTCGAACCGGGCGGCGTAGGCGTCCAGGAACCGGCCGGCCGATACCCAGTCATCGCGCCCCCGGCGGCGGCCGAGGTCGGAAAGCCCGCGTCCGTCCAGGCCGCGCTCGGCGGCACGGAGCAGGAAATCGCGCAGCTCCCCGGCGAACCCCCTGGTCGCCAGGGCCGGCCGAAGCCGCTGCGGCCAGTTCCGGCCGCCGTCGCTCGCCTCGCCGCGCAGCAGCCTGCGCACCTCCAGCAGCTGCTCGGGACCGGACAGCAGGGTGGGCGGCTCATCGCCGGCCAGCACGAATTCCCGGCGCACGAGGGCATAGGCGTAGCTGTGGAAGGTCAGGGCCAGCGGCCGCCGGGTGGTCCGGCCGAGCCGCAGGGCGATGCGCTCCCGCAGCTCCCCGGCCGCCTTGCGGCTGAAGGTCAGCACCAGCAGCCGCGCGGGATCGAGGCCGCGGCGGGCGATGCGGTCCGTTACCGCCTCGACGATTGCCGTCGTTTTACCCGTCCCCGGTCCGGCCAGCACCAGCAGGGGGCCGCCGACGTGCTCGACGACCGCGCGCTGGGCGTCGTCCAGTACGGGCGGGCGCCAGGCCGGGACCGGCGCGCGCACAAGGCGATAGGCGGGAGCTGTCCGTTCCATCTCGGTTGGCATTCCAGCAGAGGATGCCGACAGTCCGTGGCCGGTTTGGCTGGTCTGCTCTCAGCCGGCCCAGCGGGCACGGCGCATGTCGATGCCGGCGGGCCGGCCGTCGGCACCGGACCGCAGCGGCGTGCCCTCCTCGCGATACCGGGCGAGCGCGGCCCGCTCATGGCCGGCGAGCAGGGACCCGTCCGCGTGCACCACCCGCCACCAGGCCACGGCGCCACCCCACAGGGCCATCACCCGGCCGACCTGGCGGGGTCCCCCCTCGCCGAGATACTCGGCGATGTCCCCGTAGGACATGACCTGGCCCGGCGGGATGAGTTCCACCACGTCCAGCACCCGGGTGGCGAACTCGCTGGCGTCGGGGGCCGCGCTCACCCGGAGCCGTCCGCGCGGCCGCCCGGGTCGGAGGGAGCGGCGTGCCGTCCGGCAGACGGTGACTGCCAGGGGAAGCGGGCAGACCCCGGCGGCAGGCCGCTGCCGGGCAGGTCAGCGCCGGGCAGGTCAGCACCAGGCAGATCGGAGCCCCGCAGGTCGCGGGCGGGCAGGTCAGTGCCGGGCTCATCGCCGGGCGCGGGCCCGGGGTCGATGTCATCGTCGTCGCGGGTCAGCAGGCCCCAGCCCGGAGTCGGCGCGGCTGGCCTGCGCACCCCGGGCGGCTCGGCGTCCGGGCCGGACCCCTGGCGGAACGCCACCAGCCGGGTCGCCACGACACCGATCAGGCCCAGGCTGGCCGCCCCGAGCAGGCAGTACAAGATCAGGGCCAGCGCGCCGCGCGGCTGCACCGGCGGGGCCGGGACGGCCGACGGGCCGCCGCCGAAGTGGCTGGTCGCGGAGACGGCCCTGGTTGACTGTCCCCGCCGGGCCAGCCGCCGGGCGGCGGCCAGGGCGGCGACCGCGTCGACGGTGCCGAGCCCGACCTGGCGGTCGTAGCCGCCCGGCGGGCGATGCCACGCGGAGGTGTTGATGGCCTCGGCGACCTCCGCACCTCCCAGGCCGGGGTATCTGGACTTGATCAGCGCCGCCACGCCCGCCGTGAGAGCACATGCCGGGCTCGTCCCGCTGACCAGCCAGTACTGCGAGTCCCTGCCCTCTGCCGGGACGTTGACGCCCGGTGCGGCCACCGTGACGGACAGGTTGTCGCTGGAAAATGCGGCGGGCCGGCCGTCTGGGCCCACGGCCGAGACGCCGATGACCCCCGGATAGACGGCCGGGAACGAGTACGGCGCGCTGCCGTTGCCGGCCGCCTCGGCGGCATCGCCCGAGTTGCCCGACGACGCTACGACGACAACATTGTGGGCGTAGGCATCCTGCAGGGCCATCCGGACCGGGAGGCTCGGCGCCCCGTAGCCCAGCGACATGCTGATCACCCCGGCGCCGTGGGCGACCGCGTACCTGATGGCCTCCGCGAGCTCCAGCTGGCCCCGGCTCAGCGGCTGGCGCTCGTAGGCGGCGTAGCCAGGATCGAGCTTGTCGGTGATGACGCGGACCGAGAGGATCTTCGACTGCGGAGCCACGCCGACGATGCCGCTTCCGCCGATGACGCCGCTGCCGGTGCCCCCGTGGCCATGCCCGGCAATCAGCGAGGCCATCCAGGTGCCGTGCATGCCCCAGTTCGGGTCCGCCGGCGAGGTCCGCACGCCCGTCAGGTCAGGGCCGGAGCGCACCGACCCCTGCAGGTCGGGCACGTCCCCGTTGACGCCGCTGTCGATCACGGCCACTGTGACGCCGGAGCCCTTGCTGACCTGCCAGGCGGCGGGCGCGTTGATCGCGCCCAGCACCCACTGCTCGGCGTCCCGCACGCTGTCGGCCCGGGCGGGAGACGGAGCCCCCGCGATCAGGGTGGCCGAGATGGCCAGCGTGGCCAGCGCGAGCCCGCAGGAGGCCTGCACCGCGATGAGCCGGGACCGGCGGCTCCCGCCTCTTCGCATCCCGCCGCTTCGCAGCCCGCCGCTCAGCATCCGGGCGTCCCGGGGCAGGTCGCCGGGTGCGGCGGCTTGCCCAGAACGTCGGTTACCGCCTCGGTGAGGCCCGTCTCCAGAGCGGTCATCTCGGCCGACAGGTAGGAGTCAGCGGCCACCCGGACCTGCGGGCGGCCATCGGCATACCCGACCGTCGCCAGGATCACGTACGGGCCGGTGTGCGCTCCCCCGGACAGCTGCCGCTGCGCGTCGTTGAAGCGGGCCGCGAGCGTTCCGGAGACCGGCGCCGGCCGTACCGTGCCCCGCTGGGTTCCCGGCCCTGAGCCGGCCAGCTGGCGTCCGGCCGCCGCGGCTCCGGCGCTGCCCGGCAGGACCGCCACGCCCACCGTGGCGACCAGGCTGCCGGTCGAGTCGACGTAGGTCGCTCGCAGCACCGCCGTGCAGCCGTAGCGGCCGAGAACCCGGGCGGCCGCCGGGCTGGTGCCTCTGGGGCAGCTGACAGCCGCGGCGACGCCAAGCCGATGGGCTGGGAGCGACAGGCCCTGGCCGCCGTCGAGCGCGTAGCCGGGCAGCCGGTAGCTCACGGTGGCAGAGAAGATCGCTCCCTCCGGGAGCGCGCGCCAGCGCCGGGCTAGCTCCCACGCCGCGATATGGCGCTGCTGGGCGGCCGAGAACCTCCGGGGGAGCACCTGGCTGGCGAAGCCGGCCGCGGCGATGGCCAGCCCGCACAGGCCCAGCGCGAGCGCGATCAGCAGGCCCGGGCGCCGCCAGCCCTGACTGCGACTGCGCGCTGGCGGCGCGGGCAAAGACCCGTCGTCGTCGGCGGGCCCCGGCTGCGTTACCACACCGGAATCGTACGGCCTGCCCTGGCCAAGCGGGTCAGTCCCGCCCCTGCTGATCACCTGACAGCGTCAGGCCGGTCACCAGGGGCGGCCTTAGTAGGTGGGTAGCGAGGGGTCCACCTGGTTCACCCAGGCCAGGACCCCGCCGCCGACATGGACCGCGTCGGCGAAGCCCGCGTTCTTAACCACCGCCAGGCACTCCGCGCTGCGCGCGCCGCTCTTGCAATGCAGCACGATCCGCTTGTCCTGTGGCAGCTTCTCCAGGGCGGTGCCGTTGAGGAACTGGTCCTTGGGGATCAGCGTGGCGCCGGGGATGGAGACGATCTCGTACTCATTGGGCTCGCGGACGTCGATAAGGAAGATCTTGTCGTCGCGGTCGAGCATGCCCTTCAGCTCGGTGGCGGAGATGGTCGAGTCCGCGGCCGCCTCCTGCGCGTCGGCCGAGACCGCGCCGCAGAAGGCGTCGTAGTCGATCAGCTCGGTGATCGTCGGGTTCTTCCCGCAGATCGCGCACTCGGGGTCCTTCCTGACCCGCACGGTGCGGTAACTCATCTCCAGGGCGTCGTAGATCATCAGCCGTCCGGCCAGCGGCTCACCGACGCCAGTGATGACCTTGATGGCCTCGTTGACCTGGATTGACCCGATGGACGCGCAGAGCACGCCCAGCACGCCGCCTTCCGCGCACGAGGGGACCATGCCCGGCGGCGGCGGCTCCGGGTACAGGCACCGGTAGCAGGGACCATACTCGGCCCAGAACACGCTGGCCTGGCCGTCGAAGCGGTAGATGGAGCCCCAGACGTAGGGCTTGCCCAGCAGCACGCACGCGTCATTGACCAGGTACCGGGTGGCGAAGTTGTCGGTGCCGTCGACGATCAGGTCGTACTGGGCGAAGATCTGCAGCGCGTTGTCGTTGTCCAGGGCCTCCTCGTGCAGCACCACGTTGACCAGGGGGTTGATCTCCTTGATGCTGTCGCGCGCCGACTGGGCCTTGGACCGGCCGACGTCAGACTGGCCGTGGATGATCTGCCGCTGGAGGTTGGACTCGTCGACCACGTCGAACTCGACGATGCCAAGCGTGCCGACGCCCGCCGCGGCCAGGTAGAGCAGGGACGGCGACCCGAGGCCGCCTGCTCCCACGCAGAGCACCTTGGCGTTCTTGAGCCGCTTCTGACCGGCCATGCCGATCTCCGGGATGATCAGGTGCCGCGAGTAGCGCTTGACCTCGTCGACACTCAGGTCAGCGGCAGGCTCGACCAGCGGGGGCAGTGACACTGCGATCTCCAACGTTCGAGGATTTGTCAGTAGGGGTGAACCAGCGCGACGGCTCCCGCATTCCGGCTCGGGACCGAGCCCGCCCGGCTTGGCTGCTGTCACCGGCCCGGCCATGCTCCATCCGGCGTGGCCGAAATGTCACAGGTGCGGGGTATTACCTGGGACATGCGAAACCCTCAGCCCGAGTTACCAGACCAGGCGCCTGAACTGTCGGCCATCCCGGCCCTGCTGCCGCTCCTGCCGCCATTCCCGGCGCAGCATCCCGACGCGCCCTGTCCGGGGCGGCCCAGCCGCCTGCGGCCGCTCCCCGACGCCATCGCGGTGTACCGGATCCCGCTGCCCGAGTCGGCGCCCCCCTTTGACGACGATCAGGCCGCAGGCCAGCTAACGGCAGCTGGCGGCCAGCCACCCGCCGACAGTCGCGGCCGGCCTGCGGTTACCGCCACGGGCGCAGGTGAGTGGGCCGGCCGGTTCGCCCAGGCGCTGGCTGAGACGCTGGCCGGATCGCGATCGTCGCGGCAGATGACTCCGTGGACGACCGAGCAGGCGCGCCGGCGGATCAGGCAGCTCGGACCGCTGCTGCAGGCTGAGCAGCGCCCCCGCGTGCGCCGGGTTATCACGTCCGTGCCAGCCCGTGACGTGGTCGAGATGACCGTCATTGTCGGGATAGGACCGCGTATCCGGGCCATGGCGGTACGACTGGAGCGCACCGCGCCAGCGCACCCCGGCCCGGGCTGCGAGCGGCACTGGCTCTGCACCGCTATCGAGGCCGCGTGACCGGGCGCAGGCCCGGGGCGGCCGCAGCCCGCCCCGGTTACCGGTTACCGGTTACGCGGGTCGCCGTGGCACTGCTTGAACTTCCGCCCTGAGCCGCAGGGGCACGGCGCGTTCCGGCCGACCTTGGAGTAGTCGGCGCCGTCCGCCGCGGTCGTGCGCTGCTCAGCAGCGCCCGTTGCGTCGGTGCTCGGAGCGGTGTAGTTCAGCTGACCCGACCGTTTGGGCCGGGCCAGGCCGGGAGCGGCGAGGGCGGCCGCGGCGGGCTGACCGGCCCCGGCCTGATCGGGGCCGGCCTGACCGGCTCCCGCCTGACCGGCTCCCGCCTGACGCCGCGCGGCCCTGCCGGCCGCGGGCGGGCTGGCCGCAGCCTGCCCGGGCGCATCGGCCGCGGGCCGGCCCCCCTGGGCCGGGCCGAAGCCGCTGCCGCCCCGGGCCTGCTGACGCCGGACCGACTCGGACGGCGCGGACTGCGGCTGGGCCGGAGCAGCCCCGAAGCCCGGAGCCGACAGCGCCGCGGTGCCCGCCGCCTCGCCGTCGTCGCCGTCGGCCACGATCGGGTCCTGCTGGACCTGGACCTGGAGGTTGAACAGGCTGCCGACGGACTCTTCCTTGATCCCGTCCATCATCGTGTTGAACATGTCGTAGCCCTCCCGCTGGTACTCGACCAGCGGGTCCCGCTGCGCCCAGCCGCGCAGGCCGATGCCCTCGCGGAGGTAGTCCATCTCGTAGAGGTGCTCGCGCCACTTGCGGTCCAGGACCGAGAGCACGACGCGGCGCTCGAACTCGCGCATGAGCTCGGGCCCCAGCTCCTCGGTCCGGCGCTCGTAGGCCGCCAGCGCGTCCTGCTTGATGGCATCGGTGATGAACTCGCCGCTCAGCCCGGACCGGTCGCCGCCGGCCTCCTCGATCAGCTGGTCGGTCGTCAGGCCGACCGGGTACAGCTGACGGAACGCGCGCCAGAGCCGGTCAAGATCCCATTCCTCCGGGAAGCCCTCAGCGGTCGCGCCCGCCACGTAGCTGGCCACTACCTCGTCGATCATGGAGTCGATCTGCTCCTGCAGGTCAGCTCCTTCCAGCACCCGGTGCCGCTCTTCGTAGACGACGTGCCGCTGCCGGTTCATCACGTCGTCGTACTTGAGCAGGTCCTTGCGGATCTCGAAGTTCTGCTGCTCCACCTGGGTCTGCGCCGACCTGATGGCCCGGCTGACCGTCTTGGACTCGAGCGGCACCTCGGGCGGGGTCTTGAGCAGCTCCATGATGTGCGCGATCTTGTCGGCGTTGAACCGGCGCATCAGGTCGTCCTCGAGGGACAGGTAAAACCGCGACTCGCCGGGGTCGCCCTGGCGGCCGGAGCGGCCGCGGAGCTGGTTGTCGATCCGGCGGGACTCGTGCCGCTCGGTACCGAGCACGTACAGGCCGCCGGTGGCCACGACTTCCTCGTGCTCTTCCGCGACCGACTTGCGGGCCTTCTCGACCGCCTCGGGCCAGGCCGCCTCGAAGTCCTCCGGCGTGTCCACCGGGGACAGGCCGCGCTGGTGCAGTTCGGCGTCCGCGAGGAACTCGGGGTTGCCGCCCAGCATGATGTCGGTGCCGCGGCCGGCCATGTTCGTCGCGACCGTGACCGCGCCCTTGTGCCCGGCCTGGGCGACGATCGCCGCCTCCTGCTCGTGGAACTTGGCGTTCAGTACCTTGTGCGTGATCCCGCGCTGCTTGAGCAGCTCCATGATGTGCGCGATCTTGTCGGCGTTGAACCGGCGCATGAGGTCGTCCTCAAGCGACAGGTAGAACCGCGACTCGCCCGGGTCGCCCTGGCGACCGGACCGGCCGCGGAGCTGGTTGTCGATCCGCCGCGACTCGTGCCGCTCGGTGCCCAGCACGTACAGGCCGCCCGCGGCCACGACCTCCTCGTGCTCCTCCGCGACGGCCTTGCGCGCCTTCTCGACCGCCTCGGGCCAGGCGGCCTCGAAGTCCTCCGGCGTATCGACCGGAGACAGGCCGCGCTGGTGCAGTTCCAGGTCGGCGATGAACTCGGGGTTGCCGCCCAGCATGATGTCGGTGCCGCGGCCGGCCATGTTCGTGGCCACCGTCACCGCGCCCTTGCGCCCGGCCTGGGCGATGATCGCGGCCTCCCGCTCGTGGTACTTGGCGTTCAGCACCTCATGCGCGATCCCGCGCCGCTTCAGCAGCTTGGAGACCAGCTCGGACTTCTCCACGCTCGTCGTGCCGACCAGAACCGGCTGGCCCGTCTCGTGGCGCCCGGCGATGTCCTCGACCAGCGCCTCGAACTTGGCCTGCGTGGTCTGGTAGACCACGTCGGACTCGTCGGCCCGGATCATCGGCTTGTTGGTCGGAATCGGGACCACGCCGAGCTTGTAGGTCTGGTGGAACTCGTTGGCCTCGGTCATCGCCGTACCGGTCATGCCGGCCAGCTTGTCGTAGAGGCGGAAGTAGTTCTGCAGCGTGATCGTGGCCAGCGTCTGGTTCTCGTCCTTGATCGGCACGCCTTCCTTGGCCTCGACGGCCTGGTGCATGCCCTCGCTCCAGCGGCGGCCCGGCAGGATGCGCCCGGTGAACTCATCCACGATCAGGATCTCGCCGTTCATCACGACGTAGTCCTTGTCCTTGGTGTACAGCTCCTTGGCCTTGATGGCGTTGTTGAGGAAGCTGATCAGCGGCGTGTTCACCGACTCATACAGGTTGTCGATGCCCAGCCAGTCCTCGACCTTCTCGACGCCGGCCTCCTGGACCCCCACGGTCCGCTTCTTCTCGTCGACCTCGTAGTCGCCCTCGCCGTCCTCGCCGCGCCGCAGCCGCGGGGCGATCCGGGCGAATTCCTGGTACCAGATGCTGTTCTGGTCGACGGGGCCGCTGATGATCAGCGGCGTCCGGGCCTCGTCGATGAGAATCGAGTCGACCTCGTCCACGATCGCGAAGTTGTGCCCGCGCTGCACGCACTCCTCCAGCCCCCAGGCCATGTTGTCCCGGAGGTAGTCGAAGCCGAACTCGTTGTTGGTGCCGTAGGTGATGTCGGCGGCGTACTGCTTGCGGCGCTCCTCCGGGTCCATCTCCGACAGGATGACGCCCATCTCCATGCCCAGGAACCGGTGGATCCGGCCCATCCATTCCGACTGATACCTGGCCAGGTAGTCGTTAACCGTGACGATGTGCACGCCCTGGCCGGTCAGCGCATTCAGGTAAGCCGGCAGCGCGCCGGTCAGGGTCTTGCCCTCACCGGTCTTCATCTCAGCGATATTGCCCATGTGCAGCGCGGCGCCGCCCATGATCTGGACGTCGAAATGCCGCTGGCCGATGGTCCGCCTGGCCGCCTCCCGCACGGCCGCGAACGCCTCGGGCATCAGGTCATCCAGGGACTCGCCGTCGGCATAGCGCTGCCGGAACTCGTCCGTCAGCCCGCGCAGCTCAGCGTCGCTCAGCGCTGCCATGTCCTCCTCAATGGAGTTGACCTGGTCAGCTATCCGCTTGAGCTTGCGCAGGGTCTTGCCCTCGCCAGCGCGAAGGACACTGTCAATGATGGCTGGCACTTGCTGTCGCGCTCCTCGCGGATCGTCTGGCTCCCTGACCGGGCCCGCGCGGCGAACCACACTGGCGGGACGCCCTGCCAGGGCTAGCTGGATGCGCTACGCCGGACCGGCACCACAGTCCTCTCAGCCATGGTAGGCGAGACTGCGGGCTATGCCGAGTCGGCGAGCTCAGGCACAGCGGAGGGGCCGGTTATGCACCCGCGCCGTGTCCTAGCCACAATGATAGGTACTTCGGCGGCAGGTGCGAGAGGAGCAGGTCGGATGGCGAACAAGGTAGGGCCGATATCGTGAGCGGCAGCGCGCCCCAGTCCGGCTCGCTGGCCGGCTCCGAATCGGCGTCGGCCAGCCCAGCCGAGCCTGAGCCTGGCGCTGTCGCCGATCCCGGCCACTCGCACGCGTCGTTTCACGGGCGGACGAGCTCCTGGGTGGCCGTCTCCCTGATCATCGCGGGCTTCGTCGTCGGCGGCCTGGCCCTCGTCTTCGGGCCGACCTGGCCGGTGTTCTGGGTAGGCGCCGGCCTGGCGGCAATCGGCGGCCTGCTCGCCATGATGACCGACATCTTCGAGGACTGGTATTAAGTCGGCGGCGCCGCAGGTCAGCCGAACTCGATCAGCTTCTCCCGGACCGCCACCATGACGGCCTCCATCCGGGAGTGAATCTGGAGCTTCTCCAGGATGTTGCGAACATGGTTCTTGACCGTGTTCTCGGAGATGAACAGCTCCTTGGCGATATCGCGGTTGTTCATCCCGCGGGCGATGAGCTTGAGGACCTGCATCTCGCGGTCGGTCAGCTTAGGCGCCGGGACCTGCTGCCGCGGCGGCTCGCTCCGCTCACGGCGGGCGATCGCCGCGAACTCCGTCAGCAGCTTGCCGGCCATCGACGGGTTGATCAGCGACTGGCCGCCGTCAACCGCGCGCACGGTGGCCGCTACCTCGTCCAGCGGGATGTCCTTCAGCAGGTAGCCGCTGGCGCCGGCCCGGATCGCCTCAAAGAGGTCCGCTTCCTCATCGCTGATCGTGAGGATCACGATCTTCGCGCTCGGGACCACGTCCTTCAGCGCCCGGCAGGCCTCGATGCCGCCGCTGCGCGGCATCCGGATGTCCATCAGCACGACATCGGGCAGCGACTCCCCCGCCTTCAGCACGGCCTCCGCGCCGTCGCCGGCCTGCCCGACCAGCTCGATGTCGGGCTCGGAGTCCAGCACCATCTCCAGCCCGCGCCGAAACAGCGCGTGATCGTCCACGATCATCGTGCGGATCGGCTCGGTGCGACGCGGGCCATCGGGTCCTCGCGGGATCCCCGCAGGTCCGCCACCCTCGCCGTCCCCGCCACCCGCTCCGCCGGCGCCGCCCAACCCGCCCGGCCCGCCAGCGTCGCCGGGCCCGCCGGACCCGGCGGGGGGCTGAGCCGGCTGCGAGCTAGCCCCGGCGCTGCGGACCATGCTGATTCCTCCCTGACGGGGACGGCGGAAGCCTGCGCTGTTAACTGCCTGCGCTGGCAGTGCTCAAACTCTTGCCGACAGGAGCCAGGCTGGCAAGCCGACCCTCGCCGGGCCGGGTCACGGCTGACCTAGCCGCTAGCGAGATTAGCCGCCCGCCGCGACCGTCCGTTCGCCAGCCCGGGCGCCGGCGCCGCGAGCGCCGCCGTCTCCTCGACCAGGCGAATCACGCCGTACTGGTAACCCCGGCGCCGGTAGACCACGCTCGGCAGGCCGTCAGTGGTGTCGGTGAACAGGAAGAAATCGTGACCGACCAGTTCCATCTCGAACAGGGCCTGATCGATGGTCATCGGGTAGGCGACATGCACCTTCTCCCGCACCACGCACGGCCCGTCGCCCTCCATCTCGATCGCGACGATCTTCTCCTCGGGCACGCCGTTGACCGATCCGTTGCCAGACCCGCTGCCGGAGCCGGCGGCGATCGCGCCGTCCTCCGCGGCAGGCCGGCTCACCGGCACCGGGCCGCCGGCAGCCGCCGGGCTGGCCGTCACCGATCCGTCCGCGGACAGCGCCGTCACGCCCGCCAGGTCGGCGTCCGCCCGCGCGGGTGACTGGTCGGCCGTCTCGGGCAGGTCCATCAGCCGGGGCGCGTGCCGGTCCTTGCGCCGGTCGCAGGCCCGCCGCAGCCGCGACTCCAGCTTGGCCAGCGCGAGATCCAGCGCGGCGTACCGGTCCTCAGCGGCAGCCTCGGCCCGGATCACCGGGCCGCGGGTAATAATCGTCAGCTCGACCCGTTCCCTGGTCCCGGACTGGCGCGGGTTGCGCTCGGCCGTCACCTCTACGTCGACACCGATGGCCTTGTGATCTAGCTTCTCCACCTTGGCGAGCTTGCTCGTCGCGTGCGTTCGGAACCTGTCCAGCACGTCGGTGTGCCGGCCTTTGAAAGTGATGTCCATGAGATAGGAACCCCTTCCGGTCGGTCAGTCGGTGAGCGGCACCCGCCTGGCCGACCTGGTCTTCGACCCCACATCCGCCTGCTGAGGGTTTCGCGGCCTGTGCCACTACTCCCCTTCTCCCTACCCGGGCGATGTCGGATCCCCCGGTGGGGCAGGACTTACTTCTAAGCCGCACCGTGATCGGTCGACGAGAAGTCGCCTTACGTGGGCCGTTTCGCCTGCGGCTGGCATCGGCTTGCCGGGGCCGGTGTCCCGCTATCGGGACAGCCGGCCCGGCGCAACCACGGACCCAGGCGGGTGCCATGACACGACGCTAGCCCCGTGAGCTGTAGATGTCAGGAGCGGGAGGGCAGAGATCTCTCCAGATTGCCTGACGCGACGGCAGGGACCCGGCGCGCAGGGTCAGCCCCGACCCGCAATAAGGCCCTTTGCCAGCTATAACGGACAGCTCGCCGTCAGCCCGGATACGCCGCGCCGGTCCCCCGCGCGGTGGGCTGCTGGATCTGGTCGGGGCCCGACGACGTCAGGATCTCGCCGTGGCTGGTGGTGGCGATCTGGCCCGGTCCCGCGGCGGTCACCCACTGCGTGCCCGGCGGGACGGGTCCCAGCGGGTCGGCGGCGCCGCCGTTGGCCGGCACCTCATACAGCTGGGACCCCGCGAGCACGACCAGGTGATCGGGGTCATACCAGCTCAGCGCGGACGGGCCGGTGAGGCTGGCGCCGATCGCGGCCGTCGCGCCGAGCAAGACCTGGCTGCTGGTGCGGGTCACGGCGCTCAGCAGCACCTGCACCTGATGCGCGCGCCCGGCGGTTTGCACCAGCATGGCCGCGCGTACCCCGTCCGGGGCGATGCGCAGAGAGAGCAGCCGGTAGGCGGCCGGATTGTTACCGGGGAGCGGCGGCAGGCTGACCTCCATCGGCTGGCGGCTGCCGGCCAGCAACACCCAGGTCTTCTGGCCGGTCACGACCCAGATGTCTCCCGCGCTGTCCCAGCTCAGCGAGGTGCAGTGGCCGCCGGGCAGCGTGCGATGGCCCAGCGAGCCCGTGCCAGCGATCGGGCCGTAGTAGACCGTGCAGCCCGATCCCGTGGCCACCGCGCCGGCCAGCTGCGGCGTCCCCGTCGGCGAGGTCGCGATGGTGGCGAAGTGCAGGCCGGCCCGGTTAGCCGGGCCGGCGACCTGGTGTACCGCGCCGCGGGCCAGCAGGCTGACCGCGCCGGCGGAGTTGATGAAGTAGAGCGGGGCCGGCCCCGCCCCGGAGCCGGAGGCCAGGTCCGGGTAGCTGGGGAGTGCCTGGTCCCGGTTACCGCCGATGTACTGGGTCCGGCCGTTGATCTCCAGCACCACCGACCTGGCGATCGGTGGCTGCTGGTAGGAGGTGCTGGTCAGCGTCGTCACCAGCTGGGCCGCCATGCGCCGCTTCTGCTGCGGGCTGGCGCCGCTCGCCGCGCCGCCGAGGTTCACCACCGCGCTGGACCCCGAGATGGAAACCCCGTCCAGCAGCGTCGTGCCGCCGGGAAAAGCGGTCATCGTGGCCGCCGCGAGCCAGCTCGTCGCATCCTGATCGGTCATCAGCAGCGCATTCACCAGGTTGGTGGCCACGTCGGCATAGTTGTACTGCTGGGGCGCGAACACCGGCTCGGGCACGAGAGACTGGCCCGACGGGGCCCAGAAGTACAGATTGCGCGGCTGGTAGACCTCCTCGAAGTCGGCCTGGGTCAGCAGCAGCGACGCGCGCGGCAGGTCGGTGATGAACCACTGGTTGTTGATCCTGGCCAGCTTGAAGGTGTAGGTGCGCGAGCCGGGGCTGTCGAGGTACTGGCCGATGTTGCTGATCGTGGCCAGCTGCTGGCCGGTCAGGGTGACCCAGGCCTCCTGGGGCACGTCGCCGGATTCGCCCTCCAGGTTGCCGGGCCCTGGGTGTTTTTGCACGGCGCTGAGCTGGGAGCCGACGACGGTGACGGCCCAGCTCGGCTCGAAGCTCCGGCGCAGCTGCGGGGCCAGGAACCGGCGAGCGGCGGCGTGATTGTTGGTCACGCTGGCACTGGCCGCCAGGAAGCCCTGCACGATCGCCTTCGGACGCCAGCTCGCGTTGGGTATCGGCGGGATGGGCTGCACGAACTGCTGCACTTGTCCGCCCGCGCCGGTCACCCGCGCTGGCCGGCCGACGGTCGGGACCGTCGCGCACCCGCCCGCCAGGGCGGCGACCGCGGCCACCAGTCCGGCCAGCCGGGAAGTCCGGCGCCAGCTAGCCACGCGCGGGGACCTCGCTTTCCCGGCTCGCGCCGGGCGCCTGCCCGGCCTCCCGCTCCCGGCCCGGAGCCTGCGTGCTAGCCGTCGCCGGGGCCTGGCCGGCAGCCGCCGGATCGGCGGATCCGGGCGGCTGGCCCGGTCCCGGCGATCCGGCCGGGTCGCTGGCGAAGGCCGGCTCCGCGGGCAGCTCGACCGCTACGGCGTCCACGTCAGCCGGTCCAGGCTCAAGCGGCAGCGGGGACCCGGCCAGCGGCTCGCCCGCGATGCGCGGCAGGGTAAGCCGGAAGACCGACCCCCGGCCGGGCTCGCCCCAGGCCTCGAGCCAGCCGCCGTGCAGGAGCGCGTCCTCCAGGGCGATCGACAGGCCCAGGCCGGTGCCGCCGGTGGTCCGGGCGCGGGCCGGGTCGGCGCGCCAGAACCTGTCGAAGACCAGCTGCTCCTCCCCGGCCCGGAGGCCGACGCCGAAGTCGCGCACGGCCACCGCGACGGCCACCGAATCGGCGGCCACCGTGACCACCGCCTCCCGGTTCTCGCCGTGCTCGACCGCGTTCACCAGGAGGTTGCGCAGGATGCGCTCGACCCGGCGGCGGTCGACCTCGGCGATGCAGGGCTCGGCGGGCAGCCGGAACTCGATCTTGGTGCCGCGCCGCTCGGCGAGCTGCTGAGCCACGTCCGCCGACTGCCGCGCGACGTCGCAGACGTCGACGGGCTCGGCGTCCAGCGTGGCCGCGTTGGCGTCGTACCGGCTGATCTCCAGCAGGTCGGTCAGCAGTGACTCAAACCGCTCGATCTGGCTCTGCAGCAGCTCGGCCGACCGGCCGGGGGCGGCCGAGAAGTCCTCCCGGGCCGCGTACAGGACGTCGGCCGCGATCCTGATCGTCGTCAGCGGCGTCCGCAGCTCATGCGAGACGTCCGAGACGAACTGCCGCTGGACCTGGGACAAGTCCTCCAGCTCGCGCAGCTTCTCCTGCAGGCTGGCCGCCATCTGGTTAAACGACGTCGCCAGGGCGGCCAGGTCGTCGGAGCCGCGGACCTGCATGCGCTCGTCCAGGTTCCCGGTCGACAGCAGCAGCGCGCCGCGCGCGGCCAGCCGGACCGGAATCACCACCCACCTGGTCACCAGCCAGGCGATCGCGGCCAGCAGGAACACCACGGCGATGCCGACCAGCAGCAGGGTCCGCTGCGCCTGGGCTAGGCTGCCCTGCTCGGCGCTCAGCGGGAAGTAGTAATACAGCTGGTAGACGCTCCCGAACGGGCCGCCGTAGATCAGGCCGGGCGTCTGCGGCTGACTAAGGACGCTCATGCTGTGCGGCTCGAACCGCAGCACGCCGGAGTGGGAGCGCTTCTCCCGCTCTACCTGCTGGACCAGCGCGGCGGGCGGCGACGGCACGCGTCCGGAGAAGCCGACCGAGGCGCCGCCGCTGAAGACCGGCGCCCCCTGGTACTTGGGCGGCAGCGTCACGAGGACCGCGTAGTCGGTCCCCGACGTGCTGCTGGTGGACTGCAGGTTGGACACGATGGCGAACATCATCTGCCCCGCCGAGGCGTTCGGCAGGGACCGGACGCCTGCCCAGTTCTGCGCGACGCCGAGCCCCACGGAGGTGACGTTGGCCGCCGACTTCTCCTTGCTGGCGACGATGTTCTGCGCGATCTGCTGCATCAGCACGAAGCCCAGGACCGTCACCACCACGCCGGATACCACGAACGTCGCGGTGATCACGCGCAGCTGAAGCGACCGGCGCCACCGGTCGCTGACCCTGACCACGGCCCGGCGCGCCCGGCGGCGGACCCGGAAGGCCAGCCTGATGAGCCGCCGGGCCTGGGCAAGCGCCTGCCGGGCCGCCGGTGACTGACGCCACCCGGCTGCCTGCCCGCCTACGGCTGCCCCCTTCATGGCCTTTCTCCGCTGGACGACTTGCCGGCCGGGCGAGTCCGTACCCGCCCTCCGGATTTCAGCCCGGTCCCGCCTTGTAGCCCACGCCGCGAACCGTCACGACGATCTCCGGCCGCTCCGGGTCCTTCTCGATCTTGGCCCGAAGCCGCTGGACGTGGACATTCACCAGCCGGGTGTCCGCGGCGTGCCGGTATCCCCAGACCTGCTCGAGCAGGACCTCGCGGGTGAACACCTGGCGCGGCTTGCGGGCCAGCGCGACCAGCAGGTCGAATTCCAGCGGCGTCAGGCTGAGCGGATCGCCCGCCCGCTTCACCGCATGGCCGGCCACGTCGATGGTCACATCCCCGATCGACAGCATCTCCGGCGCCGGGTCGTCGGTCCGGCGCAGCCTGGCCCGTACCCGCGCGATCAGCACCTTCGACTGAAACGGCTTCACGATGTAATCGTCGGCCCCGGATTCCAGGCCGAGTACGACGTCCACGGTGTCGCTCTTGGCCGTGAGCATGACGATCGGCACCCCGGATTCCGCGCGGATCTGACGGCAGACATCGATGCCGTCCATCCCCGGCAGCATCAGGTCCAGCAGCACCAGGTCTGGCTTGAAGTCGCGGAAGACCTCCATCGCCTTGTCTCCGTCAGCGACGAAGCTAGGCTCGAATCCTTCGCCCCGCAGGACGATTCCCAGCATCTCGGCGAGGGCTGCATCATCGTCGACGACCAGCACGCGACCCTTCATATTCCTCATCGTTCCACGTTGGTGGCGGCTCGGGGGCCAGCAAATCTTCCTGGTCCCGCGCCTGGGACTCGCAGATTACCTGCAGTGACCGGCTGAATGACCCCAAGTTCTGTCACGATGGCAGTTATCAGGGAAGGCGGGGTCACGTCGAAGGCCGGGTTGTAGGCCTCAGTGCCGTCGGGCGCGACCTGCCGGCCACCCAGCGTGACCACCTCCTGCGCCGGCCGCTGCTCGACCGGGATCGCGGCGCCGTCCGGTGTACCGGCGTCCACGGTCGACTCCGGCGCCACCACGACAAACGGCACCTGATGATGGCGGGCCAGTACGGCGAGCCCGTAGGTGCCCACCTTATTGGCCACGCTGCCGTCCGCCGCAATGCGGTCAGCACCAGTTAGCACCAGGTCAACCTGGCCGGCCGCCATCAGCGAGGCCGCCGCGCCGTCGGCCAGCACGGCGTGCGGGATCCCGGCCCGCCTGGCCTCATAGGCCGTCAGGCGGGATCCCTGCAGCAGCGGCCTGGTCTCGTCGACCCATAGCTGGGCGAGCCGCCCCGCCCGGTGCGCGGCCAGGATCACCGCGAACGCCGTGCCGTCCCCGGCCGAGACGAGCCGGCCGGTGTTGCAGTGGGTCAGGATCCGGGCGCCAGGCGGCACCAGCTCGAGCCCGTGGGCGGCCATGGCCGCGCTGGCCGAAGCGTCCGCCGTGGCGATCGCCCGGGCCTCCGCGAGAGCGGCCCGGGCCGCTGGCTGCCCCGGCTCGGTACCGGTCATGCCGCAGGCGTCGGAACCAGGCTCGCGGCCAGCGGGCGGCAGTGCACGCTCGTAGGCGGCCAGCGCCCGGCCGACACCCCAGGCCAGGTTCACCGCGGTCGGCCTGGCCCGGGAGATCGCCGCCACCGCCGCGCGCACGTCATCGCCGCGCGCCGCCGCCAGGGCCACTCCGTAGGCGCCGGCCAGGCCCAGCAGCGGCGCCCCCCGCACGGCCAGCCGGCTGATCGCATCCACCAGGGCGGGGACATCGGTGCAGGTGACGACCGCCTCCTGCATCGGGAGCCTGGTCTGATCCAGCAGCTCGATCGCGGGGCCAGCCGGCGGACTCACCCAGCGGAGCACGGGAATAGTCACAGCCTGAGTCTGCTCGCCCGGCCGCCCCGGCGCGACCCTGCCGCTCAGGCCACGCCGCTCGCGCCGTCGCTCCCGGCCCGGATCGGCTGCCATGACCCCCGCGCCCGCCAGGGTCATGGCGGCGGCTGGCTCCCTGGCGCCCTGGCGCCCTCCGGCATGCCCACCGCGTGCTGCCTCCCGTGCCGCACCCGCACTGCCCCAGCCCCGCACTGCCCCAGCCCCGTGCCGTGCTGCCCCGTGCCGTGCTGCCCCGCGCTAGCCCGGCCAGTCTCGCGACGTTCCCCTAGCGTGACGGCGGACAGCCAGCGGGTCAAGCCCGGGCCCCGAGGCCGGCGGTCAGCGCGCACCAGGTCAATTCGTAACATCGCTTGAGCCGGCCCGGCGCCCCTCGTCGTGGAAGTATTAGGGCCGGATCGCGGCGCCGCCGGGTCGGCCCGAACGGACGGCGGGCACGCGGCAGCCGCCAGGGAGCGCAGATGACCGACAACACGCCCCGGGAGGGCGCGCCGGACCAGCCAGGCACGGGTCCGGAGGACCAGCCAGACACACGTCCGGCGGACCAGCCAGGCGTCCCGCCCCCCTCGTACGGCCAGCCGGGACCAGCCCAGCCGCCGCCCCCTTACGGCCAGCCGCCGCCTTCTTGGGGTCAGCAGCCCGGCTACGGCCAGCCCGGATATGGCCAGCCGCCCACGTATGGCCAGCCCCCCGGATACGGGCAGCCCCCCGGATACGGGCAGCAGCCGCCTCCCCGGGGGCAGCCGCCGGGCTACGGGCAGCCGCCGGGCTACCCCCACCCTGGGTACGGGCCGGGCGGCTGGAACACCGTCGGCGCCCCGCAGCCGGGTGGGATCCCGCTGCGGCCGCTTGGCCTGGGCGACGTCCTGAACGGCGCCGTGACCGCTATCCGCCGCAACCCGGCCGCGACGGTGGGCCTGGCCGCCATCGTTCTGGGCATCTCGGGGATCGTGACCACCGCCGTGGCGCTCGCCTTTCACGGCAACCTCACCAACGCCGAGACCG
Organism: Streptosporangiaceae bacterium; assembly: GCA_036510065.1. Taxonomy (GTDB): domain Bacteria; phylum Actinomycetota; class Actinomycetes; order Streptosporangiales; family Streptosporangiaceae; genus DASUBV01. The sequence continues at coordinate 141,620 of DATCEO010000166.1, read as the reverse complement.
GCCTGGCCGCCGGATCGGTTGACGTCAATAACCTGCAGAACTCGCTGGCTTCCCTCGGCTTGATCTTCGCGGTGTCGGCCGTCGTCGGGCTGATCGCGCTGGTCGTCCTGACCGGCATGCTGACGGCCGTGATCGGGCGCGGCGTCCTGGGCCAGCGGGTCAGCATCGGCCTGGCCTGGCACCTGCTCCGGCCACGGCTGGCCGCCGTCTTCGGCGTGACCTTGCTGACCTGGCTGATCCTCGCGATCTTGTGGATCCCGTACGCGATCATCCTGACCATCTTCCTCGTCGCGCATCTCACCACGCTGGCGCTGATATTCGGGATCATCGGGTTCCTGGCCATGGTCGCGGCCGAGATCTTCCTCTGGGTGCGCTTCAGCCTCGCCGCGCCCGTGGTCGTGCTGGAGCAGCTCGGGCCCGTCGCGGCGCTGCGGCGGTCCTGGCAGCTTGCCTCGCGCAGCTTCTGGCGGCTGTTCGGGATCTTCTTGCTGACCGTCATCATCGTGGGCGTGGCCGGGTTGATCCTGCAGATCCCGTTCGACATCGTGAAGACGGTGGTCGGCGGCGGGTTCGGCAGTATCAGCGCCGCTACCTCCGTCGCGGCCATCGTCGTCAGCGGCATCGGGAGCATCGTGGTGGGCGCGATCACGCGGCCCGTGCTAGCCGGGGTGACGGTCCTGCTGTACGTGGACATGCGGATGCGCAAGGAGGGGCTCGACCTGGTCCTGCGGGACGCCGCGCAGAATCAGCAGATGACCGGCGAGGAGTTCGCGGGGCTCTGGCGCGCGAGGGCGCCCGGTCAGGGCACCCCGACCGCCGTCCCGCCCGCGTCGTGGTGATCGCGTCCGCCACCAGCCCCGGCCCAGCGTCGTGAACGTGCGATCGCTGCGGAAACAGCGACACCAGCTGCACGTCCATGACGTTCGGGGGCCCGCGTGATGGGGATCGGGCGCGGGCCCGCGCAGCAGCTGGCCCGGCGCGAGCTGGCCAGGTCCATCTACCGGCCTTCACTGTGGCACCGGATCCTGAGCGCGATCAACCGGTGGCTGAACTCGGTCCTCGGATCGGCGGGACCGGGGCACGCGGCCTGGTGGACGCTCATCGTGCTCATCGCCGTTGGCGCGGGGATAGTCCTCGGCGTGATCGCCTGGATCGGCCCGGCCCGGCGAGCCCGGCGCCGCCGGCCAGCCGCCGTCCTGGCCGGCGGCCAGCTCACGGCCCGGGAGCACCGCCAGAACGCCGAGCGGCTGGCCGCCAGCGGCGATGTCGCGGGCGCCATCATCGAGCGCGTGCGGGCCATCGCAGTGGAGCTGGAGTCGCGCGGCATCCTGGTACCGCGGCCCGGCCGGACGGCCACTGAGCTGGCGGCCGAGGCCGCCGGGGCGCTGCCGGGCAGCGGCCCGGCACTGCGCGAAGCGGCCCGGCTGTTCGACGACGTTCGCTACGGCGGCCGGGCCGGAACGCTCGCGGGCTACCAGCGGGTCGCGGACCTGGACACGAGCCTGGCGGCGGCGCGGGCCCCATCCGTCGCCGCAGCCAGCCCGGCGAGCGTCCCGGGCGGCGGCGCGGCCGAGGCGGGACCGCCGGCATGAGCCCGACCGCCCCGCAGACCGCGGCGGGCAGCACCGCTCCAAGCAGCACCGCTCCGAGCAGCACCGCAGCGGGGCACGCGGGCAGCGCTAAGCCGGGTAATACCGGAGCTGGTAGCAGCGCGGCGGGCCCGACGGCCGCAGACCGGTGGCGCCAGTTGCGAGTCCCGGTCGCGATCATCGTCTTCGTGCTGCTGGCCGGGACGGCCATCGCGCTGCTGCAGCCGGGGCCGGCCGTGACCGGTTATCTCAGCCCGGACGGCACCGGGGCCGGCGGCAGCCACGCCCTCGCCGACATCCTGACCGCACGCGGCCATAGCGTGCGGACCGTTACTACGGTCGAGGCGGCGGTCGCGGATGCCGGGCCGGGCACGACGCTCATGATCACCAGCCCGTACCTGCTGACCGCCGGCGAGCTGCACGCTCTGGGACGGACGCCGGCCAGCCTCGTGATCGCCGAGCCCGACGCGGATGCGCTGGCCGCGCTGGCCCCTCGGGTCACGCAGGGCGCCAGCACTCCCGTCCGCCCGCTGCCGCCGGCCTGCACGCTGCGCGCCGCCACCCTGGCCGGCCCGGCCGACCTGGGCGGCCTCGGCTTGCGGGTCCGGCCGGGCACGCCGGGGGCGGCGCGGTGCTACCGCACGGGCGGGCTGGCCACGCTGGTCCAGCTCAGGTCCGGGAGTTACCTGGTCACCGTACTGAGCTCGGGCGATCCGCTGACCAACGCCTACCTGGCCCGGCAGGGCAACGCGGCCCTGGCCATCAACCTGCTGAGCGCCGGCGGCCAGGTCGTCTGGCTGGTGCCCTCGTTCCCGTCCAGCGTGGCGCCGGCGGGCGGCTCCCGGTCCTTCGCCAGCCTGGTGCCGCTCGCCGCCTACCTGGTGGCGATCCAGCTCGGCGTGGCCTTGCTGCTGACGGCACTGTGGCGGGCGCGCAGGCTTGGCCCGCTCGTCACCGAGCGGCTGCCGGTGGTGGTCCGGGCGTCGGAGACGGTCGAGGGCCACGCGCGGCTGTACCAGTCCCGGCGGGCCCGGGGCCGGGTGGCCACAGCGCTCCGGGCCGGCGCGGCGGCCCGGCTGACCCCGGCGATCGGGCTGCCGCCGGCGGCTACGCCCGCCGCCGTGACCGCGGCGCTGGCCGCCAGGTCCACACTGGACGAGGCCCGGGTCGCGGACCTGCTGTATGGGCAGGCGCCCGGCACCGACACGGCGCTCATCAGGCTGGCCAGTGATCTGGACGCCCTCGAGGAAGAGGTACGCAGGCAGTGAACCTCGAATATCCGGCCGGCGCGGCGGGCAGCCTGACGGCAGGTAGCTCAGCGGCGGGCGCCTCGGCAGCGGGCGGCGCGGCGGCAGGTGGCGCGGCGGCTCGGCGCGACCTGCGGGCGCCGCTGGGCGAGGTGCGAGCCGAGGTCGGCAAGGCCGTGGTCGGGCAGGACCAGGTGGTGAGCGGGCTGGTCATCGCCCTGCTCTGCCAGGGGCACGTGCTGCTGGAAGGGGTGCCGGGGGTGGCCAAGACGCTGCTGGTCCGGGCCCTGGCCGCGACGCTGAGCCTGGACAGCAAGCGGGTGCAGTTCACGCCGGACCTGATGCCCGGCGATGTCACCGGATCGCTGATCTACGATGCGCGGACGGCGCAGTTCGAGTTCCGGAAGGGACCGGTCTTCACGAACCTGCTGCTCGCCGACGAGATCAACCGGACGCCGCCGAAGACCCAGGCGGCGCTGCTGGAGGCCATGGAGGAGCGGCAAGTCTCGGTCGAGGGAACGCCCCGGCCGCTGCCGGTTCCGTTCCTGGTCGCGGCCACCCAGAACCCGGTGGAGTACGAGGGCACGTACCCGCTGCCCGAGGCCCAGCTGGACAGGTTCCTGCTTAAGCTCACGGTGGCGCTGCCTGAGCGCGCGGACGAGATCGGGATTCTCACCCGTCATGCGGCCGGGTTTGACCCGCGTGACCTGCAGGCCGCGGGCCTGCGCCAGGTCGCGGGAGCCGATGACCTGGCCGCGGCCCGGCAGGCGGTGGCCCAGGTCCGCGTCGCGGCCGAGATCACCGGCTACATCGTCGACATCTGCCGCGCCACGAGGCAGTCCGCCTCGCTGCAGCTCGGCGTGTCACCGCGCGGCGCCACGGCGCTGCTGGCCACCAGCCGCGCCTGGGCGTGGCTGTCGGGCCGGGACTACGTGACGCCCGATGACGTCAAGACCCTGGCCCGGCCGACGTTCCGGCACCGGCTGCAGCTGCGTCCCGAGGCGGAGCTGGAGGGGACGACCCCGGACGGGGTCCTGGAGGGCGTGCTCGCCTCCGTGCCGGTGCCGAGGTGAGCGGGACGCGATGGCGCTGACGGGGCGCGCGGCCGTCGCGGCGCTGATCGGCACCCTGGCCGCGCTGGCCTTCCGCAGCGTCGCCGCACTCCTGGTGGTCGACGGCCTGATCCTGCTCGGGATCGCAGCGGACTGCGTCCTGGCCGCGGGCGTCCGGCAGCTGCGCGCGGCCCGGTCGGGTGACACCAGGATTCTGCTGGGCCAGCAGGGCACGGTCACGCTGACCGTCGCTAACCCGGGCCGGCGGGCGCTGCGCGGGGTGGTGCGCGACGCCTGGCCGCCGAGCGCGGGAGCGCGGCCCGGCCGGTCGCGGGTCTTCGTCCCGGGCGGCGGCCAGGTCACCCTGACCACCACGCTGCTGCCGGAGCGCCGGGGTGACCGGCCCGGCGGGCTGGTGACGGTCCGCTCGCTCGGGCCGCTGCGGCTGGCCGGCCGGCAGGGGAACCTGCGGGCACCGTGGTCGGTGCGGGTCCTGCCGCCGTTCCTCAGCCGCCGGCATCTCCCGGAGAAGCTGGCCCAGCTGCGGCTGCTCGACGGCCAGCACCGCAGCATGGTGCGCGGCCAGGGCACAGAGTTTGACTCGCTGCGCGAGTACGTGGTGGGCGATGACGTGCGCTCCATCGACTGGCGCTCGTCCGCCCGGCGGACCGAGGTGATGGTAGCGACCTGGCGGCCCGAGCGCGACCGGCGGATCGTCATCGTCCTGGACACCGGCCGCACCTCAGCCGGCCGGGTGGCGGGCATACCCCGGCTGGACGCGTCCATGGACGCCGCGCTGCTGCTGGCGGCGCTGGCCTCGCGGGCCGGCGACCGGGTGGACCTGCTCGCAGTGGACCGCCAGGTCCGGGCCCGGGTGATCGGCGCCGGCCGGGGCGGCCTGCTGGCCGCGCTCACCGGGGCGATGGCCGTGCTGGACGCCGAGCTCACCGAGCCGGACTACGGGCTGATGACCAGCGCGGTGCTGGCCACCGCCCGGCAGCGCTGCCTGGTGGTGCTGCTCACCGACCTGAACCCGGCCGCGCTCAGCGAGGGGCTGCTGCCCAGGATCGCATTGCTCGCCGCCCGGCACCGGCTGCTGATCGGGGCGGTCGCCGATCCGGCGGTGGCGCAGATGGCCGTCGGGCGGGGCGACGCCCAGGCGGTCTACGAGGCCGGGGCGGCGGCCAGGGCCCAGGCCGGGCGGGCCGCGATCTCCGCCCGGCTGCGCCGCCGCGGGGTGGAGATCGTGGACGCCCCGCCGGACCGCCTGCCCCCTGCTCTCGCCGACGCCTACCTGCGCCTGAAGGCGGCCGGGCAGCTCTGACGCAGCCGCCCCGTCGCGGCTGGGCCAGGGCGCTAGCCGGTGACCGGCGCGAAGTCCGGTGCCTCCTCGATGTCGGCGGAAAGGCCAGCCGCGGCGGCCCGGCGGCCGAGGATCAGCACGTAGCTGAGGAACGCCAGCTCCGCGCAGGCCCCGATCAGGATGCGCCCCCACGTCGGCAGGTGCGAGGGCGTCACGAAGGCCTCGATCACCCCGGAGACGAGCAGGACGACGATCATGCCCAGCGCAATGGTGATCGTCGCCCGGCCCTCCTCGGCCAGCGCGCGGCCCCGGGGCCTCGGGCCGGGGTCGATGATGGCCCAGCCCAGCCGCAGCCCGGCCGCGGCGGCGAGGAACACGGCCGACAGTTCCAGCATCCCGTGCGGCAGCAGGAGGCCGAAGAACTCGGCGGCCTTGCCGTGCCCGATCATCAGCCCGCCGTCGACCCCGAGGTTCAGCGCGTTGTCCAGCAGGACGAACAGGGTCGGCAGGCCAAGCAGCACGCCGAAGATGAGCGCCTCGGCGGCCACCCAGACGTTGTTGGTCCACACCCTGAAGGCGAACGCCGACGCGGCGTACTGGGAGTAATAGTCGCGGAACTGATGATTGACCAGGCTGGCTGCCGCCGACCGGGACAGCAGGCTGGCCTGCACGGCCGGTGACCTGGCGATCCACCAGCCGGATATCAGGGCGAGGGCCAGTGATGCCACGGCGGTTCCCAGCCACCACCAGCGGACCCGGTAGGCCATGGCCGGGAAGGAGACGACCGCGAAGGCGCCGACGCTGCGCCAGGCCGGGGTATGCGCCCCGCTGATCGCCGCCCGCGCCCTGGCCAGCTGGGTCGACAGCCGGGCGGTCAGCGCCGGGTCATGCCCGGCGCTGCGCAGCTCCGACAGGTGCGTCGTGGCGCGCTGGTAGGTACTGACCAGCTCGTCGACCTCGTCGCCGGTCAGCCGGCGGCGACGCCGCACCAGGCGGTCCAGACGGTCCCATTCGGCCTGGTGGGCTGCGACGAACGCGTCTACGTCCACGCCAGCACACTACTGGTGGCAGGCGGGCAGCTGGCTGGCGATTCCGGCGGCGAAGACGAGCCGCCGGTCCTGATCACCTGGCCGTGGCCCGAGGCCGCCGCCACCGTGACCGACGTGCTCGGCCGCACCAGCGAGCTCCGAGCCCGGGGCGGCCAGCTCCAGTTGCCGGTCTGCCTCACCCCGATCTTCGTCAGGCAGGCGCCAGGAAGGCCCGGAGCGCCGCGATGAGCGTCTGCGAGTCGGCGGCGCCGCAGAGCTCCCGCGCCGAGTGCATGGCCAGCGACGGGTTGCCCACGTCGACGGTCGGTATGGCCAGTCCCGCGGCCACCATCGGCCCGATCGTCGACCCGCTGCGCACGCCGTTGCGGTTGACGAAGTACTGCACCGGCACCCCGGCCTGCTCGGCGGCGAGCAGGAACGCGGCGTGGGTCAGGGCATCGGTGCCATAGAGCACATTCGCGCTGACCTTCACGACCGGGCCGCCGCCGAGGACGATCAGGTGCTCCGGCTCGTGCCTGTCCACATAGCTGGGATGCGTGGCGTGGGTCATGTCCGCCGAGACGTGGCGGGATTCCCCGAGCGCGCGCAGGAAGTCCTCGCGCGTCCCCCCGCGGGCCAGCACCGTGCGCTCCAGCTGCCGGCCCAGCCAGGCACCCCGTGCCCCGGTCGCGGACATGCTGCCGATCTCCTCATGGTCGAAGAGCACCAGCGCGCTGACGTGCCCCGCCGCCGGGGACGCCGCCTGCGCCGCCAGCGCCGTGAGGGCCGCGTGCGCGCAGGCCAGGTCGTCCAGCCTGGCCGAGCTCACGAACTCCTCGCTGACCCCGGCCAGGGTGCCGCCGGCCAGGTCGTAGGTGACCACGTCGTGGCTGAGCACATCGCCCGGCGAGACGGCCAGCTCCGCGGCGAGAAAGCGGGTGAACCCGCCCGGATCCGGGGCTCCGAGTGACCAGATCGGAGCCAGGTGCTGCTGCGGGTCCAGCCGCAGCCCGTTGGTGCTCAGGTCGCGGTCGAGGTGAATCGCCAGCTGCGGCACCCGCAGCACGGGCCGGTGCACGCGCACCAGCCGGGACTGCAGGCCGCCCGGCGTCCGCAGGACGACGCGGCCGGCCAGGCCGAGGTCACGGTCGAGCCAGGAATTGAGCAGCGGCCCGCCGTAGATCTCTACGCCGAGCTGGCGCACGCCGGCCCGGCCGGTGTCCGGGCGCGGCTTGACCCGGAGCGTCGGGCTATCAGTGTGCGCGCCCAGCAGCCGGAACGGCGCCTGCGGCGCGCTGCCCGCCGGAACGACCCAGGCGAACAGGGAACCGCCGTCCACGGCGACATAACGCCCGTCGCCCGAGGGCCAGTCGCCAGTCAGCGGAACCTCGGTGAAGCCGGCCCCGGTCAGCCGGCCGAGGGCCTGCGCGACGGCGTGGTAGGGGGACGGCGACGCGTCGACAAACTCGATCAGGTCCAGGGCGATGTCGCGGGCGGTGCCGTCACGGGCGGTGGTCACCGGTACATCATGGCCCGGGCGCCAGCGGCGATAACCCGCCGCCGGGCTTCGGTAGCCTTGGCCCCGGACCGCGCCGGTGGCGCGGACCGGCGGGAGGCACCCGGTGACTGAGGTAGTGACTGGCGAGGCGGTGGTCCTGGATGTCCCCTGCGCCCGCTTTCCCAGCCGCATGGCGGCCCTGCTGATCGACCTGCTCATCCAGATCGCGGTGCTGATCGGCGCGATAATCGCGGTCGGCCAGGCGGCAGGCCACCTCAGCACGGCCGCGATGGGCGGGATCTTCGTGAGCTGCTACGTCGTGATCGTGGTCGGCTACAGCGCCATCTTCGAGACGCTGACCCGGGGCAAGACGCCCGGCAAGATGGTCTTCGGGCTGCGCGTCATCAGCGATGACGGCGGCCCGGTCCGGTTCCGCCAGGCGCTGGTCCGGGCGCTCACCGGCGCCGTCGAGATCTGGAGCGTGCTGGGAGCGCCGATCGGGCTGATTCTCTCGATCGTGTCGGTCAAGGGGAAGCGGCTCGGCGACATGTTCGCCGGCACCTACGTCATCCAGGAGCGGGCGCCGCGCCGCCCGGAACTGCCGCCGGTGTTCGCCGTGGTGCCGCCGCCGCTGCTGGGCTGGGCGCAGGTGGCCCAGACTTCCCGGCTGTCCGATCAGAGCGCCGAGGCGGCCGGCAGCTATCTGCGCCGGTTCTACGAGCTCACGCCCGCCGCGCGCGAGGACCTGGGACTGCGGATCGCCTCGGCGGTGGTGACGCAGGTCAGCCCGCCCCCGCCGCCGGGAACGCCGCCGGCCGCGTACCTGGCGGCGGTGCTGGCCGTCCGGCGGCAGCACGAGCAGGCCCGGCTCGCTCGCCAGCAGCCCGAGCCGGGGGCCGCGGCGGCTGCGCCACCCGGTTACCCAGCCGTCCCGCCGCCCGCTCAGGCAGCCGCACCGCTGCCCGGCGGGGACGGGTGGGCCGCCCCCGGCGACGGCCCGGCCCGGCCCGCCGCCGAGACCGGCGCCGCGCCGAGCCCCGGCACCGGGCCGGACCCGGACGCGGGCAGCCGGGACATCCCGAGCTACGGCGGGTTTGCCCCGCCGGCCTGATCGGCGGGCCGGCGGGCCGCTGCGTCTAGGAGGGAGCGTTATCACTCAAGAACGGGGTCATCAGGTCGCTGGTCGCCGCCGTGGCCACCGCCAGCGCGACGGCCGCCGGGATATCGTGCGCCACGTAGTGCTGACGGCCGGCCGCGGTCGTGGCGGCCAGCGATACCAGGCCCTGGCGGCGCTGGAACCAGCTCTGGTGGATCCGCCAGCCGATAATGCCGTCGGTCGACAGGACGCTGCGCCGCCGGACCAGGCTGCCGGTCCGGGTGATCAGCCAGCCGCCGGCCAGCCGGTGACCCAGGCTCCGGTACCGGTCAGCCGCCAGCGCCGCGGCCAGAGGCAGCGTGGCCAGGGCCGCCTGCCAGGGCCAGGCCGGCGCGTGCCCGGTGGCCCAGGCCGCCGCGAGCACCGCGGCCAGCCCGGCAACGGCGCCGGCCGACCGGATATAACGGCGTGTCCGGGCCGCGGCCCCATGCCGGACCAGAGCACCGGTGAGGTAATCGACCGGGACGCTCAGGACGGCAGCGGCGACATTGCTGGCGACCGCCCGCGGGGCCGGCGGCAGCAGCAGCGAGCCGCCGTGCTCGGCACCCCGGCCCACTCGCAGGCCGGTGGTGATGGCCAGGCAGCGGGCGCCCCCGGCGGCCCGCAGCAGCAGCGGCTCGCTGAGCTCGGCCCCGCGCAGGCGGCGGGTGTCAATGGTGGTGGTCCGGGTGGACAGCAGCCCGCGGGAGACCCGCAGGACGTCGCCGCCCGGCCGGACGAGCCGGAAGTTCCAGAACAGGGCGACGTACCCGGCCACCGACAGCAGCAGCAGGCAGGCCAGGACGGCGAGCGCCCCGTCGAGCACCTGCTGCGCGGGCGCCAGCGTGCCGAACCGCAGCGCCAGCCGGTGCACCGGGCCGATCGAGGTGACGTTGATGCGGGTGGCGTCGACGAGCTGCATGCCCGAGCCGATCACGACGCCGACGATGACCAGCCCGGTGAGCGTCAGCGGCGCGAACCGGACCCAGCTCGGCGCCAGCCGCGCCAGTTCCTGTTCCGCCGGGGCGCCGAGACTGGCCGCCGCGCCGGGACCGCCCGGCGCCCCGGCCCCGGCGGCGGCCGCGACGGTTGCGGTGGCCACAGCGGGGGCGGTGAGCAGCATGGCGCGCAGCGCCTCGGCATCCGCCAGCCGGAGTGCGTCCAGGTGCAGGCTCTCGCCTTCCCGGCGGTCGTTCCGGCCGGTCCCGACCATGACCTTGCGCAGGTCGAGGAGCCGGTAGATGACGTGCGCGGACAGGTCGACGCTGCGGATCCGGTCCCGGGGCACGGACAGGACTTTCTGGTTCAGCAGGCCGCGGCGCAGGTAGATGCGCTCGCCGGTGATCCGGTAGCGGGTGGTGCACCAGCGCACGATGCTGGTCACCACGGCCACCGCGGCGAAGGCGAAGCCCCAGTAGCTGCCCGAGCCGCGCGACGAGCCGAAGAACAGCACGCCGACCAGCACCGGCAGCAGCCGGATGAGGTCGGTGACGGGTCGGACGATGAGGCTGCGCGGGCTCAGCCACCGCCAGCCGGCCTGCGGGTCCTCCAGGACCGCGTTCACGTAGCGTCGCCGGGCACCTGGCCGGTGGCGGCCGTCAGCTGGTCGAGCAGGTGGTCGGCCGTCGCCCGGTCGAGCCCGCGGATGTGCACCGGCCCGGCCGCCGAGGCCGTGGTGGCCGTGACGTTGGCCAGGCCGAAAAGCCGCTCACCGAACCAGCGATGGCTGTCGATGGTCTGGATCCGGCTGATCGGCGCGATGCGCCAGTGCACCGAGAGCCAGCCGGTCCGGGTGTAGACCGCCTCGCCGGTGACTTCCCAGCGGTGCACCCGGTACCGCCAGCGCGGCATGATCAGCACGTAGGCGGCCGCCGCCACCAGGGTCAGGGCCAGCGCGATCCACCAGCCCAGGCGCAGCCCGGTGCCGATCGCCAGGGCGAGCTCCGCGGCCAGCAGGCCGAGCCCGTCGGCTGCCGCCCGTGCGGTCCAGTACCCGACGGCCCGCCGGCTGACCCGGTTACTGGGATCTCGCAGCCCCGGCAGCATCGGCGGTGCCGCTTCCTCGCGCTTCATGGGTCACAGCGTCCCATACCCCCGGAACCTCGCAATCTCGCCGGCGCCGCGCCGGCTAGCTGCCCTGGCGCCAGGAATCCAGGTACTGCTGCTGGGCGGGCGTCAGCGTGTCGACCTCGGTGCCGAGCGCGGCCAGGGTCAGGCCGGCCACCTGGGTGTCGATCGCCGCGGGGACCTCGTGCACGCCGGCGGGCGGCCGGGCCTCCCCGCTGGCCAGCCAGGCCAGCGCCAGTCCCTGGACGCCGAAGGACACGTCCATGACCGCGGCCGGGTTGCCCTCGGCCGCGACCAGGTTGACCACCCGGCCCTCGGCCAGCAGGATCAGCCGGCGGCCGTCGGGCAGCACGTACTCGTCGGCCTGCGGCCGCACCGCCGGGTTGACCTCGACGGCCAGCCGGTCCAGCTCGCGGACGTCGATCTCCACGTCGAAGTGGCCCGCGTTGGCCAGGATGGCCCCGTCGCGCATGGCCTCCAGGTGCGCGCGCCCGATGACGTCCCGCGACCCGGTGGCCGTGATGAACAGCTCGCCCGCGGGCGCCGCCGCGGCCATGGGCAGGACCCGGTAGCCCTGCATGACCGCCGCCAGGGCGCGAACGGGGTCGACCTCAGTCACGATGACCTGCGAGCCGAGTCCGCGGGCCCGCTCGGCGATGCCGCTGCCGCAGGGCCCGAAGCCCGCGACCACCACGGTCTTGCCGGCCAGCAGCGTGTTCGTAGCCCGGATCACGCCGTCGATGACGGACTGGCCGGTCCCGTACTGGTGATCGATCATCCGCCGGGTCGCCGAGGCGTCGGCCGCCACGACCGGGAAGGCCAGCGAGCCGGCGGCGGCCATCCGGCGCAGCCGCGCCACGCCGCTGGCGGTGGACTCGCACCCGCCGCGCACCCGGGCCAGCAGTTCCGGCCGCTCCTCGTGCAGCGTGTTGGTGAGGTCACCGCCGTCGTCGATGACCAGGTCCGGGCCCTCGTCCAGGGCCCGGTGCAGGTGCTCGTAGTAGGTGCCGCGGTCGGCGCCGGACCGGGCGTAGACGCTGACACCGGGCTCGGCCGCCAGGGCGGCGGCGATGTCGTCCTGGGTGGACAGCGGGTTGGACGCCGCGAGCCGGACCCGGCCGCCGCCGGCCGTCACCAGCCGGACCAGCCCGGCCGTCTCGGCCGTGACGTTCAGGCACGCCGCTACCGTAAGCCCGCTGAACGGCTGCTGGCCGGCGACGGCGTCGGTCAGCAGCCGCAGCACCGGCATAGCCCGCCGCGCCCACTCGATCCTGGGCCGGCCGGCGATGGCCAGCCCGGGATCGAGCACGTCGGACACAGCTGGCTCAGTAGCGGTAGTGATCGGACTTGAACGGGCCATCGACCGGGACGCCGAGGTAAGCGGCCTGCTCCTTGGTCAGGGCGGTCAGCCGGACGCCGAGCGCGTCGAGGTGCAGGCGGGCCACCTTCTCGTCTAGGTGCTTGGGCAGGACATGCACGCCCAGCGGGTAGTCGGCCGTCTTGGTGAACAGCTCCACCTGGGCGATGACCTGGTTGGTGAAGCTGTTGGACATGACGAAGCTGGGATGGCCGGTGGCGTTGCCGAGGTTCAGCAGCCGGCCCTCGGACAGGATGATCACGCCGTGGCCGTCGGGGAACGTCCACTCGTCGACCTGCGGCTTGATGTTGATCCGCCGGACGCCCGGCAGCCGGGTCAGCCCGGCCATGTCGATCTCGTTGTCGAAGTGGCCGATGTTGCCCACGATGGCCTGGTGCTTCATCTGGCTCATGTGCTCGGCCGTGATGATGTGGAAGTTCCCCGTCGCGCTGACGAAGATGTCCGCGGTCGCCACCACGTCCTCGAGCCGGGCCACCTGGTAACCGTCCATGGCCGCCTGCAGCGCGCAGATCGGGTCGATCTCGGTCACGATCACCCGGGCGCCCTGGCCGCGCAGCGACTCGGCGCAGCCCTTGCCGACATCGCCGTAACCGCAGACCACGGCGACCTTGCCGCCGATCAGCACGTCGGTGGCGCGGTTGATCCCGTCGATGAGCGAGTGGCGGCAGCCGTACTTGTTGTCGAACTTGGACTTGGTGACCGAGTCGTTCACGTTGATGGCCGGGAAGCGGAGCATTCCGGCGTTGGCCATCTCGTACAGCCGGTGCACCCCGGTGGTGGTCTCCTCGGTGACGCCCTTGATCTCGGCCGCGGCGGCCGTCCACTTGCCGGGCGCCTCCTTCAGCGAGCGGGCCAGGACGTCCAGGATGACCTGCCACTCCTCGGAGTCGTCATCGGCCGGGGCGGGTACCGCTCCGGCGGCCTCGTACTCGGCGCCCTTGTGGACCAGCAAGGTGGCGTCACCGCCGTCGTCCAGCAGCATGTTCGGCCCCGGCTCGCCGGGCCAGGTGAGGGCCTGCTCGGCGCACCACCAGTACTCCTCCATGGACTCGCCCTTCCAGGCGAACACGGGGATGCCCTTGGGGTTGTCCGCGGTCCCGTCCGGTCCCACGGCCACGGCGGCCGCGGCGTGGTCCTGGGTGGAGAAGATGTTGCAGGAGGCCCAGCGGACCTGCGCGCCCAAGGCGGCCAGGGTCTCGATGAGGACGGCCGTCTGCACGGTCATGTGCAGGGACCCGGTGATCCGGGCCCCGGTCAGCGGCCGCTCGTCCGCCCATTCCGCCCGGACGGCCATGAGGCCGGGCATCTCGTGCTCGGCCAGCCGGATCTCCCGGCGGCCGAAATCGGCCAGGGACAGATCAGCGACCTTGAACGGGACAGCTTCAGCGGACATATGCGCTCCTCAGGAGTGAACGGCGGCGTGCTTCGGGTGCTCGGGGCTTGGCGCCTCGAGCCCGGGCACAGGGCTCGGGCACAGGGCTGGGCGCGGGGCTCCGGCGCGGGGCTCCGGGTCGCGGCGGGGGCCGGCGGCAAGGCCGGAACTCGCGCGGACACCATCGACCGTACGGGACGGCGCCCCCTCCGCGCACCCTGGATGGGGCGTTCTTGACAAGAGAATGTTAGATTCGGGCATGCGGATCACGGAAGCGGCGCAGGCGCTGGGTACTTCGCCCCGAATGCTCCGGTATCGGGAGTCGCTCGGGCTGCTTCCGCTGATGCATCAGCGGCGCTCCGGCAGCCGGGGCGGGGCGCGGCGGGCGAGTGGCCGCCGCGGCGGGCCGGGGGACGGCGGGCCGGGGGACGGCGGGCCGGGGGGCGGCGGGCCTGGGGCGGCGCGCGGAGCCGCCGGACCGAGGCGCGGGGCCGCGGGGCCGGGCGCCGCGCACCGGCAGTTCACCGACGCCGACCTGGCGGCGGCGGCGCTCGGCCTGTCGATCGAGCGCCGCTATGACATCAGTCCGGCGGCGCTGGCCTTCGGGATCCGGGTGCTCGCCGACCCGCGCGTCCGATCCGAGGTCGCTGAGCTCGGCCGCCGGATCGGGCGGATCCAGGCACCACCCGCTCGCGCGCTGGACTTCGAGCAGGAGCGGGCGCAACGGCTGCTGCGAATGGACCAGCAGCGGCCACCAGAGCGGTACCGGCCATGATCATGAAGCCTTTTGTGGGCGGGGGCCCACAAAAGGCTTCACGATCATGGAAAGCTCGGGGAGCGGAGGTAATCGCGTGACAGCTGACCAGCAGGAGAGCTCATCCGGGCTGCCACCGGTCCTGCTGAACAACGATCCGCACGGGTTTGCCTGGCGCGTCTGGCGGGAGCGGACACCCAGGCTGGTAGGCCAGATCAAGGACGCGCATCCCTACGGGCCGGCGCAGCGCCGGGCACTGGACGGCCTGCTGGACGAGATCGCCGGGGGCCTCATCGCCCCGCTCGGACCGGGTGCCCGCGACCAGGGGACCTGGTCCACCTGGGGTGCGGACTACTGCGGGACGCCGTGGCTGGACGCGCCGTTCCTGTGGTCGGAGTCGTACTTCTACCGGCGCCTGCTCGACGCGGTGGGCTTCTTCGCGCCCGGCGCCTGGCAGGGGATCGACCCGTTCGCGTACCTGAAGGACGCCGAGCTGCGGGACCCGGCGCTGGAGCCCGACCTGGCCGCCCTCGACGCCGTGGACCGGCTCCCCGTCCGGGAGCAGGGGCAGGCCAAGCTCCTGGCTTCGCTCTGGGGCAACCGGGCGGACCTGGGCTTCCGCATCGGCAGCGCACCGGGATCCGCCGAACTGGAGTCGGCCGGGCTGGTGGCGGACGACAGCTCCGACCTCTGGTCCGCGCTCGGGCCGGACGCCCGGGTCGTCCTGGTCGCCGACAATGCGGGCCGCGAGATGCTGGCCGATCTCGTGCTGATCGACCATCTCCTGCGCACCGGGCAGGCCGGGTCGATCGCCCTGCACGTGAAGCCCAGCCCGTACTACGTGTCCGACGCCACCACGGCGGACGTCCTGGCCTGCCTGCGCCGGCTAGCCACCGGCACCGGCACTGCGGAGCGAACCGGCGGCCGCCTGGCGGCCGCCCTGCGGACGGGGCAGCTCACCCTGGGCACCCACGACTTCTACTGCGCGCCGTGGTCCTATCACCGCATGCCCGCCGACCTCGCGGACCGGTTCCGGCAGGCATCGCTGACCATCCTCAAGGGCGACCTCAACTACCGGCGGCTGGCCGGCGACCGGGCCTGGCCCGCGACGACGCCGTTCGCCAGCGTCACGGCCTACTTTCCCGGCAGCGTCGCGGTCCTCCGCACGCTCAAGTCCGACATGGTCACCGGCCTGAACCCGGCCGTCGTCGCCAGGCTCGAATCCGGCGGCCAGCCCTGGCGCACCGACGGCCGGCACGGCCTGGTCCAGGTCCGGCGCCGGCAGGACGACGCCAGCTGGTCACCTCCGGGTGCCCCGGATCGGCTCGCTGGCAGCTGGTGAGCCAGGGCACGCGGGCGCGAAGGGCCGGGCACAGGCGGCCGGGCGCATAATTGTCGCGTGCCCGCAGTCCCGCTGCCAGCCTCGGCCTGATGGGTCCGAGCGCGCCCGCGGCGATCGCGCGCCTTCCCGGTGCACTTGGCGTCTACCGCTTCCGGGACGCCCGCGGCCGCGTCCTTTACATCGGCCGGGCTACCGCCCTGCGCAGCCGCGTCGCCTCGTACTGGTCGGATCTGCGCGAGCGCGCCCATCTGGCCCCGATGGTGGCCCGGATCGCCCGCATCGAGGCGGTCACCTGCGACTCGCTGCACGAGGCGGCCTGGCTGGAGCGCAACCTGCTCGAGGGCGCGCTCCCCCCGTGGAACCGGACGCCGGGCGGCCAGGAAAGCCTCGTCTATATCCGCCTGGACCAGCGCCCGGTGGCCCCCCGGCTGACCGTCGAGCACCTCAGGCGGCCGGCTGATCACTGGCGGTACTTCGGCCCTTACCTAGGTGGCCTGCGGGCGCGGCAGGCCGTCTCGGCCCTGCACCGGATTCTGCCGCTGGCCTACGCCGGCACCCGGCTGGGCGGCGGCCAGCTCGACATGGCCCGAGCGCGCGGCGTCACCGGGGCCGACCGTGAGCAGCTCATCCGCGGCGTCACCGCGGTTCTGGAACGCCAGCCGGAGGCCGTCGGCCGGGCGCGCGCCGGACTGGAGCTAGCTCGCGACCGCGCCGCGCAGGCGCTCGCCTTCGAGCTCGCCGGGCGGATCCAGGACGAGATCCAGGCCCTGGACTGGGTGACCTGCCCGCAGCGAGTCACGACGCTGGAGGCGGACGACTTCGACGCGTGCGGCTGGTGCGGCGAGGTGCTCGTGCGGTTCAGCGTTCGCGGCGGGCGGCTCTGCCACTGGTCGCAGCGCAGCTGCACCAGGTCGCGTGCCGCGCCGCACCTGGCCGTCACGCCGGCGGCCTGGACCGGCTACGCGGGGCGCAACGCGGAGCTGGCCGCCGCGCTCGCCGCGGCCCGGTAAATTCCTGGACGCGCCGCCGCGGCGGCGACATCATGGCAGCGTGGAGCATCTGAGCACCGCCGCGCTGGAATCCGGCCTCGACGACGTCCGGGATTCGCCGCGCGATGGCGGCACGCTCAAGCTGATCGTGCGCCGGCCCGCCATCAATGAGCGTGAGGTGCTCGCCGAGGGCCTGCTCGACCTGCGGGACGGACTGGTCGGCGACACCTGGCGGCAGCGCGGCAGCACCCGCACCGCCGACGGGTCGTCACATCCGGACATGCAGCTGAACGTCATGAACGCCCGCGCGGCCCTGCTCGTGGCCGCCGACCCCGCGCGGCGCCAGCTGGCCGGCGATCAGCTCTACGTCGACCTGGATCTCAGCACCGCAAACCTGCCGCCCGGCACCCGGCTCGCCCTGGGGTCGGCGGTGATCGAGGTCACCGTCCAGCCGCACCGGGGCTGTGCCAAGTTCGCCGCCCGGTTCGGCCTCGACGCCCTGCGGCTGGTCAACTCCCCCGCCGGCCGCGAGCTCCGACTGCGCGGCCTGAATGCCAGGGTCGTCGTGCCCGGGACCATTCGCCCCGGGGACGTGATCCGCAAGCTGCCCGGTGCCGGGCCGGACCTGGCCCTGGCCGCAGACGGCGAGCCCGGGCGCGCTCCGGCCGTGGCCGCCCTGAGCTAGCCCCGCCGGGCATCAGGCGGCTCGTCGCCGCGCCGGGAGCGGAGCGCGGACAGGGCGGACCCGCCCCGCCACGACCGGCGGGCGGCGCGGACCGCGGGATCGGCGTCGTCGTCACGGGCCGGCTGATAGAGATCCGGCTCGAGGAAAATGTGCTTGGCGATCGGGACCGCCGCCCGCACCCGGCGCTCGGCCGCGTCGATGCCGGCGGCGATGCGGGCCGCCGAGTCACTGCCGGCCACCGCGATCTTCGCGGCTACCAGCAGGGTGTCCGGCCCGACGTGCAGGGTGCGAAGGTGAATAACCCGGTCCACCTCGGGGCCGCCCATGATGGCCGCCACGATCCTGCGCTCCGCGTCCGCGCTGGCCGACTCGCCGATCAGCAGGCTCTTCATCTCGACCGCCAGGACCGCCGCCACGCAGCCCAGCAGCACGCCGATCGCAATCGAGCCGGCCCCGTCCCAGCGCCCGTCGCCGGTGGCCGTCGCCAGCGCCACCCCGGCCAGCGCGAAGATCAGCCCGGCCAGCGCGGCCACGTCCTCCAGCAGCACTGCGGGCAGCTCGGGCGCCTTGGCCCGCCGGATGAAGCTCATCCAGCTGGCCGCGCCCCGGGAATTGTTGGACTCGCGGACCGCCGTGCGCAGCGAGAAGCTCTCCAGGGCGATGGCGATGAACAGGACCGCGAACGCGACGACCGGCAAGGACACCTGCTCGGGGTGCCGGATCCGCTCGATGCCCTCGTAGAGCGAGAACAGCGCGCCCGCGGTGAACAAGACGAGGGCGACGATGAACGCGTAGAAGTACCGCTCGGCCCCGAAGCCGAACTGATGCTCCTCGGTCTCCTCCCGCAGGGCACGGCGCCGGCCGAGCAGCAGCAGCGCCTGGTTGCCCGAGTCGGCCACCGAATGCGCCGACTCGGCCAGCAGCGAGGCGGACCCGGTGAGGAAGAAGGCCGCGAACTTCGTCGCGGCGATGCCCAGGTTCGCGGCCAGGGCGGCGATAACCGCTCGCCTCCCGCCACCGGCTCCGGCGGCGGGAGGCGTCCGCTCAGCGGTAATCCGCGCTCACTCCTGCCCGTTTCCCGCGGCCGGGTCGCGGGCCTCGTCAATCAGCAGGACGGGGATGCCGTCGCGGACCGGGTAGGCCAGGCCGCAGTCGGCTCCCGTGCAGACCAGCTCACTCGCGGCCCCGTCGGCCCGCAACGGCGCATGGCATTTCGGGCAGGCCAGGATGTCAAGCAGCCATTCGTCGATCTGCACGGGACCTCCTGCATGCGTGTTCCGTGCGCCGCGATCGGCGCAGCCGCCGACCGAACCTCTGCGCGGCTCGGTCGCTAGTCACCGTGCACGATACGCAGGACCTCGTCGCGTACGTCCGCCAGGGTGCCGGCATCGGCCGCCTCCACGTTCAGCCGCAGCAGCGGCTCGGTGTTGGACGGCCGCACGTTAAACCACCAGTCCGGGCCGGAGACCGTTAGCCCGTCTAGATCATCGGTGCTGACGCCCGGCCGCCCGGCGAAGGCGGTCCTGATGGCCCCGGCCACGGCCGCCTGGTCGCTGACCTCGCTGTTGATCTCACCTGTGGCCTCGTACCGGGCGTACTGCGCCAGCAGCTGCGACAGCGGCACGCCGGCCGAGCCGACCGCCGCCAGCACGTGCAGGGCGGCGAGCATCCCCGAGTCGGCGAACCAGAAGTCGCGGAAGTAGAAGTGGCCCGAGTGCTCGCCGCCGAAGATGGCCCCCGACTCCGCCATCTTCGCCTTGATAAACGAGTGGCCCACCCTGGTCCGGACGGGGATGCCGCCGTGCTCGGTGACAATCTCGGGCACGGCGCGGGAGGTGATCAGGTTGTGGATGATCGTCGCCCCCGGCTCTCGCGCCAGCTCCCGGACGGCGATCAGCGCGGTGAGGGCTGACGGCGAGACGATCTCGCCGCGCTCGTCGACCACGAAGCAGCGGTCGGCGTCGCCATCGAAGGCCAGCCCGAGGTCCGCACCGCTCTTGATGACGAGCTGCTGCAGATCCGCCATGTTCCGCGGGTCGATAGGGTTCGCCTCATGGTGCGGGAAGTTCCCGTCCAGCTCGAAGTAGAGCGGCTCCAGCTCGATCGGCAGCCCCGCAAAAACGCGCGGGACCGTGTAGCCGGCCATGCCGTTCCCGGCGTCGACCGCGACCTTGAGCGGCCGGATACCGGACAGGTTCACCAGGGTCCGCAGGTGCTCCGCGTACCCGGACAGCAGGTCGCGCTCCGTGATGTGACCGGGCGGGCCATCGTGAGCGGGCACTCCCGCCGCGACCATCTCCTGCAGCTCGACCAGCCCGGTCTCGGCGCCGACCGGGCGGGCGCCCGCGCGGCAGAGCTTGATCCCGTTGTACCGGGCCGGGTTGTGGCTGGCGGTGATCATGGCGCCCGGTAGGTCCAGGCTGCCGCTGGCGTAGTAGAGCAGGTCGGTCGAGCCGAGCCCGGCCGAGATCACGTCCGCGCCCTGCGCCGCCGCGCCCCGGCCGAACGCGGCGGCGAGCGGCGGCGACGACGTCCGCATGTCGTGCGCGGTGACGATGGCCGGGACTCCGGTCAGCCGGACGAAGGCGGCTCCGATGGCCTCGGTGACGTCCTCGTCGAGCTCGTCCGGAACCACGCCGCGGATGTCATAGGCCTTGAAGATCTTCGCGTAATCGGCCACGTGGCCTGCCTTTCGCGCCATCGTCGCGGCCGCTGCCGCGCTGCAGGTGACAGAGCCTACCGGCCGGCCAGGGCCGCGGCGGTTCGTCCGGCCGGCCCGCTGGCCGTTGCCTGGCCGCTGGGCTAGCCGCGCCGCCCGGTCTCGGGCGGGGCGGACCGCAGCACGCGCAGGTGGCCGCGGCGGCCGATTTCGACTCCCTGGCCGACTGGCTCGGCCGGCGTGCGCGGGGTGGTCGCCTCGCGCACGGCGTTGGCGAGCGCTTCCAGGTCGTCGGCGGCCTCGGCCGCGGCGGGCCCGGGTCCCGGCAGCCGGACCACGTCCCAGCCGCGCGGCACGGTCAGCCGGTCGGCATGGCTGGCGCACAGGTCATAGCAGTGCGGTTCGACGTAGGCGGCGAGGGGCCCGAGGACGGCCGTGGAGTCACGGTAGACGTAGGTCAGCGTGAACAGCGCCACCTGCTTGCAGGCTGGCCGCGAGCAGCGGCGAGTACTCAACTGAGGACCCGGCGGCCGGGCTCGCGTACGTCGCTCACAACGGCTGACGGTATCGACCGGCAGGCGGTAATGCCACCACCCGGGGCACTCTGCACGATCGTGTCTCCGAGAGAGACAAAAGTCTGTGGGATACGCTCGGTTACCGTGCAGGACGGCAAAGGTGAGAATCGCCCCGCTCCGGCGATCCGGCGACGCGACAGGCACGGCCGTGGCCTGCGCGGATTGCTGGTACCGATGGAGGTCCCGCTCTACCGCAGCCGCAGCGAGCGCTTCGACGACCTGGTGCTGCTGGCGGTGTCCCAGCTGGAGCCGCGGTGGGAGGCCGAGCTGTCTGGCGTGGAGTTCGCGGTGGAGGAGATCCCGCCTGCCGACCTGGCCAGTGACGACCCGGAGCCAGTGCCGCTGGCGCGGCTGGAGCCGGGGTCCGCGGACGTTGGCAGCCCCGAGCACCCGGCCCGGCCCGCGCGCATCGTGCTCTACCGCCGTCCGCTGATGGCGCGCGCCGACGGGGACGACGAGCTGGGTGAGCTCGTGCTCGACGTCGTGGTCGAGGAGTTCGCCCTCCTGCTCGGCCTGGATCCGCAGATTGTCGACCCCGGCTATCCAGGCGACGAGTAGGCCGGTCCCGGCCGCCGCCCTGCTGCCCGCGGCGCCCGCCCGGACTGGCCAGGGGGAACCTAGTGCCTGGTCCCCGCGGCTGTCAGCGAGTCCTGGGTCGCTGGCAGCGAGACCCAGGTCAGGGCGCTGGTGAGCGGCATGATGGAGCGGACGGTCCCGCCGGAGCTGATGACCCGGCCGATGTAGACGGGTCCGGAGCCGGAGGCCGGCGTCACTTCTACGGCGAAGCTGGCGGACTTACCGCCCGGCGGCGGCCTGACCGGCGTCACGATCGTGTGACCAGCGGCCACGTTGACGGTCGTGGCGCTCTGCCCGGAGAAGGAGATCTTGGAGGTCGCAGTCACGATGCGCACGGTGGCGGCCGCGCCGGGCGCGGAGATAACCAGCTCCGCGGAGCCGGCCGGCCCCGCCGGGTTGGCCGCGGCGAGACCCTGCTCGCTCACGGGCGCCGCGGCGGCGCTGATGGCCCCGGGCGCACCGGTGGCCCCGCCCGGCAGCATGACGGCGGCCGTCACCGGGACGGTGGAGGAGACCCGGATCGCCGCTGCCACGCCGGACAGGGACGGCAGCTGGACGGCTACGGCCGAGTCGCCGGGCAGGTCGATGCCGCTTCCCCCGGTGGGCTGGTAGGAGCCCTTGGCCGTGACGGCGGTGACCTTGATCTGGGCGTTGCCGTTGCCCGGCACGACGATGTAAAGCTGACGCGAGCCGGCGGTGCCTGGCAGGCCGGGGATGACCAGGCTCACTGCCGGCTGCTGCGCGGCGGGCAGCCAGCCGCCGGCGGCGGTCGCGCCCTTGGCTTCCCGGACCGCGACTGCCACCTGGCCGATGCTGGTGCTGACGTGCAGCGCCATCACCCGCGAGGTGCCCAGGTACTTGCCCAGCGACTGGACGACCATGGCATGCGGCGGAACGACGATTCCCGTGTCCGAGCTGCCCAGCAGCGGGCCGCTATCGGTCAGCGCGCTGACCTGGACGTCGGCGGACTGGGCGTCGGTATTCATGAGGTAGAGCTCGATGTTGGCCGTCGTATCCGCGCCCGGCCCCACAAACCAGAAGTCGGTGCCGGGCGCCGGGCACTGCCCGGTGACCAGGCCGCCCGGGTCGGCCTGCTCAACCTCGAGCCCCTGCGCCATCGCGCCCGTGGCCTGGACCATGACGCCGCCCTGGCCGGGCGCGGTGGTCAGCGCGCCGCTGGTACTGCCGCCGCTGCTGGCGCCGTTAGTACTGCCGCCGTTAGTACCGCCGCTAGCGGTCCCGCTCCGCGGTGCCTTCGTGCCCGCCGTCTTGACCCGGGGGACTGGAACGGCGGAGACGGCCGACGAATTGAGCACGTTAGGCGTCGTGATGGTGCGCACCACGGCTCCGGCCGTCGCGTTGCCAGCCCCCGATAGCCGCGCAACCACGGCACTGCCCTGGCCAGCCGCGGCAGGTACCGCGGCGGACACGACGCTGCCCGCGGTGGCCCCGGCCGAGCCCGGTGCCGGGCACGCCCGGATCGCCGAGGACACGGCGGCCCTGGACGTGCTGCTCAGCGAAGCGCGGCTACCGAGCGTGGTGGGATGACTGACGGCCCCCGCCCCGTATACGGCGGCCAGCCCGGCCGCGACAGCCGCGACTGACAGCAGCCGCCCGCGGGCGCCCCCTGGCAGGCGGATCACCAGGCATCCCTGTCATCCGGCTCATCGCGCTCGGGCGCGGGCCACCGCCGGCGGGACCGCTCGTCGTCTGGTTCGGGCGCAAGCGTCCCGTAAGGCAGCCCTGCCGACGGCAGCGGCTCCAGCGCGTCACCCGCACCGGCCCACTCCGGCTGACTCTCCTGCCAGTCCGGGCCGTCCGCAGGCGGGGAGCCGCCGGGATGGGCACCACGCCAGGCGGATGGCGGCCCGTCGGCGGACCACCGGGGCGGCGGCTCCGCGGCCGGCCGAGGCGCGGCCTGGCCGGCCGCAGGCTGCCCGGCCGCGGGCCAGGGGGCCGGCTGCTCACCGGACCGCCACGACCCTGGCTCGTCACCGGACCGCCACGACGTCCGCTGCTCGCTGGCGGGCCATGACGCGGACGGCTCACTGGCCGGCCACGACGATGGCGGCTCACTGTCAGGCCACGACGGCTGCGACTGCTGCCGCGGCCAGCCACCAGAGGTGGCCGGCAGGCCCGGCGGCTGCTGCGCCTCCTGCCACCTCAGGTCCTGGCCGGCAAGATCGCGGCTGACCTGGCCCGGGCGGCCGGGATCGCGGCGGACTGGCTCCGGGCCGGAGGGCTCGGGCTGCGGCCGGCGCGGCCGGGCAGCCTCCTCCCAGCTGGCCGCGGCGCGCTGCGGTGCCTGCGGCCGGCCAGTCCCCGGCCGGCTGTCGCCTGGTGCCGGCGACCGCGTCTCGGGCTGCCCCCGGTGGGCCCCGCCGGGAAGGCTGGAGTCATCCGGATACGGCCAGGCGCCCGTTGGCGACCGGACCGGGGGGGCAGCCCGGCCGGAAGCGGCCCGGTCCGCCGCGGCCCGGTCCGTCCCGGCATCGTCTATTCCGGACCCGTCCCACCCGCGACCGCCGGTCCCGCGCTCGGTGAAGTCGGCGAGGTCCCGCGCAGGCCGGTCATACCCGGAACCGCCGGGACCCGGGCCGCCGACCGCGTCGGCGCCGTACGTGCTGCCGCTGTTCGCGCCGCGACCGTAGGTGCCGCTGTCGTTCGCGCTGCCGCCGAACGCCCCGCCATCGTTGGGGCCGCCGTGCGCGCCCCCGACATTCG
The DNA here is from genome assembly GCA_036510065.1 of Streptosporangiaceae bacterium. Taxonomy (GTDB): domain Bacteria; phylum Actinomycetota; class Actinomycetes; order Streptosporangiales; family Streptosporangiaceae; genus DASUBV01. Next base: position 117,647 of record DATCEO010000166.1, on the reverse strand, counting down.
GGCCGCCGTACGCGCCACCGTCGCTCGCGCCGCGGCCGTACGCGCCACTGTCAGTGGCGCCGCGCTCGTGGGCGCCGTTGTCAGATGAAGGACTGCCGTACGGAGCACGGTCGTAGGCAGGACTGTCGTAAGCAGGACTGTCGTAAGCACCGCTGCCACGCGGAGTGGCGTCGGAGATGGCGCTGCCCACGGGAGCGCCATACGCGGCCCCGGCGGGCACCGGGTGCTCGGAGGCCGGCTCGCCATAGAGCGGGGGCGGGTCGTCGCTGCCCCGGCGGTCGAAGCCCGCGCGACCGGCCGCGGTGGGGTCGGGCCGGCCACCCGGCCGTGGCACGTCCCCGGCAAGCCGGCTACCGGGCTCATCGGCTGGCCAGGCTGCCCGCGACCCGGCGGGCCGCCGGCTGCCGGCCGCCGCGCCGCCCAGGTCGGCCGCATCCGCGCTGGCAGCACCCAGGCTGGCAGCACCCAGGCCAGCAGCCGCCGCTCCGGCAGCGCTCAGGCCGACCGCGCCCGCGCCGGCAGCGCCCGCGCCGGCAGCGCTCGCGCCCGCAGCGCCCGCGCCGACTGGAACCGGGCTGGCCGAGTCCGGCGCGTCGGGAGCCGAGTCGTCTGGTGCGCGGTGCGATCCCTGGCCCGCGCCGGCCCGCCGGCGCTGTGGCCCGGACGGTACCGTCTCGTCCTGGCCGGGACGCCGGCCTCGGCGGCCAAGCCCGCGGCCTCGGGACCGGCCCTGCCCGCCGGGCCGGTCGCCGCCCCGTGCGGGGAGCCCCCCGGCGCCCGCCGGCTCTCCGGTCCCGCCCGTACCAGCTCCGCCAGCGCCAGCTCCCCCAGTGTCAGCCCCAGCCTCCGGGGCGGCACCGTCCGCTAGCGCGCTGTCCTCCGTGTTGCCTGCCGCGGCCGTAGCACCGGTGGCTGCCTGAGCCTCGGCGGCCGTCCGGCTCCCTGGCAGCGCCAGCGCGGCGACCACCAGGACGGCGAGCAGCTCCACCGCCAGGCTTGCGTCTCGGCCCAGCTGGCTGCGGCCGATGTCGAGCCTCCCGCCGCCGCTGGGCAGCCGGAATGCCTGCGCCCAGCTGCCCGCGGGCGAGGGCACCGCCTGCAGCTGGCGGCCGTCGAGCGTCGCGTGCCAGCCGCCGGCCGGGTCGGCCACGGTCAGGATCCCGCCGGCCGGGGGAGCCGCCGCCCCGGACGTCCCGACCTGGCCGGACGGCACCGGGACCACGGTCCCGTTCGGCTCCACCACGCTGACCCGCGCAGGCAGGCTGGCCAGCCGCCAGAGATCGAACGAGGGCGTCATGCTGACCGCGCGCAGGCCGTTAATGCCGTTGAGGGTGCGAGCCAGATCCTGGTTGACGGGCGCGCGCATCAGCACGAAGCCGATGTCGAACCGGCTGAGAATCAGCCCCTGGTTGGCGGCCTGCCCGCCGGCCGGGGCCACGAGCGAGGCCACCGCCGTGCTCAGAGCACGCTCGGCGGCCGGCACCGGCGTCAGGTCGCCGTCCCCGAGCGCCGGGCCGCTCCCGCGCAGCAGCAGGTAAGAGACATGCTGGCCAGCCGAGCTCAGGACCAGCGTGCGCGGCTGATCGCCGTTCGCCCCCGACACCGAGACCAGCGCGGGGACGATCTGGCCGCTGGCCGGGCCGATCGGTCCGCTGACGCCATGCAGCAGCCAGGATCCGGCGGCCAGGACGGGCACCGAGCACGCCGCCAGGGCCAGCACGACAACCGCCAGGCCGCGCGTGCTGGCCAGCCGCCGCAGGCCGCTGCGCCCGCCGGAGAGCAGGCGGCCCAGGGAATCACCGCCCGCGGCCGCGGCCAGGAGCAGGCCAGCCGCCGCGACGGCCAGGGCTGCGCCCGGCCAGACAGCCACGGCCGGGCCGCCGACCGCGGGCCGGATGGCTACCCGGCTGACCAGGACGGCGACCAGCAGGCCGAGCACGGCCACGGTCCAGCCGGACAGCACCAGGATCCGGCGCCGGGCGGCCACCAGGGCGACGAGCGCGGCCAGGGCCAGGCCCGCCGTCACCCAGAACGGGGGCAGGCCCGGTCCGCCCGGGCTGAGCAGCATCAGCGCGCGGGTGGGCAGCCGGGAGCTGGCGAGCCCGGGCTGCCGGGCCCCGGCCTCCAGGAGCAGCATCGAGGGATGCGCGGCCAGCTCGAAGGTCCACGGGATCAGCAGGAAGGGCGGAACGATCACGACGATCGCGAGATTGCGCAGCACGCCCGGGCGGACCTTGCGCAGCCCCAGCGCGGCCGCCGCGGCGGCCACCAGCGCGATCGGCCACAGCAGGGGCACGAACGCGGTGCCGAACGCGAGCGCGAGTCCCGTGGCCCAGGCCGCCCGGCGAGCGATCCGGGGCGGCTGGCTGAACACGCGGCCGGCCAGCAGCCCGATGAGCGGGATCAGCGCGAAGGCGGCGGCCGTGCCCAGGCGGCCGGCCGAGATGGCCCCGGTGGCGACCGGGATCAGCGCGTAGGTAGCCGCGGCCCAGACCCGGACCGGCACGGAGGCAGTGACTCGGCGCAGGGCGAGGAAGGCGGCCATGCCCGCGATCGGGACACTGCCGAGCAAGATCACGTCTACGGCCAGCCACGCCTTGCCGACCGCGATGGTGGCCAGGATCGCCACGATCGCCAGGTAGGGCGGCGCGGCGCTCGGTGAGCCGATACCGGTCGGATGGAAGCCCTGCAGGTATTCCCGCCACAGGCCGGAGGCGCCGCTGGTGGCCGGAAGCAGGGCGCCGCCGCCCAGGGTGCCCGCGCCGAGCACCGCCCGCTCGGCGACGGCGGTCACGATCATCAGGCCGAGGAAGAGCAGGACCCCTGGACTGGTCAGGATGCGCTGGGCAATCCCGCTGTCCACCAGCAGGAAGTCATCGTCGGCTGGGTCCTCGGTGGCATGATGCGAGCCGGCCGTGTCCTGCTGCGCTGACCCGGCCATGGCCGCGGCGAACTCGGCGACCCGGCGGAAGGACCGCCCCGGCGGCAGGTCAGCGCGCAGCCGCCCGTAGGCGGCCCGGCGGCCGCGGGCCCGCATGCGCCGCACGCGCCGCAGCCGCAGCGGGTGACCGAGCACCGAGGCGACCGCGGCCATCTCATCCACCGCCGCCGACACGCGCTTGGCAACCAGGAAGAACAGCGCGCGCAGGATCGACACCATCACGTTGCCGGCCATCGACCTGAGCATCGGGCCGGTCGGAAGGTTGCCGGCCAGGGTCAGCAGCGCGTTCCGCCGGTCCAGCAGCCGGGACCGCCGCCCCACCGACACCGCGCGCCGCCGCCGGGACACGGCCTGCAGGTGGAACACGACCGCGTCGGTCACCACGCGAACCCGGTAGCCGGCGGCGTGCACTCGCCAGCAGAAGTCGATGTCCTCGCGGTACAGGCCCATGCTCGTGTCAAACCCGTGGATCAGGTCCCACACGTCGCGCCGCACCAGCATGCCCGCGCTGCCCACGGCCAGGGTGTCCCGGTCCCCGTCGTGCTGGCCCTGATCGACCTCGCGGGGCTCGATCCCGGTGATCCGGCGGCCCACCGTGTCGATGGTCAGGCCGGCCTCGAGGATCACGTCCCGGTCCGACCAGTCCATCACCTTGGGCCCGAGCACGGCCGCCTTGGGCGTCTCGGCCGCGCCGCGCAGCAACTGCTCAAGCGCGTCGGAGGCCGGCTCGCAGTCGTCGTGCAGCAGCCAGATCCACTCCACGCGCTCGTCGCGGTCGCGATCGGAGCGGGCAGCGCGGCCAGGGCCGGGCACGTTGGCGTTAGCCGCCTTGTGCTGCAGTGCCTTGGCGAGCGCGGCACCGTAACCAGTTGTCCGGTCCATGCCGAAGACCACGCTCTGGCCGAGCTTGGCGGCGAGCACCGAGCCGCTGCGATCCCGGCTGCCGGTATCCACGGCCACGACCCGCTGCACGGGCCGGGTCTGGCCCAGCAGCGCGTCGATGACATGCGGCAGCCAGCTGGCACCGTCGTGAGCGACGATGACCGCGGTGACGACATGCTGCGGATAAGTATCGTTGGGCGCCAAGGGGGTCCGCTTGCTGCTTCCAGGTTCGCTGGCAAGCGCGCCGGGGGTGCTGGCGCGGTCTTGCCCGGGCACGGTACCCGTGAACAATACGCGAACCAGCCCGGCGCCGATGGGCAGACGCAATGGCCGGTGGGCAGACACCAGGCAACCCGCGGCCGGGCCTGCCTGCCCCTACCCGGCGGCGACGTCGCGCGGTCATGGCTGGGCAGTTACGGCAGGGGCCGGCAACAGCGTGGCGTTATAGCGGTGTGGTCATGACAGTGTGATGAAGCGTGGTGATGAAGGCGCGATGACGCAGTACTGACGACCGCCCGGCCGGACGGCAGCTCCCGGCTGAGTCTGCCCGGCAGCCCCCGGCCGGCTAGACCGCCTGCCTTTTGAGCCGGCGCCGCTCGCGCTCGGACAGCCCGCCCCAGATGCCGAACCGCTCGTCGTGCTCCAGCGCGTATTCCAGGCACTCCGCCCGGACGTCGCAGCTGCGGCACACCCGCTTGGCCTCTCTCGTCGAGCCGCCCTTCTCCGGGAAGAACGCCTCTGGGTCGGTCTGCGCGCACAGCGCGCGGTCCTGCCAGCCGACCTCCTGCGCATCATCGGCGCCGATGTCAAACCCCTCGTGCACCAGCGAGACGATGATGTCTGCCACAGCGCACCTCCTGCCCGATCAATAACCCCGTTGTCCCGCTGCCGTGCCCCGGCCCGCGCGAATTACACAACTGAAATTACACGCGCGTGTCTTGGCTCGCGTCAAGCGGGATACGTGATAATGGCCACCCTGTTGCGCACGGATGAGGAGAAAGTCCGGCGCAGTTTTTCCGCGGGTAGCGCCGCCGCGGCGCCCGGTTCCGCCGCCCAAGGAGGCAGACTCCCGGCATGTCCGGAGGGCGCCAGGGCCGAGCGCCGCACCGGCCGGCCACCGGCGCGGGCGGCACCAGGCGGTGCTCGAGCGAACTTGAGCCGGGGGCAAGCGGCGCCGGGCCGCCCCCGGGTTGCGAGACTTCCAGGATGCGCATCACCGTTCTGGCAGGCGGCGTAGGTGCCGCCCGCTTCCTGCGCGGCCTGAAGGCCGCGGCCCCGGACGCCGAGATCACGGTCGTCGGCAACACCGGCGACGACATCGTCTTGTTCGGCCTGCACGTCAGCCCGGATCTCGATACCGTCATGTACACCCTGGGCGGCGGCATCAGCCCCGAGCGCGGATGGGGACGGGCCGATGAGACCTTCACCGTCCTGCCCGAGCTGGCCGCCTACGGGGCCGGACCCGACTGGTTCAGCCTCGGCGACCGGGACATCGCCACGCACATCACCCGCACGGCCATGCTGAGCGCGGGCGCCACGCTGTCGGAGGTGACCCGGCGGCTCTGCGAGCGGTGGCAGCCCGGCATCATCCTGCTCCCGATGTCCGATGACCGGATCGAGACGCACGTAGTCATCGACGAGGGCGCCGGGCCCCGCGCCGTGCACTTCCAGGAATGGTGGGTGCGGCTGCACGCGGCTGTTCCGGCCCAGCAGATCCTGGCCACTGGCGCGGCGCAGGCCAGCCCGGCGCCGGGGGTCCTGGCGGCGATCGAGGCGGCCGACTGCGTGCTGTTCCCGCCCTCCAACCCGGTGGTCAGCATCGGCACGATCCTGGCGGTGCCGGGGATCGCCCGGGCCGTCAGCGGCAAGACCGTGGTCGGGGTGTCCCCGATCATCGGCGACGCGCCGGTGCACGGCATGGCCGATGCCTGCCTGACGGCGATCGGCGTGCCGACGACGGCGGCGGCCGTGGCCGCGCATTACGGCCCGGGCCTGATCGACGGCTGGCTGGTCGACGAGCGGGACAAGGCAGCGGCCGACGCCCCCGAGCTGGCCGGCATCGCGGTGCGGTCCCTCCCGCTCTACATGACCGACCTGGCGGCCTCCGCGGAGATGGCCCGCGCGGCGCTGGAGCTCGCCGGAGAGCTCTCCCGGCCGGGGGCCGCCCGATGAGCGGCCAGGCCCTAGACGGCCGGCACGGGCCCGGCCAGCACGGGGCCGGCCAGCACGGGGCCGGCCAGCTGAGCGTCCTGCCGGTGACCGGGCTGCCGGAGATCGAGGCCGGCGCTGACCTGGCCGCGCTCATCACCAGCGCGGCGCCCGACCTGCGCGACGGCGACATCCTGGTGGTCACCTCCAAGATCGTGAGCAAGGCGGAGGGCCGGGTGGTAACGGGCGACCGGGAGGCCGCGATCGACGCCGAGGCCGTCCGGACCGTCGCACGACGTGGCCAGACCCGGATCGTCACGACCCGGCATGGCCTGGTCCTCGCGGCGGCGGGAGTGGACACCTCCAACACGGCCCCCGGCACGGTGGTCCTGCTGCCGGCGGATCCCGACGACTCGGCCCGCAGGCTCCGGCAGGCCATCGCGGCGCGCAGCGGCATCAGGGTCGGCCTGATCATCAGCGACACGCTGGGCCGGGCCTGGCGGACCGGGCAGACCGACACCGCGATCGGCGCGGCCGGGCTGCTGCCACTACGCGATCATCGCGGCCAGGCTGACACCTTCGGCAATCCGCTCGAGGTGACCATCGCGGCCGTGGCCGACGAGATCGCCGCGGCGGCCGACCTGGTCAAGGGCAAGACCAGCCAGATCCCGGTCGCGATCGCGCGCGGCCTGGCCGAGCTCGTGACCGCCGCGGACGGCCCGGGCGCGGCCGCGCTCATCCGGCCCGCGGCCGAGGACATGTTCCGGCTGGGGGCCGCCGACGTGCTGGCGGAGCGCCGGACCGTGCGGGAGTTCACCGGCGAGCCGGTAGATCCCGCGGCCGTGCGCCGGGCCATCGCCGCCGCGGTGACCGCCCCGGCACCGCATCACTCCACCCCGTGGCGGTTCGCCGTCCTGGAATCCGCGGCGGCCCGGACCACCCTGCTGGACGCGATGCTCGCGGCCTGGCAGGCGGATCTGCGCGGCGACGGATTCACTCCGGAACAGATCGGCCGGCGGGTCCGGCGCGGCGAGCCGCTGCGCCGGGCGCCACTCATCATCGTGCCGTGCCTGGTCACCGAAGCCGCGCACGCCTACCCCGACGAGCGTCGTAACGGCGCCGAGCGGTCGATGTTCCTGGTCGCGATGGGAGCCGCCGTGCAGAACCTGCTGGTGGCCCTGGCCGTGGACGGGCTCGGCTCCTGCTGGGTGTCCAGCACGCTGTTCTGCCAGCCCGTCGCCGCGGCCGCGCTGGGCCTGCCGGACAGCTGGGAGCCGATGGGCGCCGTCGGAGTCGGCCACCCGGCCGCGCCGCCGCCGTCCCGGCCCGAGCGTGACCCGGGCGATTTCCTGCTGACCCTCTGACGGCCTGACGGGCTGGTATTACCGGCTTAGAGGGACCTGATGATCTTCTGCAGGAGGCCGGCCGAATCGGCGGGCGTCTCCGCCTCGGCGCTGAGGCGGTTCATGACCTCCATGTAGTTATCCACCTCATCGCGCCGTTCCAGGTAAAGCGCGCTCGTGAGCTGCTCGATATAGACGATGTCCGGAAGATCGGCCTCGGCGAACCGCAGGATCGAAAACGAGCCGCCGGCGGCGGGGTGACCGCCCCGGCTGAAGGGCATGACCTGCAGGGTGACGCGGGGGTACTCGGTCACCGCCATGAGGTGCCGCAACTGAGCGCGCATCACGTCACGACCGCCGACCGGGCGCCGCAGCGCGGACTCGTCGATCACCGCCCAGATTCGCGGTGAATCGTCAGCCGCGAACAACTCCTGGCGCTGCATCCGCAGGCTGACCCGGCGCTCGATCTCACTCGCCGACGCGGCCCGGTGGCCGAGCATGGTGACGGCCCGGGCATAGCCATCGGTCTGGAACAGGCCGGGCACGAACTGCAGCTCGTAGGTCCTGATCAGGGTAGTGGCCTGCTCCAGGCCGACATAGGACTCGAACCAGTCCGGCATGATGTCGTCATACTTGGCCCACCAGCCATGGTCGTTCGCCTGCCGGGCCAGGGCGAGCATGCGCTGCCGCTCATCGGAGTCGGTAACGCCGTACAGGCTGAGCAGGTCCGATACATCCCGCTCCTTGAAGCCCACCCGGCCGTGCTCGACCCGGCTGATCTTCGACCGGGAGGCCCGGATCTCGTAGCCGGCCTGCTCCGGGCTCAGGCCGCTGGCCTCCCGGAGCCGGCGCAGCTGGATGCCCAGGAGCATCCGCAGCACGGTGGGGCCGCCCCGCGGCTGGTCAGCAGCCGGGGTAGCCGGCCACTGAGCGCCAGGCTGAGTCATGCTCATGTCCGCTCCCGGAGCGACTGGTGGAGACCCCATGGCCCCACATCCCCCCCAAAAGCACACGTCACCTTGCGCCCGGCCGACGTCACGCTGGCCGCGTCACCCGCCTGGGCTGCGCCGATCTGTGCCATTTGGGCCCACCATTCGGCTGGCCGGCCGAGCGTGACCGGCTAATCGCTGGTGCATCGTGCACGATACCATCCGGCGCCCCAATCGTCCCGCGCCGGACTTATCGCAAGATACACAAAAAGTCCTAGCTCGCGATCACATCGGCGGGGACTAACCATCGCTGCTTGCTAGGCCAGGTCGTCGAACTCGCCGTTGCGGACACCGGCAACGAACGCGGCCAGCTCAGCGCGGGTGTAGACCAGCGCCGGGCCGGCCGGGTGGCGTGAATTCCGGACCGCGACATTGCCTCCCGGAAGCGCGGCCAGCTCGACGCAATTGCCGCTGGGGTTGCTGGCCTGGCTCTTGCGCCACTGCGTCACGCCCAGCTGGTCGGCGGGGGCACCGTTTGCTTCCTGCATCTTCTCTCCCTGGCCTGGTACAGTTTACGCACGAGGCAAATGCACGTGCAGCTGCACGGAACAAACGAGCGTTGCGGACAGCAGGCTAACAGAACCGATGCACGTGCAGGTGCGCTTGCAGCAGGCTCGTGCATGAGGCAGGATTCGACATGGCCGAGACTACGCAGTAGCGATGGGGCCCCCAATAACCGTGACCACAGCACGCCCGCTTCAGCAGCTAGCCAGTCCCGCATCGGGCATGGCTGGCTGGCGCTGGCTGCAGCGTGCCGCCGAGATGGCCGCCCAGGCGACCGGGAGCGGGCCGCTCCTGCCCAGCACGGCCACCCTGGGCTGGACGTGGCTCCCCCGGGTCGCGATGCGCACGCCAGGCACCGAGCCGGGCTCGATCTGCGCCGCCAGGAAATTCGCGACCACGACCATGCAGCGGTGGGGCGTCGCCGATCGCGAGGCTGACGTGGCGGTGGTCGTGTCCGAGCTGCTGACCAACGCCGTCCGGCATGCCCTGCCGCTGGCGGCCGATCCTCCGGACCGGCCCATCCGGCTCGGGCTGCTGCACTGGGCCACCAGCGTCATGTGCGCGGTGGCCGACCCCAGCGAGCAGGCACCGGTCCCGCGGGAGCCGGCCTGGCTGGAGGAGAGCGGCCGCGGGCTGCATGTCATCGCCTCGCTCAGCGACCAGTGGGGCTCCTGCCCGGCACCGGGCCAGCCGGGCAAGGTGGTCTGGGCGACGTTCAGGTCCGCTCCGGAGCCAGCTCCGCGTTAGGCCTCGACGAGCCGCAGCGGCGTCCTGGGCCCGCGAACCGCCGCGCAGACCCCGTCGCTGGCCGCGGCCGCGGCGATCCGCTCCGCCGCCGGGGTGCCATAGCCGGTGGTGCGCTGCCGCAGCACGCGGCCGGTCGGGGCGACCAGGGCCTGCAGGTCGCTGATCGTCTTGTAGGAGCCATTCTCCGAGCCGGCCATCCGGCTGATGGTCTCCTCCATCAGGGTGCCGCCCAGGTCGTTCACGCCGCCGCGCAGGACGTCGCGGCAGGCGTCCTCGCCCAGCTTCACCCAGGAGCACTGGATGTTGCTGATCGCACCGTGCAGCAGCAGCCGGGACAGGGCATGCACGGCCCGGTTCTCCCGCCGGGTCGGCCCGGGCCGGGCCAGGCCGGCGAGGTAGATCGGCGAGCTGGCGTGCACGAAGGGCAGCAGCACGAACTCGGTGAAGCCGCCGGTGCGCTCCTGAATGCCGCGGATCACCCGCAGGTGGCCGACCCAGTGCGCGGGCGTGTCCACGTGCCCGTACATCATCGTCGAGGTGGTCGGGATGCCCAGCTCGTGCGCGGTCGTCATGACCTCGATCCAGGCGGCGGCCGGGAGCTTGCCCTTGGTGAGCACCCAGCGGACGTCATCGTCGAGGATCTCCGCGGCGGTGCCCGGCATCGAGTCCAGGCCCGCCTCCCGGGCCCGCACCAGCCACTCCCGGACGGGCAGGCCGGTCCGGGAGGCCCCGTTCATCACCTCCATGGGCGAGAACGCGTGCACGTGCAGATCGGGGCAGCGCCGCTTGACCTCGGCGGCGAGATCGAAGTACGCGGTTCCCGGCAGGTCGGGGTGGATGCCGCCCTGCATGCAGACCTCGGTGGCACCGGCGTCCCACGCCTCCTGGGCCCGGTCGGCCACCTGGGACAGCGACAGCGTGTAGGCATCGGCGTCCGTGCGGCGCTGCGCGAACGCGCAGAACCGGCAGCCGGTGTAGCAGACGTTGGTGAAGTTGATGTTGCGGGTGACCACGAAGGTGACGTCGTCCCCGGCCGCGTCCCGGCGCAGCCCGTCCGCCAGGCCGGCCAGCGCCTCCAGTTCCGGGCCGTCGGCGTCCAGCAGGGCCAGCGCCTCGGCGTCGGTGATCCCGGCGGGATCGCGCTCGGCGGTTCGCAGCGCCGCCGCCACCTCCGACCGGAGCCTGACCGGTGCCCCCGTGGCGGGCGGGAGCGTGCCGGGCGGGACCGTGCCAGGCGTGCGCGCGGCGGCGGCCGGGGCCATGCGGCCGCGGACCTCGTCCCAGTCCCCGTAGACCTCGGTGAAGTCGTCCCGGCGGTCCTTAGTCCGCCCGGTGGTGTCGATCGTGACGTGCAGGTCGGTCCGGCCCGCTGACTCGCCCCAGCCGCCGTCCGGCTCCTGCCAGGGCAGGCCCCGGGGCATCGCGTCCGGCGCGGCCAGCCCTGTCGCCGGGTCGGCCAGCGCGGCCACGTGAGCGGCCAGCCGGGGGTCGAGCCACGGCTCGCGCTGGTAACCGGGGTAGATCGTGAGCCGCTCGCGCAGCTCGAAGCCGCCGGCCAGAGTGCGCTGGGCCAGGTCGTCGATCTGCGGCCAGGGCCGCTCGGGGTTGACGTGGTCGGGGGTAAGGGGCGACACCCCGCCCCAGTCATCGATGCCGGCGTCGAGGATCAGCTGGTACTCCTCGCCGATCAGGTTCGGCGGCGCCTGGATCCGGGCCGACGGCCCGAGCACCAGCCGGGTGACCGCGATGGTGGCGGCCAGGTCGTCCAGCTCGGCGTCCGGGGCGGCGCGCATCCGGGTGTCCGGCTTGGCCCGGAAGTTCTGCACGATCACTTCCTGCACGCCGCCGTACTCGCGGGCGACCTGGCGGATGGCGAAGATGGAGTCAGCGCGCTCCGCCAGCGTCTCGCCGATGCCGATCAGGATGCCGGTGGTGAAAGGGACGCTGCTGCGGCCGGCGTCTTCCAGGACCCGCAGCCGGACCTTCGGGTCCTTGTCCGGGCTGCCGAAATGCGGGCCGCCCTTCTCCGTGAACAGCCGCTGCGCCGTCGTCTCCAGCATCATCCCCATCGACGGGGCGACCGGCTTGAGCCGCTGGAAATCCTGCCAGCTCAGCACGCCCGGATTGAGGTGCGGCAGCAGCCCGGTCTCCTCCAGCACCCGGATGGCCATGGCCCGGACATACGAGAGCGTGTCGTCGTAACCGCGGGCGTCCAGCCATTCCCGGGCCTGGTGCCAGCGGTCCTCGGGGCGGTCGCCGAGGGTAAACAGCGCTTCCTTGCACCCGAGCGCGGCACCGTCCCGGGCGATCGCGATGATCTCGTCGGGTGACAGGTAGGGGCTGTCCAGCCGCCCGGGCACGGTCACGAACGTGCAGTAAGCGCAGCGGTCCCGGCACAGCCGGGTCACCGGGATGAACACCTTGCGGGAGTAGGTGATGATGCCGGGCCGGCCCGCCGCCGCCAGGCCCGCGTCGCGGACCCGGCCGGCATGACTGAGCAGGTCGCTCAGCGCCGGGCCGCGGGCCTGCAGCAGGATCGTCGCCTCGTCGCGGTCGAGCGTCTTGCCGTCCCTGGCCCGGGCCAGGACGCGGCGCATGGCATTGTCGGGGGCCGCCGGCTCGGCCGGGCTGACGGGGCGGGGGCCGGGATCGGGGGCGGCAGGGGTTGGCGCATCGACGCTCATCCCTCAAGCCTAGGTGGCGGCCCCCGCCGCCCTGCGCGCCGCCCGCGCGGCTTCAGATCGACCGGTAGTCGCGGACGGCCATCCGGTGGCCGCGGCGGGGCGGCCGGATGCCGCTGAGCTCGACGAGCCGGGCCGCCCGGTGCCGGTGACCGGGGTAGGGCGCCAGGAGCTCCAGCATCCCGGCGTCATCGACGACGCGGCCGGCCAGGGCCCAGCCCACGGCGCCGGGCAGGTTGTAGTCGCCCACGCTCACCGCATCCGCGTCGCCGCAGGCCCGCTGGCGCACCTCGGCCGACGTCCACGGGCCGATGCCGGGCAGCGATCGCAGCCGGCGGTCGGCCTCGGCCGCGGGCAGCGTCAGGATCTGCTCCAGCCGCCCGGCGACCCGCGCGGCGCCGGCGATCGTCGCCGCGCGCACGCCCTCCACCCCGGCCCGGTGCCATTCCCAGGATGGGATAGCCGCCCAGGTGGCCGCAGGCGGGCAGACGACCAGGCCCGCCGGGGCCGGACCAGGCGCCGGCAGGCCGAACCGGCGCAGCAGGAGCCGCCAGGCGCGGAACGCCTCCAGCCCCACCACCTTCTGCTCCAGGACGGCCGGCACCAGCGCCTCGAGGACCCGGCCCGACCGGCCGATCCGGGCTCCCGGATGCCGCGCCACCATGCTGCGCAGCAGCGGGTGCGCGGGCACGAAGCCCGCCGGCTCGTCGCTGCCGCCCAGCAGATCCGGCAGCGCCGCCAGCAGCCAGTCCGCGCCCGGGCCCCAGGCGCGGGCGCTCACCCGGGTCGCCCGGCGAGCGGCGGTGCTCGGGGGGCCGGGATCGCTCGGGGGGCCGGGATCGCTGAGGGGCCGGGGAACGCCCGCCGGGCCGGGCTCCGCCGGGCGCCCGGTGACCCGGAGCGTGGCCGGGCCGGCCGGAGTCAGCGAGGTGCGCCAGATCGCGCCCCCGGCATCGATGCGGAAAGCCGGATCACCCCCGCCCCGGCGGTGCACGCCCAGGACCAGCCTGATGTCCAGCGGGAACGGCGCCAGCCAGTCCCGGCGGAGTCCGTCCGCCGGGATCACCGCCGTCACCGTCATGGCGTCATGCCGCTCGCCGCCCCGGTCAGGCGTCGGTCGAGAAGCGGACCGCCGTCGGGCTGAGCTCTACCCCCGGCCAGACCCGCGCTCCGCCCCGGAGCTCATTGCCGGCCGCGATGTGCGCGGCATCGCCGATGACGGCGCCGTCCAGCACCACCCCCGTGCCGATCCGCGCGCCCCTGCCGACGATACTGGCGCTGATCAGGGCGTCCGCCGCGATCTGCGCGCCGTCCATGACGATCGCGCCGTCGACCCGAGCGCCGGCCTCGATCACGGAGCCCGCGCCGATCACGCTGCCGCCGGTGATCGCGGCGCCGGGTGCCACCCGGGCGCCGGGGAGCAGCAAGGCCGGGCCGTACGGCCCCGGCAGCGCCGATGACGGCAGGACGCCGAGCACCAGGTCCCGGGAGCCCTGCACGAACGCCTCGGGCGTACCGACGTCGAGCCAGTACGAGGTGTCGATGTACCCCATGACGACCTCACCCGCGGCGATCAGCTCCGGGAAGGTCCGGCGCTCGACCGAGACCCGGATGCCGGCCGGGATCTGGTCGATGAACCGGCGGCGGAACACATAGCAGCCGGCGTTGATCCGGTTGGTCACCGGATGCGGAGTCTTCTCCAGGAACCCGGTGACCCGCCCGTCGGGATCGGCGGGCACGCAGCCGAACCGCGCCGGATCGGCCACCTCGACCAGGTGCAGGGTGACCGCGGCCTCGGCCTTCTCGTGCATGTCCAGCTGGGCCGACAGGTCATGGCCCGACAGCAGGTCGCCGTTGAGCACCACCACCGGGTCATCCGGGCCGCCGCGCAGCCGGGACGACGCGTTGCGGATCGCGCCGCCGGTGTCGAGCGGGACCTCCTCCTCGACATAGTCAAGCTCGAGGCCGAACCGCGAGCCGTCCCCGAACTCGCGGGCGACCAGCTCAGCCCGGAAGCAGGTGGCCAGGATCACCCGGGTGATGCCGCAGGCGGCCGCCCGGGCTAGCTGGTGGGCCAGGAACGGGACGCCGGCACACGGCACGAGCTGCTTGGGCCGGTCCACGGTCAGCGGCCGGAGCCGCGTGCCCTGACCGCCTACCAGCAGGATCGCCTCCAGCGGCTGCCGCTGGCTGAACGCCAGGCTGGGTCCGGAGCTGGGTACGGGAAAGGGCTGCTCGGGCTGGCTCGCCCTCGCCGGATCGCTTTGCATGCGGTGAGGCTACTCGCGTCCCTGCGCGACCGCACGCTCGTAGCTGACCATGTGGGCTTCCGCCGAGGCCGCCCAGGTGAACTCGCGGGCCCGGTCGTACCCGGCCTGGCCGAGGGCGGCGCGGCGCTCGCCGTCTTCCAGCAGCGACCGCAGCGCGGTCCCGATGGCGCCAACCTCCGGCTCGGTGTAGGCCACCGCGTCCCCGCCCACCTCGGGCAGCGACGTGCGATGCGTGGTCAGCACCGGAGCCCCGCAGGCCATCGCCTCCAGCACCGGCAGGCCGAACCCCTCGCCGATGCTGGGGAACGCCACCACCAGGGCGCCGCCGAAATAGCCGGGCAGGTCGGTGAAGTGCAGGTAGCCCGGACGCACCAGGCGCAGGTGCGCGGGCACGGCGGCGACAGCCTCGTCGACCTCGTCGCTCCAGCCGCTGCCGCCCGCCAGAACCAGGGCCGGCGGCTCGCTCAGGTCGTTGACCGCCGCGGCCCACCCGGCGATCAGCGCGGGCACGTTCTTGCGCGGCTCCAGCGTCCCGAGGTAGGCCACGTAGGACTGCCCGTGCAGGCCGAGCCGGCTGCCGACCGACAGCAGCTTCTGGGAGTCCGGGCGGCGGAACAGGTCGTGGTCCACGCCGTGGTAGGCCACGTCGATGCTGGTCGGATCGGTGCCGACGACCCGCACGAGCTCGTCCCGGGTGGCCTTGGACGGCACGATCAGGCGGGTGGCCCGGCGCCCCGACGTGCGGATGGCCGTCTTGTAGAACGTCGCGGTCAGCGGGCTGTGCGCGTCCGGCTCCGTAAAGAACGTCAGGTCGTGCACGGTGACGACCGTCGGCACGCCCGGCCGCAGCGGCATCGAGTAGTGCGGCGAGTGAATGACGTCCGCGTTCACCTGCTGCGCGACCAGCGGCAGGCCGCTCTGCTCCCAGGCCAGCCGGGCGGGCCGGTGCGCGATGGCCGGCGGGGCGGCCACGATCTGGGCCCCGGGCACGAGCCGTCCGTACCGTTCCTCGTCAGCTCGCTGGCAGGCGACGGCCAGGTCGGCCCCCGCTGCTCCGAGGGCGCTTACCAGGCCGTCCACGTACCGGCCGTGCGCACCGCGGTCCGCGGGGACCGCAGTCGCGTCAAGGAGAACACGAGGCGCCACGACCAGTCCGGCTCCTTCCGCGTCAGTCCTTCTCACACCACGGGCCTTCTCACACCACGGGCCTTCTCAGACCACAGTCCTTCTTAAACCACGGGCCTTCTCAGACCACAGGACTGCCGCGATATGGGGTCCAGGCAGGGGGATGTCTCCTCCCGTCAGATCCGAGCGTACGCCCTTGGCGACGTCCCCGCGCCCGCCCAGCCAGGCCAGCCAGGCTTGGAAACCTGGCCGTAACAGGGCGTCCGCCGTCTGGCCCTGCAGCGGCCGCCTGGCGGCTTCCCAGCGGCGCCGTTACCAGATCAGTCCTTGATTCGGGCGCTGGCGCGGCCGCTTACTCAGGGCGAGCGGGCCGGCGAGGCGCTGGGTGACGGCGAGCCCGACGGCCCGGCGGACGGCGCCACGCCGCTGATCCCGGCGGCCGGGACGCCGGCCAGCTTCTGCGCCTGGCTGAGCACCGCGTTCATCCTGGCCAGGTCGGCGCCGAAGGTGGCGAAGTCGAGATTGCGCAGCGCTGCCTTCGCGCGGTTGTAGTACAGCTGCGCCAGCTGCAGGTCCTGCTGCAGGGTGCCCTGCTGGCCGGCCGGCGACTGGCCGGAACTGGCCCCTAGCGCCTGGGCCAGCGCGCCCGGCAGCGTCGCGGAGTAGCCGACCCGGCCGTCGTAGTAGGCGAACACGCGCTCCAGCGCCGGATAGGAGCCCGCGCTGCCGCTCGCGTCCGCGGCGACGTAGACGGGCTGGGTATACAGCAGGCTGCCGCCCAGCGGCAGCGTGATCATGTTGCCCAGGGTCACCTTCGAGCCGCCCCGGCGCAGCTGGGTGAGCTCGATGGACGCGGTCGGGTCCGACTGGAAGTTATTGCTGACCTGCTGGGGGCCTGCCGTGGTGCTGCCTTGCGGCAGCTGCAGGATCTCGATCTTCCCGTAGCCAGCGCTGGACGGGCTGCTGTTCACCGTCATGAACGCCGCCATATTGGTCCGGTATCGCTGAGTAAACGATGTGACCACGGAAAACTCGGGGACTGACTGACCCGGCATGGTCATGGTCAGGTAGTAGGGCGGCTGGCTCAGCCGCTGCTGCGACCCGGTCGCCGGGTCGACGGGCACCGACCAGAAGTCCTGGCCGGCGTAGAAGGCCGGCGCGCTCGTCTCGTGAAACTGGCTGAGGATCTGGCGCTGCAGCGCGAACAGCGCTCCCGGGTACCGCAGGTGCGCCATGATCGCCGGCGGGATCTGGCCCTTCGGCTGGATCAGGCCGGGGAACGCCTTCTCCCAGGAACGCAGGATCGGGTCCGCGGCGTCCCACCGGTAGAGAGTGACCTGCCCGGTGTAGGCGTTGACCAGCGCCTTCACCGAGTTGCGGATGTAGTTCACCTCACCGCCCGGGCCGGCCACCGCGCCGCCGGGCGCGTAGGTGTCCGCGGTGGACTGCTGCAGCCCGAGCCGGGCGGCGTAGGGGTAGTCAGCGGAGGTCGTATAGCCGTCCACCACCCAGTAGAGCTTCCGGTCCGCGACGATCGGGTAGGAGTCCCCGTCCAGGGTCAGGAAGGGCGCCACCTTGGCCACCCGGACCAGCGGGTCGCGCACGTACATGATCCGTGACCGGCTGTTGATGGCCCCCGACAGGGCGATGTTGAGCTGGCGGAACTTGACCGCGTACAGCAGCCGGCTGAGGACCGAGCCGACCGGCACCCCGCCGGTGCCGTGGTAGGTGTTGTCCTGCTGGCCGCCGCGGCTGGCGTTCGGGTAGTCGAGCTCGTGCTGGCCCCGGCCGCCGGCGATGACGTAGCCCGTCTCCTGCTCGCCGAAGTAGACCCGCGGCTGGAATTCCCCCAGTGCCCCGCTGGGCGGCTCGGGGATGGCGCTGTCGGTGAACGACGGGTTGCCGTCTGGCTGCACCGAGCCCGCGGTGGCCGCGACGACCCCGTAGCCGTGGGTGTAGACGAGGTGGGTGTTGTACCAGTTGTCCTGGCCGGGCGGCGGGCCGCTCATCGAGCGGACGCCGACGACCATGTCGACCGGGACCGTGCTGCCTGGCTGCGGGTACCGGTCGAGGTCGAGCACCGGGGCGAACTGGTAGTAGCTCTTCACCTGGTGCAGCTGCTGGAACGTCGGTGACACCACGCCGGGATCGGTCAGCCGCAGGTCCGGCAGCGCGCCTGCCTCCCTGGCGAGCTGCGCGGGCGGCTGCACCGAGAGCCCCGGATACTGGACCACCTTGGTGTCGCTGACCTTGTAGGCCGCGCGGGTGCCGGCGATCTCCTTGGCCAGGAAGGGGCTTTCCTTGGTCAGCTCATTCGGCTTGACCACGAACTGCTGGATGATCGCCGGGTACACCCCGCCGAGCAGGATGGCCGACAGCACCAGCAGGCCGAAGCCGGCCGCCGGCAGCAGCGAGCCGCGCCGGGCCGCGCCGATGAGGAACAGGGCGGCGCAGATCAGCGCGATCACGGCCAGCACCGTCTTGGCCGGCAAGATGGCGTTGACGTCGGTGTAGGAGGCGCCGGTCTGCACGACCCCGCGCTGGGAGAAGTCGATGCCGTACCGGTCCACCCAGTACGCCACCGCCTTCAGCAGGACGAAGGTGCCCGCCAGCACGAACAGCTGCGCGCGGGCGGCAGCGGTGGCTCGCTGGCCGCGCAGCTGCGGCCGGAGGCCGCCGTACAGGTAGTGCACCGCGACGGCCGCCAGCACCGCCAGCAGCACGGCCGCGAACAGGTAGGACAGCACCAGCCGCAGGAACGGGTAGTCGAACACGAAGAAGGAGATGTCCAGGTGAAACTGGGGATCGGTCTGCCCGAACGAGGTCCGGTTGGCGAATAGCAGCCAGGTCCGCCAGCTGCCGGCCGCGCCGAGCCCCGAGATCAGGCCGATGAAGCCCAGCACCGCTGCCAGCACGAGCCGCCGGTGCGGGTCGATCACCTGGCGATAGGCCTCCATCGCCTGCGATCGCGTCCCCTCCCCGGCCGGGCTGGCCGGCCGCATCCGGTAGGCCAGCCAGACGTTGACGCCGACGACCGCCATCATGAACACCGCGGCGGCTGCGAACAGCGCCCACTTTGTCCCGTAAGTCACGTCGAAGGTCTGGCTATGTCCCACCGAGCGGAACCACAGCAGGTCGGTCCACACCCCGGCGATGATGCAGACGGCGACGATCAGCGCCACCAGCGTTATCACGCCCGGGATGAGATGCCGTGGCCAGCGGGCAAGCGCAGTCGGCCGGCGAGCCGGCCGCGGCTGGCCGGTAGCACGGAAGGCCACGCTCTCCCCCTCTGCTGACCTCGCGCCCGCGCCAGCCCGCGACCGCGCTACGGCGTTCCTGCCCGCGCCCGGGGCGCGCGAGCCTGCTTCCAGTGGGCAACTTACCGGTAAGGCACGCAGTTCCCGTGCGCATCCCGCACGCATCGTGGAGCGCGCCACGCTGGCGGCGACTCCCGGGACGCGATGGCGGCGATGTTCAGCGTGATGCGGCCGGCCCGGCAGCTAGCAGGCCGGCACCGCCTTGCCCTGCTTGATCGCCGTGAGGTCGGTCACCGCCTGGTTCAGGGTGCTCACCTTGACCAGCCGCAGCCCGGCCGGGACCGCACCCGCTGTGTCCGCGCAGTTCGCCGCCGGGGTCAGGAAGACGGTAGCGCCCGCCGCACGGGCCCCGGCCATCTTCTGCTGGATCCCGCCGATCGGGCCGACCTTGCCGTCGATCGTGATCTCCCCCGTCCCGGCGATGAAATTGCCTCCGGTCAGGTTGTCCGGGGTGAGCTTGTCGATGATGCCGAGGGCGAACATCATGCCGGCGCTCGGGCCGCCGATGTTCCCGATCCTGATCTTGACGTTGAACGGGAAGACAAAGCTCTCGCTGACGGCCACGCCGACGACGGCCTGGCTGCCGACACGGGCCGTGCGCAGCCGGACCGACCGGCTCACGCCGTTCCTGCTGATGGTCAGGGTGACCGGGGCTCCGGGTGCGCGCGCCCGGATCATCGTGGCGGCATCGTGCCGGCAGGTCACCGGAGTGCCGTCCACCGCCGTGATGACATCGCCCTTGCGCAGCACGCCCGCGGCAGGCTTGCCCTTCTCGATGCTCTGGACGGTATCGACGGTCTTGAAGCTGATGTTCAGCTGGCACAGCGCCGCCGCCGCGGCGGTCTGCTGGGAGTTGACCATCTGCTCGGTGTCCTGCTGCAGCACCTGCTGCTGCGTCTGGCCGGGGGTGAAGATCTCCTGCTGGGGCACGACCGCGTCCACGGGCGTCAGCCAGGAGCGCAGCGCGGCGAAGACGTTGAAGCCGCTGCCCGGGCCGCCGATGTAGGAGACCGTCACCATGTTGAGGTGACCGGCGGTCTGATAGGTGGGATGGCCACTGATCTGGATGAGCGGGCGGCCGGACAGCTTGCCGAGGGTGTTCAGGGTCGGCCCGGGGGTGAGCGCGACGTATGGGACGGGCAGGATGGCGGCCACGGCCAGCGCGATGATGACCCCCGCGCCGGCGATGGCCAGCGTCATGCCCCGACGGGTGAGGCGCGCGGGGCGTGGCCAGATGGCGCGGGCCGCCCGGCCGGGCCCGGATCTAGGCACTATTCACCCACTCGCTCTCCCCGTCGGGAAAGCTCTGATTTTTCCAGACCGGCACGGTGGCCTTGAGGTCCTCGATCAGCGCCCGGCAGGCCTCGAACGCCTCGTCCCGGTGATCGGCGGCGGCGGCCACGACGACGGCCAGGTCGCCGACCTCCAGATCGCCGACCCGGTGCACGGCGGCCAGCGCGCGCACGCTGAAGCGCCCGGCCACCTTCTGCGCCACCTCGCGCAGCTGGCTCGCCCCCGACGGGTGGGCGCTGTAGGACAGGGCGGAGACGGCCCGGCCGTGATCGTGGTCGCGCACCGTCCCCACGAACAGGGCAATCGCCCCCGCGGCCGGATCGGCGACGGCCGCGCGCACCTCGTCCACCGACAGCGGGTCGGTGCGGAACTCGGCCATCCGGATGACAGTCACGGAGCCAAGTTACAACCATCGGGCGTGCTGCCGGCACGCCCGCCGGCCTGCCTCCGCGCCGCGCCGGACCACCGCTCCGGCGCCCCGGGAGCTGCGCCTCAGGAGGTGCGGCGGCGGCGCCGGGCGTGCCGGACGATGGCGGCGGTCCCGATGACCGCCACCGTCGCGCCGGCGGCCGTGATCGTCGCGTCCTTCCGGTCCAGGCGGCGCCCGGCCACGGCGTGGTGGCCGGCTCGCTGATCCAGCAGCACCTGTACCGCGGCTGCGTTGTCATAGCTGGGCCGCCAGCCGGCGGCCCGCAGAGCCTGGCAGTCGACCACCCACGGGTAAACGACGAAATGCAGGTCATTAACGGGCGCCGGGGTGATTCCCGCTCGATGCAGGCGCTGCGCGGTGGCGAAGGTCAGGCCGGCGGGCAGCTCGATCCGCTTGAGGCCGGTGAGCTCCTCCAGCTGCTCAGGCTCCAGCCATCCGTCACAGCCGACGGCGAAGGCGCCGGTCACCTCGCCGGCGGCGGCTAGTTCCAGCGCTGATACCAGGTCGTCAATGTGGCAGAACTGCCAGCAGGGCACGCAGCCCTTGACCGCCAGCAGCCGGGGCGCCTCGAAGTGCCGGGTGATCAGGGTGTCGACGCCCTCCCCGACTAGCGCCGCGGGCCGGACGACGGTCACGGCCATGCCCAGGTGGGCCCGGGCCGAGCGCTGGGCCAGCTGCTCGATCTCGACCAGGTCGCCGACCACGCTGCCGTCCTGGTCGGCGCCGAGCGGCGCGTCCTCGGGCAGCGGCACCGGGTTATCGGAGCGCGCTCCGTAGACCATCGCGCTGGTCACCAGGACCACCCGGCCTACCCCGCCGGCCGCCGCGGCCGTCAGCACCGTCTGGGCGCCGCGGACGTTGAACGCTCGTCGCGCCTTGTGGTCCGAGCCGGGCGCGAGGTCCAGATCGGTGTGCACGACCACGTCGGCACCGGCCAGCCGGCCCGCCAGGGCAGGATCGCGGACATCGACCACCCGCCAGGTCACCCCGGTGGCCTCGCCGCGGTGATCGTCGATGGCGATGACCCGCCCGACCCGGGCTGAGGACGCCAGCCGGGACGTCAGGGCGTGCCCCAGGCCATGCGCCGCGCCGGTGACGGCCACCACCGGCCGGCGGGCGTTCCGGGGCAGCTCCTGCACCTCAGCCGCGGGCTCTGGCCCGCCGATCACCGGCTTCGCCGTGTCGCCCGCGGGCTTCGCCGGGGCGCCGCTGGCGGCCTTGCCTGGGCTCCGCCCATGGCGAACCTTGGCCTCTCGGTTGCTCACGACCCATCGCTCCCGGGATAGCTTGGCCAACATGGACCCTTCCATCCTGCCTGAGAGGCCGCGGAGATGACTGATCCTCCCTTCGGCTTTGGGCTGCCTGGTAACCCGGACGAGGGCTCTGGAGGCTCGGGGAACACCCCGGGCGGCGGTGCCGGCGGCCCGGTCGGCCCGTTCGGTGACCCCCAGCAGCTAGCCGACGCGCTCAGGCAGTTCGCCGATCTGATGTCGTGGCAAGGGGGCCCGGTCAACTGGGACCTGGCCAAGAATATGGCGCGCCAGACCGTCGCCGCCAAGGGCGATCCCAGCGTGCTGGAGGTGGAGCGCACCCAGGTCACCGAGGCTCTCCGGCTAGCCGACCTGTGGCTCGGCGAGGCGACCGAGTTCCCGTCCGGCATCAGGACCGTGCAGGCCTGGAGCCGGTCGGAATGGGTCGAGGCGACCCTCCCGGTGTGGTCCAAGCTCTGTGATCCGATCGCCAGCCGGGCCGTTGAGGCCATGGGCGGCATGATCAGCGGGGACCCGGCCGAGCTGGCGGCGGATCTGCCCCCCGACATGCGCGCCGCGATGACGGCGATGACCGGCGGCCTGGGTGCCCTCGGCGGCCTGGGCGACATGATGCGCCGGATCGGCGGCATGATGGTGGGCGGCCAGACCGGCGCCGCCGTGGGGGCGCTCGCCGAGGAAGTCATCAGCTCGACCGACGTGGGCCTGCCGCTCGGCCCGGAGGGGACGGCAGCGCTGCTGCCGGCCGGGGTGACCGCCTTCGGGTCCGGCCTGGAGGTGAGCCAGGACGAGGTCCGGCTGTTCGTCGCGCTCCGGGAAGCCGCGCACCACCGCCTGTTCGCCCATGTTCCGTGGCTGCGCGCCCGGCTGCTCGGCGCCGTTGAGGACTACGCGCGGGGCATCACGGTGGATGCCGACGCCCTGCGCGACGCGATGCCCCAGATCGACCCGTCCAACCCCGAGGCGCTCAACGAGGCGCTGTCCGGGGCGGCGCTGTTCCAGCCCGAGGACACCCCCGAGCAGAAGGCCGCGCTGGCCCGGCTGGAGACCATGCTCGCGCTGGTCGAGGGCTGGGTCGCCACCGTCGTCGGGGCGGCCGCCGACAACCGGCTGCCGCAGGCCGGGGCGCTCGCCGAGGCGATCCGGCGGCGCCGGGCCGCTGGCGGCCCCGCCGAGCGCACCTTCGCGACGCTGGTGGGGCTGGAACTGCGGCCGCGGCGACTACGGGAGGCCGCCGCCATCTGGCAGGGCCTGACCGAGCAGCGCGGCATGTCCGGCCGGGACGCGATCTGGGCCCATCCGGACCTGCTGCCCACGGCGGATGACTTCGATGACCCTGACGGCTTTGTCCGCGGGCGGCCCGAGCTGGATATTTCCGACCTCGACGAGCTCGACGAGCTGGTGGCGGAGGAGGAGCGGCCGGGAGAGTCCGCGGGGTCCGGCGAGCCGGGCGCGCCCGGCGGTGCGAGCGGCGAGGCCGGGGGCAAGCCGGATGGCGGCGAGGCCGGGGGCAAGCCGGATGGCACGAGCGGCGGCGGCGGCAAGCCGGATGGCGGCGAGGCCAAGGGTGAACGTGGTGGCAGCGATACGGGTGATGCTGGCGCTACCAACGACGACGATCCCGGCCGCCCTTAGCCGGGTCTCCGCCCGGCCCTATTCATGATCACGACCGTTTCTCGCCACATAGCGCCGAGAAACGGTCGTGATCATGAACGGGGCCTTCCAGGCGGCCATCTGCTGGGGTTCGGGCTGGGCGCTCCCGGGCTGAGGCTGCTCCCGGGCCGCTCCCGGGCCGGGGGGTGCACGTCAGATTAGTGGCGGTGGCGGATTGTCGGTCCCGAGTGCCACGCTGGGTTCGTGAGGCCAGTACTGAAGGCGGGTCTGCTGCCCGTGTGGCGGGACCGGGAGACCGTGCAGATCGGGATCGACCCGCGTCGTGCCGTCGCGCTGACTGGCATGAGCCACGCGGCGCTCGTGCTCGGCCTGCTGGACGGCAGCCGAGACCGGGATCAGGTCATCGCGGCTGCTCGGGAGCGAGGTATCCCGGAGCCGGTGACCGACCGGATCCTCACGCTGCTCGCCCTGGGCGGGGCCCTGGATGACTTCCCGGCTGCGGCGATGCGCGCGGTGCCGCAGGACCGGCGCAGGCGGTTAGCGGCCGAGCTCGCGGCGGCCTCGCTGGCTCGCGGGCATTCCGACGCCGGGGCGGCCGCCCTGGTGCGGCGGGATGCGGCCCGCGTGCAGATTTACGGGTCAGGCCGGGTCGCCGCCACGATCGCCGACATACTCGGCACCTCCGGCATCGGCCGGGTGGCCACCTCCGACAGAATCCGCGCGGACGACAGGGTCCACCCGGACTCCGCCAGGTCCGTCCGGGCGAGGCGGGCGCCCCGGCCGGGTGCGGCCTCGTCGGCCAGCCCACGTGCCGGCCAGCCACCCGCGCCACGTGCCGGCCAGCCGGCCGCGCCACGTGCCGGCCAGCCGGCCGGGCGAGACCGGCCCGATCGCGACAGTCAGCGGCCACTCCCCGACCTGGCCATCCTGATCGGCTATCAGAGCCCGGAACTGGCGGCGTCGCTGATGGCCGCCAGCGTGCCCCACCTGGCGGTCGCCGCCGCTGAGGCCATCGGCGTCGTCGGCCCGCTGGTGCGGCCCGGGCGCACGGCCTGCCTGCGCTGTCTTGACCTCACTCGCTCGAGCCTGGACCCGGCCTGGCCGCTCATTCTCGCCCAGCTCGTCGGCCGGACGGCCGATCCCCCTGCCTGCGACGCGGCGCTGGCCGCCGCCGTCGCGGCCCAGGCCGCGGCGCAGGCTCTCGCGTTCATCGACCGGATACCGCCGGGCGGCCCGGCTGAGAACGCCACGCTCGAGCTCGTGCTGCCCGGCTGGCAATGGCGGCGCAGGACCTGGCCGGCCCACGCTTCCTGCGGCTGCGCCCGCCCGCCGGCGCGCCGACCGCCCGCCCGCGCGGAAAGACGCGCCGACTAGAGCGGGCCGGCGAAAGAAACCGCATCGTCGCACGTGAGAGCCAACTGGCCGGTCATACCGCCGGCCGGCGAGGGGATCGGCGCGGGCGCTGTCCTGCACCCCGGTAGCAGCAACTCTGCGAGTACCCGACAATGGAGATCATGAGCGATCTGCCCCGCCGCGCTGTCACGCGCACCGCCAAGCTGGCCACTCTGCCAGTTGGCCTGGCAGGCCGCACCGCCCTGGGACTCGGCAAGCGGCTGGGGGGCAGGCCGGCCGAGCTGGTCGCGCAGGAGATTCAGCAGCGCACCGCCGAGCAGATCTTCCGCGTGCTGGGTGAGCTCAAGGGCGGCGCGCTCAAGCTGGGCCAGGCCCTGTCCATCTTTGAGGCGGCTCTGCCGCCGGAGATCGCGGGGCCGTACCGCGCGACCCTCACCAGGCTCCAGGAGTCCGCTCCGCCGCTGCCCGCCAGCACCGTCCACAAGGTCCTGGCCGAGGACCTCGGCCCGGACTGGCGCGCGCAGTTTGCCGACTTCGACGATCAGCCCGCCGCCGCGGCCTCCATCGGCCAGGTCCACCGGGCGATCTGGAACGACGGCCGCCCGGTGGCTGTGAAGATCCAGTACCCGGGCGCCGGCAAGGCGCTGAATAACGACTTCACCCAGCTCAGCCGGATTGGCCGGCTGTTCGGGGTCCTTATGCCGGGCCTCGACGCCAAGCCGCTGCTCGACGAGCTGCGCGCCAGGGTGGCCGAGGAACTCGACTACCGGCTCGAGGCCGCTTCCCAGCAGGCATTTGCCGACGCCTACGCCGGCGATCCGGATATCTACGTGCCGTCCGTTGTCGCAGCCACCGACCACACGCTGATCACCGAGTGGATGGAGGGCACGCCGCTCGCGCGGATCATCGCGGACGGAACTCAGGAACAGCGCGACCGGGCTGGCATCCTCCTGGTCCGGTTCCTGTTCTCGGGCCCGGCCAGGGCCGGCCTGCTGCATGGGGACCCGCACCCGGGTAATTTCCGGCTGCTCGACGACGGGCGCCTCGGGGTCCTCGACTTCGGCGCGGTTGACCGGCTCCCGGACGGGCTCCCGCCGTTCTTCGGCCGGCTGCTCTGGCTCATGCATACCGGCGGCAGCGTCGAGACCGTCGAGGGGGAACTGCGGGAGCACGGTTTCCTGCGCGAAGGTGTCAGCGTCGACCTGGAGCAGCTGCAGGCGTTCCTCGCCCCGCTCGCTGAGCCTTCCCAGGTGGACTGCTTCAAGTTCACCCGGGAGTGGCTGCGCGGCGAGGCGACCCGGGTGACCGACCTGCGGCCGTCCAATGTCGGCCGGCAGCTCAACCTGCCGCCCTCGTACGTGCTGATTCACCGCGTCTCGACCGCGGGTATCGGCGTGCTGTGCCAGCTCGAATGCGAGGGGCCATTCCGCGCCGAGGTCCTGCGCTGGATGCCCGGCTACGGGCCCGCTCCGGTTGCCGACCCGCCAGCGCCTGATGGCCGGGAGACCCCCGAGCCTCCCGGCCATCTGCTTGCGAGCTCAGGCGACGCTTAGCGCCACTGATCCGCGGCGATCCTCACGAACTCGGCACGCAGCCGCTCCGCCTCGCACCAGCTGCGCGAGAGCTGCCGATCTGCCCGCTCGGCTCGCCGTCGCGCTCGGCCGAGCTTGCGGAACTGATGAGCGCTGCGCTGCTCGGCGGCTCTGCTGAGCAGCGCCTGTTGTCGTTCCCGAGCCTGACCCAGGTTGCTGTACATCGTCACCACCACTTCTCGTTTGTCCGGTCTTCCTGCTGCCACGGCAGGCTGGGTCATGCGGCGACGGTCGCCTTGCGCGGGCGTCCCCGCGGCCGCTTGAACGGCACGATCTCGCCTCGGAGGAAGAGCTCGCCGCCCCAGACGCCCCAGGGCTCGCGACGCTCGATCGCCCCGGCGAGGCACTCGACCCGCGCCGCGCAGCCCCCGCACAGGGACTTGGCGAACTCCACGTCATCGGGCGCCTCGGCGAAGAACAATTCCGGGTCATCGCCGCACGGCAGCTCCAGGGCGCCCTGCGCACTGGCCGGGGTGATGCCCCCGCCCTGCGCACTGGCCGGGGTAATCCCCCCGCCAGCGGGCGCCTGGCTGACCGCCTTTGGTATTCGCGGCTCTTCCGCCGCCTCCCGCTCCTGCGGCGCCGCTTTCTCCAGCACAGCGGTGGTGCCGGGCCACTGCATCGGTGCCATCCCCTCTCGTCTTACTCGTCGCAGCGTCTCTCACGCGTCTGACAAAACGGTGGCCTTACATAGCTAAGGCCGCGGACCCGATTTCGGGTCCGCGGCCTAGAGGGGATCTGGCCGGTCTTTTCTAGACCGGTTCCCTCGCCGGATGCGGACCCAGTGCACCATCGCCGGTAGCGCTGATGAGGGTCATGTAGGCGGACTGCTTGCTGCCGAGCTGCGCACCCGTCACCTGACCGGAGGCGGTCAGGATGGCGCGCCGAGCGGCGGCAGCAGTCGTGGTCGTACGCGGTCGCGCGAGCGCGACGGCATACACGGTGGCGGGCGTGGCGGCCGGAACGAGCGCAGGCGTGCAGGCGCCCAGGCCGAACCGCGGATGCGGCTGCACGGCAGTCTTGCTCCCGAGATTCTCGATAAACGAGATCATGTTCACCACGACGGGCACCTCCTTACGCTTAGCTCAGGTCCCACTCGGACATGGCAGAGACTTTATCTCACGGGCCCGGCGGAGGGCCAACACTTTTTAGACCTGCAATTTTCGTCGCTCGCCGCGGCTTACCCCGCTGACCTCCGGCGGCGAATCAGCCCCTCCTGCACCACTGAGACCACGAGCGTGCCGTCCTCGGTGTAGACCTCCCCGCGCGCCAGGCCCCGCGCGCCGCTCGCGCTCGGGGAGTCCTGCGCATAGAGCAGCCAGCGGTCAGCGCGGAACGGCCGGTGGAACCACATGGCGTGATCCAGGCTCGCAGCGGTGGTGACGCCGTCGGTAAACGACCGCCCGCTGGCCAGCAGAACCGAGTCCAGGAGGGTCATGTCCGACGCGTAGGTCATCAGGCAGACATGCAGCAGCGGGTCGTCGGGCAGCTCGCCGTCGGCGCGGAGCCAGACCTGGCTCCGGCTCGACCGCAGCGACGGGTCGCGCGCGGCCTCGACGGTCAGCGGCCCGACGTGCCGGATCTCGATCGGGCTGTCGCGGAAGGCATCCCCCGCGTGGGGACCGAAGATCCGCCGGTAGCGGTCCGCGGTGGGCTCCAGGTCCTCCGGCCGCGGCACGTCCGGCATCGGCTCGGCATGCTCGACTCCCGGCTCGCTGTGGTGAAAGGAGGCCGACAGCGTAAAGATCGTTTTCCCGTGCTGGACCACCGATACCCGGCGGGTGGTGAACGAGCGCCCGTCCCGGACCCGCTCCACCAGGTAAATGAGCGGGGCGGTCGGATCCCCCGGCCGGATGAAGTAGGCGTGCAGCGAGTGCACCGGCCGGTCCGCCGGGACGGTGCGGCCGGCCGCGACCAGCGCCTGCCCGGCTACCTGGCCGCCGAACACCCGCTGCCGGCGCTCCCCGGCCGGGCTGCGCCCGCGGAAGATATCGAGCTCGATCTGCTCCAGGTTGAGCAGCTCGACCACGTCATCCAGGGCCTTGCTCATGATCCCGGCTCACCGCCTGTCGTCGCCTGGCCCGCCTCCGCGCACAGCGCGAGCACGGCGGCACCGTACCGGTCCAGCTTGACCGCGCCGACACCGGGGACGGCGGCGAGCTCGGCCCGGCTGGCGGGCCGGCGGCCGACGATGAGCAGCAGCGTCGCGTCGGAGAACACCACGTACGCGGGAACGTCCTGCGCCTTGGCCGTGGCCGCCCGCCACTCGCGCAGCCGCGTGAACAGCGGGTCGCGCGGGACCTCGTCGTCGCCGCGGCCGTCCGGCCGCCCGGTGCCCCGGCCGTCGCCGCGGCGGTCAGCGCGGCGGCCCAGACCGCCCGCCAGGCCCTCCAGCGCGCGACCCGCGGCGCCGGCCAGCGGGCGGGAGCGGAGGCCCTCCAGGAATCTCGACGGCTTCCTGGTCCGGCGGCCGCCAGCCGACCGGGCCAGCGCCCAGGACAGGAAGAGCCGCTGCCGGGCCCGGGTCACGCCGACGTAGAACAGCCGCCGCTCCTCCGCGATCGCCTCATCGCTTTGCGCGTAGATGATGGGCAGCGTGCCGTCGGTCAGCCCGGGCAGGAACACCACGTCCCACTCCAGCCCCTTGGCGGCGTGCAGCGAGCCCAGCGTGACGCCCTCCATGGCCGGCACCTGGCCGATCGCGCTGCGCAGCGCGAGCTCGGCCGCCAGGTCCCCGAGGGTGGCTCCCGGGCTGGCCGCGAAGAAGTCCCCGGCCAGCTGGGCCAGCGCCTCCAGGGACTCCCAGCGCTCGCGGGCGATACCGCGGCCCACCGGGGGGTCCGGGCTGAGCCCCAGGCCGGCCAGCACCGGCCGGACCTGCGCCGCGGGGTCGTCCTCGGCGGCTACCGACCGGGCGGCCCCGCGCAGCAGCGTGACCGCCTGCCGGACCTCGGGCCGTTCGAAGAACCGCTCGGCCCCCCGCAGCAGGAACGGCAGCCCGGCGTCAGCCAGCGCCTGCTCAAAGACCTGCGTCTGGGCGTTGATCCGGACCAGCACCGCGATGCTGCTGGCCGGGGTGCCGCCCTGGATCAGCGCGCCGACCTGACGCGCCAGCGCCGCGGCCTCGGCCGGCTCGTCGGGATACTCGGCGAACTGCGGCTCGGGGCCGGCGGGTCGCTGCGCCGCCAGCGGCGCCCCGCCGAGCGAGCCGACGACGGGGCCGCCGCGGCCCGGGCCCCCGTGACTCAGCCGGTTGGCCAGGGCGACGATCTGCGGTGTGGACCGGTAGTTGCGGACCAGCCGGACGACCGTCGCGCCGGGGAACTCCGCCGGGAAGCCGGTCAGGTAGGCCGGCGTCGCGCCGGTGAACGAGTAGATCGTCTGCCGCGGATCGCCGACGACGCAGACGTCGTCGCGGCCCGCGAGCCACGCTTCCAGCAGCAGCTTCTGCAGCGGGTTGACGTCCTGGTACTCGTCCACCACGAAGGACTCGTACCGCTCCCGCACGGCGGCGGCGGCCGCGCCGTTGTCCACCAGGATCGCCGCCGTCAGTTCCAGCACGGACTCGAAGTCCACCACGTGCCGTTCCCGGCGCAGGTCCTCATAGGCGGCGTAGAGCAGGGCCAGCACGGCAGGCTGGAAGGGGCCGGCGCGGCTGGCCTTGGCACTCGCCTCGGGGTACTCCTCCGGCCGGACCTGGGTCACCTTGGCCCACTCCACCTCGGCGGCGGCGTCCCGCAGTTCCGGCAGGCCGGCCTGCAGCCGCAGCCGGCGGGCCGCCTCGGCGATCAGGCTGATCTTGGACTCGATCACCTGCGGGACCGGGCCGCCGACCGCGGCCGACCAGAAATGCGTGAGCTGACGCAGTGCGGCCGAATGGAAGGTCCGCGCCTGCACCCGCTCCAGCCCCGCGTCGGGGACGGCCGCGCCTAGCTGCCGCAGCCGGGCCCGGAGCTCGCCGGCGGCCCTGGTCGTGAAGGTGACCGCGAGCACCCGGGCGGGATCTACCGCGCCGATGCCCGCCGTGTAGGCGATCCGGTGAGCCACCGCCCGCGTCTTGCCGGTGCCGGCGCCCGCCAGCACGCAGACCGGGCCGCGCGGCGCCAGCGCGACCGCGCGCTGCTCAGGATCGAGCGAGCTGAGCACGGCATCCGGCCCGTCCAGGGCTGCCACTGGCCACCTCCCGAGTCCGACCCGGGCCCGCCGCCCGGGCCCCTGCCATCCGTCGCCAGGGCCGCTGCCATCCCGCCGCCATCTTCGCGCACAGCACCGACGCCACGCGCCCGCAGGCGCTTGCCGCCCGATCCGCGGCGACCGTCTTAGCATGGGGCAGGTGCCGGGCTGCCGCCGCCCGGTCTGGCCGCCGGACGGGGGATCCGGCCGAAGTTTCCCGAGGACTCGCGGTCCGCGTATTGTCGGCGCCGGCGCCCGGAGGGAAGCGGATCGCGTTCCTCAGCGTTAGTAAATGTGCAGTTCGTAACCGCATGCGGAGGGGGAAGGCTCGATGGCACAGCCGCTTACCATGTACACCACGACGTGGTGCGCTTTCTGCAAGCGGCTCAAGAGCCAGCTGGCACGTGACGGGATCGAGATGTCGGAGATCAACATCGAGGAGGACCCGGCGGCGGCCGACTTCGTGATGTCGGTCAACGGCGGCTTCCAGACCGTGCCGACAGTTGTTTTCCCTGATGGCAGCGCCATGACCAATCCCTCTGCGGCGCAGGTCAAACTGCGCCTGCATGAGCTTGCGATTGTGAAATGACGACCGGAGATAACGGGCATAAGACGCGCGATTCCGAGCCAGCCCTCGCCGGGCCGCCCGACGGCCCGGCCGCCGGCGGGGCGTCCGCCGACGCCGTGGTCCGGCGGACCAAGGACGGCTGGCGGGTCGGCGGCGACGACGTGCCTGACCTCACCTCGGCGATGGTCCTGGCCGACTTGCTGGCGGCCGAGCAGGGCGGGCCGGACGGCCAGGTCGTCCGCAAGCCGCCCGTGGAGGCGCAGCCCGGCGAGGCAGGCCGGCTCCGGACGACCGTGAGCCAGCTGGAGCACGCGCTGCAGGCCCGGGTACGGGTCGAGCAGGCCATCGGCGTGCTGGCCGAGCGCCACCGGATCAAGCCGCGCCAGGCCTTTGAGCAGCTCCGGGCCGCGGCCCGGAACCGGGGCCGCAAGGTGATCGACATCGCCAGCGACGTGGTCGCCAGCGCGTCCAACCCGCTGCTCCAGCTCCCCGAGGAGCTGTCCCGGCCGCGTACCGGCCCCCGGCGCCCCGCCCGCCAGCCCAACGGTGCCTGACGTCAGCCGGTCTCTGATTACTCTCAGTAGCTAAAAGCGCGCGATCCTTCGTCAGATTGACGCTGAGTAACGACGGGTACCAACCCGTCGTTAGATCAGGGACGGTCCGGGACGAGGGCGAGAACGTGGACGACGGGGACTCTCCGGGTCGCCTGCTGATCATCGGGGGCGCGGAGGACAGGTGCTGCGGCGCCGGGCTGCTGGAGCGGTTCGTGGAGCTCTGCGGCGGCGAGCGCGCCCGCATCGTGCTGGTGACCACCGCCACCGGGATGCCCGACCAGGTGCACGCCGAGTACGAGCAGGTCTTCCGCAAGCTGGGCGTCGACCGGACGAGCGAGCTGCGACTCCGCGGCCGGGCCGACGCCGACAGCGACGCGTCGGCCACCGCGCTGATCGCCGCCACTGGCGTCTTCTTCTGCGGCGGGGACCAGTCCCGGCTGCGCACCCTGGTCGGCTCGCGGACCAGCGACGTGCTGCGCCAGCGGCTCGCCAGCGGCCTGGTGGTGGCCGGGACCAGCGCCGGCGCCACCGCGCTCGGCCGGACCATGATCCTGGGCGGCGAGGGCTCGGACGTGTCGGCCGCCGCCGTGCGCACCGGGCCGGGCCTGGGCCTGGTGCCCAAGGCACTGATCGACATGCACTTCGGCGAGCGCGTGCGGCTGCCGCGGCTGCTCAGCGCGGTCGCCCAGGACCCGGATCACCTGGGCATCGGCATCGACGAGAACACCGGCATCCTGGTCGATCCGGCCGGCTTCGAGGTGCTCGGCACGGGCGTGGCCACCGTGGTGGACGCGGAGCACGCCACCGTCGTCCATCCCGCCGGGGACTGCGACCCGATCACCTTGTTCGGCGTCCGGCTGCACCTGCTGCCCGCCGGCTGCCTGTTCGACTTCGCTCAGCGGATTCCGGCCATCGGACCCGGCCACGACCGGTACTGACCGCCACCACCTGGCCGCCGGACACGCGGACGCCCAGCAGAGCACCTGCCCACCGCAGACACCGAGCAGAGGGAGCCGACGTGCGGTTCATCGACCTGCGTCACCTGAACGGCCCGAATGTCTTCGCCGCCAGCCCGGTCAGCGTGGCCCGGCTCGAGCTTGACGAGCTCACCGGGCAGGAGACCACCGGCTACCCGGGCCTGGCCGGGCGGCTGACGGCCCTGCTGCCCGGCCTGGCCGATCACCATTGCGCCGCGGGCCGCCCCGGCGGGTTCCTCGAAGCCCTGGACCGCGGGACCTACTTCGGCCACGTGACCGAGCACGTCGCGCTGGAGCTGTCCAGCCTGGCCGGCCGGGAGGTCAGCCTCGGCCGGACAATGTGGGCGGGCGCCGACGGGCGTTACGACGTGATGATGGAGTGCCCGCCCGACGAGCCCGACGACTCACCCGTCCCTGAGCTCCTGCTGCGCGCCGCCATCGCGATCACCAGCGACCTGGTGGCGGGGGGCAGCCCGGAGGTGGCCGCGCAGCTCGCGGGCATCGCCGACCTGATCGAGCGGGAGCGGCTCGGCGTCAGCACCGCCGCCATCGCGGCGGCGGCCCGGCGCCGCGGCATACCGGTGCGCCGGATCGGCGGCCAGAGCCTGCTGCGGCTCGGCTTCGGCTGTCACGGCCGCCTGGTGTGCGCGGCGCTCACCGAGCGCACCTCGGCGGTGGGCGTCGACATCGCCGGCGACAAGATGCTGGCCAAGCGGCTGCTGGCCGACGCCGGCGTCCCGGTCCCCGAGGCCATCGTGGCGGCCAGCGCTCAGGAGGCCGCCCGCGCCCTCGACCGGCTCGGCCGGCCCGTGGTGATCAAGCCGCTGCGCGGCAACCACGGCCGGCGCGTGATCGTGGGGGTCGCCACGCCGCAGCAGGCCGCTGCCGCCTTCACCGCGGCCAGCGTGGCCGGCACGGCGGTCATCGTGGAGAGTTATGTCACGGGTAACGATTACCGGGTGCTGGTCATCGACGGCCAGGTGGCCGCGGCGGCACAGCTGTGGCCCCCGTCGGTCACCGGGGACGGCTCGGCCACCATCAGCCAGCTCATCGACCGGGCCA
The DNA here is from genome assembly GCA_036510065.1 of Streptosporangiaceae bacterium. Taxonomy (GTDB): domain Bacteria; phylum Actinomycetota; class Actinomycetes; order Streptosporangiales; family Streptosporangiaceae; genus DASUBV01. Next base: position 83,816 of record DATCEO010000166.1, on the reverse strand, counting down.
ACGCCGATCCGCGGCGCGGTGACGGGCATGCGCGGGAGCTGACCAGGATCGCGGTAGACGAGGAGGCGCTGCGGCACCTCGACGCCGCGGGCCTGGACGGCTGCTCCGTGCCCGCCCGCGGCCAGCTGGTGACGCTACGCCAGAACGCCAACCTGTCCACCGGCGGGACCAGCGCCGACGTCACCCACCTGGTCCACGACGAGGTGGCCGCGATGTGCGCGCGCGCGGCCGCCGCGGCGCGGCTGGACATCTGCGGCGTCGACATCCGGATGGCCGACATCTCGGCGCCCCTGTACGAGGCGGCGGGGGATGACCGGCCGGGCGGCGGCTCAGCCGGGGCGGCCGTGATCGAGCTGAACGCCTGCCCGGGGCTGCGCATGCACCTGGCACCGACCGAGGGCACGCCGCGGGACGTGGCCGCCATGCTGGTCGACCGGCTGTACCCGGCGGGCGCCCCGGCCAGGATCCCGGTCATCGCGGTGACCGGCACGAACGGCAAGACCACGACCGTCCGCATGATCGGCCACGTGCTGAGCCAGGCCGGGCTGGGGGTCGGCCTGGCCACCACCGACGGGGTGTTCTGCGGCGGCCAGCTGGTCTGTGCCGCCGACGCCTCCGGACCGCGATCGGCGCAGCTGGTCCTGGCTGACCCGGCGGTCGAGGCCGCCGTCCTGGAGACCGCGCGGGGCGGGATCATCCGGGGCGGCCTGGGCTACGACCATGCCGACGTGGCCGTGGTCACCAACATCACCGCTGACCATCTCGGCTCGGACGGCGTCGACGACACAGGCGAGCTGATCCACGTGAAGGCGCTGGTGGCCGAGGAGGTCGCAGCCGGCGGCAGCGTGGTGCTGAACGCCGACGACCCGGCGGTAGCCGCGCTGGCCGACCGGCCGGCGGTGCGCGCCCATGACCCGGTGATCAGGTTCTTCACCCCGCGGGCCGGCAACCCGGTGACGGCGGCCCACCAGCGGGCGGGCGGCCTGTGCTACGAGGTCCGCGACGGCGAGCTGGTCGAGATCGAGGGCGACCAGCAGCGGCCGATGATCAGCGTCGCCGAGCTGCCGGGCGCGTTCGGCGGGCGGGCCGCCCACCTGGTAGCGAACGCGCTCGCCGCCGTCGCCGCCTGCCGCGCCGTCGGCATCAGCGCCAGGGACATCCGGCGCGGCCTGGCCACGTTCACCCCGGCGCAGGCCAATCCGGGCCGGGGCAACGTGTACCGGGCGGGCGGCCGCCCGGTCATCCTCGATTACGGGCACAACGCCGCTGCGCTGGAGGCGACCGGCGAGATGGTCGCGAAGGTATGGGGCGGCGCGCCGGCGGTGGCCGTGACGCTGCCCGGCGACCGCCGCGACGACCTGGTGGAGCAGACGGCCCAGGCCATCGCCGCGTGGTTCGGTCACGTCGTCCTCTACGAGGACCGCGACCGGCGCGGGCGGCGGCCCGGCGAGATGCAGGAGCTGATCTCGGCGGCGCTGCGCCGGGCCCGCCCCGGCATCGTCTGCGAGTTCGCCGACGGCCCGCGGCAGGCGCTGCGCCGGGCGGTCGCGCTGGCAGGCCGCGGCGCCCCGGTGCTGTTCCTGTACGAGAAGCTCACCGACGCCCACGCCGCGCTCGACGCCATCGGTGCCGTGCCCGACCTGGACGCGGGGCTGGCCGCTGATGCCGCTGCCTCGCTCGCCGGCGATGCGTCGGCGGACTATGGCTGGCTACCGGACCCCGCACCGGTCACTGCGGCCGTCTCGTGATCCGAAGGACCGCGCGCCGGAGCGCCCGTGGCCGCGGGCGGCGGGGTCGCCCGGGGCGGCGGCACGTGCGGATGAGCGGCGTTCCACGCGGTCAGGAAATCCGCGGCCGCGGTGCGGCCGTTCTCGAAGAGCTGGTCTCGTTGCTCCTGGCTCAGCCCGAAGTCGGTGGAGGGGATCTTCATCGTGTCCACGTACACCGTGCGCGCCCCGACGCCCTCGTCTTCTAGCGGGTACCGGTTCCACTCGCCGATCGCCGTGTGCGCGATCGCGGTCAGTTCCCGGATATCGCCGGAGACCGGCACGTCCGGGAGATCCAGCGCCGGCCGCGCCATCAGCTTGATCCCGAAGGTCGGCCAGCGGTTGGGCAGGCCGTCGGTGCGGTCGAACACGGTCACCGGGAAGTTCTGCAGCATGCCGCCGTCCACCCAGGTGCAGGCGCCCAGCACCGTGGCCTGGCGGAACGGCTCGAAGAAGTACGGGATCGACATGGATGCCCTGACCGCGTCCACGACCGGATAGCTGTCGATGACCGCGATCTGATCGGCCAGGGCCGCCTCGTCCGCGTTGCGCAGCAGGTAATAAGGCAGGTCCCAGGGCAGCCGGACCAGGGCGCGGCGGCTCAGGTCCGAGGTATGGGTTACCAGCCGGTAACGCTGCCGGGGCGGCAGCCCGGTGTGCTCGTCATCGGTGATCTTGAGGTCCGCGAAGGTGCGAATGCCGAGCGGGTCGAGCTTGGACGTCAGCCACTGGGTCAGGAACCCGGTCGCGTACATGCCCTGGCGGGCGATGAGGGCCTGCGTCTTCCCGATCGGCCCGAGATGCTTTTCCGCCCAGTTCTCCTCCATGAACTGGGCGTAATCCAGCTGGCGCATGTCCTCCTCAACCTGGTTAAGGTCGACGCCCCTGGTCTGATAGGCGGCGATGAGCGCGGCGACAATGGCGCCGGCCGACGTGCCGCCTACCCGGGGGAACACGTAGCCGGCCCGGTGCAGGGTCAGGACCGCGCCGACCAGGCCGATCCCCTTGACTCCCCCGCCCTCGAGCACCAAGTCCGCACCGAGCCCCTGCTGCGCCTGCTGCTCCAGCGTCATTTCCTGTTCCTTTCCCCCGCCCGCGCCGATCCGCGCTGGCCCCCGCCATTACGAGATACGCAACGACCACCAAGTACAGACCTGGACCCCTCTTTTGTCCAGGGTGACGTGAGGACGGGCGCTGCGCCCCGCGGGCAATCCGGTGCTCAGCCCACCGCGCCGCGGCCGGTGGTCAGCGCCCGCGCGATCACGGTGCGCAGAATGTCATTGGTGCCCTCACCGATGATCATCAGCGGCGCGTCGCGGTACAGCCGCTCGACGGTGAACTCGCGTGAGTAGCCGTAGCCGCCGTGGACCTGCATGGCGTCGAACGCGCACTCCTGCGCCACCTCGGAGGCATAGACCTTGGCCATCCCGGACTCCAGGTCGGTGCGCTGCCCGGCATCGGCCTTCGCGGCGGCCCAGTAGGTCATCAGCCGCGCGGCCTGCAGCTTGATGGCCATGTCCGCCAGCTTCAGCTGGACGGCCTGGAACCCGGAAATCTTCTGGCCGAACGCCTCCCGCTGCCCGGCGTAGCGCAGCGCCTGGTCGTAGGCCTCCTGGGCCACGCCGACGGCCCGGGCGGCGACGTTGATGCGGCCGGTCTCCAGGGCGGCCAGCACCTGCTGGAGCCCGCGCCCCTCGGTGCCACCTAGCAGCCGGCTGGCCGGCACCCGGACATCGTCGAGCAGGAGCTCGCAGGTTTCCGGGCCGCGGTACCCGAGCTTGGGCAGGTCGCGGACCACCTCGAAGCCGGGCGTGCCGGCGTCGACCAGCAGCACGGACATGCCCGCGTGCGCCGGGCGAGCGGACGGGTCGGTCTTGACCAGCACCGGCAGCGGATCGGCGTGCCGGGCGTTGGTGATCCAGGTCTTGGCGCCGTTGATGACATAGCTGTCGCCGTCGCGGCGCGCGGTCGTCGCGATGCCCTGCAGGTCGCTGCCGGCCCCCGGCTCGGTCAGGCCGATCCCGGTACGGCGGGCCCCGGCGGCCAGGTCGGGCAGGTACGCGGACTTCTGCTCGTCCGTTCCGTAGCGGGAGATCATCCAGCACGACAGCGAGTGGCTGCCGATAATGCCCGCGATCCCCATCCAGCCGCGGGACAGCTCCTCGAAGACGATCGCGAGCGACACCATGTCGGCGGCCATGCCGCCGTACTCCTCGGGCACGGTCAGCCCGAACAGGCCCATCTCGGCCATGCCCGCGACGATCTCCTCCGGGTAGCGGCCCGACGCCTCCCACTCCTGCGCCACCGGCCGGATCCGCTCGTCCACGAACGCCCGCAGGGTGTCGCGCAGCAGCCGCTGTTCCGGCGAAGGCTCGAAGTCCACGGCATCTCCTCGCTCGGCCCCAAGATCGGCGGCCGCCAGGTCGGCCGCCGCCGCTGGCCATGCTGGCGGATCGGCGGCCGTTACGCCAGAGCGGACCGGGCCCACCAGCCGGTCACGTCCTGGAAGGCCGCCACGCAGGGCGGCCCGTCAGCCAGGCGCAGCAGCCGCGGCCCTGCGGCCGGGACCGTGGCGATCAGCGCCGACCGGGTCCCGTACTCCGGGGTGTGCACGCACGCCGCGGACAGGGCCGGCGAGCGAGCCGGGCCGTCCGGCGCGGTGGTGCCGGTGGTGCCGGGGCCGGCGGCCGGCCGGTGGTCGCGCAGGACGGCGGCCAGCGCATCGGCGGCCGTGGCCGCGTTCTCGGTCAGGCCCGGGCCGCGGAGCCGGGCCGCCCGTTCCGCAGTCACCATCCGGGTCACCTGCGCGGTCTTGGCCGACGGGGCCCGCAGCGGCGCGTTCTCCAGGACGTGCAGCCCGGCCGCGAGCTCCTCGACCTCCGGCCGTGATCCCCCGGTCAGGCCCACGGAGAACAGCGAGTGCCGGTCGCCGACCAGCAGCCAGCACGGGTTGTAGGCGGCGGGGTCCAGGTCGGCGCAGACCGCTGTCACCGCCTCGCGGGCGCTCCGGTACGCGGCGAAGGCCAGCGGGAGCTCGCCGCGGGACCGCTTGGTCGCGTCCCGGCCGACGGGCGAGGGCTGGTTGGTCAGCCCGGCGACCAGCCCGCGGGAGTTGACCGCGAGCCAGGTGCCGCCCGCCAGCTCATCTCGGCCGCCCAGGATCCGCGGCTCGCGGTTGCGCAGGGTGGTCATCGCCACGGCGGGCCGGGCGTACCGCTCGTCCCGGTTGGCGGCCACGATCAGCGGCGCGTCGGCCACCATCTGGAACATCGCGATGAGGAGGCACACGGACCAGACGCTACAAGGTCACCGGGGCCGGGCCTCCAGCCGCCGCTACGCAGGTGGCTGGCCGCTGCTCAGCCGCCCAGCTGGGTGGCCGCGGTGAGGGCAACGCTGTGATGCAGCCAGGGTCGGGTGAAGCCGACCGCGCCGCGGCCGCCGTAGGGGGCGACCCGGATCGGGAACCCGGTGGCGTAGGCCTCGATCATCTTGCCGCCGCCGATCACCAGGCCCACATGACCGGGCGAGGCGGTCGTGCCGTCCGAGCCGGCGAAGAACACCAGGTCGCCGGGCTGGGCCTGGCTGGCCCTGATATGCGTCTCTGACGTCCACTGCGCCTGCGAGGTACGCAGGAGGTCGATGCCCGCCGCACGGTAGGCCATCATGACCAGGCCCGAGCAGTCGAAGGCATCGGGACCAGTTCCGCCCCAGAGATACGGCTTGCCCAGCTGGCCCTCGGCGTAGGCGATGACGGTGGCGACGACGGCGTTCGGCGTGTTCGTCACCCCCGTGAGGCAGCTCGGCGCGGCGTCCAGGGTGACCGGGCTGACCGAGTAGCCGCCGTTGGCGTACCCCCCGGCGTAGAGCAGGACGGTCTGCACATAGGACTCCAGGTGGTTGTAAGCGAAGATCGCCCCCTGGACGTTGTCCAGGACACCATGCTCCAGCAGGTACTTGGCCGCGCCGGCGATGGCGTCCGCCGGATCGTAGACGCTGGCAATCCCGTCGCCGTTGCCGTCGGTGGCCACCCCGCTTACCTTCTCGCTGGCCGGGTGAATCGCCGTGCCGCCCCAGGTGTTGCCCGACGCCCCGCCGATGCCGATCTGCATCGGGCCGGCCGCACCGAACGCGTTGGAGCCGCTATGTACCCCCGGCAGGCTGCTACGGCCGTCGTCGCTCTCCACCTTGGCGATGCCAGCCAGGATGACCCACGGCACCCCGTACCTGGCCCCGGTCGACTTGAACAGGGTGAGGTAGTTGGCGGGAATCGAGTTCTTCGCGCCGGTGCTGGCCACGGGCTGAGTTCCCTGGCCGCTCGCCGCGCTGCAGGCGTTGCCCGACTCGAAAGACAGCCCGCTGCTGGCGAACAGCATCATGGGCGCCACGAGCAGCCCCGCGAGCAGCAGGCCAGCGGCGCTCACCACGGCGATCACGGCGCCCTTGCCGAGCGATGCCCCGCCTGCTGCCCCGGTCACGCGTTGCCCGCCACGGCCAGCTCGATGTCGCTGACCTGCCAGCTGGTGTCGCCGCCCGTGAGCGTGACGGCATAGCTGGTAGAAACCGGGCCGCCTCCCCTGGTCGCGGTGATCTGCTCGGTGATGAGCATCACGAAGGTCAGGCTGCTCGGCCCGAAGGCGCGCAGCGACGTGATCGACGCCGTGCCCATGGAGACCTGCTTGCGGCTGGTCCGCAGGCTGGCGACGCCGGGCGTGGCGTAGGCGGCGGCTAGCTGCCCGCTGAGCTGCGGCGCGATGAGGTTGCGCATCGTCGCGACGTACGCGGCGGCGCTCTGGGTGTAGGAGAACGTGCCGTAGGCGACGCCGAACCTGACCGCGACGGCGGCGGCGCTGGACAGCCCCGCCGGGGTGAACGGCAGCCAGCGGTAAATGTCGGGGGCCTGGGTCGCCGATGCCGGCGGCGTGCCGGGCGCGGACGCCGCGGACGCGGGCGGCTGGCTGATCGGCGGGGAGCTACGACGTGGCGCGGCGGCGCCCTGATGGGCCGCGCCGTGCCCGGCGGAGGTGAACAGGTAGATCCCCAGGCCGGCCAGCGCGAGCACGACCAGGACGAACGCGATTCTTCGCTGGGCAGCGCTGAGCTCCATGGCAGCGTCCGCTACTTAGGACGCCTGAGCGGCCGCAGCCAGAACGGACCCGGTTGCTCTGGCTCCGGCCGGCCAGCCAGCGGGCCGGCCCCGGCTTGGCCCGGCGGACTGGCTGGCGGCGATGAGGCCGCGGGCTCGCGCCGGGCGGGCGCGGGTCCCGGCCGGCGCAGCGGCGGCTGCCCGGTCCGCGACGGCGCGGATCCAGCGTGACGTGCCGGGCCCGGCGCTGCCTGGCGGGCCGCTTCCCGGCGCGGCGCCTCCTGGCGCGGTGCCTCCTGGCGCGGTGCCTCCTGGCGCGGTGCTTGCTGAGGCGGTGCTTGCTGACGCGGTGTCTCCTGCCGGGGCGCTGCCGGACGCGGCGGGGCCGGCTGGCGGGACGGGGCGGCCGGCGGGGGGGCAGCCTGACGCGAGGGGGCAGCAGGCGCGGGGCCAGCTGCGGATCGGGCCGGGCCCGGCTGGCTGGCCGGTGCCGCCGGACCGCGCCGCGCCGCCGGCGGGGCCGACTGGCGCCAGGCTGGCCGGGACGGCCACACGCCGCCGGCGGCTGGCGCCGGTCCGGCGGCCGGCGGTCCCGCGGCGCCCGACCCGGCCGCAGCTACCGCCCCGGCCGCCGCTACTGGCAGGTCCGGGGCCGGGCGGCTCGCCGGCGGCTGCCCGACACCGGCCCCGTTGAGCCGCTGCATCGCCGGGGGGGAGGCTGCCGCGCCATTGCGATTCGGGAGATTGAGCGGCGGCGGCTGCCGCCCGACGCTGTCGTCGGCGCCCGCGGCGGCCCGCGCCCGGCCCCGGGCGCTGGCCGGCATCCGGCCTCCGGTGCCATCCCCCGCCGCTCCGGCGCCGGCCGCCGCTGCTCCGTCCTCCGGGATCGGGTAAGCCTCCAGCCCGTCCCCGGCTGCCCCGTCGGCGGCCATGCCCGCGGCCGCGGCCTTCGCGCCGACGACGGCGCCCGCTGCGGTCGCGCCGCTCAGGGCCAGGCCGGCCGCCTGGGCCGGATTCTGCCGGGCCCAGCGCGCCGCGCGGTAGGCTGCGAACCCAGGCACGGCCAGGGTCGCGGCGCTGCGCGTGTTGGTGCGGAACGTGCTGGTCGCCCGCTGCAGGTCCACGTCTGCCCGCTCCCGCGAGCCGATCACCCCGTAGCCCACGGCGGAGAACAGGTGAGTGAACGGCTTGCGGTAGATGAAGGCCGCCACCGTGACCAGGGCGATCATGAGAATCTTCAGGGCCCACGGCAGCACCGCGTCGCTGGTGCCCATGATCAGCGCGTAGCAGTACAGCAAGACGCTGAGCACCAGCGCGACAGCGGCCTGCTTGAGCAGCACCCCGACCAGCATCTCGACCCAGCGCAGGGCGACGACCCGGCCGAACCCCGGGTGCGTGCCGATGAGCAGAAAGAACGGCCCGACCACGAGCAGCAGCAGGAAGCCGAGCTTGAGCAGGATCAGCGTGACGGAGATCAGGAGTATCAGAACCCCGGCTACCACGGCGGCGAACAGCGCCGCGAAGGCGATCTCCAGCCGGGTGGTCCACTGCTTGCCCTGGAAGAGCGGGTAGACGCCCGGATCGTTGCGCTGCAGGCTGTTGGCGATCCCGGCGTACGTCGCCTGCTTGGCCTGGATGACGGCAGTGGTCGGCTTCTCGTTCATCGCGATGGACTGAGCCCACAGCAGCTGCCGCCCGTACTTGTTCACCACGGTAGGCGTGCCGCCGGGCGCCGCGTAGTTGGCCGTGCCCAGCTCGCCGTCCAGCCAGGGCTTGCAGACCAGGACGGTCCACAGCTCGGAGGCGTTCTGGGCCACCACGCCGTTCCCTGAGGTGAAGGCGAAGTTCGGCTGCGCCTGCGGGTCGCCCTTCTGGACCGGGACGCAACTGGTCGGGCCCGGACTCGGCAGCTTGGCGAAGGCGGCGTTCAGGGCCTGGGTGGTGCCGTCAGACACGCCCTTGCCCAGGCCGGTCAGGTCCGCTGGCTTGCCGATCAGGAAGATCGCCGCCGCGCAGGCCACGACCATCCACACCGTGCCCTCAACCGTCCGGGTGCCGCGCTTGCGGATCAGTCCCTGCCAGGCCAGCCAGATCGCGCCGATAATGACGACCACGGCCACGTAGGGGAAGTAAATGGCGTTGCCGAGGCTGGTGATGAGCTTGTCGGCCACATTGCTCAGCCAGCTCAGGATGCCCTCGCCGGCGGCGGACTGGTACACCGTGATCGTGACCCGGTCGAGCGACTTGGCCCCGTCGAACACCATGCCGGCCACGTTGTTGCCGATCAGCGAGGTCATGTCCGAGCACTGCAGGTTGGTGGCCGCCCAGAAGTCCCCGGCCACGCCGTCCTGGGTGTACAGGGTGTCGGGCTGCTTCCCGGAGCCGGCGGTCGGCGGGGCGACCAGCGAGTCGATGCCCGAGCCGGCCGGCTCGGGAGTGGGCAGCGACGGCGTGCAGATGTTGTTCAGGGCACCGGTGAGCCCGGATGTCCCCAGCGAGCAGAAGCCGAGCAGCCCGCCGATGTCCCCGATGCCGGGGACCGAGCACAGGCCGCCGGAACTGGCAGTAGCGGAAGTCGCCGTCCCGGTGGCCGTCGCTGCCCCCGTAGCAGTGGCCGCCGCGGTGGTCGCGGTGGAGGTTGCCGCCCCCGTGCCCGTGGCCGAGGTCGCCGCCATGGTCGTCGCGGCGGTGCCGGGTCCCGCAGCCGGCCGCGCGCCGGCCGCCTGCGCGCCACCCGGCACCGCGAGCACGGCGACGAGCAGGGCAGCGGCCAGCGCGACCTTGCGGGGGACACGGGGGAGTCTGGGCATATCGGGGGGGCTCCTGGGGGTTATTGTCTGCGTGCCGCTTGCCTAGCCAGCGCCCGGCTGCGCTGTCTCGCCCCCGTGTGCGCCCACCGGCACCTCGCCGGGCCGCGCCCGGGTCGGATTGGTGTCCAGGCTGAGACGCAGGTCATCGGAGATCAGGTCGATTCCGATCCGCCCGGCCCGCCCGTCCAGGTCACGGAATATGCACTCCCCGTTGCCGAGGGTGCGCAGGAGCGCCATGTGCTCGTCGGATCGCTCGACGCCGAGCAGGGACAGCACGCTGGCCACCTCCGTCCGCTCCGAGGAGCGGAACGCGAAAACGCTGGAGATGCAGTTGGTCACCTGCTCGTTGAGCAGGTCGCTGGCGTTCTGCGAGACCATGATCAGCGCGGTGTTGCGGGACCGGCCCATCCGGGACACCTCCGGGATGAGCTTGGCGCCCTGCGGCGTGGAGGTGATCGCCCACGCCTCGTCCAGGAAGATGGCCTTCGGCAGCCGCCGGTCCATGCCGTTGAGCAGCCGCCTTGCGAATTGTGAGACCAGGTATAGCAGCGCCACCGAGAGCCGCTGCTCATAGGAGTAGTCGTCGCGCTTGACCGCCACGTCGGGCAGTGTCAGCCCGGCCAGCGTGAAGACCGTCGTCCAGCCCGCCGCGTCGATGCCCTGACCGCCGGACGGGGAGAAGCAGAGCTTGGCCAGGCGCATCTCCGACATGGACCGCAGGACCGCGCCGAGGTTCACCGAGGCCGGGTCGGGCGACCTCTCCAGGTGCGCGACCACCTTGCCCAGGCTGGGCTGCTCGTCCGCCGCGACCGCGGCGACTGCCTGGATCATCGCGCTCTCGCGCTCCTCGCTCATCCGCGGCAGCAGCAGTCGGAGAGTCTCGGTCGCCATGGTCCGCCGCTCGGCCAGCTCGTCGCCGAAGGAGAACGGGTCGAGCAGGCCGGCCGCCGCGCTGCCCAGCGGCAGCACCCTGGCCTGCCTGCCGTGCCGCTGCAGCAGCGCGACCAGCGACTCGGCGTCGCCTTTCGGGTCGATCACGGCCACCGTCGTCCCGCGCAGCGCCAGCTGCATGATGAGCAGCAGCGCCAGCGTCGTCTTCCCGCCGCCTGGCTCGCCAGTGATGGCCACCGCCGTGGGCCGGTTGCGGGCCGCCGCCACCAGCGGGTCAAAGTGCACCACCGACCGCGCGCGGCCCAGCGTCTCGCCGATGTAAGGGCCGATCCAGCCCGCGTCCGGTGCGACCCGGTCCCCCAGGTCGACGGTAGCCGTCGGCATCCCGCCGGCGATCGTGTAGAGCGGCTGGCGCTGCAGGTAGGAGTTCAGCCGGACCCGGTCCCCCGGCAGCGACTCCGACAGCAGCGAGAACTGGTCGCCGGTCGAGTTGACCACGTCGATGCCGGCGTCACGGTAGTGCTCGATGACGGCCTCGGCGCGGTTGAGGCACAGCTCGCGCGACGGCGCGGCCACCATCAGCCGGTGCCAGCCGTAGACGAACGGCAGCCGCTCCTTGGTGATGCCGTGCTCCAGCAGGCGGGCGGCCTCGATCTGCTCGGCGAGCGCGATCGGCATGTCGGCGCCGGCCTCCCGGATGTGCGCGTCCATGTCCCGGGCGTGCGCCAGCCGCCGGCTGACGTCCTTGCTGGCCTTGGCCGGCGCGATCAGCTTCATCCGCAGGCTGGCCTCGACAGGGAACGGCAGCGCGTCGGCGTAGTGCAGCCACGGCTCGCCCTCGGGGAAGTACATGACATCGGGGAACCGCGCGAAGGACAGGAACGTGGCGTGCGACTCGCCCCCCGGATGTTCCAGCCGCAGCATCGTCCGGCCGTTGTGCACCTGCCCCTCCAGCAGGGCCTCGATCTCGCCCGCCCCCCACCTGCGGCGCGGCGTCGCCGAGGGCGGCGGGTCGGCGAGCGAGCCGGTGAGCGTGTGCCGGAACAGCCAGGCGATCTCGTCGCTGGAGGCATGCTTGGCCGCCAGCGCGCTGGAGTTCAGCGCCCGGCCGAGGCGCTCGGACTGCTCCCGCCAGCGCCCGATCTCGCCGGCGGAGACCGCCTCATCGTCCAGCCCCAGGGCCTGCTCGCCGGCCTTGTAGGCGCTGATGAACGAGGCGAGCACCCCTCCCGACAGCTGGGCCCGGACGCCGCGCTGGCCGAGCCGGACGCCGATGTAGACCTCCTTGGCCCAGAAGTCCTTGGCCCACACGTGGCGGTACATCTCATCCAGGTAACCCAGCCAGCCGGGGCCGCCGTCCGAGGTGGCGTCCAGCTTGGTCGCCCACTCCGCCGCCGGGTAAGAACGGTGCGCGATCCGCAGGTGCACCTCGGCATCGGTCATCCGGATCGCCGCCAGGGCCACGGTGATGTTGGTAGCCAGGGCCTCGCGATCGGCCGGCGTGGTGAACTCGTACGAGACGGTAGGGACGCGGTAGTACGCCCAGGCGTGCGTCTCGGTCAGCAGGATCCGGTCGTCGAAATACCGGACGGCGATCCGGCTGCGGCCGGCGGTGCGGGCACTCATGCCCCGGTGCTCCGCAGCTCGGCGGGATCTGCCAGGCCGGCGATCAGCACGCCGGCGAGGGCCGTGTACGCCTGATTGAGCGCGGGGCTCAGCAGGCCGAGCCCGCGCGCGTCGGCCGGCGCGTGGACCGGCGGTCCGGCCGCGCCCGTATCGGCAGCGGCATCGGGGCGAGCCGGCGGTCGCCCCTGCGCGTACTCGCGCAGGTGGTTGTCCCAGGGCACCTTGACGATGGCCCGGCACCGCCCGGTGGCCACGTTCGCCGCATGCTCGACGTGCGAGCTTGTCGGCCCGCTCACCCCGTTGAGCACGGTGATCGCCGTCGCGGCCAGCCGACCGTACCCGTGGGCCTCCAGCCACTCGAACGTCATGGCCAGCGCGTTGGCCGCCGCTGCGCTTGCGGGGGCCACGATCATCAGCTGGTTGGCGACGTCGAGCGTCCGCGGAACGCAGCCGGCGGCCGGGTCGGCCAGCGTGAGCCGGTACCGCGCGGCGACCAGGCCGAACAGGCGGCCCGCGTCATCGCCGCCCTGGGCTGCTGGGCTGCCGGTGATCACCTGGAGACCGGAGTCCGGTGCCTGCGGATCGGCAGCCACCGGGGCCGCGAGCGGCAGATCCGCCGCGACGACCCCGCCGACTCCGGCGACGCTAGCGGCGTCAGGCGGCTCGGGCATCAGTCCGGGAATCGCGGCGGCCCGCTCCGACAGGGACCCGCGGCCGGGGTTGAGGTCCAGGACCGCGACCGGCTCGGCACGGAGGCTGGCCAGCATGTCCCCGGCCAGCAGCGCCGCCGTGGTCTGACCCGCGCCCCGGGTACAGCCCAGGACCACGATGCGCAGCGGCCCGTCGATCGGCAGCCTGGCCCGCGCCCGGTCGCGCTGCAGCGGGTCGGGCTTGCCCGGCCGGTGGCCGCCGGGGACGACCACCACCCGGTCACGCCAGCCGTCCGGGCGCTGGCCGGGCTGGCTGCGCAGCGCCCGCTCCACCACCCGCAGCGGCCGCTCGGCGGCCAGGTCTCCGGTCACGGTCACGGTGGGACGCGCGGGCCGAGACGGCGGGGCATCCTGCCCGCCGCTGCTAGCCGGCTGGTAGTGGGCGGGCGCCCCGGCGGCGGGCGGGCTCTGCTCAGCAGGCGGCTGCGGGCTAGGTGCCTGGCGGGCGGCGATGGGCGACGCCAGGCCGACGGGGGTCTGCATGTCCGCGCCCTGCCGGGTCCCGGCGGCCGGGCCGGTGCCGGTCGGTGCGGGGCGGCTGGCTGGAGGAGCCGCTCCGGCCGCGGGGCTCGGCGGCGCGGCCGGCGGGGACAGTTGGCCAGGGACGACCGGTCGCGCCTGAGCGGCCGGCCGGTCCGCTTCCCGCGGCTCAGCGGGCTGCCCGCCGGCGGGAGGCCGGGCTTGCGCCTGGTGGCCGCTGGTGGCGCCGGCGGCAGCGGGCCAGGATGCCGCTCGATCCGCACGGGGGCGCGGCTGCGCGCCGGGCCCTGATGCGGCACCCGCCGCTGTCGCACCCGCCGCTCTCGCACCCGCCGCCGCAGTGCCGGCCGCCGTCACTGTTGGGCCCGGCCCGGTCGATGCCACTCCTCGCGCCCTGGCTGCGGTCGGCTCTGGCCGGGCTGGAGCCTGACCGGCTGAGCGCTGAGCCGCCGGCTCGGGAGCGAACGACTCCCCGCCGGGCGTCTCGGCGGGCCGCCGCGCCTGAGCCGGCAGCTTCGGGCCCGATGGCCACGGAGCCGGACCGTGGGCAGCCGGACCGTGGGCAGCCGGACCAGGGACCGCCGGGCCAGGGGCCGCCGGCGCCGGCGCACCCTGACCCGATGCGAACGCTGCCGGGGCGACCTGCTCCTGCGCTTCGGCGCTGCGGAGCGGCCAGGAAGGTGCCGGCCTGCCCCGCGACACCTGGCCCTGAACCACCCGCCCGTCATTGACCTGGCCGTGGCTGACTTGCCCGTAGCTGACCTGGCCGTGGCTCAGCTGGCCCTGGCTCATCTGAGCGTGACTGACCTGCCCGTAGCTGACCTGCCCGTAGCTGACCTGGCCGTGGCTCAGCTGGCCGTGGCTCAGCTGGCCGTGGATGGCCCGGCCCGGGCTGGCCTGGGTGACCCGGCCCGGTGCCGCTGCGCCCCGGGCCGCCCGGCCCGGCGATGCCTGCGCGGCCTGTCGCGGCGCGAGGGCCGGCGGCCGGGCAATCGGGCGGTCGCGGCGGGCCGGCACCCGGCCCGGCACCCGGGCCGGCGCGACGACCACCTCCGGCCCCGGCTCGGATTCGGCCTGCCGCCACACCCGGCAGAACACGATGACCTCATCCTTTTCCGCCAGCGGAGCCATCCGGCACCAGGTGCGCGGCTCCAGGACGTAGCGCACCTGGGACATGACCAGCTCGGGCAGCCGCTTGCTCTCCAGGACCGGCCGGGTCGTGAGCCAGGCCAACACGCCGGGCGGCAGCACGTACACCCACAGCAGCGTGTGGCTGAACGGCAGCCCGAGCAGCGACAATACGAGAACATACGGCACGGCAATGGCCAGGAAAACGGCGATCTGGCCGACCGGCAGCGGCATCGGCAGCCGAAAGTCATACAGCTTGTAGAGCCGCTTTTCAATCCGCCAGATGTTGGTGTAGGTAGGCAGTTCCACGCTGTCCTCCTTCCGCCTGCGTCGCCGGGGGCTACGAAATCTACGTCAGGTCAGTGCACGCCGAGCGCGTTGGCAATCCCGGTGGCAATCGTCTGAACGATGCTCGGGGTGTAGAAGACGACCGCGATCGCCACCGCTAGGACGAGGAACTGCACGAAGCGAATGATCTCGCGCGTGAACAGAAAGAAGATGGCAACAATACCGACGATCCCGAGGAACAGCGGTCCGAACAGGCCCTGCAGGTAGCTAACAAGACCAGATGTGCTGAGAGCTGCGGGGGATGCCGTGATGAGAAGATGCGCCGACATCGGTACTCCGGGGGGTGAGTGAGCTCGGCTGGCGGGGGTCGCTGCGATCGGGGATCTGGCATTAGGGCGGCCCCGGCGCCAGTGCCGAGGTGCCGATGGACTGCACGTACCAGTTTGTGCCCTGTCGCACGACCACCATGCGATAGGTCATTTCCAGGCTGGCCGGGGCGGCCGCAGTCGCTGGCAGGCTCGTTCCCGCGGCGGTTGAGTTCGCGTGCCAGATAACCATGACGGTGATGTCGCGAGTGGCGCCGCCGAATGGAGCGGTGACGCTCTCGACTGACCCCAGGGTGAACGCGCCGCCCAGCCCGGTCACCTGTGCGCCGGGCATGAGGAACCGGTTGAGCGTGTCCTGACCGCTTGCATACGCCCGGAAGAAGGCGGGCAGCTGGGCTTGCAGGGCGGCCACCGCCGCCGGGTCGGTGCTTCCGGCCACGGTCTGCGGCGGCACGGCGCGGGCCGGCGGCGGCAGCAGGGCCGGCTCACCGGTGACCACGATCCGGCCGCCGGACGTGTAGACGGGGACGCCCAGCTCGATCAGCTGGGTCTTGTTGATGAGCGCGAGCAGGGTGACGACGGCGGTGTGGGCGCCCTGCACCCGAACGGAGGCAACCTGCTCGGACTCCAGGCTCTGCGTTCCAGCGCCGTTCCAGCCGAGCTGAGCGCTGGCACCGGCCGGCATGAAAGTGGCCAGGAGGCTGGCCCGCCGGGCCGCGGTGCCCGGGCTGAAGTTCAGGTACACGGATCCGAACTGCAGGGCGTAGGCCTCGGCCAGCGTGGCGGGGAACGCGGGGCCGGAACTGGCTGCCGATGGGGTGGGCGTGCTCGACGCGGTCCTGCCCGTGATGATCGCGGTGACCCCCCGGTAGCCGATCAGGAGCAGCACGATCCAGACCACGGCGCGCGCCGCATAGATCAGCCACCGGCCGCCGGCACCGCGCCGTGGTCTTGCCGCCGGCCGCCTGGCCCGGCTAGGCGCCGAGTCTGCCAGCAGGGCCTCGTCGTCCGCGTCTGTGGGCACGCCGCGGTCGAGGGTCGCCCTACGAGCCATCACACCTCCGTCCGCTCACCAGAACTTGGCCAGCATGAATCACGGCGCGCCCCTTCCCGCGTCGGCCACCATTCTGCGGCAAAACGCCCAGGCATCCCAGTCATTGACACCGCCGGCGCGCCGGGAGGATCCCGGATAACGGCACAAATTAGGGCGCTAGTGACCATAAATTTTCCTACTTACGGCTTACCGGGCAGGGTAGCCCGGACCCGTGCTGCTGGCAGCCATCTCACCGCCGCCAGTGTGATGATTCGTGTGACAACGGCCCGCCAGGCGACCCCATGGCCAGGAAATAGCAGGTCAGCACCCAAGGATCAGCCTGAAGCCGGGCAGCGGCCCCGGCCCGGTCCCGCCGTCCGGACAGCGCACCCGGAGACAGCATCGCCCCAGTCGCCCCTGCCGTCCCATCCTGGCCGCTGCCCGGGCCAGCCGCGCTGGGGTGGCTGGCCCGCCCGCTCGCGGCCGTCGCCCCGCGCCCGTGGCCGCTGATCGTATTCGGCCCCAAGGTGGCGGCAATTACGGTCGGCCCGATGGGGTCCAGTCCCGGCTCAGCCGAAGCTCAGTCGCTGACCCCGGCCGTCCGGGCGGCCCAGGCCAGCACCATGGCCTCCTCGCGCCACGAGTCATACCGCCCGCTGCGGCCGCCGTGCCCGGCGGACATCTCCGTCTTCAGCAGGAACGGGCCGCCGCGGGCGTGCGCCTGCAGCCTGGCGATCCACTTGGCGGGCTCGCTGTAGAGCACCCTGGTGTCGTTCAGGCTGGTCACCGCGAGGATCGGCGGGTAGACGGCGGAGGTATCGATGTTCTCGTAGGGCGAATAGGATTTCATGTAGTGGTAGACCTCGGCGTCGTGCAGCGGGTCGCCCCATTCCTCCCACTCGGTCACCGTCAGCGGCAGCGAGGGGTCGAGAATCGAGGTGAGCGCGTCGACGAAGGGCACCTGGGCGACGATGCCGCCGAACGCCTCGGGGGCCAGGTTGACCGCGGCCCCCACCAGCAGGCCGCCCGCCGAGCCGCCGCGGGCGACGATCCGCTCCGGCGTGGTCCAGCCCGCCTCGACCAGGTGCCGCGCGGACGACACGAAGTCCGTGAAGGTGTTGATCTTGTACAGCATCTTGCCGTGGTCGTACCAGTGCCGTCCCATCTCGCCGCCGCCGCGGACGTGGGCGATCGCGTAGACGAAGCCGCGGTCCAGCAGCGACAGCCGGGCGATCGAGAAGCTGGGATCATTGGAGATCTCATAGCTGCCGTACCCGTACAGCAGCACCGGCGCGGTGCCGTCCTGAGGGGTGCCGCGGCGCCAGACTAGCGACATCGGAATCTGCGTGCCGTCGGCCGCCGTGGCCCACTCGCGGCGCTGCTCGTAGTCGGCCGGGTCGTACTCCGGCCCGCCGGGCAGCGGCAGGACGGGGCGGCGGCGCAGCAGCGTCAGCTCGCCGGTCGCGATGTCGCAGTCATACACCGAGTCCGGCGTCACCAGCGAGGTGAGGCCCAGGCGGAAGGCCGCCGAGGCGTACTCCGGGTTGGCTCCCGGTGCCACCTGGTAGACCGGCTCGGGGAAGTCAATGTCGTACTCGCTGCCCTCGCGCAGCACCCGCAGGCCGGTGAGGCCGTCCCGGCGCAGGTGCACGACCAGGTGAGCGGCGAAAGCCTCCACGCTGAGCAGCCGGGTGTCGGCGCGATGGCCGATCAGCGGGGTCCACGCCGACGGGTCACTGACGGGCGCCTCGGCCAGCTCGAAGTTCTCGGCGTGGTCGTTGTGCAGGATCAGCAGCCGGTCGGCACCCTCGCCGGTGGCCTGGTGCTCCACGGAGTACTCGACGCCGTGCCGGCGCGGCACGACGACGCGGAACTCGCCGGCCGGGTTGGCCGCATCGAGCAGCCGCGCCTCGCTCGTCAGCTTGCTGGAGGACGAGATGAACAGGTAGCGCTCACTGCGGGCCAGGCTGACGCCGACCCAGAAGCGCTCGTCGGTCTCCTCGAACACCACGACATCGCTGGCGGCCGGAGTGCCGATCAGGTGCCGCCATACCCGGTGCGGCCGCCAGGCCTCGTCGACCGTGACGTAGAACAATGCCGAGCCGTCGGCCGACCACGCGCTTCCGTAGAAGGCCCCGGGAATCTCGTCGGCGGCCACCTCGCCAGTCAGCAGGTTCTTCACCCGCACGGTAAAGCGCTCGCTGCCCTCAAAGTCGGTCGAGTAGGCGAGCAGGCCGCCGTCCGGACTGACATCAAAGGCGCCGAGGGCGAAGAACTGGCTATCGCCCGCGAGGGCGTTACTGTCGAGAAGTACTTCCTCGCCGTCGAGCGGGCTTCCGTCACCGGTGATCGGCGGGCCGGCCTCGCCGGGGCGCACCGCGCGGCGGCACTGGACGCCGTACTGCTGTCCCTCGACCGTCCGCGTGTAGTACCACCAGCCGCCCTTTCGCACCGGCACCGACAGGTCGGTCTCCTTGGTCCTGGCCTTCAGCTCGTCGAAGATCGTCGCGCTGAACTGCGCCTGGTCAGCCGTCAGGGCCTCGGTGTAGGCGTTCTCGGCCTGCAGGTAGGCGATCGTCTCCGGGTTCTCCTTGTCCGCGAGCCACGCGAACTCGTCCACGAAGGTGTCGCCGTGATGAGTGCGCTCGCTGGGCACGCGGGCGGCGGCGGGGGGCGCGGGCGGGGTACCCGGCTGGCCGGCCCCGGCCGGTGCGGCAGCGGGCTGGCTGGTCGGGTGCGGCGGGTTAGTGGTCTCCGAGCTCATGGTCTCGGAGTCTAAAGGCGGCGGCCTGAAGGTGGGACCCGGCGGCGACGCCCCGTGCCGGCGGCCCCGTGCCGGCGGCCCCGTGCAGGCGGCCCCGTGCAGGCGGCCCCGTGCAGGCGGCCCGTGCCGGCCGGCGATTAATTTCCGGGCGCCGGTAAACCTCCTGCGGCGCCGCCGCGTCACATCTACATACCCACGGGCGGCGCCCGGTAGCCGGCAGCAGAGCGGGGTCTGCTGGCTACGCCTGGCGCCGCCCTGGGTCTCAAGCGCAGGACGGGGCGCCCGGCCAGCTACGGCAGGCCGGGCGCCTGCGCCGTTCCCGGGTCGGCCTCGCGCCGTCTAGACCACCGAATCCGGCCCGGCTCCGGCTGGATCCTTGCGGCTCCGCTGCCATTGCGGCCCCACGCGCCCCTCGGATCACCTGCGCCCCGTAGTCCACCTCGACGTCCCTTGCTTTACCAGTCCCAGCGTCATGGGTGGGCCGCTCCTGCTGCTGGAACGACAGCCGATGCCCATCCACGTCGTTGGGACATCTTGACGGTGCTGCCGGAACAGCAGCAGATGACCATCGATGTCGTCCCGCCCACCGCTGGTTCAGCCATCCCGGCTGACAAATAGCCGCGATCACGATTGAGCGGGCAGCGTACTGGGAGCTTCTGCCGCGCCAGCCTCTCCTGCCGTGAGGCGGACGTGAGGCCTCCGATTTCGCGTTGACACAGGACCTGGCTCGGTGAGCGGTCCTAGACGTTGAAGCGGAATTCCACCACGTTCCGTCACCGATACACATGTACGGGCCCGCCGGACCCCGACGTTCCTCAAGGCTCTTCGACATAGGCGGCTCCACCGTCCCGACATGCCGCGAGCAACCGCTTGTCACGCGTCCACAGCCGTGCTCCGCCGACCAGCATGACGGAGCCGAGCAGGTGTACATCCACCGCGCTCAGTCCACGCCCCCAAAGCTGACGCCCATCCACCAGCGCCATCACTTCCCCATGCGTCAGGACCGGGAACCCCTGGAGGCTCTCAAGGAGGGCCAGCACACGGTCGCGTTGCTTGATCGACCCGAGCGCCAGTTCCTCGATCACAGCACGATGACATCCGACCTGATCGTCACGGAGGTGCGCAACAAGTAAAGGATCGGAGGCATGGAAGTGGTCGATCCAGATCGAGGTATCGACCAGGATCACCTGGCGCCGTCCCGCCGACGCGGCGCCGCGGTTGCGTTGGTGTCCGAGCCGCCTAGGGCCGCCAGGCGCTTGGCGCTCTCCACGCGGATCAAGGTTTCCAGCCCGTCGCGCAAGAGGGCGGACCTCTCCGTGATGCCCGTCAATTCAGTCGCGCGCGCCAAGAGCTCGTCATCGATGGTCACTGTAGTCCTCATCGAGACCTCCGCATCTAAAATCGCATCATCTGATGCTCTCAATGATGCCACACCTTGAGCGATGCGGACAGCCGCCAGTCGGCGGTGCCCTGATGTCAGAGTGGAATACGACTACACATTGAAGCGGAACTCGACTACATCGCCGTCGCGCATGACATAGTCCTTGCCCTCGATCCGCGCCTTGCCGGCCGCCCGGGCCGCGACGATCGAACCCGCCGCCATCAGGTCGTCGAAGGAGACGATCTCGGCCTTGATGAAGCCGCGCTGGAAGTCGGTGTGAATGACGCCGGCCCCCTCCGGTGCCGTGGCCCCGGCCGGAATCGTCCACGCCCGGGCCTCCTTGGGCCCGGCGGTCAGGAACGTCGACAGGCCCAGCGCCGCGAAGCCGGACCGGGCCAGCTGGTCCAGGCCGGGCTCGCCGAGGCCCAGTTCCGACAGCATCTCGGCGGCCTCCTCCGGGGACAGCTCAGCCAGCTCAGCCTCGGTCTTGGCGTCCAGGAAGATGGCCTGCGCCGGGGTCACCAGCGCTGCCAGCCGGTCCCGCAGCTCCTTGTCGCCCAGCTCGGCCTCGTCCACGTTGAACACGTAGAGGAACGGCTTGGCCGTGAGCAGGTGCAGGTCGCGCAGATCGGCCGGGTCGATCCCGGCGCCGGCCGCGCCCGCGAACAGGGTCGTCCCGCCGTCCAGCAGCTGCTGGGCCGTCGCCGCGGCCTGGGCGATCCGGTTCCGGTCGGCGTCCTTGCCGAACTTGGCCTCCTTGGCCAGCCGCGGGACCGCCTTCTCCAGCGTCTGCAGGTCGGCCAGGATGAGCTCGGTCGCCACCGTCTCGATGTCGCGGCCGGGCGACACGTCGCCATCGACGTGGCTGACGTCCGGATCGGTGAAGACCCGCACCACCTGGCAGATCGCATCGGTCTCCCGGATATGGGAGAGGAACTGGTTGCCGAGCCCCTGCCCCTGGGACGCCCCGCGGACCAGCCCGGCGATATCCACGAACCGGACCGTCGCAGGCACGATCGGGGCCGAGTTGTAGAGCCCGGCGAGCGCCTCCAGCCGGGCGTCGGGGATGCCGACGATGCCGACGTTGGGCTCGATGGTAGCGAACGGATAGTTCGACGCCAGCGCGCTGGCCCGGGTCAGGGCGTTGAACAGGGTGGACTTGCCGACGTTAGGCAGGCCGACGATTCCGATGGAGAGACTCACCTGCGCGAGTCTAGGCCGCCCGTGGTCCTGGCCGGGCCGGGCGCGGGCCCACCCCGCCAGCGGGAACCGCGTGTCGGGCGGGAAACTATCGGCATTGGCTGCCAGCATGGCCGATATGGATGCCATCTCGGTGTTTGCCGGGCTCCTGGCCGCCCTGGCTCTCGGCGCCGCCCTCGGCTACCTGTACGCCCAGCGCAGACTCGGGGCGATGACGGCCGACCTCACGGGCCAGGCCAGGGCGGCTGAGGAGCGGGCGCGGGCGGCAGCCGACCGCGCGGCCCTCATGGAGAGCGCCGCGCAGGAGAAGGCCGCGCTGATCGACGGCCAGCTGGCGGAGCGCTTCCAGGCCATGTCGGCCCGCGCCCTCGATCGCAGCGCGCAGACGTTCCTGGAGCTCGCCGAGGGCAGGCTCAGCGCGGCCAGCGCCCGGGCCACGGGCGAGCTGGAAAGCCGCCGGGCGGCGGTGGAGCATCTGGTGCAGCCCCTGCGGGAGACACTGGCCAAGGTAGAGAGCCAGCTGCGGGAGAACGAGACGGCGCGCAACCTGTCGCATGCGGCGCTCACCGAGCAGGTCATGATCGCGCGGCAGAGCTCCGAGCAGCTGCGCGCGCAGACTCAGGCGCTCGTGACCGCGCTGCGGCGGCCGGAAGCTCGCGGCCGGTGGGGCGAGATGCAGCTGCGCCGGGTGGTGGAGCTGGCCGGGATGAGCCCGCGGTGCGACTTTGACGAGCAGGTCAGCGTCGGGACCGCGGACGGCGTGCAGCGCCCGGACATGGTGGTCCGGCTGGCGGGCGGCAAGAACATCGTGGTCGACTCCAAGGTGTCGCTAGCCGCCTACCTGGAAGCCGCCGAGACCACCGACGAGTCGGTGCGCGAGGCACGCCTGACCGCCCACGCCCGGCACCTGCGCGAGCATGTCGACTCCCTGGCCGCGAAGGCGTACTGGTCGGCCCTGAGCCCGGCGCCGGAGTTCGTGGTCCTCTTCATCCCTGGCGAGGCGTTCCTGGCCCCCGCGCTGGAGCACGACCCGGCCCTGCTGGAGCACGCCATGGCCCGCAAGGTTCACATCGCCACGCCCACCACCCTGGTCACGATGCTGCGGACCGCCCAGTACGCATGGCAGCAGGAAGCTCTCTCTAGTAACGCCCGCGCGGTGTTCGACCTCGGCCGGGAACTTTACGAGCGGCTGACCGGACTCGGCAGGCACGTCGACGGGCTCGGCCGTGCGCTCGGTAATGCCGTGTCGACCTACAACAAGGCAGTTGGCTCGCTGGAGACCCGCGTCCTGGTCAGCGCTCGTAAGCTGAACGAGCTCGGGGTGGTCGAGGCAGCTCTGGAATCGCCCAGGCCGGTGGAGGAGACCGTGCGGGCCCTGTCAGCCCCGGACCTGATCGCCCCGTCCATGCCGGAACTGGTATCGGGGCGGGCTGACGTGCATGATGACGTAAGCCCGGCGCCACAGCTGTTCGGCGAGCCACGGCTCAGTGAGCCACGGGCCGCCAGCTGACGGGCCGTGGGACATGCCGGGACCTGACAGGAGGAACATGAGCGTGCCCGGCGGAGCCCGGCCGACGCCCGGCACCATGCCGCTCGGGCAGGCGCGGGGACATGACAGGCCGCGCGCCCGCCAGGCCGACCGCGTCGCGCCGCGGCCGGCGTCGGCTCCGGCCCCGGCGCCGCGGCCCGGCCGGCCCCGGCTGACCGGCCGCGGCGCGACGCTGGTCATGCTGGCCGTCTTCCTCGTGGGCGACCTGATCGCACAGGCGGCGCACGTTCCCTGGCTGGCCGGGCTGAGCTATGTCGCGGGCTGCCTGCTGGCCGCGTTCTATGCCCGGCGGGAGGCCCTGCTGCTCGTGGTGACCACGCCGCCGCTGATCTTCCTGATCTCGGTGGTGTGCGACGAGCTGATCACCGCCTGGAGCAGCACGATGCTGGCCACCGCGGCGGGGACGATGCTGACGCTGGCCGCCGTGGCGCCCTGGCTGCTCGCCGGCACCGCCGGGTGCGTGGCGCTCGCCACTGTCCGCGGCCTGCCGCGGTGCGTCAGCGATCTGCGGGCCGGGCTCACCGGCCGTCTCGTTGCTGCGCCGGCCCACGGCCTGCCTGGCCCGGCGCAGCCTTCGCCAGAGTCAGTGCAGCCACCGTCAGTGCAGCCACCGTCATTGCAGCCGCCGTCAGGGCAGCCGCCGTCAGGGCAGCCGCCGTCAGGACCGGCGCAGTCCGCGCCGGGTCCGGCACGGCCCTCGTCAGGCCCGGCGCAGTTCTAGGCCTTGCCCTTCGCGGGCTGGCGGAGCTCGCGCGGCAGCGCGAACACCATCCGCTCCTTGACGGCCTCGATTTCCTCAACGTCGCCGAAGCCGTTCTCGGCCAGCCGCTCAAGT
Source organism: Streptosporangiaceae bacterium (assembly GCA_036510065.1). Classification (GTDB taxonomy): domain Bacteria; phylum Actinomycetota; class Actinomycetes; order Streptosporangiales; family Streptosporangiaceae; genus DASUBV01. The sequence goes on along the minus strand of DATCEO010000166.1, from coordinate 59,946 downwards.
ACCCCGTCGACCAGGTCCTCGGGAACCGACGCCCCGCTGCTGACACCTACCGTCGTCACCGATTCCAGCCACGCCGGGTCGATGCCGGCGGCGTCATCTACCAGATACGCCGACCGGGCGCCAGCATCGAGGGCCACCTCGACCAGCCGGACCGAGTTGGAGGAGTTCGTCGAGCCGACCACGATCACCAGGTCGCAGTCCGCGGCGATCTGCTTGACCGCGGTCTGCCGGTTCTGGGTGGCGTAACAGATGTCGTCGCTCGGCGGGTCCAGCAGCTGCGGGAACCGCTCCCGCAGCGCCGCGACGGTCTCCTTGGTCTCATCGACCGACAGGGTGGTCTGGGACAGCCAGGCCACCCGGGCCGGGTCGCGGACCTGGACCGAATCGCTTTCTGCGGGGCCGTCGACGAGGTGGATGCTGGCGGGCGCCTCACCCGCGGTCCCGATGACCTCCTCATGGCCGTCATGGCCGATGAGCAGGATGTCATACCCCTGCGCGGCGAACCGCTTGGCCTCGCTGTGCACCTTGGTCACCAGCGGGCAGGTGGCGTCGATGGTCCGCAGGCTCCGGCTCTTGGCCTCGGCGTGCACCTCGGGTGCCACTCCGTGCGCCGAGAAGACGACCACGGCGCCCTCGGGGACCTCGTCGGTCTCCTCGACGAAGATGGCGCCGCGTTTCTCAAGGCTCCTGACGACGTGAGTGTTATGTACGATCTGCTTGCGCACGTACACGGGAGCGCCGAATTGCCCGAGGGCTACCTCTACCGCCTGGACAGCTCGCTCAACTCCCGCGCAGTAGCCACGGGGCCTGACGAGGAGCACTTTGCGGGTTGGCACAGACATGCCCCCCATGTTAGGTGATCGACCCCAGGCCGCCATCGGCAGCCGGGGCCCGCCTCGCCTGGCCGCTGCTGACGGCCGTGTCCGGTGCCTTGCGCGCGTGGTCCGGCGGACGACAATGTTCCCAGGCACCGGACGGCCCAGCGTCGGCGTTACCCGCAGCGCACGCCACAGCCGAGGGAGGTCGATCAGATGCGCATTCCCACGCACATCCCGCAGGTCACTGACCGCATCACCGGTGACCGCGTCAAGGTGGCGCCGGCCCACGCGCTGCGAGCCCTATTCGCCCGGATCGGCCGGGTCCTGATGAGCGCCGAGCGGGTCACGAAGCAGGCGCAGGGCCGCGGCGGCGCGGCAGCGGACGGGCCGCGATCGGCGCCGGCGGCCAGGCCCCAGTCCGGGCGTGACCCGGCGGGAACGCCCCCCGGGCCGGCCCCGACGCGCTGGCGGTCCCTCGACCAGACCGGCAATGTGCGACTGCTGTCGGCCGAGGATTTCGCCGACGATCTGCCCGATCACCCCGTCCCGGTGACCGTGGCCGAGTCCGCGGCCGAGACCCAAGACCCCGAATTGCCCGTGCCGAATTATGACTCGCTCTCAGTGCCCTCGCTGAGAGCCCGGCTGCGCGGGCTAGATGCCGCGCAGGTGCGCGTGCTCGCCGAGTACGAGCGTTCCCACGCCGGGCGGACTGATGTCGTGGCCATGTTCGAGCGCCGGATCGCGAAGCTGGCGGCCGGGGAATGACCGGCCAGCCGCCGGGCGCGGCCGGGGAGCCCGGGCCATGCCGCTAGAGACCAGCGCCGAGGCACCGGTACCGGTGCGCACGGTCATGCGGCTCGTGGGCGACTGGATCGGCCGCCTGGGCCGGATCTGGGTCGAGGGCCAGATAGCCGAGCTGAACCGGCGCGGCTCCACGGCCTTCGTCACCCTGCGGGACCCGCTCGCGGCGGTCTCGGTCCGGGTGATCTGCACCCGGACCGTGCTGGAAGCCACGGTGCCTGCCCCGGAGGAAGGCGCCCGGGTCGTGGTGTGGGCCAAGCCGGAGTTCAACGCCGCCAAGGGCACGTTCGCGCTGGTCGCCACCGAGATACGGGCGGTCGGCCTCGGTGAGCTGCTGGCCCGGCTGGAACGGCTGCGCGCGTCCCTGGCGGCAGAAGGGCTGTTCGCCGCCGCGCGCAAGCGGCGGCTGCCGTTCCTGCCGTCAGTGGTCGGGCTGATCTGCGGGCGCGAGTCGGCCGCGGAGCGGGATGTTCTGAGGAACGCCGCGCGGCGCTGGCCGGCCGTGCGGTTCCGGGTGGAACAGGTCTCGGTGCAGGGGGTGCACGCCGCGGCGGAGATCGTCGCGGCCCTCCAGCGGCTGGACGCCGACCGGGCGGTGGACGTGATCATCATCGCCCGCGGCGGCGGCTCGATCGAGGACCTGCTTCCGTTCTCCGATGAGGAACTCGTGCGCGCGGTGGCGGCCAGCGTGACGCCGGTCATCAGCGCGATCGGCCACGAGCAGGACGTGCCCCTGCTGGACCTGGTCGCCGATGTCCGCGCCTCCACCCCGACCGACGCGGCCCGGCGGGCCGTGCCCGATGTGTCCGAGCAGCTCGCGCTGATCGAGCAGTTGCGCGGCCGGGCGCGGCGGAGCCTGGCCGGCCGCCTGGATCGGGAGTCCGCGTGGCTCACGGCGGTCCGGTCCCGGCCATCGCTGGCCAGCCCGCTGCGGGAGATCGACCGGCGCCAGGAGCAGATCATGGCCCTGACCGAACGGGCCCGTCTCTGCGTGGCCGCCGGCCTCGCCCGCGGCCGCGATGACATCGCGCACACCAGGGCCCGCCTGGTCGCGCTCTCCCCCGCCGCCACGCTAGGCCGGGGCTACGCGATCGTCCAGCGCGCGGACGCCAGCGTGGTGCGCACGGCAGCGGAGCTGACCGCCGGGGAGCTCCTCACCCTCCGGTTCGCCGACGACCAGGTCGCGGTGACCGTCACCGACCCGGCCGCGCCAGCCGGGCCGACGTGACGCGGCTTGTAAGCTGACGGCGTGACCGAAGGCCGGACCAAGAGCGCGCGCCCCGCCTACGAGGAGGCCCGCGACGAGCTGACCGATCTCGTCAAGCGCCTGGAGGCCGGCGGCCTGACTCTCGAGCAGTCCCTGGAGCTGTGGGAGCGCGGCGAGCGGCTCGCGGTCATCTGCGAGGAGTGGCTGGAAGGGGCCCGCGCCAGGCTCGCGGCGGCGGTGGCCCCGCGCGATGATGCCGCACCGGCGCCGGAGACGCCGTTCTGAGCGAAATCCGGACCATCGCGGCGGTCTGCCCTAGGAGCGAGTCTCCAGGCGGGACAGGACGCTGATCACGCCGTCGGCGATCTGCCTGGCCCGGCCGTCGTCCGCCGCCCGGGACGCCTCCGCCACGGCGAGCATCAGGGCGCCGCTCATGACAATGGCCACGGCCTCGTCGAGCGGCTCGCCGCTACGGGCGAAGAACTCGGTGTTCTTGGCCACCCAGTCGGCCAGCCGCTGCTGCCAGACCACCTCGAATCCCGGCGGCCCGTCGCCGCGCGCGAACAGCCCGGCCAGCTCACGCTGCTCAATACAGGAATCGAGATACGCCGAAGCGCCGGCCAGGAATAGCTGCATAGGATCGGTGACTCCGGCGTCCCTGGCCCGGCGCACGGCCTGGCGGGTCCGCTCGGTGTGGTCGTGATGAAGCTGGTCGAACAGGGCCAGGTACAGGCCGGCCTTGCCCGTGTAATGGTGATACAGGCTGCCGACGCTCGCGCCGGCGCGGGCCACGATGTCGGTAACGCCAGCCTGGGCGTAGCCCTCGCTGACAAAGATCGCGCGCGCCGCCAGCAGCAGCGCACGCCGCGTGGCCGCGCCCCGGTCCGCCGGGCGGAGGACCGGGGGTGGCTCCCCGGCAGGATCTGGCCTGATGAGGTCAGTGGTCATGCGGCATCGCAGTTTCCCTCCCGGCCCGTCGCGCGCTGCCCGGCTAGCGCGCGGATCAGCTACATAGGATTTCACCACGGCCGACTGCCACGGAAGGCGTATCCGTCATGACCGATAATCAGCCAGCTAGCCCGCCAGAGCCCGAGCACCGCGCCCCGGACCGGAACCTGGCCCTGGAACTCGCCAGGGTCACGGAGGCGGCCGCGATGGCCTCGGCCCGGTGGGTCGGCCGGGGCGACAAGAACGGGGCCGACGGCGCTGCCGTCAACGCCATGCGCCTGCTCATCAATACCGTGGCGATGAACGGGGTTGTCGTCATCGGCGAGGGCGAGAAGGACGCCGCGCCGATGCTATTCAACGGCGAGCAGGTCGGTGACGGCAGCGGGCCGCTCTGCGATGTCGCGGTCGACCCGATCGACGGCACCCGGCTGGCCGCCAATGGCATGCCGGACGCGATCTCCGTGCTCGCCGTCAGCGCCCGCGGCGCGATGTACGACCCGTCCGCCGTGTTCTACATGTCCAAGCTGGTAACCGGCCCGGAAGCGGCCGACGCCGTCGACATCGAGGCGCCCCCGCGGGCCAACGTCGCGGCGGTCGCCCGCGCCAAGCACTGCTCGCCGCACGATGTCACGGTGATCATCCTGGACCGGCCGCGGCACGCCGGGCTGATCGCCGAGGTTCGCGAGGCTGGCGCGCGGATCAAGCTGATCACCGACGGCGACGTCGCCGGCGCGATCATGGCTGCCCGCGCGGGCACGGGGATTGACCTGCTGCTCGGCATCGGCGGCACGCCCGAGGGGGTCATCGCGGCCTGCGCGGTCAAGTGCCTGGGCGGCATCATCCTGGGCAAGCTGGCGCCGAGCGACGACGCCGAGCGGGCTAAGGCACTGGAGGCCGGCCATGACCTGGACCGGGTGCTGACCACGGACGACCTGGTGGCCTCGGACGACGCGTTCTTCGCGGCGACCGGGATTACCAACGGCGAGCTGCTGGCCGGCGTGCGGTACCGCGCGGGCGGGGCCACGACCCACTCCCTGGTCATGCGGGCCCGGTCGGGCACCGTCCGCACCATTTCCAGCGAGCATCAGCTCTGGAAGCTCCGCGCCTACAGCTCGGTCAACTTCGACGGTGACTAGCCCGGCTTACCAGTCTCCGGGCCGGGACCGGGACAGGCCTAGCTCGCGGCGCAGGACCGTCCGCCAGCGTGACCGGCGCGGCGTGGTGGCCCGGATCGTGCCGCCCACTGTAACGGCCCGGATGTCGATGACCGGCTGCTGCCCGGCCCCGGCCGGTGAGCTGCCGCGGACCACCTGCCGGCTCAGCACGGACCGGCCACTGACCAGGACGGCGACGCCCTCGGGCACGATCACCTCCAGGTGGCCGCCGAGCACCGTCGCATAGATAACGGTGCGCTGGCTCTGCAGCAGCGCGCCCCGCAGGTCGAGCACGACCTCGCCGAAGATCGCGGCGACGGGAAAGCTAGCCGGGACGACCCAGCGTCCGTCCCGCCGCTCCCGGCGCAGGACCCCGGAGACCGCGCGGTGGCCATCCAGCCGGATCGGCTGCGCCGACGGCGCGGCCAGATCCGCGGTCAGCTCGGTCAGCTCGCCGAGGGTACGGGCCGCGCTCGCCCGCTCGGCTCGCTCGGCATGCTCATCAAGGGTAAGCCGGCCATCGGCCGCCGCCTCGGCGAGCAGACCGAACACCTGTTCCCGGTCAGCATCAGAGGCCCGCAGGTCACGGGCAGAGCGGGGCAGAGGGCGGAACGTCACAGCTCGAAGATACGCCTCGCGGGGCGCTTGGTGGCCCGGCGTCAGGTCCAGGTCGCGCCGCCGTCGGTGGTGGACAGCTGGATCACGGCCCCGGCCTCGTCGGTGTAGTAGAGGTGACCCTCGGCACTGCCGAACGCCACGAGCCCCGGAGCGCCCTTCGCCTTCGTCGGGCTGACGTTATGCCACCTGCTCCAGCTGCCGTTCACCCAGCGGATGTCCTGGATAAAGCCGTCGGTGCCCCAGCCGGCGACGACGGTCACGCCATCGGGCCAGCGCACCGAGGTGAGGGCGCCGACGATCGATCCGCCGAGATTAATCATATTGGGCCCTTCTGGCTTGCCGAGTGCCTGGAACATGGCCGTCTTGCTCGCGTAGTTCCCCACGTCCCGGTCGATCGGTCCGGTAATGGAGTACTGATGGATCGCCCACCTGGTCCAGGGCCTCGGCACCCGGGGGTGCCCGGCCCTGCTGGAGGGGTCGGCAATCCACAGGGGATAGTGCCCCAGGCCGGCGCAGTTGCCTTCCTCGGCGAAGCTCAAGAAGGTGTAGAGCACGGGCGCCCGGCCCAGGGCGTGGAAGAGCTCTTCCTGAACCTGGACCGCCCAGGCGGCCACCTGCGCCGGTGGCCGTCCGTCGGAGGTCTCCAGGTCGAGCGCGACGGCGTCCTGGTTCTGCAGGCCGAGCCGCCTCAGCTCGTTGAGGAAGAAGCCGGCTGTCTGCGAGGCGCCGACGGACGGATGCCCGTACAGGTAGGCGATGCGGCCCTTGCCGTGCGCGCGCAGCCAGGCCCAGTCGGCCGCCGCGTCCGGGTTCACGTACCTGGAGCCGCCCGGTCCGAGCTCGGTCAGCTTGACGGCCGCCCAGCTGATGTTTCCCGCCACCGAGGTCCAGCTCGGGGGCGGCCCCTGAAAGCTGGAGACATCCACGCCTCTCGGCGGGCCGCCGGCCGCCTCGGGGCCGCCGGCCGCCTCGGGCCCGCTGGCCGCCTCGGGCGCGGTGGCCGCCCCAGGCACATTGGCCTCCTCGGGCGCGCTGGCCGCACCTGGTGTGGCCGTGATGGGGGCGCCCGCCGTTGCTGCGGGAGCGGCCGGGCGAGCGCTGCTCGCCGACCGGTGAAATAGGGCACGCAACCAGCTCAGCACGGGCAGACTTTACCGTTTTCCATCACACCAGGTGAATGGGTCATCGAAATAGGAGATTTGCTAAGCCGCCGACGGCCTCATCAGGCCGCCAATCCGGATCGTCGCACCGGCGAGCGCGGCCATTCCGGCGGTCCGTTATCTCACGGTCCTGTGATTTACCTGGCGGCCCGCGCCGCCTGGCCAGGAGGCGTCACCCCGGCCTGTTAGTTTGTATCTAGCAAGTATCTACGTGAGCGGAGGGGCAAGTTGAGCGAGGCGGCGGGCGGCGCCACAGCCGGTCAGCGACGTGGAGCGGCGGCCTCGGGCGGTGCGCAGCCCGGTGACCGGTACAAGTGGCTGGCCTTGTCCAACACCACGCTCGGCATGCTCGCGGCCACCGTCAACGCCTCGATCGTGATCATCTCGCTGCCGGCCATCTTCCGCGGCATCAACCTGGATCCGCTCACCCCCGGCAATGTCAGCTACCTGCTGTGGATGCTGATGGGCTACCTGGTCGTCACGGCCGTCCTGGTGGTCACCCTGGGCCGCCTCGGCGACATCTACGGCCGGGTCAGGATGTACAACGCCGGCTTCGCGATCTTCGGCCTCGCTGCGCTGGCGCTGCCGTTCGACCCGTTCACCGGCGGGCCGGGGGCGATGTGGCTGATCGGCTGGCGGGTCGTGCAGGCCGTCGGCGGGGCCATGCTGATGGCCAACGCGCCGGCCATCCTGACCGACGCGTTCCCGGCCAACCAGCGCGGCACGGCGATGGGCATCAACCAGGTAGCCGGCATCTCCGGGCAGTTCATCGGGCTGATCCTCGGCGGCGTGCTCGCGGCGATCAACTGGCGGCTGGTCTTCATCGTCTCCGTGCCGATCGGCATCGTGGGCACCATCTGGTCCTACCTGAGCCTGCGCGAGATCGGCGCCCGCACCGCGGCCAGGATCGACTGGCTCGGGAACGTGACCTTCGCGCTCGGCCTGGTCGGCCTGCTCACCGGGATCACCTACGGCATCCAGCCCTACGGCGGCCACAGCATGGGCTGGACCAGCCCGGTCGTGCTGACCGGCCTGATCGGCGGCGTGGCCCTGCTGGTCCTGTTCTGCTTCATCGAGACGCGGGTGCCGAGCCCGATGTTCGATCTGCGGCTGATGAGGATCCGGGCGTTCGCCGCCGGGGTCACCGCCACCCTGCTCGCCTCGATCGCGCGCGGCGGACTGCAGTTCATGCTGATCATCTGGCTGCAGGGGATATGGCTGCCGCTGCACGGCTACGCGTTCAAGGACACCCCGCTGTGGTCAGGTATTTACCTGCTCGCCCTCACCTGCGGCTTCGTCTTCTCCGGGCCGGTCTCGGGCTGGCTGTCGGACAAGCACGGGGCACGGGCATTCGCCTCCGGCGGGCTCATCGTCTCGGCCGCCGCGTTCGGCGGGCTGCTGCTGATCCCCACCAACTTCAGCTACCCGGAGTTCGCCGCGCTGATCTTCGTGGCCGGCGCCGGCATGGGGCTGTTCTCCGCGCCGAACGCCGCCGCGATCATGAACAGCGTCCCGGCCCGGCAGCGCGGCGCCGCGTCGGGGATGCTGGCCACGTTCCAGAACTCCGGATTCGTGCTGTCCATCGGCATCTTCTTCTCGCTGATGATCGCCGGCCTGGCCGCGACCCTGCCGGCCTCACTGCTGCGCGGCCTCACCGCCCAGGGGGTCCCGGCGCCGATCGCGCACCAGGTCGCGCAGCTGCCGCCCGTCGGCAGCCTGTTCGCGGCCTTCCTCGGCTACAACCCCATCAGGCAGCTGCTCGCGCCGACGGGCGTGCTGGCCAGGCTGCCGTCCGCCAGCGTCGCCAGGCTGACCGGCAAGAGCTTCTTCCCGCAGCTGATCTCCCAGCCGTTCCACCACGGCCTGGTGATCGTGTTCACCATGGCCATGATCGTGCTGTTCATCGCGGCCGGCGCCTCGCTGATGCGCGGCGGCCGGTACGTCCACGACGAGCAGGTCACGGCCGCGACCGTCGCGGCGGCCACCGCCACGGAGGCGGCGGGCACGGACGTGGTGGCCGACGAGGCGGAGCGCGCGTCGGCCGAGGCAGCCGATGCCGGTGCGGCCGGCCAGGCAGACGCGGAGGCTGGGGCGAGGCGGAGTGTACGGGCCGGCGACCGCCGTGCTAAACCCTGACTCATGACAGCGGGAACCTCAGGCGCTCCCCCGGCCCCCAGCCCGGCGGAGACCGACGCCAAGCACGCGGCCGAGGCCGCCCTGGCCCGGGCCGACGCCGACGGGCTGCAGCTCGTCCGCTTCCTGTACGCCGACCACGGCGGGATCATCCGGGGCAAGGCCGCTACCCGGCAGTTTCTCGCCGAGCGCATCACCAGCGGGATCGGTCACACGGTGGCCATGATGGCCATGTCGATGCTGGACTCGCTGCAGCCCGTGGACGGCATGGGCCCGGTGGGCGAGATCCGGCTACGGCCGGACCCCACCACGCTGGTGCCGCTCCCCTACGCGCCCGGCGCCGGCGCGATGCTGGCCGACCAGGTCCAGCCCGGCGGGCAGCCCTGGGACGGCTGCGCCCGGACTTTCCTGCGCCAGGCCATCGGCGAGCTCGCCGCCGAGGGCTATGCCATGTCGGCCTCGTTCGAGCCCGAGTTCACCCTGGGCAGGCGGACGGCCGATCCCGAGGGCGGCCCGGACCAGCTCGTCCCGGTCGATGACAGCCTCTGCTACTCGGGCACCGGGTTCGACATCGCCCACGACTACATCATTGACCTGGTGGCCGCGCTGCGAGCGCAGGGCCTCGCGGTCGAGCACTACTACCCCGAGCTCGGCCACGGCCAGCAGGAGGTGGTGATCCGGCACGCCCCCGCGCTGCGCGCCGCCGACAACCACGTGCTGTACCGGGAGACGGTGCGCGGCGTCGCCTTCCGGCATGGCCTGTGGGCCAGCCTGGCGCCCAAGCCCATCCCGGATCAGACCGGCAACGGCACCCACCTGCATGCCTCGCTGACCGAGCTGGCGACCGGCCGGGCCGTGTTCGCCGACCCGGGCGGCCGTTATGGCCTGTCGGCGGCCGGTTATCACTTCATCGGCGGCCTGCTCGCGCACCTGCCCGCGCTCGTGGCGCTCACCTGCGCCAGCGTGAACAGCTACCGGCGGCTGCAGCCGCAGTTCTGGAGCAGCGCGTTCACGGTCTACGGGATGGACAACCGCGAGGCGGCCGTGCGAATTTGTTCCCCGCTGGGCAGCGGCCCCGACAGCTCGGTGAACCTCGAGCTCAAGCCGTCCGACTCCAGCGCCAATCCCTACCTCGCCCTCGGCGCGTTCATCCACGCCGGCCTGGACGGCGTCCGCCGCCAGCTCGATCCGGGCGAGCCGGTCAACGTCGACCCCGCTACCTTGTCCGAGTCGGAGCGCGCGGCTCTGGGCGCCCATCGCCTGCCGCAGACGCTCGGCGAAGCCCTGGATGCGCTGGAGGCGGACAAGCTGCTGATGTCGGCACTCGGATCGCTGCGGTCCAGCGCCTACCTGGCGGTCAGGCGCTCTGAGGCGGCTGCCTTCGCCGAGCACGACATCGCCTGGGAATGCTTCCAGCACTTCACCAAGATCTGACCTGGGCCCAGCGAAGCCGCCGCGGCAGCGGGACTGCCCGCTGAGATGCCTGACTCCGGCTAGAAGACGACCAGGCGCTGGCGGTCGATGAAGCTCAGGTCGCTGGACAGCCTGCTATAACGCTCGCGCAGGTGGCGGCGGCCCTCGTCCCGGCGGGTGTCCAGCATGGCCTCGACTGTCGCGGACGGGAAGAGGTTCATGATCTCGAGGGCCAGCTTGCGCGTGAGCTCATACCCGTGACTCTCCACGAGCTCGAGCGCCTTGACCACGGGCGCGCGCAGGCCGGCCAGCTCGTCGCCGCCGGGGGCCGGTCCGGCGGGCACGCCGGGCGCGGCGCCGCGCAGGAACTTGTCCAGGATCTCCGTCATCACGACGGCAATCTCGTCGGTGCGCATCGCCCGGATGAGGCCCATCAAGGTGGCGGAGACCTTGGACACTCCCCGGGCGACGAGACGCCCGGACGGCGTGATCACTTCGATCACGTCGCCCCCGGCGAAATTGCCCTCCACCTTCTTGATGCCGGACGCGAACAGGCTCGCACCGGCCCGGATGCTGTCCTCGGCGGGCCGGTTAATGACGATGGAACCGTGACTCATGGCCACGCCGGAGATCCACCGGGACTCGGCCGGGAAGCGCTCCCGGGCGACCATGATCCGGGTGCCCACGGGCTCGTCCTTGACACACCGCGTGATAACGCCCGGCAGCCGGGCACTGGCGATATGCGTCTCGATTCCGTTGTAGGCGGCCAGCTCCGCCGCGCGCAGCTTCGACCGCATGCCGCCGCGGCCCGTCCCGGCCATGCTCGTCTGAACGCCACGCGTGTCCGCGGCCGCGAGATCCGGTAGCTGAATCCCGGAACGCTGCACGCCGGGAACGTCGGTGAGCAGCAGCAGCTTGTCGGCGCCGCTCGACACGGCCAGGGCCACGGCTATCCCGTCATTGTCGGAGCCGCGCATGTCGGTTACGTCGTTGCCGTTGACGATGGGGATCACCCCGGCTCGCCCGCACTCGTCCAGGACCGCGCAGACCGACGACATGGCCCGCGGCGATTTCAGGTCGCTCTCCGAGATCAGCACCTGGCAGACATGCCGGCCCGATACCTCGGACACCGACCGGTAGATGTCCATCAGGAACGGCTGGCCCACCGCGGCGGCCAGCCGGGCGGAGGAGCCGATCTCGGCGGTCCGCGCGAGATAGGCCGAGCCGGACGCCACAGCTCCGGAGGAGACCAGGACCACGTTCCAGCCGAGCGACCGGGCGTTCAGCGCGGCGTCGAGAGCCGAGGTGAGGACGACGGGGTCGGGTCCGGTGGACCGGGTCACCGAGCTGGAGCCGATCTTGACCACCATGGAGCGCACGGTCATGCCGCCCCGGGACGCACGACAAACTGGCGCAGGCAGAGGTCCTGGAAGGTCACCGGCCCGCGCGGGCCGGGGACGTGATCGACATTGATGCCCGTCTCGGGCACGCCCCGTAGCTTGAACCCGTCCAGGAGCCGGGTGCTGGTGTTCCAGAACGCCCCGGTCCCCCGGTAGCTGCGCAGGAACTCCCCGGCCGCCTCGGCGTCGGTCGTAATGATGGCGGCCGCCAGGCCGGAAGTCTGGGCATTGGCCAGCTCGGCGGCCTCGGCGGGGCCGGCGGCCGGGCTAACGGTGACGGTCGCCTCGCGCCCGTCACTCAGCGCCCACTCATAGCCCAGCGGCTGGTCATGGGGCGGCAGCGACGGCGTCACGCCCCGGGTCCGCATGGCCTCGACCGCCGGGGGCAGGAGCTCGTCCCAGGCGTCGGCGCAGATGAGCAGCAGGTTCAGCCGGTTGCAGACGCCGAGCCGGTCCAGGCTCGCCGTGATCACCTGCCGCGCCAGGGCCGGGTCGGCCGCCCGGTCGAGGTACAGCACGCCGCCGCCGTCAGCGTGGGCGAGCGTCCGCACGCCATGGCGCGCGGCCTGCGCCGCGAGCAGCCGGGTGGTCTCGCCGCTGCCGCGCAGGATCACCAGCGGGATCAGGGCTGGCAGGCTGACGAGAGCCTCCGCCGCCCGCCGGTCAGCCGATCGGACGAGCTGAAGCCCGCCAGGATCCAGCCCGGCGGCACTCAGCGCGGGCGCGATGGCGTGATCGAACAGGGCCGCCGCCGACTTGAGCGCCGCGGCGCCCGTCCGGAGCACGCCAGCGTTGCGCGACTTCAGCAGCTGGGACGCGACGTCGATCGTGACATTCGGCCGCGCCTCGTAGTTCGCGCCGATCACTCCGACCGGCACCCGGCGCTCGCTCAGGACCAGGCCGCCCGGCAGTTCGCCGACGGCGGTCTCCTCTGGCGGGTAGCCGGCATCGGCTAGCAGCCCGATCTGAGCGGCCATGTCGGCGATCCGGGCCTCGTCAAGGCGGAGCCGGTCCAGCAGGCCGTCACCCAGGCCGGCCGCCTCGCCGGCCGCGACGTCGGCAGCATTGGCGGCCAGGAGCTCCGGCGCGCGCTCGCTCAGCAGTCCGGCCAGCCCGCGCAGCGCCTTGTCGATGACCTCATCCGGCGCGACCGCAATGCTCCGCGCTCCGCCGGCCGCCGCCGTGCCGCAGGCCGCCACCACATCTTCCACACTTGCCACGCTGCCGAGCTTAGATGGCCGGCCGCCCAGCCAGCTCCCGATATCTGCCGCGCTGGGGGCTCAGCAGCCGCAGGCCAGCCCGCACCGGGACACCGTGCCGGTCCAGCCACGCTCCCGCAGTACCTGGCCCACCTCCGCGGCTACCTGGCAGGGGCGCTCGGTGACATCAGCCCACCCGTAGCGAAGCGTGACAATGCCGACACCGGCGAAGAAGTTGTCCCGAGGGGTATCTGCCCAGCGGTCTTCGGGCCGATGGGCGGCCCGGCCATCGAGTTCCACGGCCACGCCGAAGTCCGCATAGAGGTTGTCGAAGTAGTGAGGCCGCGGGCCGCGAGGCACTCGGGCCTGCGGCCTGGCGGCGGGGAGGCCGTGGGGCCGCTCGACTGCTCGTGCGTAGCGGTACTCCAGCACCGAGCGGATGCCGTTCCCGATGTCCTCCAGCGCGCCAGCCAGCGCGGCGCGCCAGCGTATCCGCGGCCGCGCCTGGATCGCCGCCTGCAAAGCTACGGGCGTAGCGCGGCGCCTGGCGCAGGCAGAGATCAGCCAGGCCGAAACCGGGCCCGGCTCTGAGCACGGCGCCCCACAGGAAGCACGGCCGCGGGGCGGACACCAGTAAAGGCCGCGTAGACGCCCCGGTAGAGCGGCTGCCACCTGCCCAGCCGCGGCTGAGCATCGATCACAGTGGTGTCCAGCCCGACGGTCGGGGCCTGCCAGCGCGCGATAGCTTCCGATTGCGCGGCTATCAGTAGCCGGATGTCCTCGCTGAGATCGACCGACATACTGGCCATACTCGGCGGCCATCGGCCACCCCGCCGCCGCGATTCCGAGCCGGTGGACGAAAACCGCAAGCCGCCCAGTCTGTGGATAAAGCCATTCGCCGCATTAGCGCGGGATTTCTCAGCCCAGTCGAGGACGCTGAGAAATCCCCGCGCTAATTGGGCGGCGACGGCACCGGTGGCGGGTGTGGCTGAGGTGGCGGGTGGGGCCAGCGCCCGCCCTTTAGCTGTCCGCTAGGTGGTCCATGTCGGGCTGGATGACCTGCCGTGAGGTGAGGGCCGCCCGGAGCAGGTGCTCGGCCGAGTCGATCGCCGCCCGGGCCGTGATCGCGAAGGTGTGGGCCCGGTCCAGGTCCGCCAGGCCGGTGCAGTCAAAGGAGACTCGGGCATCGTGAATCGCGAGCTCAAGTTGCCGGGCAGCCTCGTTCAGGTCGACGGAACCTTCACTTGTCTCCGGAATGCTCACCATGTCCTCCGTCCTGCGGGCCGCGGGCAAGGTGCCCTCAGCGAAAGCCCGAGTTACCCAGCTCGATCGCTGTCATGCCAGTTCTACCGGGCCGGCTTGAGCACGGATAGTGAATCAAGCCAGCCAACTGTCCGCCCGGTGGGCAACTGCCAGCGGCGGCGGCGGCGGCGCCATGAGCCACCGCGCGATGGGCCGGGGGCGGGGGCACAACCGGCCCGCGGCGAGGAAACGGGCACAACGGCAAGGCACGCACAGCTACGGGCGTTCGGGGTTAATCATCAGCCCGGCTACGACCAGCGAGAGCATCCGGTCGGCCTGGCCTGCGTCCCCGGGGGTGTCGGCGGCCAGCATCAGGCCGTGCACCAGGCGGAGCACGTCGGTGCCGACGACGTCGGTGCGCGCGACGCCGGCTTCCTGGGCCCGGGTCAGCAGGGCCGTCGTCCCGTCGCGCAGCATCGCGCCGCACGAGGTGAACAGCTCCGATTCCCTGCCGAGCATGGCCAGCAGGGAGGTGTTCATGGACCGCTTGGTGCTGCCGAAGGCGGTCAGCGCCGCCAGCCACTCCGCGAGGGCGGCGCCTGGTGAGTCGGCGGTGAGCAGCTCGCCCGCCTTCCGGTCCAGCGCCTCGACCTGGTCGCGGTAGACGGCCTCGAGCAGCGCCTGCCGGGTCGGGAAGTGGCGGTACAGGGTACCGATGCCGACGCCTGCCCGCCGCGCGATCTCCTCCAGGGAGACGTCGTCGGCACCCCGCTCGGCGAAGGCCTCGGCGGCCCGTGCCAGCAGATGCTCGTAGTTGCGCCGGGCGTCGGCGCGCAGCGGCCGTTTCGCCGCCGTACCCGGAGCCGACTGCGTCGTCGCCCCCATCCCTCACCTCACAGTGCCGATCGCGACGGTGCTGCCGCGCTTGCCAAACCGGAGGGTACCTCCGTATAGTTACCGGAGGGATCCTCCGTATCAAGGTTACTCAGCTTCGGCCGCGCTCGCCAGGCCTGCGCCGCGCGGCATTCTCCGCATAACTTCCTCGGGAAGGAACCCATGCCTTCGCACGCTCTGACCACGCCCGTCCAGACTGGCCGGGCGGCCGCCCGGCGCCGTCAGCGACCCGGCATCACCCTGGCCATCATGCTGGGGGCCCAGCTGATGATCGTGCTGGATCTCTCGGTCGTGAATATCGCCCTGCCCAGCATCGCCACCGGCCTGCACTTCACGGCGGCCAGCTTGTCCTGGGTCCTCAACGCCTACGCACTGACCTTCGGCGGCCTGCTGCTGCTCGGCGGCCGCGCCGGGGACATCTTCGGCCGGCGGCGCGTCTTTCTCATCGGACTGGCCCTGTTCACGGCCGCCTCGCTGGCCGGCGGCCTGGCCACGACCGCGTCCTGGCTGCTGGTGGCGCGCGCCGCGCAGGGCGTCGGCGGCGCGATCGCCACGCCGGCCGTGCTGGCCATCATCGTGTCCGGGTTTCCCGACGGCCGGGAGCGGACTCGGGCCCTCGGCCTGTTCACCGCCGTTGTCATGGGAGGCGGCTCGCTCGGCCTGGTACTCGGCGGAGTGATCACCGAGTGGTTCTCCTGGCGGTGGGTGCTGTTCATCAACGTGCCCATCGGCATCGCCGTGCTGCTGATCGGGCCGCGCTTCATTGCCGAGTCCCCCCGGCAGCCCGGCAAGCTGGATCTCGGCGGGGCGCTCACCTCGACCCTGGGTATGTCCGCGCTGGTCTACGCGTTCATCCGGGCGGCGTCGAGCGGCTGGAGCGACTCGCTCACCCTCGCCGCCTTCGCCGCGGCGGCGGTACTGCTGGCGACGTTCGTCGCGATCGAGACCAGGTCCCCGCAGCCGATCACGCCGCTGCGCCTGTTCACCGACCGCAGCCGCTCGGCCTCCTACGTCGTGCGCCTGCTCCTGGTGGCCGGCATGTTCGGGATGTTCTTCTTCCTCACGCAGTTCGTCCAGGAGGTGCTCGGCCTGAGCCCGCTGCTGGCCGGGCTGGCGTTCCTGCCCATGACGGCCGCGCTCTTCGCCGTGTCGCGCCTGGCGCCGGTTCTTATCCCCCGGTTCGGGCCTAAGCCGCTGATGGTCGCCGGGCTCATCCCGGCCGTGGCCGGAATGGCGTGGCTGGGCCAGCTCTCGCCCGGCTCCACCTACCTGTCCGGCGTGCTGGGCCCGATGCTGCTGCTGGGCGGGGGAATGGGCCTGGCCTTCGTTCCGCTCACCCTCACGTCGCTGGCCGGGGTGGCGCCGGAGGACTCGGGCGCCGCCGCGAGCATGGTGAATGTCACCCAGCAGGTCGGCGGCGCGCTTGGGCTGTCGATCCTGGTCACGGTGTACGGCACCGCCAGCCGGGCGGCGGCCCGGCACCCGCTCGCGCATGCCGGGCCGGCGGTACAGGCGGACCACATCCTGACCCGCGGCATGGCCACGGCCTTTACCGTGGCCGCCGCCTTCGACCTGTGCGCGCTGCTCGTCGTCCTGCTGGCTATCCGGATGCGCGGCCCGGCCCAGCCCGCCAGCCCGGTGCAGGCAGGCAGCATCAGCGTCGAGGCCGACGGCGAGGTGGAGATCATCGAGACCGCGGGGGCCTGACGGCCAGGCCGGGCGCCAGGCTCAATGCCCCCGGCCGGCCTCAGGTGCCGGCCGGGGGCGGCCCCCGGCCAAATACGATGAGGACAGACAGAGCCTGCCGCACGAGGATGTGCCCCTGATGCCCGAGTTCAGTTACTCCGACCTCCTGCCGACCGGTCCGGACACCACGCCGTACCGCCGGATAACCGCCGACGGCGTCGCCACGGCGCAGGCGCTCGGCCGCGAGTTCCTGGAGATCGAGCCCGGCGTCCTGACCCGGCTGACCGCCGAGGCGATGCACGACATCGCGCACCTGCTGCGTCCCGCGCACCTGCGGCAGCTCCGGTCGATCCTGGACGACCCGGAGGCCAGCGGCAACGACAAGTTCGTCGCCGGCGACCTGCTCAAGAACGCGTGCATCGCCGCCGGCGGGGTGCTGCCCATGTGCCAGGACACCGGGACCGCCATCGTGATGGCCAAGCGCGGCCAGCAGGTACTGACCGACGGGCGCGACGAGGAGCACATCGCCCGCGGCGTCTATGACGCCTACACGAAGCTGAACCTGCGGTACTCCCAGCTGGCCCCGCTGACCATGTGGGAGGAGCGGAATACCGGCAGCAACCTGCCGGCCCAGATCGAGGTGCATGCCACCGGCGGCGGTGAGTACAAGTTCCTGTTCATGGCCAAGGGCGGCGGGTCGGCCAACAAGTCCTACCTCTACCAGGAGACCAAGGCCGTGCTGAACCCGGCGCGGATGCTCTCCTTCCTGGAGGAGAAGCTGCGCTCGCTCGGCACGTCCGCCTGCCCGCCCTACCACCTGGCCATCGTGGTCGGCGGCACCAGCGCCGAGTTCGCGCTCAAGACCGCTAAGTACGCCTCCGCCAGGTACCTCGACGCCCTGCCGGTCAGCGGCTCCCCGGCCGGGCACGGCTTCCGGGACGTCGAGCTGGAGCAGCAGGTCCTGGAGCTCACCCGGAAGGTGGGCATCGGCGCGCAGTTCGGCGGCAAGTACTTCTGCCACGATGTCCGCGTGGTCCGGCTGCCGCGGCACGGCGCGTCGTGCCCGGTGGCCATCGCCGTGTCCTGCTCGGCCGACCGCCAGGCCCTCGGCAAGATCACCCGCGACGGGGTCTTCCTCGAGCAGCTGGAGACCAACCCGGCGCAGTACCTGCCGGACCCGGCGGCGGACGAGCTCGGCAGTGACGTGGTCCGGATCGACCTGTCCCGGCCGATGAGCGAGATCCGGGCCGAGCTGAGCAGGTACCCGATCAAGACCCGGCTCGCGCTGACCGGCCCGATGGTGGTGGCCCGCGACATCGCGCACGCCAAGATCGCCGAGCGGCTCAAGGCGGGCCAGCCGATGCCGGACTACCTGCGCGACCATGCCGTCTACTACGCGGGGCCGGCCAAGACCCCGGAGGGTTACGCGTCGGGCTCGTTCGGGCCGACCACCGCCGGCCGGATGGACAGCTACGTGGATGAGTTTCAGGCGGCCGGCGGCTCGCTGGTGATGCTGGCCAAGGGCAACCGCTCGGCCGCGGTGACGGCCGCCTGCCGGCAGCACGGGGGCTTCTACCTCGGGTCGATCGGCGGGGCGGCGGCCAAGCTGGCCCGGGACTGCATCACCAAGGTCGAGGTACTGGAGTACCCCGAGCTGGGGATGGAGGCGGTCTGGCGGATCGAGGTGGCAGACTTCCCGGCCTTCATCATCGTGGACGACAAGGGGAATGACTTCTTCGCCGACGTCACCGCCCCGCGGCAGCCGCTGCTCACCATCGGCAGCGGGCCGACCTAGGAGGACCATGCCCGACCAGGAGCCGGCCGGCGCGCAGAAAGCGGCCGACCAGCAGGCCGCTAGCGCCGGTTACCGCACGGAGCACGACTCGATGGGCGAGGTTCTGGTGCCCGAGAGCGCGCTGTGGGGCGCGCAGACCCAGCGCGCGGTGCAGAACTTCCCGATCTCCGGCGAGCGGCTGTCGCGGGACCTGATCGGCGCCCTGGCGTCGATCAAGGGAGCCGCGGCCGCGGTCAACGGCGAGCTGGGCGTGCTGCCCACCGACCTCACCGCGGCCATCCACGACGCGGCCGCCGACGTGGCCCGCGGCCGCTACGACGACCAGTTCCCGATCGACGTGTACCAGACCGGCTCCGGCACCTCGTCCAACATGAACGCCAACGAGGTCATCGCCACGCTGGCCGGACGCGCGCTCGGCCGCCGGGTGCATCCCAACGACCACGTGAACGCCTCGCAGTCCTCCAACGACGTCTTCCCGTCGGCCATCCATCTCGCGGCGGCCCGGCTCATCAGCCGGTCGCTGCGGCCGGCCCTGGATCACCTGGCCACGGCGCTGGAGGCCAAGGCCAGCGAGTTCGCCAACACGGTCAAGAGCGGCCGGACGCACCTGATGGACGCCACCCCGGTGACGCTGGGCCAGGAGTTCGGCGGGTACGCCGCGGCGGTCCGGAAGGGGGCGCAGCGAGCCGGGCAGTCGCTGACCGACGTGGCGGAACTGCCGCTCGGCGGGACTGCGGTCGGCACCGGCCTGAACGCCCCGGCCGGCTTTGCCAGCTCGGTCATCGCGCGGCTGGCGACCGACATGGACCTGCCGCTCATCGAGGCCCGCGATCACTTCGAGGCGGCCGGGGCGCGAGATGCGCTGGTCGCGGCCAGCGGCGTCACGCGGACCATCGCCGTGACCCTCTACAAGATCTGCACCGATCTGCGGCTGATGGGCTCGGGCCCGCGCACCGGACTGGCCGAGATCGCCATCCCGGATCTCCAGCCGGGCTCGTCGATCATGCCGGGCAAGGTCAACCCGGTCATCTGCGAGGCGGTCAGCCAGGTCTGCGTGCAGGTCATCGGCAACGACGCGGCCGTGGCGTTCGGCGGATCAGCGGGCAACTTCGAGCTGAACGTCATGCTGCCGGTGATCGGCCGCAACCTCCTGAGCTCCATCAGTCTCCTGGCTGCCGCCGCCCGGCTGCTAGCCGACAAGTGCGTGCGCGGCATCACGGCCCACACCCAGCGGCTGCGCCAGAACGCGGAGTCCTCGCCGGCGATCGTGACCGCCCTCAACCCGTTCGTCGGGTACGAGGCCGCCGCGGCGATCGCGCACGAGGCGCTCGAGTCGGGCGCGACCATCCGGGACGTGACGATCTCCCGCGGCCATGTCAAGCGCGGCGAGATAACCGAGGACCAGCTCGACCGGGCGCTCGACGTGCTGGCGATGGCGTGGCCGCACGGCCGCCCCGCGGGCACATGACGACGGGCGCATAACCACGGCACATAACCACGGGCAGCTGAATTCCCATCTTCTTCACAGGAAACTAACTGCCCGCGGGGATAGTGTCCCGCCATGCACGCTGTGAAGGGGGCAGGCCGGCTGATCGCCGGGCGCTACCGCCTGCAGGGCCCGATCGGCCGCGGCGCGATGGGAATCGTCTGGCGCGGCCGCGATGAGCTGCTGCATCGCGACGTCGCGGTCAAGGAAGTGCAGCTCACCGCGCTGGCCATGCCAGCCGATGAGGAGGCCGGCTACCAGCGGACGCTGCGCGAGGCCAGGACGGCGGCCCGGCTCAGCCACCCCAGCGTGGTGACCGTCTTCGACGTCGTCGAGGAGGACGGGAGCCCGTGGATCGTCATGGAGCTCGTCAGGGGGCGCTCCCTGGACCAGGTCATCGCGGAGGACGGCCCGCTGCCGCCGCAGCACGCGGCCCAGCTGGGGGCCAGCCTGCTCAGCGCCCTGGCCGCCGCGCACGCCGCTGGTGTCCTGCACCGGGACGTCAAGCCGGGCAACGTCCTGATCACGGCGGACGGCCGCGCGGTGCTGACCGACTTCGGCATCGCGACGTTCGAGGAGGACTCCGGGCTGACCCAGGCGGGCATGGTGGTGGGGACTCCCGGCTTCACCGCGCCGGAGCGCGCCCGCGGCTATGACGCGACACCCGCCTCGGACCTGTGGTCGCTCGGGGCAACGCTCTACGCGGCGGTCGAGGGACGCGGCCCCTTCGACCGGGCGGGCGGCCAGGCCGCGGTCTCGGCTGGCGTGGCCGCCGAGGACCCGCCACGGGCGCCGTCGGCGGGTCCGCTCGGGCCGGTGATCGACGCGCTGCTCCGCCGGGACCCCGCGACCAGGCCGGACGCGGCCACCGCGGCCACGCTCCTGACCGATGCGGGCCTGGCCGCCGAAACCGGGCCGACGCCGTTCCTGCGGCCAGGCCGGGCGGCCGGGCGGGCGCAGGGCGACGCCGCTCCCGATGACCCGACCGCGGCCATGCCCGCCGGGCCGGATACGGGGCGGCCCGGCGGCGGGCCGTCGTTCCTGGACCCGCCCGTCTTCGCCGACCTGCGGATTCCGAGGGGTAACGCCGACGGGGAGCTGGCGGGTGACCTGGCCGGGGCGGGGCTACCGGAGTTCCTTGACCCGCCGGACTCCTGGTCGCAGGTCCGGCCGGGATTCGCGGCACCCGGCCAGCCCGGAGCGAGCCAGCCCGGAGCGAGCCAGCCCGGAGCGAGCCAGCCCGGAGCCGGGTGGCCCGCAGCTGCGGGGCCAGGGGCAGCCGGGCAGCCACCGGGCAGCCGGCGCGGGCCCTGGGCCCGGTACTGGCGGGTGGCTTCCGTCGGTGCGGGCATTGCCGCGATCGTCGTAGCGGCCCTGCTCGGCTTCGGCATTTACTCGCGCACGCTGGCCGTCAGCAATCCCGGCCCGCAGGCGAGCGGCCCGGGCACGACTGGCAGCGCCGGGCTGGCGGGCCGGGCCGGCGCGACGCCGCGGCCCGGCAGCGGCGCCAGCGTCACCGCCGGGGGCGGCGGCGCGGCGAGTCAGGGCTCGGCCCGGGGTGGCGTTACCGCAGGGGGCGGCGGGAACGCGGCGGGCGGCTCCGGAACCGGCCGCGGGAACGAGAGCCCGGCGGCGCCGGCTGGCTATCAGTGGCACACCGTCACGGCCGCCAGCCTGGGCGCCGCGGCGGGATTTGTCATCGCCGCCCCCGGCACCTGGCAGCAGCGTGTCCAGGGCCAGGCGGTCTTCCTGGAATCATCGGGCGGCCGGGCGTACCTGGAGGTCAGCCTGAGCCCGTTTGCCTACGCCAGGCCGGTGACGCAGGCCCGCTACGAGCAGGCGGCGGCGCTGGCGCGCCGCGCGTACCCGGGTTACCGGCTGGTCGCGATCCAGCCCGGCCAGTTCGCGGGCGCGGCCGCGGCGAGCTGGCGGTTTAGCTGGAAGCCGGCCGGCGCCCCCCGGACCACGGTGCTGGCGGTCCTGGTCACGCTGCCGACCTCGGCCGGGAGCCAGCCTTACGAGCTGAGCATGTCCGCTCCGTCGGCCTACTTCGCCGCCGCTCGGCTGGTCTTCTACCAGGCCCTGTCGACGTTCCGGCCGCTGCCGCCCGGCTGAGCCGGCGACGCGCGGCCACGACCGCGGAAGCGGTCAGGCCCGATCGCGGCGGGCTCCGGAGGCGCCGAGCCCCGGAACCCGCCACGATCACGGCGCTACCGGCGCACCCGGAAGTACATCGTGGGGTGCCAGTAGCTGTTCATCCGGTGAAAGCCGATCAGCGAGCCCGGGTCGGCCGCGCCGAAGGTATAGCTGCCGCGGTCGTACAGCTCGACATGCCCGGAGCCGAAGAACGCGAGGTCGCCTCGGCGGGCCTGCGACTTCCTGATCCGGACGAGGTGCCAGCTGCCGAGCATCCCGTAGGTGGTCCGGGGCAGCCACACGCCGCGGGACCGGTAGGCGGCGTAGACCAGCCCGGAGCAGTCGAACCCGTAGGGCCCGGTGCCGCCCCAGATGTAGGGCTTCCCGCGCTGGCGCAGCGCGTACCGCCAGGCGTTGAGCTCCAGGTGGCTGCTGGTGGCCGCGGCCCTGTGGGCGGCTCGGACGGTGGCGGCCTGGGCGGTCGCGGGCTGGCTGAGCGCCAGTGCCAGTGCCGCGACGGCCAGGACGGCGGCGACAAGCATGAGGCGGACGCGGTAGCCGCGCGACTGGGCGGTCAGCGACTGGGCGGTCATCAGTACCACCCCGAGGCTTCCTCATGCGACCATGCGCCGCACGGCGAGCCGTAGAGGCTCTTGATGTAGCCCAGGCCCCACTTGATCTGGGTCGCCGGGTTCGTGGCCCAGTCCGCTCCCGCGCTGGCCATCTTGGATCCCGGCAGCGCCTGCGGGATGCCGTAGGCGCCACTCGGGTTGGATGCGGTGGGGTTCCAGCCGCTTTCCCGGTTCCAGAGCTGGTCCAGGCAGGAGAACTGCGAGGACGACCAGCCGTAGGAACCCAGCATGGACGTCGCGATCTGCTGCGGGGAGCCGGACGCCACCGCGGTGGCGGGCTGGGCCGGCGGGCTGCTGGCGACTGCCTGCTGCTGCGTCGCCTGCTGCTGAGCGGCTTGCTGCTGGGCCGCTTGCTGCTGGGCCGCTTGCTGCTGGGCGGCTCTGGCTGCCGCGACTCTGGCTGCCGCCCTGGCCGCAGCGGCCGCCCGGACGCGGGCCGCCGCGGCGGCCCTCGCCTGGGCCTGCTGCGCCGCGACGGAGTTTGCGTGCCGGGTTTCGTAAGTGGTGATGGCCCGGCCAGGAAGATCCTGGGAGCCGGCCGGGCTGGCCGGGCTGGCCGCTCCGGTCGTCTGGCCGATCCGGTCGGCCGTGATGCCGGCCGCCTGCTGGGCGGCGGCGGGGCCGGGCCACAAGGCTACCGCGGCGCCGGCGGCGCCGGCCGCCATGACGGTGGAGCAGGCCACGGTAACTGTCAGTTTTGAGGGCGTGCGATATCGGGGAGGTTTGGCGTGCGAAGACAAGAGGGGCCTTTGGTCACGCGCACTGCGCGTTCGGCGTCCACCCGGAACGATGCCGGGGCCGCAGGGCGGCGGGCCGGCAGCGGCGCGGCGACGGGACGCGGGTCAAGGCGACGAGGTTACTCGGGCAACCGTCGCGGCGCTGGGTGCTGTCGGGGATCAATAGTTACGGCTGCTGGGCCGCCGAGTACGGAAAAGTGCCACATCTTCGGTGTGACCTAAATCACACTCCGGCCGAGCCGACCACGAGCCGCCTCGGCAATCAGACCATCTACCTGCGTCATTGGAACCCGCACCGGGGCGGCAGGGAAACCGCGCCACGCCGACGTGAGTAACGTCACATCTCACTAAAATGGCATCAAGAAACTACGCTGAGTTCAACTTGGGCAGCTTATCGGGTGGCGCCGGGCGGGTTTCGCCAATGACCGGCCGCCCTTAGGTATATCTCTCCGTGATAATACGACTACTTTCAGTTATAACAGCGCTAGGTGGGCGGGCGTCAGTACCAGCCGTGCGATTGCCAGAACGCCCAGCCGCCACACGGGCTGCCGTACCGGTCCCTGATGTAACCCAGCCCCCACTTGATCTGGGTGGCCGGGTTGGTCGCCCAGTCGGGCCCGGCGCTGGCCATCTTGGATCCGGGCAGCGCCTGCGGGATGCCGTAGGCGCCGCTCGTCGCGTTCTGCGCGTCGTAGCTCCAGCCGCTCTCCCGGCTCCAGATCTCGTTCAGGCACGGATACTGGGTGGCCGCGTTGAAGCCGAATGACGGCAGCAGGTTGTAGGCGATGGACTCGGCGGTGCCCGGGTTCGGGGGCGCCACGGGCGGGCCGGCTGCGGCGTCCGCGACCGTTCCGCCCGTCGTCACGGCGGGCGCGACCGGGACGGTCGGCTGCGCGGCGAGCTTGGGCGCGCTCACCACGTTCATCGTCCGGGAGGCGGCATCCATGAGGATCATGTGCTGGCGCTCCTGCTCGAGCACCACCGCAGCATGGCTGACCCGCACCTCGGCCGCGGCGACGGCCAGCGGGTCGAATCCGTGGCTGTGCGCGCGGAGCGCCACGTAGCCTCCGGTCGTGACCGCGAGGATCGCCGCCATGGAGGTGATCATGAACACGCTCACGCGCCGGTGCGCGCGCTTGCCTGGCGACCGTCTCCGGTGCTGTGACAATGCGGTCCTTCCGTCGGCCAGGCGCCGGGGGCAAGCGCCCCTCGCGCAGACCGCTGCGGTACGGGCAGCGAGTCATGACGGCCCCGGCCGGACCGACTGTGAACGGCGGCCACCCCGTTCGCCATTTCCGGCAGAACTGGCCGCCGGCTGATAGGTCCGGCACCGTCGCGGCATAACGTTGCCAGAAGCGCGGGACCGGACCAAGCGCTTCCGCTGAAAAAGCTGTGTCGCGGCGTTGTTATGAGGGTCCCGCAGATCACGGTTTGGCAATACGTACTGTAACAATTACAGGAAGTAATGACCCCGCGACTGTGCTCACCGCTCGCCCGGCGTGGCCGGGGCGCGGCACGCCACAGCCTTTCGGGTCGCGGCCACGCCGCCGCCTTCCGGCGGCAGCACGCCGCCGCCTTCGCCGTCGCGCCAGGAAGCGGCTAGCTTGGCTGGTAGCGCCGACTGCTGACGGGACATGATGATGAGCGACCACCTACCTACCGGAACGGCCGGGCGGCCGGCCGCGCGCCGGACCTGGGAGCTGGGCGCCGGCGATCCGGCGACGGTGCTCGCTGGCGCCCGCCGCGCCCTGTTCGTCATGGTCGGCGTGCTCGCCGTGCTGTGGGTCATCCAGATCGCCAACTGGGCCGACCACTACGCGCTGACGTTGCAGTACGGGATCCGCGGCCGCGACGTGGGGAGCCTGCCGCACATCATCACGGCGCCCTTCCTGCACGTCAGCTGGGCGCACATCGAGGGCAACTCCGGCCCGCTGCTCATCTTCGGCTTCCTGGCCGCCTACCGCGGCATCGCCAAGTTCGCCGCGCTGACGGCCCTGGTCGTGGTCACCAGCGGACTCGCCGCCTGGTTCACCGAGAGCCCGCAGACCGTCGGGGTCGGCGCCAGCGGGGTGGTCTTCGGCTACTTCGGCTACATCATGGTCCGCGGCTTCTTCGACCGGCATGCCATCGACCTGCTCATCGGCGCCGTCATGGCCCTGTGCTTCGCCTATCAGTTCACGGTGCTGCTGCCGCACGCCGGGATCGGCTGGCAGGCCCACATCGGCGGCCTCGCCGGCGGCGTGCTGGGTGGCTGGCTGCTGCGGGACCGGCGGGCGCCCCGGCGCAGCGGAGCCACCGCACCCGTGGCGGCCGGGGTCACGGCGGCCGGGGTCACGGCCGGCGGCAGAGGAGCCCGCCCGCTCACCCCGGCCAGGGCGGCTCAGCCGTCCCCGCCAGCCAAGCCAGCCAAGCCAACCAAGCCGGGTCAGCCGACCGTCTACACCGGGCCGCGTGCCGAGCTGCACAAGCAACTGGACGACCTCGGCCTGTGACACCCTCCGCTCGCACCCTCCGGTGATCACGACCGTTTCTCCGCGCTATGTGCGGCGTAACGGTCGTGATCATGCCTGGGACGGTATGAGCCGGGGCCGCGAGGAGCCGGCCGGGCTCTGCGGGCGGGAATCTTGGGTAAATTGAGGCAATGCCGGAGCCTGTAAGCCCCATCGACCATGTCCTGGCGGAGCTGCGCGGCGCCGGCTATCTGGCCGAGACGGCGACCGCGACGATCGTCCACCTGGCCACCGTCTTGCACAAGCCGGTCCTCATCGAGGGTCCCGCCGGGACTGGCAAGACTGAGCTGGCCAAGAGCGCGGCCGCGGCCGCGGGTAAGCGGCTGATCCGGCTGCAATGCTACGAGGGCCTGGATGAGTCCAAGGCGATCTACGAGTGGGACTACCGCCGCCAGCTCCTGCAGCTTCAGCTGCATCAGGGCACGGACACCGCGAGCCTGACCGAGGCGGGCATCTTCGGCGAGGAATTCCTGCTCAGCCGCCCGCTGCTGGCAGCCATCCGCTCGGACGACCCGGTCGTGCTGCTCATCGACGAGGTCGACCGGCTGGACATCGAGAGCGAGGCCCTGCTGCTCGAGGTGCTGTCGGAGTACCAGGTCTCGATCCCCGAGCTCGGCACAGTGACCGCCCGGCACATCCCGCAGGTCTTCCTGACCTCTAACAACACCCGCGACCTGTCCGAGGCCCTGAAACGGCGCTGCCTCTACCTGCACCTGGGATATCCCAGCCCGGAGCGCGAGTCCGAGATCATCCAGCTGCGGGTGCCGGAACTGGCCGGCCATCTGGCCCGCGAGATCGCCACGCTCGTCGCGCTGCTGCGCAAGACGGACCTGCGCAAGCCGCCGTCCATCGCCGAGTCACTGGACTGGGCCCGGACACTGCTCGCCCTGGGGGCCGGCGAGCTGACCGACGATGTCACCCGGCAGACGCTGTCGGTCCTGCTGAAGTACGAGCGGGACATCGAGACGGCGCTGGCCGAGCTGTCGCTGGCCTGACGTGCGCGACCTGCTGACCGCGCTCGTGGACGAGCTGCGGAGCGTCGGGATCGGTGTCTCGGTCGGCGAGCACCTGGACGCGGCCAGCGCGGTCAGCCGGATCTCGGTGCTGGACAAGGACGTGCTCCGGGCCACGCTGCAGTGCGCCCTAATCAAGAACGCCGATCACCTCAGTGCTTTCAACCTTATCTTCGAGCTCTGCACCTCGGGGGCCCCGGCAACGGGCGAGGGACCGCTGGCGGCCCTGTCCGATGAGGAGCTGCGGGCCACGCTGCGCGGCGTGATCGGCTCGGATGCGGGCATCCTGCGGTCGCTGCTCGCCCAGGAGTACGTGCGGCGGTTCGCCGGCGCCGAGCCCGGCCGGCCGGTCGCCGGGGTGATGTACAACATCGCGGTCAACCAGGCCGCCGACCTGGACGGCATCCGCGCGGAGCTGCTCGCCGGCGGCGATGGCGCAGGAGGCGGCGGAGGAGGCGGCGGAGGAGGAGGCGGAGGAGGCGGAGGAGGCGGCGGAGGCGGGGGCGGGGGCAGCGGTGACGGCGGTGCTGACGGGACGGCCGCCGGGGACCGGCCTGGCGTGGCGGCGCTCCGGAGCCGGCTCGCGCGGGCGGACATCGACCGGGCCATCGAGAGGTTCCGCGCGGACATCGAGTCCGCGGTCCGCCGGACGCTCGTCGCCGACCGCGGCGCCCGGGCGGTGCGGGCGACTATGCGGGTCGGGCTGGCCGAGGATGTCGACATCATCAGCGCGTCCGCCGCCGAGCTCGAGGCGATGGCCGGCGCGATCGGCCCGCTGGCCCAGCGGCTGACCCAGATACTGAACCGGCAGGCCGTCCACCGCAAGCGCAAGCTCAGCATCCGCGGCACTCTGCGCCGGTCCATGGGCAGCGGCGGCATCCCGTTCCGGCTCGTGACCGAGCCGGCCCGGCCGCCCCGGCCGGATCTCGTCGTGCTCTGCGACGTGTCCGGGTCGGTGTCGACGTTCTCCCGGTTCACCCTCGACCTGCTGATCGCGCTGGACAGCCGGCTGAGCCGGCTGCGCGTCTTCGCCTTCGTCGACGGCGTCGCCGAGATCACCGGCCTGGTCCAGGAGGCACGCGCGGCTGGGCGGCGGCTCGATGCCGCGCAGGTCGCACGGGACGCGGCCCGGTTCAACGGCAGCTCCGACTACGGCCGGGTGATGCGCGAGTTCGCCGCCGAGCACGTGCGCCACCTCACCCGCCGCTCGGTGGTCCTGGTGCTCGGTGACGCGCGCTCGAACTACCTGGACCCGGCCGTGAGCTCCTTCGCCGAGATCGGCCGCCGGGCCGGCCAGGTCTACTGGCTCAACCCGGAGCCGCGCCGATCCTGGGACGACGGCGACTCGGTGATCAGCCAGTACGCCCCGTTCTGCGCGCAGGTCCAGGAGTGCCGCAGCCTCCGCCAGATCGCCGACTTCGTCCAGTCCCTGGCCTCCGGCGGCAGCCCCGGGCAGTCGTGACGGCGCGGGCGCCCGCAGCCCGATCCGGAGCCGGGCGGTCCCGGCTCAGGTGTCGTCACGGCCGGCCGGGGTAACTGCACCGCATGCCCGTGCTAATCGGAACGTCCGGCTGGCAGTACCGCGACTGGCGCGACGGCCTCTACCCGGCCGGCGTGGCTCAGCGCCGGTGGCTGGAGCACTATGCCACCCAGTACCAGACGGTGGAGAACAACAGCAGCTTCTACCGGCTGCCTGCCCCGGAAACCTTCACGGGATGGCGGGACCGCACTCCCGATGACTTCGTGATGGCGGTGAAGGCCAGCCGGTATCTGACCCACGTCCGGAAGCTGCGTGACCCGGCCGAGCCGGTCGCCCGGCTGCTCAGCGCGGCGGCTGGCCTAGGCCCGAAGCTGGGCCCGATCCTGCTCCAGCTGCCGCCCACCCTCACCGCCGAGCCGGCCCTGCTGGACGCCTGCCTGAAGGAATTCGGGGCCGCCCCCCATCCCGGCGGCCGCGGGCGGCTCCGGATCGCGGTGGAGCCCCGGCACGAGTCCTGGTGGACCGACGAGGTCCGGCAGATCCTGGCCGCCCACGACGCGGCACTGTGCTGGGCGGACCGCCTCGGCCACCCGGTCACCCCGCTGTGGACCACCGCCGGCTGGGGATACCTGCGGTTCCACGAGGGGACCGCCGATCCGTGGCCCAGCTACGGCCAGCAGGCCCTGCGGTCCTGGGTGGACCGCGTGCGGGCGGGCTGGACGGGCGACGCGGACGTCTACGTCTACGTCTACTTCAACAACGACCCCGGCGGGGCCGCCGTCGTCAACTCCGTGACCTTCTCCGAGCTGGCCCGCGACGCCGGCCTGGCGGTGACCCGCACCCCCGCGCCGGGCAGCGTCCCGCTGACCACCGCCATCCCGACCTGGTAAGCACCCTGATCAGCGACCCTGCCCCGGCTAGGGCTGCGGATCGTCGGCGCGCACGTACGCCCGGACGTCGGCGACGCTCCACCAGCTGCCGCTGGCGGTGGTCAGCGTGACGCGGACATAGCGGACTGGCCGGCCGTCCAGCCTGATCGAGGTGAGCTGGCCCGACCCGGCCCCCGTCGCGACCGGTGCGCTCCAGTTCGCCCCGTCGCGGCTGACGGTCACGGAGTAGCCGGCCGGGTAGTCCCCGGTGCTGGCGCCGGTGTCCAGGACCAGGCGGGCCAGCGGCTCCCTGCGGCCGAGGTCTACCTGCAGGTACTGGCCGGGCGCCTGCGATGCTCCGGTGGAGTAACGGGTCGAGGCGTCGTCGTCGACCGCATGCGCGGCGACGTCCCCGGTGCAGCACGGATCGGCTGGCCCCGGCGGCACCGCTGTCGCCTGCCACAGCGACGGGTCGAGTGCGCGCAAGCGCGGCGCGGGCCCGGGCGCCCGGGCCCAGACGAAGGTCGCCAGGGAGTCACCGGGGAGCGTGTAGGCGAAGCTTTGCCGGTTCTCGCTGACCGCGAAGCTGCGCGGGCTGTCGTTCTCGTTGTGCGCGACCAGGACCGTCGACCCGTCGGGGTTCACGAACGCGACGTCCATGATCTGGCCGTTCCAGCCCGTGGTGCCGAACGAGGTACTGGCGATCCGCACCGCCCCGGGCTGGACGAACCGGCTGAGGTGGCCCAGGGCGTAGAACTCGGCGTTGGGTGTCACCGTGTCGCCGGGCCCGACCGTGAGGATGCCGGTGCAGGTGCTGCAGCCGCCGACGTGCGGGCCGCCGCTGGGGTCGAGGGCGACGTTCCAGTTGACGACCGTCTGGGACCAGTTCCGGGTCGAGCCGATCTCCAGGTTGCGGGCGTGCCACTTGAGGGTGTCGGAGAACGTGTTCGCCGGGTTGCTCGACTGGCTGCCCGAGCACTCGGTCTGGTAGATGCCGACGTCCGGGAACTGAGCGTGCAGCGCGGTCATGGCGCTGGGATCGCCGTAGTAACAGTGGAAGGAGACGCCCGACACCCACCTCGCCGCCGGCGACGAGAGGACCTGCTGGGGATAGTGGTTGATATCGGCGGTCTCATCCGGCGGGGTCGAGGCGACGTCGTTCGGGTGCTCGGACCAGTTGTGGTCGTAGGCGAGGATCTTGGTGTGCAGGCCGGCGGCGCGCAGCATCGGGCCGAGATCCTCGATGACCTTCTCCTCCTGGACGGACGGCAGGTCCGTGCCCGGGTAGCCGGCGGGGTTGCGGTTCTGCGGCTCGTTCTGCACGGTGATCGCGTCGACCCGGACGCCCTGGGCGCGGTAGGCCAGCAGGAACTTCACCAGGTACAGCGCGTAGGAGAAGTAGATCTTCGGGTCATCGATCAGCCGTCCCCCGATGAGGGAACCGCTGGTCTTCATCCAGGCCGGCGGGCTCCACGGCGTGGCCATGATCGTGAGCCGGGGATTAATCCGCTCGGCGGCCCGCAGCAGCGGCAGGATCTGCGCCTCGTCGTGGGCGATGGAGAAGTGCTGCTGGAGGTAGTCGGTCTGGCCGGGCGCCAGGTCGTCGTAGGTGTAGTCGCCGGTGGTGACGAAGTCGGACGCGCCCATCGGCTGCCGGAGGAAGTCCAGGCCGTCGCCGGTCGCCGGGTCGAACAGCAGCTGCAGGGCCGCCTCGCGGGCCGCCGGCGACAGGGACGACAGCACCGCGGCCGACGAATCGGTGATGGAGCCGCCGAAGCCGGTCATGGTCTGGAACCTCCGGGTGGGATCCACCGTCACGGTCAGGTCGGTGGGCGGGGTCGCGCTGAACGCCACGGGGGCCTGCTCGGTCAGCTTCTGCTGGCCGTCGGCCGTGGTGACCCACACGCTGACGGGTGGTGACGACAGCGCCGCTCCGGTGCCGGCCTGGGCCGACGGCGCCGGGGCGGTGCCCAGGAGCAGGGCAACCGAGCCTGCCGCCGCCACCCCAGCGCCAAACGAGTGCCTGATGCGGGTTTTCATGGTGCTCCTTCGCTGGCTGCCGCGGTCAGTTCTGCGCGGTGAGGGTGAAGCTCTGGTTGGCGCCGCCCGTGCAGGCCCACTGCTGAAGGCGGGCGCCGTCGGCGGTGGAGACGTTGGTGACGTCGAGGCATTCGCTGGTGTTGCTGCGAGGGCTGAAGCTGTAGCTGCCGCCGGCGTGCTGGACCGGCAGCCACTGCTGGTTGGTGCCGCCGCCGTAGGTCCAGAGCTGGATCGGGACGCCGTTGCCGGTGGCCCCGGCGCCGCCGGTCACGTCCCAGCCAAGCGCGGGCGCGTTGCGGGTGACGACCTCGTAATAGCCGCCGCTGGTGGGCTGGAACTGCCATTCCTGGTTGGTGTTGCCGCTGCCGCAGGTCCACTGCTGGACCGCGGTGCCGTTGCCGGTGCCGCCGTTGGTGGCGTCGACGCACTTGCCGCTGTTGGCGTTGACGACCTGGTACCACGTGCTGGAGCTGATACCGCCACCCCCGCCGGAGCCGCTGGTGGTGACGGCGGCGGTGTTGGAGGCCGCCGAGACGTTGCCGGCCGCGTCGTAGGCCTTGACCGTGTAGCTGTAACTGGTCGCGGGGGCCAGGCCGGAGTCGGTGTAGCTGGTCGCCCCGGTCGTGGCGATCTGGCTGCCGTTGCGGTACACGTCATACCCGGCGACACCGACGTTGTCGGTGGACGCGGCCCAGCTCAGCGTCGTCGAACTCGATGTGGTGCCGCTCGCCGTCAGGCCGGTCGGGGCGGACGGCGGCGTGGTGTCCCCGCCCCCGCCTGAGCCCGGAGTCCAGGTGAAGGTGGCCACCGCCCTGGCGGGCAGCGTGTAAGTGAAGTACTGGCCGTTCTCGTCGACGTTGAAGGTATGGGCGTTCGAGGTGTCGGCGTTCAGCACGATCAGGGCGTGCGAGCCGTCGGGGTTCTGGAAGGCGACGTCCTCGATGTTGCCGGAGCCGAAGGTGTTGGAGTCGATGCGCACCGCGCCGGGCTTGACGAACTTGCTGGCCTGGCCGAGCACGTAGTACTCGGCGTTGTACGCGGCGGTGCCGGCCGAGTTGTTCACCGTCACCGCGGCGGTGCAGGTGGTGCAGTTCATGCTCGGGCCGCCGCTGGGGTCGAGGGCCATGTTCCAGGTGACCACCGACTTGGCCCAGTTCCGGGTGGCGCCGATAATCAGGTTCTCAGTCTGCCAGTCCAGCGAGTCGGCGAACGTATTGGCCGGATTCGCGGACTGGGTGCCCGAGCACTCGGTGAAGTAGGCGTCCTTGGCGGGATAGGCGTTGTGCACGGTGGTCTGGGCGCTGGGATCGCCGGCGTAGCAGTGCCAGGCGATGCCCGCCGTGTACTGGGCGGAGGCGGCGGTCGACAGGAGCGTCGACGGGTAGCCGGGGTCGTTCCAGTTGTGGTCGTAGCCGATGATCTGCGTGCTCAGGCCGGCGGCGTGGATGGCCGGGCCCAGGTAGCTGCCGATGAGCGTGGCCTCGGCGGCGGCGGACAGCGTGGAGCCGGGGTAGTTCGATGGTGAGTACTCCGGCTCGTTCTGCGGGGTGAGCAGGGCCACCGGGACGCCGGCGTTCTGGTAGGCCTGCAGGAACTTCACCAGGTAGTTCGCGTATACCTGGTAGTCGCTGGTGTTCAGCGAGCCGCCGATCATGGAGCCGCTGGTCTTCATCCAGCCCGGCGGGCTCCACGGCGTGGCCATGATCGTGGTGACCGGGTTCAGCTGCCGGGCCTGCGCCAGGATCGGCAGGATGTAAGCGGTGTCATGGGAGATCGAGAAATTCGCCAGCGAGGGGTCCGTCTGCCCGGCAGGCACGTCGTCGTAGCTGTACACCGAGCGGGCGAAGTCGGAAGCGCCGATCGGCTGACGCAGGAAGTCCAGCCCGATGCCCTGGCTCGGGCTGAACAGCTTGGTCATGATCGAGTTGCGCAGCGGGGAGTTCGCGACGAGCCAGGCCGACGAGTCGGTGAACGAGGCCCCGAAGCCGGTCATGGCCTGGTAGGTGGTCGCCGGGTTCACGGTGATCGTCTGGCTCGCGGTGCCGCTGCCGGCCGCGAACGTCGCCCCCGCCTGGGGGGAGAGCAGGCTGGACTGGTTCGCCGTGGTCTCCCAGACAGAGACGGCTGCCCCGGAGGCCGCGTGCGCGGCGGGGCTCACCGCCGCGGCCCCCGTGGTGATGAGCGCCGCCGTGCCCAGTGACGCCACCACGATCCTGATGCGAGACATGGTCCTCCTTCGAGCCCGCCGGACGCGCCTGTCCGCCCGGATCGTGCCTGCGCCGGGCGGGGCCGCGTATCGGGCTGGCCTCGTTAGCCCCGATCCGTGTAACTTTTGAAACAATATGGAACGTTTCTGATACGAAAATGGAACCAGTCTGGAACACGGCTGTCAATGGATGCGGGCAAGATGCAATCTCGACTACAGGAGCTAGGCTTTCTGATATGAAACAAGTTCGTGTAACAAAATGAGCAGGCCGCACAGCCGACGCGCGACGGTCAGGGACATCGCCGCACAGACCGGAGTGTCCATCGCGACCGTCTCGCGGGTGCTCAATGACCAGGCGCACGTCGCGCCGCACACGCGTGACCTGGTCCAGCGGGCTGTCGACCAGCTGGGCGAGCAGGCCCCGGGCCCGCGCACCGCCCCGGCTCGCCTGGCGACCGGGGCCGTGTACCTGCGCTGCCCGTATCTGCTCACCGACTACTTCGGCCTGATCGTGTCGTCCATCGCCGAGACGCTGGAGCTGCACGGCAGGCAGCTGCTGCTCAACGCCGGAGAGGCTGCCCAGCAGACGGCGATCCTGCCGTCTCTCGCCTCCCGGCCGGGCGTCAGCGGCGCCATCATGGTCCTGCCGCCCGAGCCCAGCCACGAGCTGGGGGCGCTGCGCAGGCGCGGGTTCCCGTTCGTCGTGGTGGACCCGCGCACGCCGATGCCCCGTGACATCGCCGCCGTGTCGGCGGCACACTTCGCCGGAGCCCGCAGCGTCACGAGCCACCTGGTCGACCTGGGGCACCGGCGCATCGGCGTGATCGCCGGGCCGCACAACTGGCTCGCGAGCGACGCCCGCCTGGCCGGCCACAGCTCGGGCCTCGCCGACGTCGGCGTCCTGCCCGACCCCGACCTGGTCTGCGCCGGCGAGCCGACCGCGCAGTTCGGCTACCGTGCCGCCGGGGAACTGCTCGACCTGCCGGAGCGGCCCACCGCGCTGATCGGGTTCAACGACAAGGCCGCGGTCGGCGCGCTGGCCGCGGCCAGCCAGCGCGGGCTGCGCATTCCTGGCGACCTGTCCATCACCGGCTTCGATGACATCGACCTGGCCGAGGCCACCAGCCCTCAGCTGACCACGGTGCGCCAGCCCCTGCAGGAGATGGGCCGCATCGCGGTCAGCCTGCTCATCCGGCTCCTGGACCAGCACCGCCTCGACGCGCTGCATGTCGAGCTGGCCACCGAGCTGGTCGTCCGCGGCTCCACCGGTCCGGCCCCGCCGCGCTAGCGGGACGCAGCCGCGGGACGGGCAGCGTCAGGCGCTGCGCAGCCGCGGCCAGCCCGATGCCCGCGGCCAGCCCGATGCCGGCCGGGCGGCCGGGGCCGGGCGGGCGCCGGGCGGGCGTTACTTCAGGATCTGCCGGGCCATGACGACGCGCTGGATCTGGTTCGTGCCCTCGTAGATCTGGGTGGTCGTCGACCAGCGGACAGCTTCCGCAGGGAGACGGCCTGTCAGGCGACGGGCGGTCAGCACGGATTCAGCACCGACCGGTCGTGGTGCACCAGCGGACGATCGATGCTGGTCGCCCTGGCTGACCGGTTCGGCGGCGCGAGTGGCTAGCGCTGTGGCCATCGTTTGATGAGGTGAGTTCTCCAGAACCGGAGCCCCGTGCCGGTCAGAGGTCCATCCTGTTCGTGTGGATGGCATGCAGCTCGGTATAGGCCAGCATTCCCCAGGGTCCGCCTTCGACGCCGATTCCGCTCCACTTGAGACCTCCGAAGGGCTGTCCCGGGATTCCGGACTGATGGGTATTCACCCATACCGTGCCCGACTCCACCTGGGGGGCGAGGGCTCGCCCCCGCTCAGGGTCAGCGGTCCAGAGAGAAGCGCCAAGCCCGTAGTGGCTGTCGTTCGCCTGCGCTATTGCCTGCTCAACCTCCGAATACTGGATGACAGGCAATGCCGGCCCGAACTGCTCTTCTACGACAATTCGCTCGTTACCCTTGAGCCCGGCGAGAACTGTAGGCTCGTAGAAAAACCCAGAGCCGCCTGCCACTGATCCGCCTGTCGCAACCCTGACGCCGGATTCGCGGGCGTCGCTAACCAGTTCCTCAATGCGGTCGCGTTGTGCCGGATTGCACAATGGTCCGATATCAGTCCCAGGTGCCTGCCCATCCCCCAGCCGAGCCGCGCGTGCCCGGTCAGCCAGGGCGTCGACGAGCCGGCCATAGAGCGCTGCGGGCGCGTAGACTCGCTTAATGGCCACGCAAATCTGACCGCAATTCGCGAATGCATTGGCGAACACGCCGTCGGCGACCGCTTCTACGTCTGCATCATCGAGCACTATCGCCGGATCATTGCCGCCGAGCTCGAGGAGGACTCGCTTGAGGTCCGCGGCCGCGGTTGCGGCGATTTTCTTGCCCGTGGCGACCGATCCGGTAAAGCTGATCATGCGCACGAGCGGATGGCTGGTCATCAGCGCACCGAGGGCGTCGTTCCCGCTGATGACGTTGAGTACTCCCGCGGGCAGCGTGTCCGCGACCAGTTCTCCGAAGCGCAGGCTCGAGAGTGGCGTATAAGGCGAGGGCTTGAGCACGACCGTGCAGCCCGCCGCCAGTGCCGGGGCCAGTTTGGATACGGCTGTGCCGACGGGGAAGTTCCACGGCGTGATGGCTGCGACTGGTCCGACCGGCTGCCGGAGCACCTGAACGATACGGTCGTCAGTATCGCTGACGGTATCGACGGGCAGGCTCAGTCCGGCATAATAGCGCACATCTCCGATGGCACCGCTGAGCTCATCCTTGGCTTCGTGCAATGGCTTGCCCTGCTCTGCCGTGATAAGCTCGGCAAGCTCCTCGAGATTGCTCTCGAGTTTTGCGGCAATGTCGAGCAATACCGATGATCGCGCGGCCGGATCTGCTCGCCAGGATTCCCACGCCTCATGAGCGCTAGCGACGGCCGCGTCCAAGAGGTCCGCGGTGCACTCCGGAGCGCTCCCGATCACCTGGCCATTCGCCGGGTTGAGAACCGGAAACGTTTCCTTGCACACTTCGGGCTTGCCCGCGATAGTCATGGCCGGCTCGAGCATTGACGCTCCTTTGACGTAACGATCTTCGCCGATCACAGGGCTGCGAACGGCCGTGAGCGTGATCCTCGCATTGAATCCTGCTCGAACGCTAGGTTGCACAATTGTTCGCCCTACATCCGCGAAGCCTGCCGCCCGCATCCGCCCAGCGGAGACCGCCGCGTCCGGCTGCCCGTGATGCCAGCGCACACGGGCCGAACCTCTCCGCCGGCCAGCACCGACAGCCCCGGGATCGCTGACTACAAATAGTGACGAGATGATGCCTGGATCGTCAAGGTACCGGTTTGGTCACGAATATTGACAGAACTGGCCGGCGCAGCCCAGCATCTCGTGCACAGCAGTTCCTCTTATGCACAATTGTGCACCATGACTCTGGCGACTGGCGGCACCATTGAGAACAGCGCGAACGCGAGGCCCGAGAGCGCAGCTCACTTCAGGCTGGCCAGCGGGGCTTGCCGTCGAGACGAGTGATCTCGATGACTGAGGCGATCGACGTCCCGGACCTGCAATCCGTCAGGGAGGAGCTCGTCGAGTGCTGCGTGCGCCTGCTCCGCAAAGGACTCCTGACCCAGACGTCAGGCAACCTCAGCCTCCGTCTTTCGCCGGACGCGATAGCGATCACGCCGACGTCCATCGAGTACGACCGGATGAAGCCCGAGGACATCGTCGTCTGTGACCTGGACGGAGCCGTCCTTCAGGGGGCCAGGGCGCCATCATCTGAGACGCCCCTGCACGCGGCTGTCTACCGGCTTCGCGACGACATCAACGCGATCGTGCACACGCACTCGCTGCATGCCACCACGCTGGCCATCCTTGGCATGCCCATCCCGGCTGTGCACTACATAATCGCCAGCCTGCACACGACGACCGTGCCAGTGGCCCCCTATGCCACCTACGGGACCCCGGAACTCGCGGCCAGCGTCCGGGACACCTTCGAGGCTCCCGGCCTGGCCGTGCTGATCGCCAACCACGGCCTGGTCGCGGGCGGACAGACCTTGAAGCAGGCCGCCGACGGCGCGGAGACGACTGAGATCCTCGCCGGTTACTACTACCGCGGACTGACGGTTGGACAGCCGAACGTCCTGACCGAGAGCCAGATGAACGAGGTCATCGCCAAGTACCGGCGCAAGCCGGCGGAAGCGAACGCCGCGCACTGATCTCCAGCCCCGATCACCAGAGCAGCAGGGAGGGTCCCGATGCCAGAGATCGTCGTCACGCTCGACATCGGTGGTTCGGGTGTCAAGGCTAGCTGCTTTGATGTCTCGGGAGATGTCGTGACCACGACCGCCACGGTGCCCTACCCACCCGGCGCCCCTCACGATGACGGCACCTTCGATCCGGATACCTGGGCCGACACCGCAACGGCCGCCCTGGCGCAGATCGTTGCTCGCTGCCCGGCGCCGCCGCACCAGTACCTGGGCATCACGGTCAGTGCGATCCGCATTCCCTTCGTGCTGCTCGACGCCGATCAGCGGGTTGTCGGCCCCTCCCTGCTAAACCGAGACCGGCGCGCGCTGCCGGTCGTCGACGACCTTGTGGCCACCATCGGCCATCGGGCGCTGCACCGGACGACTGGGCACTGGGCCGCGCCGGAGTTCGGCCTCCCTAAGCTGCTCTGGATCCAGCGGAACTGTCCCGATGCCTGGCAACAGGTACGCACCATCATCCAGCTCCATGACTGGTTCGTTTTCCGGCTCTGCGGAGCCATCGCCAGCGAGGCCTCGTCCGCGGCGATGAGCCAGATGATGGATATCGCAGCGGGCACGTGGGCGTATGACCTCCTTGCCTCCGAGTGCGGCATCGGACACGAGATGCTGCCCGAGTTCGCGGCGGCCGGGACACGGGCCGGCGGACTCCTGGGCGCCGTCGCCGAGCAGGTCGGACTACCTGCGGGCCTGCCCGTTCACCTCGGCGGCGGCGATACGCACATGTCCGCACTCGCCGCCGGCGGCCAAGCGTCAGGCTGCCCGGTCGTCGTCGCCGGCACCACCGGACCCGTCCAGCTGTGGGTCAGGTCTCCGATCACCCTGGAGGCCTGGTTCCCGCTGCTCGTCAGTCCCCTGCCCGCCGGGACAGGCTGGGCCCTGGAATCGAATGCAGGCCCGACCGGGGAGATCGTCGACCGGCTCAATGACCTGAGCCAGCTCAGCGGTCCGAGCCTCCGGGCCGCGCTGGCGGCACGCGGTTTCCGCGTCGAGAACGCGCTCAGCCATTCCGAGGATCTGACGATCCTGTCTGGCAATCCCTTCTTCGGGCCGAGCGGCTGGCACATCTGGCCCGAGCCGACCATCTTCGGCCTCACTTCCCGGCACACTGGCGCCGACCTGCTCGACGCCGCGCGGACCGGCACGTGCCTGGCGTTCAGCGAAGTCCTCAATCAGCTGTCCGGCGCGGCCGAGTCCCGCAGCGACATGGTGATCGCGACCGGCGGCATGAGTCGCAGCGCTGCGTGGAGCCAGACCTTCGCCGACGTGACCGGCCGCTGCGTGCTCGTCCGCGAGCTTGATCATGTGTCCGGACTGGCCGGGGCGGCACTCGTCGCCGGCGTCAGCGTTGAGTCGTTCTTCCGCGACCTGCAGGCCACCCGGTACATCCCCGGCGCGAGCAGGCGCGCCGACCTTCAGCGCAGCGTCGAGGCCTACTGCCGTCTGTACTCCGCGAGCCAGGCGCGATCTCAGGAAAACCCGCTCCCGCGAAATGAGGTGGACGGCCATGCGAGCCCTCACTAGTTGCGCGCTAGGCGCAACCCTGGTGCAGGCGCTCGAGACACAATGGCGCTGGCAGGTCGACACGGTGGACAGCATCCAGGTGGCCGCGGCGGAGCTCTCCGCCAACGACCGGGCCACCGTGCGGGCCGTTCTGGTCGAGACCGAGCCGGTGACTGCCGCAATGATGGACGCCCTTCCGAACCTGGAAGTCATCGCTGTCATGCGATCAGAGCCCGTCAACGTTGACATCACCGCCGCCACCGAGCGCGCGCTGCCGGTCATTCATACACCGGGCCGAAACGCAGAGTCCGTCGCGGACTTCGCGCTCGGACTGACGCTGGCCATGCTGCGGAACATCGCCGTTACCCATCACCGCATCATGTGCGGCGACATGACGAGGGCCGATTCCCGGGCCGATGAGATCGGCCGCATTGCCGATGTGATCTGGCGTCCCGATGATCCGGCTGAGCCGATTCCTTACCTCGCCTACAAGGGACGCGAGCTGTCCAGTCTCGTCATCGGCGTCATCGGCTACGGAGCCGTGGGCAGGGCCGTGGCTCGCCGGTTCCTCCCGCTGGTTCGCGAGGTGCTGGTCACCGACCCGGCCGTGCCCGCAAGCGCGATCTCCGCTGCTGGCTGCACCGCCACGGACCTGGCTTCGATGCTGCCCAGGGCAGACGTCGTCACCGTGCACGCGCGCAGCGCATCGGTCATCATCGGCGAGCCGGAGTTCTCGCTGATGCGCCCCGGGGCCTACCTCATTAATTCGGCACGGGCGACGGTACTCGACTACGAGGCGCTCGTACGGGCCCTGCATGCCGGGCGTCTTCGCGGCGCGGCCCTCGATGTGTACCCCGAGGAACCACTCCCGCGGACGAGCCCCCTGCTCTCAGCCCCCGGTCTGATTCTCACACCTCACCTGGCCGGCGCAACCGAGGAGGTTAGCGGGCGCATGTACGACATCGCGCTACAGGCCCTGAACGACATCTACCACCGGGCGGACTGGGCCGGGGTTGCCGTTCGGAACCGGCAGGTCCAGCAGGCATGGACTCGCGCCATCGCCACCAGCAGGACGCCGCAGTTCTCGAGCGCGGAAGAAGGTGAGCAATGACCGTCAAAATCGCCGTCGTCGGCGGCGGCAGCTCGATGTTCGTCCCCGGCCTGGTACGGCGGCTCGTGGATCTACCGTGTTTCGACGGTGCCGAGCTTCGGCTGATGGACATCGACGAGGCGCGCCTGGCGACCATGCACGTTCTCTCTAGCCAGCTGGCGGGAAGCAGCGGCAGGCAGCTCAGCGTCGTCGCAACAACTGACCAGCGGGAAGCGCTCACGGGTGCGGACTTCGTGATCGTCGCGATCAGCGTCGGCGGAATGGCGGCTTGGGCATCCGACATCGAGGTCCCGGCCCGGCACGGCATCTTCATGCACATCGCCGACAGCGTGGGACCCGGCGGAATCATGCGGTCACTTCGCAACACGCCGGTCGTCGCGTCGGTCGCCCGCGATGTCGCAGAGGTCGCGCCGGGCGCGATCGTGCTGAACTACACCAATCCGGCTAGTGCCAACGCCATGGCGATGGCACAGGTCGACACAGTGCGCTCGCTCTCGCTGTGCTCATGCTCACCACTGCCGTTCAACGCGGACTGGCTGGCCGACCAGGTCGGCGTCAGCAAAGAGCTGATCTCCCTGCCGCTCGAGGTGGGCGGAATCAATCACTGCACGGGCATCTTCTCCCTTCGCCTAAGTGACGGTCGCGATGCGATCCCGCTCGTGCGCGAGCGGACGAGCGATGCGATCACCCGGTGGGCGATCGACACGTTCGGCGTAATCCCCTACTGCTGGGCCCACTGGATCGAGTTCTTTCCCCAGCTGCAGCGCCTCGAAGAACCGTACGCGAACCGCGCCCAGGGCCTGGCCATGCGCTACGGCCGTCGCATCTACGACATGGACTCCCAGCTTGAGCGGATCAGGACCTGGGACGAGCTGGCCAGGTCCTGGTCGGCCACGAGCGGGACCCGGCACCTCTCCGACCTGCCGCACGGCCCGGAGGACGAGGGAATCGTCGTCGCCGAGGTCATGCGGTCGGTCGTGGACGATCGCAAGGACCTGTTCGTAGTGAACGTCATGAACGGCAGCGGGCTGATCAGCAACCTTCCCGCGAGCGCCGCGGTGGAAGTGCCCGCCATCATCGACGGCCAGGGGATACATCCGCTGGGTATCCCGGATCTGCCGCCGGGACTGGCGGCCACGCTCAGCCTTCATTCCCAGGTCCAGGCGATGACGATGCAGTCGGCCCTGACCGGCGATCGCGGACTGCTGCGGCAGGCCATGCTCACGGACCCGCTGGTGGCCGCGACCCTCGAGCCGCACGAGGCTGAGGCGCTGACCGACGAGCTCCTCGCGGTCAACGCCCGTCACCTGCCGCAATTCGCATCGTCGATCCGCGGTGCCGCATGACAGCCCTCGTCGAACCGCCAGACAGCGATGACATCGTCATCGCCGAGCCGCGACTGCGCTCGCTGATTCACCACGTCGTCACCACCGCCTGGCTGTTGCCCAGTGTCGCGCTCCTGATCGGACTGTTCCTCATTCCGGTGGGCTACGCCATTTACCTTGGCTTCACGAACCTGGAACTCCTCGGCCAGTACGCGCAGAACTTCAGCTTCACCGGGCTCGCGAACCTCCAGCGGATGATCCACGATCCGACGTTCTGGTACAGCGTCAAGCTCACGCTTGTCTTCGTGATCGGATCCGGAATCATCGCCCAGACAGTGCTGGGTCTCGGGCTCGCGCTGCTCGCCCAGCGGGTCAGCGTCGTCGTCCACTCGAGCGTCGGAGCGATCGTCATCCTGGCCTGGGTTCTGCCGGAAATCACGGTCGCCTTCGTCTGGTACTCGTTCAGCCAGGCCGGCGGCACGCTCGGCCACATCTTCGGCACCCCCAAGAGCGACCTGCTTTCCACAGTGCCCATGCTCGTGGTCTGCATGGCCAACGCGTGGCGTGGCACTGCCTTCTCGATGCTGCTGCTCAGTGCGGGCCTGCGCAATGTTCCCGGCGAGGTCGATGAGGCCGCCCAGCTTGAGGGAGCCGGTTACTGGCGGCGGTTGTTCACCGTAACGCTCCCGATTATACGGCCCACCCTGATGATCAACCTGCTCCTCATCACGCTGGGCACCATTTCCGACTTCACCCTGATCTTCGCCATGACCCAGGGCGGACCCGGCAACCAGACCGCCATCCTGCCTGTCTACATGTACATCGAGGCGTTCCAGTTCAACCAGCTCGGATACGGCACGGCGATTGCTCTCACGCTCGTCCTGATCGGAGCGATCTTGTCCATAGCTTACATCCGCCAACTGCGGCCCGAACTCCAGGACACCACGCCATGACCCGCCAGGCCAGCTCACTGAAAGGCGGCCGAGATGTCCGCTGACCAGGCCGTCGTGGCCTTGCCCGAAATTACCGAGCCCGTCGTCGTCCGCAAGCCGCGATCAGCAGCACGTCCGGTCATCAATGTCCTCATGCTGATCATTGGCCTGATATTCCTGCTGCCGCTGCTCTGGCTGATCCTCGCCTCGTTCAATCCTCATGCGGGTGACTCGCTGTCCCTGCCGCACCCCTTCTCCATACTGAACTACCATCTCGCCCTCCACGCCGGAGCGGGAGCCGCGATCGAGAACAGCCTCTATCTCGCGGGCGTGTCGACGGTCATCGCCACG
This sequence comes from Streptosporangiaceae bacterium, assembly GCA_036510065.1. GTDB lineage: Bacteria > Actinomycetota > Actinomycetes > Streptosporangiales > Streptosporangiaceae > DASUBV01. The sequence continues at coordinate 16,856 of DATCEO010000166.1, read as the reverse complement.
GCGGTGTCGACTATGGCCGGCTTCATGCTGGCCCGGCGGAGGATTCGCTTCAAGGGCGCCTTTCTCGTCCTGATCCTCTTTCTCACCGGGATCCCTGTGACGCTGCTGCTGATTCCCACCTATCAGATTTTTGCCAGCCTGTCCTGGCTGAACTCAAGGTTCTATACCTCAATTGTCCTAGCCTCCATGTCAGTACCGTTCTCCATCTGGCTGCTGAAAAACTTCATCGGCCAGGTTCCCCGTGAGTTCGAAGAGGCCGCGGCAATCGAGGGCGCCGGCGAGGTCAGCATACTTTTCCGGATCGTAATCCCGCTGATCATCCCCGGAATCCTCGTCGCAGCGATCTTGACATTCATCAACTCATGGGGAGCCTTCCTGATCCCCCTGGTCCTTGACGCCAATCCGGCGGACACTCCGGGTGCCGTCGGCATCTATCAGTTCATGAGCGCCAACGGCCAGGTCCAGTTCGGGCAGCTGGCCGCGTATTCGGTGCTGTTCTCGGTACCCGTCATCGTCCTCTATCTCATCAGCTCCCGTTGGCTCAGCGGTGGATTCTCCTTCGCCGGGGGGGTGAAGGGCTGATGCCGCAGCTAGCCCCACCGACTACGACAGGAACGAGGTAATCCATGGCGAAGATCGTGCTGCGCAGGGTAACCAAGTCCTTCGGTTCAAAGGTCGCCGTCGACGACCTGGATCTCGAGGTCGAGGACGGCGAGTTCGTGATCGTCGTCGGCCCCTCGGGCTGCGGCAAGACCACGACATTGCGCATGATCGCCGGGTTCGAGGCCCCCACTATGGGCACCTTGCACATCGGCGGCACCCTCATGAACTACGTTCCGCCGAAAGATCGCAACCTTGCGATGGTCTTCCAGAACTACGCGCTGTTCCCGCACATGTCCGTGGCGCGGAATCTCTCCTACGGCCTGCGGATCCGGCATACGCCGAGGAAGGAGGTCGACGCCCAGGTTCATGAGATCGCCGAGATGCTCGGCATCCTCGCGCTGCTGGACAATAGGCCCGCCCAGCTTTCCGGCGGCGAACGCCAGCGGGTCGCCCTCGGGCGGGCGCTGCTGCGCAAGCCGCAGGCATTCCTGCTCGACGAGCCGCTGTCCAACCTCGACGCCGCGTTGCGCGCCCAGATGCGCTTCGAGCTCAAGCGCATCCACGCGCAATTCCCGGTCACGACCGTCTACGTGACCCACGACCAGGTCGAGGCCATGACGATGGCCGACCGGATCGTGCTGATGAACCACGGCAAGCTGCAGCAGGTCGCACGACCCGAGACGCTCTACGCAGAGCCCGAGAACGTCTTCGTCGCCGGCTTCATCGGCAGCCCCAAGATCAACCTGATCGCCGGTCAGGTCGACCATCCGGACGGGGCCAGCGCCCTGCGCTGCCTGGCGACGACCATCCCCGTGACGCCGGAAATAGCTGATTGCCTCCGCTCAGCGCAAGGCGAAGGCGTCACCATCGGAATTCGCCCGGAAGACATTCTCCCGTGCTCGCCACTGGACGTTTCCCCCGGGCAACCTGTCATCTCCGGCCGTGTCGAGGTGATCGAGCCGCTCGGAGCCGAGACGCACGTTGCCGTCCGCGTCGGCGACGAGATCGTCACGTGCCGGACTCCTCCTCGCTCGGGATTGGAGGTGGGTTCCACCATCAACCTCTCCTTTGACATCGCGCAGGCAAGCATTTTCGACGCATCGAGCGGCCTCCGTCTTCGCTAGCTGAGTCTTTGCAACCGAGGCCGACCAGAAATTCACCCGGCGCAGGCGAGACCTAGCGCCAATCGCAGTCCAGAGCGCCACAGACGCAGCAGAAGGGAAGTTGCATGAAACGTCTTACGCGGATCATCGCGCCTGCCGTCGGAATAACACTTCTGGGTACCGCAGCAGCCTGCTCAACTTCCTCCGCCGGATCAGGATCTGGGTCCGGTTCCAGCAACACCGTCACAGTTCTCTACTCCAATAACTACGTCTTCAACTCCGACTCGCTGGCCACTAAGTGGTGGACCGGAATCGCGAAGCAGTGGAAAGCCAAGTACCCTAACACGAAGCTCATCCTCGAAGGCACCGGCGGCACGGATGTCGACCTGATGAACAAGGCGGCCATCCTATTCCGGTCGCCCAAGACCACACCCAACGTCATCCAGATGCCGACCACATATGTGGCGCAGTTCGCCGGGTCGAGCTACCTGGAGCCGCTCAATAGCTTCGTCCAGTCTCCGCAGGCCAAGAGCTTCTGGCCGACGATGCCCGCCGGCGTTCAGCAAATGAGCGCCATCGGCGGCAAGATTTACGCAATCAACGCCGGAAATAACAACACCGGACTGCTCTACAACAAGGCCATGCTGGCCAAGGCGGGCGTCAAGATGCCCTGGGACCCGACGAACTGGGCCCAGATCCTGCAGGTCGCGGAAAAGGTCAAGGCCGCAAATCCGGGCGTGTGGCCGCTCTGGGTCGCTTCCGGCGTCGCCGCCGGGCCGACGAATGTGCTCCAGGGTAGCGGCAACCTTATCTTCGGCTCCTCGAATCCGACAATGTTCAATGCGAAGACCGGGAAATGGGTCGTTAATTCCTCCGGAATCAGGGCCACGCTCGATTTTTATCAGAAGATGGACCAGATGGGCCTGGGCGCTCCGACGTCCCAGCTGTTCCGTGCCGACGCGGTCGGCCAGCCGCCGTTGCTGATGAAGCAGGGCAAGCTGGCGATCTCCATCGGCTCGAACTGGTACCCGACGGTCTGGGCGTCTCCGCAATCCGCAGCGCCGTGGGCGGCCGCAAAGACCGCAGTTGGCTCGGCGTCCTTCCCGACCGAGAGCGGCCAGGGCCCTGGCGCGGCGTCCACGCTCGGCGGCTGGGCGTATGCGGTTTCCAAGGCGTCGAAGAACGTCCAGGCGGCGGAGGACTTCATCGCGCTCGCGTCTACCCCCGCGAACCAGCTGACCACTGCCGTCTGGTCAGGCTTCGTGCCCCCGTCCACGCCCGTGGGCGAGCAGCCATTGTTCATCAACTTCGCGCCGCCGTTCCAGGCGGACTTCAACTCCTACGCGAAGTATGGCGCGGCCCTGCCCAACAACGTCAACTTTCCGGTCTACGCTCGAGCGCTTAATACTGTTACCGGCGACTTCGCGCAGAATCCGAACGCGAGCATGAGTGCGGAGCTGGCCAAGTTCTCCAGTCTGGTGACCCAGCAGCTCGGGTCGGGCAGCGTGGAGACGCAGCCGTAACAAGCAGGCCTTCCCCAGGCGCCCGCGATCTTCATGGAGCGGGCGCCCGGGGGCAGCCGCACCACAGGGAGGCCCGAAGTGACGAGCGAGGACGACCTGATGGCCAGGGCGGCCCGACTTCACTACGAGTTCGACCTGACCCACGAGCAAGTGGGCACCACCCTCGGCGTGTCCCGGGTCAAGGTCACCAGAATGCTCAAGAAGGCGCGCCAGATCGGCCTGGTGCAGATCACGGTCATGAGCGAGCTGAGCCTGTTCATGACCATGGAAGAACAACTGTGCTCCCGGTTCGGCCTGGTACGAGCCGTGGTAGTTCCCGACGCAGCCAGCCACGAGCGGGGACCGTTCAGCGCCGTGGCCCGCGGCGGGGCGTCGTTCCTGAACCAGATCGTGGCCGACGATGCGGTCATAGCCGTGGGCCTCAGCCGTACTGTCGCTGAGATCCCGCACTGGCTGGGTCCCGTCAGCCCGGCCCGCGTCCGCTTTGTCTCGCTAGTCGGCGCCTCCCGGGCCACCAGCGGCGGTGCCCGCAGTCCCTATCTCGTCACGGACGCCCTCGCCAACGCCTACTCCGGTACGGCCGAGCATCTGCACGCGCCGGTTATCGTCCGCAGCCGTTCCATGGCCGAGGAACTCGTCCTCGAGCCGTCGGTCGCCGAGCCGCTCGCCCGGGCGGCCGATGCCGACGCGGCCTTCGTCGGCATCGGCGGCATCAAGGATCGGGCCGACCTCGTATGGTCAGCGGACGTTTCCCGCGCGGAATGGGCCGGACTCGTGACGGCCGGCATGGTCGGCGACATCGCCGGCCGGTTCTTCGACCGGGCCGGCAAGCTGATCGACCACGAGATCAACCACCGGGTGATCGGCCTGACCCTGGATCAGTTCGCCGCCATCCCCATCCGTGTTGTCGTCGCCGCCGGCCCAGCGAAAGTCGAGCCGCTGCTGGCGGCCATGCAACGCCAGCTGGCCAACGTCCTGATCACCGACGCGGGGACAGCGAAGGCTCTCTTGGGTGCATCCGCCTCAGGCAGTAAGGAGAAATCATGACATCAGACGTGTACGCCCTCCAGGCCGGGCCGCTGACGGAAGAGCGGTGGGCGCCCTTCGGATGGCTCCCCGTGCGCGACACCGATTCCCGTGACGGCCAGTCCCGCCTGGAGTTCACCTGGAATGACGTCCACCTGAACATCATCGCCCATTTCACCGGAGAGATCCCCCACGTGGACGGAGGGCTGGTCTGCCAGGTGCTCTTCCGGCACGCGACGCACACTCAGGCGATCATGGTCCTGGACAACGACGCCCTCATGGTGGTCGCCCGGCCAGGAACCAGCATCACCTCGCCGGGCGACCTGGGTGCGCTGCAGGCCTTCCACCTCCGGGCCAAGGACGCGTTCGTCCTGCACCGGGGCACCTGGCACTGGGGGCCATTCCCGGTGACGGCGGACGAGGTCACCCTCTACAACGTCCAGGGCCTGCGCTACGCCGAAGACAACGAACGCTGCGACCTGACGACAATCCCGACGAGCATCGAGGTCTTCCCGCAGGGGTGAGAGATCGATCCGGCAGGCACGAACAGGAGAGGCATATGGACGTCCGCAACATCAGTGACATCGCACCGGTTGCCGAGCACAACGGAACCACCCCGGTCTGGTACATGTTCCCGCCGGGCACGATGCGCGACATCACCAAGGGCGGCTCCCTCGAGCTCATCAACGAGTTCGAGATCGTCGGTGGCGGTGCTGTCGATCCCCACGTCCACCCGACCCATGAGTTCTATTACGTGCTCTACGGCAAGGGCCTGATGATCATCGACGGCGAAGAGCGGGACGTCTCCCAGGGCGACCTCGTCTATATCCCGCCGAACAAGGTGCACAGCCTGGTGGCCTCGAGCCCGCACTCTCCCATCCGCTGCTTCTGCTTCGCCGTCGCCGAGCCGGACGCAGGAGACATCAACTACACGGAGCACTAGTCACCCATGCCTGCCCGCGTTCTGGTGGTAGCACAACTGCCCGCCGAGTGGCTCGAGCCGCTGCATTCGGCCGGGCTGGAAGTCCGCCTGGCCCCCGAGCTGGCTGCCGACCAGCCTGGGCTGTGCGCGGCGGCCGCCGATGCCGACGCGATCGTCTGCGTGCTGAGCGCCCCCATCGACGCCGGGGTCCTGTCGGCCGGGGCGCTCGGCCGCCTGCGCGTCGTGGCCAACATCGCCGTCGGCTACGACAACATCGACGTGGCTGCGGCGCAGCGCAACCAGGTGGCCGTATGCAACACCCCGGGGGTACTGGACTCGGCCACCGCGGACGTGGCCATGCTCCTGATCGTGGCTGCCTGCCGGGGGACCACAGCCGCCCAGGCATCCCTGCGTGAAGGAAGATGGCACAGTTTCGAGCTGACTGGCTACCTGGGTAAGGACCTGGCCGGCGCCCGCCTCGGACTCGTCGGCTTCGGTGGCGTCGGCCAGGCCGTCGCGACCCGCGCCACCGCCTTCGGGCTGCAGGTACGCCACCATGCGCGCCGGCCCACCGGAAAGCTGGGTTATGTGCCCGACCTGGACACACTGGTGTCGGAGTCCGACGTGGTCAGCATCCATGTGCCCCGGTCACAGGAAACCCTCGGCCTGTTCGGCGCCGAGCGCCTGAGCCGCATGCCACGCGGCAGCGTCCTGGTCAACACCGCCCGAGGGGGCATCATCGACGAGGACGCCCTCGTCGACGCGCTGACCTCAGGCCATCTGGCCGGAGCGGGACTCGACGTCTTCGACGGCGAGCCGAACGTCAGCCCGCGCCTGCTGGCCGCACCGCGACTGACGCTCCTGCCCCACATCGGAAGCGCGACGTGGGCCACACGGAAAGCCATGACCCAGCTGGCTTGCCAGGGTGTGCTGGAGGTGCTGGCCGGCCGGATACCCGCCAATCTGGTGACGAACCGATGATCAGGACCTACGCTTCCCGGATCGAGCTGACGTCCAGGCCGAGCAGCTCGACAGTGGTGGAGCCCGCCTTCAGTCGCTCGAATATGGCGAGCTCCTTGGCCTCCCGGGCTCGTCCGGCCGCGAGGACCTCATCAATGGCCTCGGGCCCGATGGCCACAATGCCGTCAGCGTCGCCGACGAGCCAGTCACCGGTGCGCACCGCCACGTCCCCGAGAGAAACGGTGCCGCCGGTCTCGCCCGGACCGGACTTGGCCGCCCCCGGAAGGGAGTGCCCGCGAGCGAACACCGGGAACTTCATGTCCGCCAGCCGGTCCAGATCGCGAACGGTGCCATCGATGACGAGCGCGGCGATCCCGGCCGCCTGCGCGGCCGTGGCGAGGACCTCACCCCAGTACCCTCTCGATACGTCACCGGCCACCGTGACGGCGAGAACACTCCCCCGAGGGGCCCGCGCAACGCCGGCGTGCACGGCGAGGTTGTCCCCGACCGGACAGCGGACAGCGAAAGCCGGCCCAGCGAAGCACGCGCCCGCCCACATTGCGTGCATGCGGGTATTCAGGCCTTGGCCGCCGCTTTCGCCGAGCGTCGCGCTGCCAAGCTTCAGGAGCGCGTCGGAAAGAGCTGCTTCTGTTTCCCTCAGGGGCTGCTGTGTCATAGCCAGCACATTAACACAGCCAACAACTCCGAAGATCGGATAAATCAAGGAAATCTCCACGTCCCGCCGTATCTCGGCAGAGCTCTTCGTCACCCTCATGGAGGCGCTCCACATGGCACATCAGGCGATCTCAGTAACTGATGCACCCGTCGCATCAGGAAACTACTCACAGGCTGTAGTCGCTGCGGGGCTGCTCTTCGTCGCTGGCAATGGCCCCTACGATCCCGTTACGCGAAAGGTCGTCGGCGAGACGATCGAGGAGCAGACGGACCGCACGATGCGTAATATCGCCGCGATCCTCAATGGCGCCGGACTCGACTGGTCGCACATCGTGAGCACCACTGCCTATCTTGAGCATCTGCTCAGGGACTGGACCGGCTTCGATCGCGTTTATGGCACATTCCTGACGCCGCCTTACCCCGCTCGGGCGACGACCGGCGCGGTGCTGAAGAACATTCTGGTCGAGATCAGCGTGGTCGCGGTGATGCCCTCGTGAGCGAGTTCATATTCGTCACCGATGTCTCCCCCTACCGAGATGCCGCCGGGACGGCCAGCCTGGCCGGCACCCACCACAGCCTGCCGTCCGCGGTGACCACGGCCGCGCAGATCGCGCAACTGCACGGGCTGAGCTTCCGTCATGTTGCCGATGTGACGGATCTGCCTGCCTCAGACCTAGAGCGAGCCCGGCTCCTGATGCTCTTCACCATTGGCGAGACCGGCTGGTCTGACGATCAGCGCTCGGTTATCGAACGCAGAGTCCGCCAGGGTAAGCTCGGATTCGTCGGCATGCACTCCGCCAGCGACTCGGCCTACAGGTGGCCGGCTTACGGCGAGTTCATGGGCGCCAGGTTCGCCGGCCACCCAGTCACCGGGATCCTCCCCGTCCTCGTCATAGACGACGCCCATCCGGCGACGCGGCACCTACCGCGCCCATGGCCGTTCCATGAGGAGTTTTACCTGTTCAGCGATCTGGCCGAGGATCGACGCGAGCTGCTCGGGCTTGAGTTCGGGCGCCGCCACGACGGGACACGCGGCCAGGTCCTGCCGCTGGCCTGGTGTATCGAACGGGGTCCCATGCGCACATTTTACACGGCGCTCGGCCATTTCGGAGCCGCCTACGAAAACGTCGACTTCGTGCGGCATCTCGAGGGAGGCGTGTCATGGGTATTGTCCGGGTCAGCGTCTTGACCACCATTCCGGCGCGTATAACGGCGCACAGCTGGGAGGCCTGATGCCCGCGTTTCTCACGGCGCTCCAGTACTCAATCCTCGAGGCCGTGTGCGCCCGGCTCGTCCCCGCCGACGGCGCACCCGACGGAGCCGAGATTGGAGCAGTCGACTACATCGACACACTCCTCGGAGCATTTACCTTCACCCCGCCTCGCATCTGGGCAGGCGGCCCGTTCTCCGGCCGCTTTGGCGGAGCGGCCTCATTCTCGGACTTCGAAGAGCTCAGCCCCGCCGAGGAGCTGGCCTGGCGCACCCGCATCGAGGGCTCCCTCGGAATTCCGGAAAGAGAGCGGCTAGGGCCGGTTGCCGGCCTTCAGGAGACCTACACCCGCAGTCTCGCCAAGCTGGGCGAGGAAATTCTCAGCCTTGATCCCGCGGCCCAGGATGACCGGCTGAGAGAGGTCAGCGACTTCACTTACCTAGTTTATGGGCACGTCTGCGAGGGCCTTTACGGAGCACCCGAGTATGGAGGCAACCGAGGCCTGGCCGGATGGAATTACCTGAACTACGAAGGGGACGTACAACCCCGCGGATTCACCGATGCGGAGGTCAGCGGAGCATGAGCAGAGATTTCGATGCCATCATTATCGGATCAGGCCCCGGCGGATCGACAGCCGCGGAAATCCTGACCGAGGCCGGGCTTTCCGTTCTGATATTTGAGCGCGGACGCAACCACCTGATCGACCTTGATAATCCCGCAATCCTCCCGCAGCGCTTCTCCAATGACGAGCTCAAGTACATGACCCGGCATTTCCTCGGGCCGGACCCCTGGGCGGAGCCCCGGACGTTCCGCACGTCCATCGCGGATGGTGACCGTCAGGTAATCGGGGAAGTCAACAACCTGCCCGCCACTGTGGGCGGCGGCGGTGTTCACGCTGACGGGAAGCTGCCGAGGTTCCGCGAGGATGACTTCCTCGTCAAGTCCGAGCTCGGAGCGATCGAAGGCGCGAACATCGCCGACTGGCCGGTCACCTACGACGAGATGGAGCCTTACTACGCCCGGGCTGAGCGGCTCATCGGCGTCGCCGGGCGCGCCGGGGCGAACCCGTTCGCCGCATGGCGGTCGGGCGATTACCCGATGCCGCCGGGTCCCCCCATGTACGGGGCGCTCGTGACCTCAGCGGCGGCTCAGAAGCTCGGCTACCACCCCTACCCCGCGCCCACCGGCGTGAATTCCATCGAGTACGACGGCCGCCCACCCTGTAACAACTGCGGCTTCTGCGCCTACTTCGGCTGCCCCATCCACGCCAAGGGGGATCCCGTCGCACCGCTGCGCCGGGCCCTCCTCACCGGCCGGGCACAGCTGCGGCCGCAAAGTCACGTGTCACGCATCCTGGTCGAAAATGGCCAGGCGACCGGTGTCGAGTGGATCGACGTCCGCGGAGAACGCCACATCGAGCTGGCGGAGCGGATCGTCGTCGCATGCGGGGCGATGGAGACGCCACGGCTGCTCCTGCTCTCCGGCCTGACCAGTGAGCAGATCGGCCGGAACGTGATGTTCCACATGCAGACGTTCGTCTTCGGAATCATGCCCTTCCGTGTCCACGGGCACATCGGGCGGTCCGTGACGCACGTCCACGACGACCACATCCTCGTCGACGAGGCCGCGCGGGCGGCCGCCGCGGCGGCAGGCCTGCCGTGGATCAAGGGCGGGCTGGTCGAGCACTGCAGCCCCTCCCACCTGATCGCGGAGGCAAAGCAGTACCCATGGGGACCGCAGCACAAGATCATGATGCGGGAATCTCCGATGCGGGACCGCCTTCTGGGATTCTGCATGCAAGGCGACGACCTGCCTCAGTTCACGAACACGGTCGACCTCGACCCGGCAGTTACCGATATCTGGGGCCTGCCCGTGGCCCGGACGACCTACCAGCTGCACACCCACGAACTAGTCGCCTCGCGGCACCACGCGGCGAAGCTCGCGCAGATCATGAAGGAGACTGGCGCGGAGCGGATCATGACGGCAACGTCTCCGAAGACGACCGGCGATCTCACCACCTCGCACTCAGAAATCAGCCAGGTGCCCATCTCACGCCATGTCGCCGGGACGGCCCGCTTCGGTACCGATCCGTCGTCGAGTGTGTGCGACCCGTGGGGTCGCCTCTGGGAGGCTCCGAACGTCATGATCGCCGACTCCTCCCTGTTCCCGACCGGATCAGGTTACGGGCCCACCCTTACCCTGGTCGCCCTGGCCCTGCGCAACTCCCGCGCGTTCGCCGCATGAAACAGCGACTGACCTGCGCAGCATTGCCCGTCGGCACACCCCGCGGGCTGTCTTCGACTACACCGACGGCGCCGCCGATGACGAACTGAGCCTCAGGCGTGCACGACAGCTGTTCCGTGACCTCGAGCTTGTCCCGAGCGTTCTGCGCGACGTCAGCCACCTGGACACCGTCACCCACCCTCGGGGCCGGGAGAGCGCCCGGCCGTTCGGCTTCGGCCCGACCGGCTTCACGCGGCTCATGCACCATGCCGGGGAAGCCGCCGTCGGCGCGGTCGCCGGCCGACGGAAGATCCCGTACGCCCTGTCCACGATGGGGACCACCTCGATCGAGGACCTGGCGGCCGCCGTGCCCGGCGGGCGACTGTAGTTCCAGCTGTCCGTGTGGCGCGACCGCGCTCCCGCCGCCGATCTTGGTCCAGGCGAGCAGCTCGCGGGGACGAAGTGCCGGGTGATCCGCTGGTTCCCCGGCAGGTCACCCCCATGCCGGGCGTAATCGTGGGCCTGCCGCTCGGGGATCCCGCTGCGCATGGGCAGGATCGGCTGGCCCGCTCGAGGGCCTGGCACTGCGATTTCCCGTCGACGCACAGCACGACCGCGTTGTCCGGCGGGTTCAGGTCAACGCCGACGACGTCGCGGACCTTCGCGTCCAGCCGCGGGTCGGGTCACGGTCGCCGACAGGATCTCACTGATCGCCTGGTCCGTCAGCACCGTCCGCGGGCCGCCCGGCCGCAGCGCGTCCGCCAGCCCGGCCAGGCCGTCCTCGGCGCACTGCCGCCGCCACTTGACGACAGTCGGCTCCGTGCACCCCACCCGCTCCGCGATGCCGCCGCCGCTACCAACGGTGACGCGCTCCGTGCCCTGGACGGCGTAGACCAGGCGTTCAGCGACCTGGATGCCCGGGTGCGGATTCTGGCCGGGCGGCACGAGGAAGAGGAAGGCGAGACCTACGCGCCCGCTGACAACGTCAACTGGCACAGGCTGAGGGGCGAGGAGCTGGAGAAGGCCATGGCCCGGCTCCGGTCCTGGGTCACGTTGGTGTACAAGCCCGGCTTTGGCCACCTGGCTCAGCAGCTCCCGTCCTGCTGGGACAAGCACCGGTTCTGCTGGTACGCGCTCGACTGGCTGTCTGAGCTGTGGAGCGTGCTGTGGCTGCCAACGAAGCGCTCTCCGGGCACGCTGGCCGGGCAGGGTGAGTTCATGACGCGGGTTCTTCTGGCTGCGGCGGAGCAGATGGCGCGGGAGGCGAAGAACTGTTCAGGTCATCACGCATGAGATAGCGAAGCTTCAGCAGTGCATCAGCTGTGGCATCGACATCGACCTCGGTCTTTCCCATGTCTCTGTAAACAGCTGTGACGGCTCGCCATATCGATTCAGGAGCTATTAGCAGCAGTTCCGCCTCAGCGTTTCCGGCCTCCACCACGGTCGAATCCACGGCACGGTCCGCTGCCCGCCACTGCTCCTCCAGTAGCCTGCGGTCTTCCGGGCTCTTTGCTTGACCTCTCTCCTGTCTAATCACGCCCAGATCAACCTGCGCAAGGACGAGCTTATGCGCGGTGGCAATACACTTGGCATAGACCGTCCGCTTGAGAGCGGTAAGCTCATTCTGCTGCTGCGATGTACGCTCTTCCCTGGCTATCGCAAGCGCGTTTGCGTTCGTTGACTTGTTATTCCAGACGCTGGCAGCTACCGCGATGGCTGCCACGCCAGCGGACACCATAGCCAGTTCGTTACCCGTGATATGCACGGAGCCAATGATGGCCCTACCTGAGCGTCAGCGCATCCGTAGCGAAGTCAGCAGCCTGGCGCAGCGCGGGTCAGGTGGTCCTCGTAGACCTTGATGTCAGCCGGGTCCGAGATCTCCAGGCGCGACGTAGGCGTCTCCACAGCAGTCAGGATCCGGGCAGACGCACCCTCGGCTCCGATGTCCTCGTAGATGATGAGGGCCACGCGGGGAATGACGCTGGTCTGGGCACCGGTCCTGAGCACACCGACCGACACGTTACTGAACGTGGCCATGTCAGCCATCCGGCTGAGTTGCGCAGCCAGCACTGACGGCGCGGTCCCTCGGGGGACCACCTGAGCCCGTGCTCGGTCAGGATGACGTCGAAGCTCCGCTAGGGATCATGCAGCGCGGCAGCTGGAGTGTCGGGAGGGCGTCAATGCCATCCGGACGCTGGCTGGGCCTCGTGCTTCTGGGCGGTGAGCAGGAGGAACAGGGGCCGGGGGAAATTGTCCTGCCACCAGGGGTCGTCGCGGAGCTGCTCGGCGGAGGGGTGTGGTTCCCGGAGGTCAGTGATCCACAGGCCAGCCTCGCGGAGCGTGCGAACGTAGTACTCCAGCGGCCAGTGGTAGGACGTGATTTCCTCGGGGGAGGCGATCCCGTCAACGTTGAATCGCTGGCTGATCTTGCGGGGCGAGAAGTACGTCAGTCCGGGACCCTGGTCCTTGCTGTCGCTGCGGCTGGCGCGGTCACCGTAGAAGCAGGGGTGGAGCATGGCGGCGGCTGCGGTGGTAGGCGGCGTCGAGGGCGGCGCGGGCGCGGCTGAAGTTGGCGGGGACGAGGTGGCCGTAGGTCTGGTGGGTGACCTCGATGCTCGTGTGGCCGAGCCAGCGGGAGACGTCGGTGATCGGCACGCCCTCGGCCAGGGCGGTAGAGGCGTAGAAGTGGCGCAGCGAGTGAGGGATGAACTCCGGCGGCAGGCCGGCCTTGCCGGCGGCGCGCCGGAAGTCCTCCTGGTAGGTGCGGCGGACGACGAGCTTGTACTTGCGGCCCTGGAACAGGTACCCGTCGGCCGTGGTGCCGTGCTCGGCGACGTGCTTGTCGATCGCCTCGCTGACGTACTGCGGCAGGGGGATGTCGCGGAACTCCCCGGCCTTGCGGTGCTTCAGCGGCCGGAGCTGCGCGAACGGGTTGACCTGCTCTCGCACGCGCAGGGTGCTGCCGTCGTGGATGCGGCAGCGCAGGCTGACGGCCAGCGCCTCGCCGACCCGCAGGCCGCAGCCGTGCATGATCCATACGGTCGCGGCCCAGTCCGGCGGGAGCCCGGCAGCGACGGCCTCGACCTGGGCGTGGGCCGGGAGGATGAAGTCGACGGCGGTAACGACGCCGGGGAGCTGGATGCCGGTGCAGGGCGACTCGGCGAGCTTCTTGTCGCGGACGGCCTCGGCGAGCACGGCGCTGATGACGAGGTGAGCGCAGCCGATCCGGCTGGCGGACAGGCCCTTGCGGTGCATGCCGGCGATCAGGGCCTTGATGTCCTCACGGCGGATCGCGGCGATCGGCGTGCCGCCGATGGCGGGGTCGATGTGGGCGCGCAGCACCGACCGGTAGGTCGCGATGCTGCTGTCCGCTCCCAGATGCTGGTCCAGCCAAGTCCCGGCCTCGGCGCGGAACAGCGACTGCCCGGCCCTGGGGTCGATGAAGGTGCGGGCGCGCTTGTCGTACTCCACCTTCAGCGCGAAGTCCTCGGCCTCGCGCAGGTCGTCGCCGAAAGAGCGCTCGCGCTGACGGCTGGCCCGGCCGCCAGCGGTCCGGTAGCGCACCACCCACGGATGCGGGCATTCCTTCCACCGCCCCTCAGGGCACGGGCAGCGCTTGAGGATCCTGGCCACGGTCATACCTCCCGGGACTGGAGCCACTCCTCTACCTGCCGCTCGCGGAACCGCAGGTACCGGCCAACCCGGTAACCTCGCAGGCCCCATTGCCGCCAGCAGCCGTAGACGGTCTTCTTCGGCACGCCCAGGTAGGCAGCCAGCTCCTCCACCGACAGGAGCCGGTCCGGGCCGCCCGCGGGGACCGCGCGCCGGGCAGCCCGGTGCCGGTCCGATGGACGCTCACCTCCGCCCGCCCGGTCAAGCCCGCGGCGGCTTCCGGCACTGGTCAGAGCACCCTCCGGCCGGCAGCCAAAGACCAGAGACCTGCCAGCGACGAGGCGGTCCGCCCGTCATGTGAGGGCAGGGCTGGTGCTGTCACCGCGGACGGCACACGCGCTGGGGCAGCGCTTAGCGGCAGGGGCATGAGAACTCCGGTCCGGCTGGCCACACGGGAATTGGCCGCCTACCTGTAAATCCGGTTTCAGCGCCCGTTTTTCACGCCTCGCCCTGGTCCGGCGGCGGCCCCCAGCCGCGCGGCCCGCTGGAAGTCACGATCTCACCGCGCCCTCAGGTCATCGCCAGGTCCGTGGCGGGTCGGTGTCAGGTCCGCGACGCAGGCAGGATGCGCGCGGGTGCCCGGCCCCGAGCTTGTTCATGGGCCGGGCATCCTGGCGCGCGGGTCAGCTGGCAGTGACCGGCGGCTCGGCGTGGCGGTAGCGGCGGGGCGCCTCGCTGGTGAGTTGGGCCTGGCCGAGGGCGGTCAGCCGGTCCAGGGCGTTGGCCACCGCGCCGGATGACCGCCCCAGGACCCGGCTGATCGCGACCGGGCCGAAGTCCTCGGCCGGGTAGGCGGCCAGGTGCGCGGCGACCAGGCTGCGCAGCTCGCCGGGCGGCGTCCCGGCCGCCGGCCCGCGGCGGGCAGCGCGGCCGGCGTGGCGCAGCAGCCGCCGTGCCCGCGCCGCTGCCTGCGTGAGGTGATCGCCGGCGGCGAGCGCGTCTTCAAGGTTCCCGGCCTGCAGTGCCGCCTCGGCCTGCGCGGCGGCGGCAGCGGCGGCGCCCAGCGCTTCGCCCGCGTCGGGCGAGATGCCTGCCGGGCTGGCCGGGGCGCGCCAGACCGGGCCTCCCCCTGCGCAGGGTCCGGGTCTCCGGTGCTTCGTGCTTCCGTGTCCGGGGTGTCCCCGGCGGGCGCGGAGGCGTGCGGCAGGCCGAGGGGGCCGGGGCTGCTGGTCCTGGCGCCTCGCCGGGGAGGTTCCGGGCTGTCCAGGTGGCCGGGGACATATTCCGGTCCCGGGTGGCGTGGCCTGCCTTCTCCAGGGCGGCCAGCTCCCGGGTGGCGGCCGGGCGGGTGGTCCCGGCGGCCTGAGCCAGCTGGGCCGCGGTAGCGCCGGGAGCGTCTATCAGCGCCGCCACGATGGCCGGTGCCGGGCCGCCGGGCGGCGCTGCGGCCAGCGGGCCGGGCTGGCCGGCCGGCGGCGTGTCCGGGGCGCTGGCCGCCGCGACGCCGGCGGTGGTCTTCGCGTTGCGCGTCATCTCGGTTATTCCTCTCCTCGCAATTCCCGGCGCTATTTCGGGCCGGTATTTTCTTTTGCCTGATTCGACCATCCCTCTGCGCGCCCGGGGAGGCAAGCGATCAGGGTGCTTATCCCGCTTACCTGAAAGGCTGAATTCAGTCGCCGGCGAAACCCTCGCGGAAATCTAATCTCGGCGGCACCCGCGCCTTTCCGCGCGGGCGCCCGTTCCGGGCGCCCGCGGCAGGGCCGCGTGCCGCAGCCAGGGCTGCCGCGGCGCTGGGAGCGCGGCACGGGAGGTAGCATTACCTGCCGGGGAGCACGACCAGCCGGGCACAGTCAGCTAGAGGTCCGTCGGCACGAGCTCGGGAACACCTGCCACCGCCATGCCCTGCGCCGGCCCGGCGGCGGTAATTGTCCTGACAGGCTTTCCTGTATTCAGTCTGGGAGTCCCCCGGCAGGTCCGTCACGGCGGGTGCCAGGGACTTCTGCCGGGGATGACTATTCCGGTCTCAGCCGGAATACAGAACGGACGGGCGATCAGCTGACGGAACGGGACCCCCGAAAGCCTTGTAGGGATCAGGTTTTTCTGAACAATCGACCGGATACCTGAACACCTATCTGAACAACGAGGCTCTACCTGAACACCGCCGCCCGTCGGGTCACGTTCTGTGTTCAAGATCAGGGGCAAGAGAGCCGTGGCCAGTGGTGGCCGGGTCCGCTCAGCTGGCGGGGTGGCTTTCCCCGATCCGGGCGACAAAGGTCTTGACGGCGGGGAAGGCGAGGTCCGGGCGGTCGCGGAAGATGGTGTGACGCGCCCCGGGAAGTCGCACGAGGCGGGTGGTGCCGGCCGGCAGCTGGCTGGCTAGTTCCTCGACCACGGGCAGCGGGCAGACCGGGTCGTCCTCGCCGGCGAGGACCAGGACGGGGCACCGGACGGCGCCGAGCAGGCTCCAGGGATCGAAGCTTGAGACCTCGTGACTGCTGTAATGCGCGGCGACGTCCGGGTTCCTGATCATCCGGGCCAGGAACTGGCGGGACTCCTCGGCCCAGCCCGGCGTGGCGCTGTAGAGCGGGTAGCAGACGCGGTTGAACTCAGCCTGGAGATCCTCGGGGTCCTTGGCGTAGATGCGCTCGATGATGGCGGCCGCTTCGGGGCCGCCGAGGCGGCCGAATGCCTCGATGACGCGCGGCCCGCCCCAGTGGCCACCAGTCGTGTTGGCCAGGATGATGCCGCCAGGGTGATCGGGGAACAGGCCCGCGTAGGTGAGCGCGACGTCCCCGCCGAAGCTGCTGCCGAGGACGACCGGCTTGCGCAGCCCGAGCGCGTCGCACAGCCGCCGCAGGTCATCGGCCCAGGTCCGCATGTTCCAGGACCCGGCGCTGCTGCGGTCGCTGCGGCCGTGGCCGCGCAGGTCGAAGTACAGCACCTGGAAGTCGTCAGCCAGCGGCCCGAGCGCGGACTTCACCGTCATGTGGTCCAGGCCG
>DATCEO010000165.1:0-12423 GCA_036510065.1 Streptosporangiaceae bacterium | reverse complement strand
TGCCCTCCTCCTTGTAGCCGCGAACGTGGAACTGGTCGTGCGCGGCCCGGCTGTAGGTCAGCCGGTGGATCAGCCACGGGTAGCCGTGATAGGCGAAGATCACCGGCCGGCTAGTGGTGAACAGCGCGTTGAACTCCGCGTTGGCCGCCCGCCAGTAGCCGTCGATCGTCGCGGCGTCGGCCTGGGTCAGCGGCTGCTGCCGGGTCGTCATTATCGAGCTCCTTGCCGTTGTCTCAGTTACGGATGTTTCCGGCGGCGCGGATGTCTCAGGCGCCGGGGCGGCGGGTTACTCACCGCGGATGACGACCACGGGGCACGACGCATGGGTGACGCAGTGGATGCTCACCGAGCCGACGAGCATGCCGGCAAAGGCACCATGGCCGCGATGCCCGATGACTAGGAGATCGGCCTCCTTTGACTCGCCGATCAGCACCTCCGCGGGGGGCCCGTAGGTTACCCGGATCTCAAGCCGGGCCGCCGCCGGGTCCGGGTATACCTCAGCGACGGACTCGGACAGCTCCTCGCTGATGTGCTGCTCGACCTCGCTGGTGACCGCTTGCGGCGCCAGCCCGACCGGCGTCGGCCCGACAGCTGAGGGGTAGCGCCAGGCCCGGACCGCCCGTACTGTCGCGCCCGTTGCCGCGGCGTACTGGCTGGCCCAGCGCAGCGCCTCGATCGACTCGGGCGAGCCGTCGACGCCCGCCACCACGACCTGCTGTCCGGGATCGTTTTCTGTCATCGCTGCCCGCCTCGTTTCGAGTGCATCCCTGTATCGCGACATCCGTGCCCCGTGGGCCGGCCACGGCACCCGAAGTCGCTCACCCATCAAAACACCGGCCGGCGGACGGGCGCAGAGCCCTTAGTCCTGCTGCCGCGTGACCTCCGCCACCGACCGTCGTGCCGGCCGCCTGCGTTCATGGCTGCGGTCCCGGCTGCTGGCGGCCAGCCGCGCGGGGGCACGCTGTCAGGGGAAAATGAACGTGCCGATCAGGCTGCTGAGGGCCTGCGGCGATCACCCTGGACGGCGTGGCCCGCGCCATATCGGCGCCCCTGGCATGGGCGGCCGCCGGGCGTGAAGTCGGCGCGTAGCCCCAGCTCCGTGCCAACGACGCACAGGCAGCGGACCGCGCCTGTGGCTCCTGTCCGCGCATGCTGGTCGAGGTACTGACGCTCGACCGGGCGGATCACATCCGCCCGGCCGAGCATGCCCATGCTGGGGAATTTTACCGGCTCGGCCAGCTCACCCTGCGGGGTGTCAGAAGTCTGCAACCCTCTTGAGCTGGTACGACGCTGGCAGCTCGAGGAGGGCATGATGGTCGGCCATGCCCATCCGTCTGCTTTACCTGATGTTCGCCCGGATCTGCAGCTGGCTGGTCCTGCTCAGCCGGTCGGCAGCGTCCAAGGACGCCGAGCTGCTCGTCCTCCGGCACGAGGTTGCGGTGCTGCGCCGCGCCCGGCCGCGGCCCCGGCTGGACTGGGCCGACCGGGCGGTCCTCGCCGCGCTGATCCGGGTCCTCCCGGCCCGGTTGCGGATGCACCGGCTGGTCACGCCCGGCACCGTCCTGCGCTGGCACCGCCGCCTGATCGCCCGGAAGTGGACCTACCCGCACCGGACCGGCCGGCCGCCGGTCGGCCCGGAGATCGCCGCCCTGATCGAGCGGCTCGCCACCGAGAACCGAAGCTGGGGGTACCAGCGGATCCAGGGCGAGCTACTCAAGCTCGGCCACCGGGTCAGCGCCTCCACCATCCGCCGGGTAATCCGGGCCCTGCGGATCCCGCCGGCACCGGAACGGCACACCGACACGACCTGGCGGCGATTCCTGCGCGCGCAAGCCGCGACCATGCTCGCCGCCGATTTCTTCCACGTCGACTGCGCGGTCACGCTGCAGCGCCTCTACTGCCTGTTCGTCATCGAAGTCGGCTCCCGCTATGTGCACATCCTCGGGGTCACCGCGCACCCAGACGGCCAGTGGACTACCCAGCAGATCCGCAATCTCCTGATGGACCTCGGGGAGCGCGCCGCGGACTTCCAGTTCCTGGTCCGCGACCGGGCCGGGCAGTTCACCGAGTCGTTCGATGCGGCCCTGGCCAGCACCAGCATCCGGGCAGTCAAGATCCCACCCCGGAGCCCGCGCGCGAACGCCTTTGCGGAGCGGTTCGTGCTCACCGCCCGGACCGAGGTCACCGACCGGATGCTGATCTTCGGCCAGCGGCACCTGAGGTCGATCCTGGCCGAGTACGAGGCCCACTACAACGGACGCAGACCCCACCGCAGCCGCCAGCTGCACCCTCCGCGACCCGACCACCCTCCTGCCGACCTCTCGCAGGAGCGGATCAAGCGCCGGCCCGTCCTCGGCGCGCTCATCAACGAGTACGAGCGGGCCGCATAAATCCGCAGGTCAACTCGGTAGCCGAGTTTAGATACCCCACAGGCGACGTCGGCCACATTGTCTCTCACCGTTCTGGAGCAGGGCGGACCTGCACCACTGACGATCGATACGGCGACTTTGCCCGACGCCGTCGTCGGCACGCCCTACGCGGCCGCCATCAGCGGCCACGGCGGCACTCCTCCGCTAACCTGGAGTCTCGCCACGACAGGGACCTACCCAGGCCTGGCCTTCGACCCTGCTGGTCCTGGTATCACCGGCACGCCGATCCAATACGGCCAATGGTTCCTCGCCGTGAACCTCGACGATGCCGCAGGCGCTGAGGTTCAGCAGTCCTACTACCTGCGGATCCTCAGTTCTGCACGACCTGCGACTGTGCTGCCGCCGCTGACGCTGAACCAGCCCTACTCGGTCACGCTTGCCCCGCCGGACGGCGGAGTGGCACCCTTCACCTGGGCCATGGCCGATGGCCCCGGTGAATTCCTTCAGCAAGGCCTGAGCCTTGACCCGGCGACGGGCACTATCTCGGGTGTGCCATTCGTGTCCTTCAACCAGATCGCCAGCGACAGCCACTTCACTGTCAAGGCAGCCGACAGTAATGGCCATCAAACAATAATTGACTACTCCATTCCGGTAGCTGGCTGAACTGCTTTGCGCCGAGGCCGCTATAGGTGGTGAATTACGGTTTGCCGTCCGTAGCCACGGTCGCTTGTTTCCCGCCGCTGCGCAGATGCGCAGCAGGGGGAAGAGTTCATTCCGAGACGAGCAGCCCGTCCTCGACTGCTCGCTGATGCAGGTCAAGCTTGGTACGGGCCTCGCGTCCGGCGTGAGCATATTTGTCCCTGACGCGGTCGATGTAACCTTTAGCGGTGTAGATCGAGACTCCGAGGCGCCGGGCAACGCTTTTCATGGGAAGCCCCGAGGCGTAGAGGATGAGAGCGCGCAGTTCCTGGGGGCTGAGTGCGGGAGCGCTCTCGGCGTTGTCTTCAAGGTCGGCGACAAGCAGGGCGGCCATTGAGGAAGTCATATATCCCTGACCGCCGGCAGCAGATGTGACGGCGCGGAGGATCTCGTCGGCTGGTTCGGACTTCGGGAGATATCCGGCGGCTCCTGCGTCCAGGCACGCCCGGATGCGCGCGGGATCGGCGAGGGTGCTGATGACGACGGTTGCGACCCCGGCCTGGCGCAAGGTGGAGATCTTCAGCGGGACGGGTATGCCGTCGCCCAGGTCAAGGTCCAGCAGCACCACGTCGACTGGGAAGGCGGGGTGCTCCAGCAGCTCTGCCCAGCTGGCGGCGGCGATGACGACCCGGACGATTCCGTCAGCGGCCTTGACCCAGGCTTGCAGCCCGGACAGCACCATATGGTGGTCGTCGACGATAGCGATCCGGACCCTGGGATCGGCTTTGCCGTTCCCTGGCAGCTCTGCTTTTTCTGCCATGGCAGGAGTCTGGCATGAATCACGTGAGTTCATGAGGACCATCAGGCTCAACGATCAGGCTGGGGGGCGCAAGTGCCAGCCGGGCTTCGGCGACGAGCACGGTGGAGGACTCGACTTCGACCTCCGCGTCTAGCCGGCTGGCTGCCGCAATGACTTCGGCGTCATGGGAGGCCGCTGTGGCGGGAGGGCCTTGAGCGACGACAGTGAGCGTGACAGTCGGCGGCCCGGCTGACGGTTCCGCCCCGGGGTGGTCGTTGCCGCGGTTGTGGCCGCCGCCTGGAGCAAGGGCGACCGAGACTCGCTGCCAGCCGGAGTGGGTGCGCAGCATGTCGAGCAGGGCGATGAGGGCCGCGCGGTCGGTGTCGCGCAGCCGGCCCAGCAGCCGGCTGGGGTCCAGCGCCACGATGCCAGGCCAGCGTTCGCCGGGCCCTCCGCCGGATGCGGCCGAAGGGGAGGACGGCAGTAGCCAGCTGCCGCTGCGGCCCTCTACCAGTTCGGCGCGAAGAGCGCTGCTAAGCCGGCGGGCGGTGCGGGCGACCTGGGGATCGCCGGGGTCTGCGCGGCGAGTCGCCACGTCTGCCAGGAGCGGTATGACCTCGGCCTGAAGTGCTTGCAGGCGGTGCGCGGCGTCCTCCTGAACGGCGTGGCTGGCGGCATTGCGGGTCTCGATCTGTCTGCGCGTGGTAACGGCGCGGTCTCGCAGGCGCACTGCCCTGACGTAGAGGTTGAGGTACTGGGCGGCAGCAAGGGCGGGAATCACTGCTGCGTTGGCCACGACGAGCAGGCTGAACGCGTTGACGCCGGGCTGTCCGAGCGCAGTTGCGGTGACGGCTACTGCAATGAGGCCATGGCCGGCGGCCAGGACAAGGACGTCGCGGGCTGGCCGGAAGATGGCGAAGGTCAGCAGCGTGACGCCGATCGCGCCCCAGTTCCACATGGCTGATCCGGCCCGGTCGGCCGATGGCACGAGCGCGGGAAGAGCAACATCCACGACGAGTAGCAGCGCGGTGGCTGTCAGCAGCGCCTTGCTGGAAAGAACTCCTCCAGCCCGGCGCCCTGCCACGACGCAGGCCAGCGGTACAGCAGCAGAGACCAGCCACAAGAGCAGGCAGGCGGGGACGGAGCGGTAGTCCCGGAGGGACTGGACGATCAGCACAATCGAGAACAGGTGCGCCTGAAAAGCCAGGATAACCACGAGACGGTCGAAGATCTGCGGCAGCGGCCGACGCGAGGTCGGGAAATCGCGGAGGCCTGCCGCGCTCACGACGCCACCGCCAGCAACGGCAGGCGAAGCTTGACGCTGGTGCCCTGTCCTGGCCGCGACCATACAGTGACGGTGCCGCCCAACGCCGACAGCCGTTCGTGCACCGAGGCGCGGAGCCCGAGACGATCCTCGGGTACGGCGGCCGGGTCGAAACCGCGCCCCTGGTCGATGACCAGCACGACGAGCACCCCACCGGTGACGCTGGCCACCAGATCGAGTCGGCCGACGCCCGAGTGAAGCCGCACGTTGGTGAAGCACTCGGCCAGCGCCTCACTCAGCGCCGATGCCACTGGCGGATCCAGGCGGGCTGCCTGCGGTTCCAGCGATCCGAGGTGCGCATGCACCTCCAGCCCGAGCGCAACTGCGTAGGTGATCGCGGTCTCGATCACCTTTCCCGCTGTGCTGCCCTGCTCCGCCCCGGAATCGACCGGGCCCATTTTCCGTCCCGGGGACGGCCCGGGAATCAGCGCGCCAGAAACGCCCTTGTCGCCGTCGGTGAGGATTTCAAGATCCCGGCGACAGGCGGCGCGGATCTGGTCAGGCGCCACGCCTACGCCCTGGTGGGCAAGGACGGTCAAGGTAGCCAGAACGGTGTCGTGCAGCAGCCGATCCGCCTCGCGCCGGGCCTGCCAGCGCTCCTCAGCCACCCGCTGCGCTGCCTCGGCAGCCTCCACGGCCTGCAGCGCCCGCTCAGTCGTAGCGAATCCCCGGCGGGCCAGGACATGGGTTACGGCTGCGCCGGCGTAATACGTCAGGGCTCCCAGGAAGACTAGCGCGGAGACCGGGCCGCCCCGGGCTTGCTCTGTGCCCAGGGCCGTCAGCGCTGCCGGGACAAAGACCACCAGGCCCCAGACCGGGCCCCGCGATGCCGCCACCCCGCTCGATAGCCCGGCCACGACCCAGGCAGCCAGGGTGTGCGACCGATCCCAGGTGATGACCGGAGGACCGGCGGAAAGCAGCCCCGTAGTAATGGACGCAGCTGCAGCTAGAGCGCCGACCCATACTGTCGGCCAGCGCCGAACCAGGACAGTGGTCACGCCGACCGCGCAGGCGAAGACCAGAAAGCCTGCAAGCACAATCTGGTGGGAATCCCCCTGGCCAGCGGCAAGGGGGATTCCCACCAGAGCTGTCGCCAGGAAGAGCAAGGCCAGGCGTGCCCCTACCGCGTCCAGGGCACGAAGGCCAAACGCCTCCAGCTCTCCCGCTGCTGGCCGGCCGGCGGGAAGCGAGCCAGGTCCCGGCAGGCGAGCCCGCTTGACCTTATCTTCCACGCCGCCGATCATCCCCTCCCCCGTCGGACGTCGGAGGACGATCCTCCATACACACGACCATTTTGCCGTTCGGGCCCAGGCCGCCAAGGACCCGCGCGCGTTTGACCCCAAAGAGGGGGTCGCGGACAGCGAGCCCGTACGAAACGATCAGCACTGGGATCGGAGGAAGTCCGCTCGTTCACCCTCGTGGGGCGACCGGAGAGCCAGCTGGGCAGGAGCAGCCCTACACGAGGGAGGTCGTCAAATGCGGCACGGCGCGGCACAGGGGAATCCCTCGAATTTATCCATTACGGGCGGCATGGATAAAGGCAGGATTCAGTGCGCGGGCGTAACCTGCGCCGCTCGAAAAACAGGATTCCGAGCTATCACCCGTACCTTTCCGGAGGTCAGGCGGCTTGGAGGTAGTCGTTGACCGACTCGTACTCGGTCAGGGCGGCGCGCAGATGCGCTGGCCGAGGATCAGAACGCGGTCCAGGATCTTGCGGCGCAAGGTGCCGACGACCCGTTCGCGGGTCGCGTTCATCGCGGAGCCGGACGGCGGCGCGCATGATCGTTGTGCCGGTGGCCTGGAAGACGGCGTCGAACGAGACCGCGAAGTTGAGCCGCGGTCGCGGATCAGGTATCTGAAGCCTGGAACCGCGCCGGGGTCCAGGGCGAGGTTGCGGGCCTGCTGCACGATCCACTCCCTGGTGGCTGGGGTGATGCCGCCCAGGTGCATCCGGCAGGTGCCGTGCTCGATGAGCACCAATACGCACAGCTGTGTCAGCAGCGCCGTGCCGACACGAAAAGTCGACGGCCAGGATCCCGGTGGCCTGGTCGTGCAGGAACTGCAGCCACGTCGTCTCGGCCGCCGGCGGGCGATCTTCCATAAACATGACCATTTCTTCTCCTGACTCTGGACGCCAAGAATCCGCGCGTGTTGGCCCCCAAAGAGGGGGTCGCGGGCAGCAAGTCCAGTGCGGAACGATCGGCGACTGGGATCGGAGGAATGCTCTGCTCGTTTGATCTTGGTGGGACAAAGTGAGCCAAGACAACCGCGTGCATACCTCGCGCGTCTAGTAGCAAGCAATCCGGCGGCCCAAAGGCAGTCGGAGATGGCATGGGGGTCGCAGTGCTGAATCCAGTTCACCCAGCCCGCGCGAGGGCCATCATCCGGGCGTTTGCGGTAGTTTCCGTATGCGCTGGTTTGCTGGCCATAAGCCTGGTGCCCGCATCTGCGTCCGCTGCCTCGCCTGCAGTAGACATGGTCATGTCCGTTGGCGACGGCGGGTCGCCGTTCGTGGCTCAGGCCGATGCGTTCACGACGTCCACGCCGAGCGGCACCTGGACCGTCACCGTGCGGAACACCGGCACCTCGGCGAGCTCAGGGACGACCACGATCCAGATCGAGGCCGGCGGGACCGGCTACTTCCTGACCAGCGCCGGGTCCGGCTGGAGCTGCGCTGATACCGGGGACCGTGTCCGGACCTGCACCAACGCTGCTGCGGTGCCCGCCGAACTAACGCAACACCGCCCCCTCAAGCGGCGTATCAGCGACGCCATCTTCGCCCGCCTCAAGGCCGACGCCAGCCGCGCAGCACCCGCCGCTGCAGCGGGCCCGGGAGAGCAACCGGGGAACGACTCAGTCGCCAGCGCGGCCGACTCTCACCCCGAGCACCGGCTCTTCGGCCAGGCCACTCCCGAGCCCGCAACCACCCTACGACCCCGCCGCGGCTCCCAGCCCGGGAACACATCGCCACGCCACGGCCGGCCACGAACACCGCCGGAACCCCTTGACAACAGGTAAGGCGGGTCTATGTGGGCGGCGCTTATGAATGACTGGTGTGGTGGCAAGCCGCGGGTAACTGGAGTTCTGTAAGCAATGTGAGCTTCGCGTCTTCTCCGGCAGGTCAGCATCTCGATGGATCTTTATCTGCGCGGGGCGGCCGTCAGATATAAGGCAGCTGAGCGGGGAGCCAGCGCTATGACAGTGAGTCGTCCAGCTCGCCAAGAGACTCGATGAGCTCGAGGTTGGCGGAGTAGTCAACGGGGCAGGCGATCACTGACACAGTGTCGGCCGCCAGGGCGGTGCGCAGCGTCGGGAGCAGTTCGCCGGGCGACCTGATCCGGTATCCGGTCGCGCCGAAGCTTTCGGCGTAAGCCACGAAGTCCGGGTTGCCGAAGGTTGTGTCCACGTTGCGGCCGATTTCCAGGTTCATCTTCCAGCTGATCAGCCCGTAGGCGCCGTCGACCCAGATCAGGATGACGAACGGCAAGGCGAGCCGGAGCGCGGTCTCGATCTCTTGCGAGTTCATCAAGAACGCGCCGTCACCGGTCGCGACGAGGACCCGGGAGTCCGGCCTGGCGATCTTCGCTCCGATCGCGCCGGGCACCGTCCAGGCCATCGTGGACAGGCCGTTGGAGATCAGGCAGGTATTCGGTTCGTAGGTCGGGTACAGGCGCGCCATCCACATCTTCAGTGCCCCGGTGTCGACCAGCACGATGTCGTCACGGCGCAGCGCCGCGCGCGTATCGGCGACGATCCGGGCTGGTGCCAGCGGGAACCGCTCATCGCCCTGGCCGCGGGCCAGCTCGCCGGCCAGCAGGGCGCGGATGCGTTCTTGGCCCGGAGGGGCTGCGGTGCGCGGCCCGGCCGCATCGGCGAGGGCGTCGAGGCTGTGCCCGATTTCGGAGTGCAGCCCGACAGCGACGTCGTAGTGCGCATCGACCTCGGCGGGGAACCGGTGCAGATGGATGATCTTGGTGTCGCCGCGCGGGTTGATCCGGACCGGGTCGAACTCCTGCAGCTCATACCCGACGGCGACGATCAGGTCAGCGCGGTCGAAGCCGAAGTTGGCATAGTCGTGGCGCATGAACCCCACAGCTCCCAGCGCCAGTGGGTGATCGTCAGGGAACACGCCCTTGCCGTGGAACGTCGTGGCGACCGGGACGCCGAGCGTCTCAGCGAAATGGCGCACGGCCTCGCCCGCGCCTGCCCGCGCTGCCCCGTGCCCGGCTAGCACGACCGGCGCGCGAGCCTCCCGCAGCAGCGCCGCGGCGCGCTCGATCTGCCCGTGGGACGGCTCATCCGGCCGCGGGACGTTCACCGCAAGCGGCGCCTGCCCGCCCGGTGCCGCCGTCTTTTCCACGTCCTCGGGGATGGCCAGGTAGACGGCGCCGGGCCGCTCCGTCTGGGCAAGCTTGAACGCCTTGCGGATCATCTCCGGGACGGCACCCGGGGTCGCTACCAGCGCTGACCACTTGGTCACCGGCGCGAACATCGACACCAGGTCCACGCCCTGGTGGGACTCTTTGAAACTGCGGTTCATCCCGACCTGCGCCGACAGCGCGATCAGCGGCGTCGAGTTGGTGGTCGCGTCCGCGGTACCCAGCAGCAGGTTGATCGCACCGGGGCCAAGCGTCGCCGAGCACACTCCGGCGCGGCCCGCGAGCCGGCCGTAGGTTTCGGCCATAAACGATGCACCCTGCTCATGACGCGTCAGCACATAGCAGATGGACGAACGGGAGATGGCCTCCACCAGCCTGATGTTCTCTTCGCCCGGAATGCCGAAGACGTGCGTGACGCCCTCATTCTCCAGGCACTCCACGATCAGGTCGGCGGTGCTGCGCGAAGGCTCCGTCACGATCACGAGGCTAAGTCACCCGGCATTGCAGCCGCCAGGCCAGGGGTCACGATACGAACCCCGCCAGGCGCCGTGACCCTGGCCGGTCACCAGCACGCCGCCGAGTTCCCCGACGACCTGCGCCGCATCAGCGCGCCCAGATGCGCGACACCAGGAACAGGCTGCGCGCCGGGCACCACCGCGCCGGGCCAGGCGTCGGCCGGCCGAAGATGACCGCAGGGTGCAGCCGGCCAGCACCTCGCTGCAGGAAGCGGCTCGTCGGCGACGCAGGCGTCTACCCTCGCCTTCGGTTCTGGTCGCTCGGCGGTCAGGTTGCCGGGCTGGCGGCCTTGCAGGCGCGGCGGGCGAGCTCGGCGCCGTAGTCCGTCCAGATGCCCTGGCCCCAGTAGCGGTAGCAGCTGGTTTCACAGGCCAGCAGATGGAAGAGCGCGCGCTGGTAGCGGGGGTCGCTGGCGGGCACGCCTGGGGTCAGCAAGTGCTTGCTGAAGAGGGAGCTCGCACGCTCCATCGGCGCTAGCACGTTCTCGTAACCCCGCATCCATGAGATGTCGCTGGTCCAGCTGCCGCCCTCCATGTTGAACCGGTCGTCTTCAGCGCTGAGCTCACCGATGACCGCGGCAAGCCGTTCAGGTCCCTCGCCGGGCTCGAAACGCTCCCACACCCGATGCTGGAGCAGCGGCTGCAGAGGTGGCAGGTCCTCGCGGCCGATCCCCAGCCCAGCCAGCGCCTCGAGGTACTCGGTGACGTTCACAGCGGGAGTGGGCGACCCCGAGCACTCCCTCATGGCCTCGAGGTATCTGGGGGGAAACTCGTTCATCATGACGCCGCCGTTCTCGCCGTCGGCGATCTGGGTGACCAGCGGCGGGATCCGCCGGCCGGCCAGTTCCCCGAGGCCGAGGCCCTGGGCCTCGTAGTAAGGCTGCATGTGGCCCACGAGCTTGGTGTCGCTGCCCTGGGTCTTGACGACCGCGATGATGCTCGCCGTGTTGCCGCGGGAGTCTGTGCAGACGAGCCGGTACGGCAGGTGCGGGCGCTCGACGCCGCGGCCGCCGGGTTGTTCCACGGTGTGTTCCTGAACCAGCACCCACTCGTAGCCGCAGTCAACCAGAGTGCGGACAAACTGGTAGGCCACATCGGGCTGGTTGGGTAGCGCCATCTCGGCCGGGGAGAATCCACGGATGCGCCCGAGCGCCTCGAGGCCGAAGATGGCAGCGAAATGGTGCTGCCAGGCGCGCACGTGCAGCCGGTAGTCCTGGACCGGCGTGGATGGGGCTACCGCATGGCCCCAGGTGGCTCCGAGCCACTCGGTGGTCTGGCGGGCCCGGCCGTCATGAGTGAGGTAGCCAAGCGCGTCGAATACGTCGTCCAGGCCCATCTGCCGCATTCCGTGCAGCAAGGTGCCCGAGTAGTCGAGCATCACCCTGGGCTGGCGATCCTCACCGAGGAGCTGGGGGATGAACTCGCCCATGCGCTTGTAGCACCACGCGAACACGGGGGCGTTGTGGCTGTCACCGATGCCCGGATGCTCCATCATCCACGCCAGGTTGCTGATGATTCCCGCGGTGCGCAGGTCGTCGCCGGCGGTGAGGATAAGCGGCTGATGCATGTGCAGTGCCACCGCGAACGTGCTGGTAGCACCCTTAATATCGAGGCCATTCATGAATACCGGACGCTGGCGGCCCGCTTCGATGGCCTCGCTGATCAGCGGCTCTTGCCCGCATAGGTTGGGCATGCCGTCGACGTACTCGGCAATGGTGTCCATAAGCTCGCTCTCGAATGGCTCACTTGGGGCGGATGTATCGGTGAATGTTCAGGTAGTCCTGACCGGGCCAGACCACCAGTAGCCGGCCCGCAGGGAACTCACCGCGAGCTGGCGGAGTTCGGCCGGGTAGCCGCACGCCCCTGTTGCGTTGCCCAAGGCCACCTGAGATCGGCGGAACCTGCCTGCCAGGCGCCTCAGAAGTGAATCGCCAGCCCGTCCACCGCCATTGCGGCCTCGCCAACGATCTCGGACAGGGAAGGATGAGCGTGCACGTTCATCCTGAGCTCCTCGGGGGTGCCTTCGACTAGCTTGGCGAAGCTACCTTCGGCGATCAGCTCGGTGACGTGGGGGCCGATCGCGTGCATGCCGAGGATGAGGTTGGTGCCGGCATCGACGACGATCTTGAGGAAGCCGTCCGGGTCTCCCTCGATCAGCGCCTTGCCGATGGCGCGGAACGGGAACTTTGACTCCTTGACCTGGTGGCCCTGCTCCTCGGCCTGTTGCTTGGTCAGGCCGAAGGACGCAACCTCGGGGCGGCAGAAGGTAACGCGCGGGATCAGGTTCTGGTCGATCGGCAGGGGATCCTCGCCGGCCATGTGCTCCACGGCGACGATCCCCTCATGGGCCGCCGCGTGGGCGAGCCAATAACCGCCGATCACGTCGCCGGCAGCGTAC
>DATCEO010000164.1:0-4360 GCA_036510065.1 Streptosporangiaceae bacterium | reverse complement strand
GTGGTGTACGGCAGGATCCTGGACGAGGTCGTGCCGCGGTGGTGGACGGAGGTGCCGGTGCAGCGGTGGGTGACTCGCCGGGCCACCATGTTGATGACACCCACCCAGGCGCTGACCGTCGACTACCGCAGCGACGCCTGGGATCGCCCGCCGTACAACGGGATGACTACCTATCGCGCCGATTTCGACTCCTGGCTGGCCGACAAGGCGGTCGCGGCAGGTGCCCGGCTGGTGACCTCGACGGTGGCCACGAGCCTGCTGCGGGATTCGGCCGGCCGGATCGCCGGCGTGCGCACCGACCGGCCGGGCGGCGACATCCGCGCCGGGATCGTGATCGCCTGCGACGGCGTGAACTCCCTCCTGGCCAAGGAGGCCGGGCTGCTGCCGCGCACCGACTCGGCGCACACCACGCTGGGCGTCAAGGAGACCCTCGCGCTGCCGCGTGAGGTGATAGAAGAGCGGTTCGGGCTGACCGGCGACCAGGGCCTGGACATCGAGATGGTCGGCTGCACGAGCGGGATCCCCGGCGGCGGCTTCCTCTACACCTGTCTCGACACGGTCAGCGTAGGCGTGGTGGTCGGACTTGACGGGCTGGCAGCGGCCAAGACGCGGCCCGAGGAACTGATCGGGAGCCTCAAGGCGCATCCGGCGATCGCACCGTACCTGCGCGGCGCGGAGCTGAAGGAGTACTCCGCCCACCTGATCCCCGAGGGCGGCTATCGCGCCATGCCGCGGCTGGCCACCGACGGCATGCTCGTGGCCGGGGACGCCGCGTTCATGTGCCTGGCCGCCGGGCTGTGGCTGGAGGGCGTCAACTTCGCGATAGGCGCCGGACTGGCGGCCGGCCAGACCGCCGCCGAGGCGATCGCGGCCGGCGACACCTCCGCTCGCGGGCTGGCCGGCTACCGGCGCCGGCTGGAGGCGTGCTTCGTGCTGGCCGACCACAAGCGGCTGCGCAACGCAGCGGACATCGTGCTCGCCGACCGGATGCAGCGGGAATACCCGGGTCTGGCCTGCGATTTCGTCGAGCAGGTATTCACCGTCACCAACCCGACTCCCAAGCTCGGTATGGCCAGGGAGTTCCTGCGCGCGGTCCGCGTGAACAAGGTCCGGCTGCGGCCACTGGCGCGGGACGGCTGGCAAGCGCTCCGGGCATTTCGATGAGGGAGCGAAATAGATGAGCTACCCCGGAGTGTCCTTCGAGGAGCGGATGGCGAGCGTCGAGTTCCGGGTCGGCGAGCGGGCGCACATCACCGTCGACTCCGATGTATGCCGCTCCTGCACGACCAAAGACTGCGTGCACGCCTGCCCGGCCGGCCTGTTCGTGCCCACCACCGACGGCGGCATCCTGTTCAACTACGAGCAGTGCTTCGAATGCGGAACCTGCTATCAAGTGTGCAACGGCGAGGGGGCCATAACCTGGGCCTACCCCGCCGGCGGCGACGGTGTCGTGTTCCGGAAGGGGTGAGGGAGCATGACAGTGATCGTGGCGGCGATGGGCTGGTCCTGGCAGGAAACCGAGGTCGACCCGCTCACCGGGGCGGTCAGTGCCGACCCCCGCGACCGCAGACCGGGCCAGCCGGAACTCGCCGCCCTGGAGCACGCGCTTCGCCTGGCGCAGCGGTGGGATGCCCGGGTCGTCGCGGCCACCGTCGGCCCCGCCGAAGCCGACCCGATGCTGCGGGACGCCCTGGCGGCCGGAGCGGCCGAGGCGCTCCGCGTCGAGCCGGCCGGCGGGGCCGCGGGCCGGCAGCCGGCCGACCTGGTCGGCGGCGGGCAGGAATCCGCCGCCGCGCTCGCCGCGGCCCTGCGGCAGCGCTACGGTGTGCCGGACCTGGTGCTGTGCGGCGACCGCTCAGCCGACCGGGGCACCGGCTCGTTTCCCGCGTTCCTCGCCGCGGCGCTCAGCGCGGCGCAGGTCCTGGGCGTCGTGCGGATGGAACCAGAGGACGGCGGCGGCGTGCTGCGGGTGCACCGCCGCCTGGACGGCGGCCGCCGCGAGGTACTGCTAGTGCCGCGACCCGCCGTCGTGTCCGTTGAGGCGGCCGGGATACGCCTGCGGCGGGCCGGGCTGCCAGCCACCCTGGCCAGCGGGCACGTCGCCATCCCGGTGGTCCGCGCGCCGGCAGCCACCGCCGCGCACCGGATCCGGGTGCTGGGCGCCCACCCGTACCGGCCTCGGCCGCGCGAGCTCGCGGGTCCGTCCGGTTCGGCGCTGCGCCGGACGCTGGAGCTGACCGGAGCGCTCGTGGAGCGCACCCCGCCCACCGTGCTCGGCCCGCTGTCCCCAGGCCAGGCCGCCGACGAACTGCTCGGGTACCTGCGTCGCCACGGCTATCTCGCTGACAGCGACGCGGGGTGATGATGAGGCTCGGCGACCAGCTATGGCCGGGCCTGGCCCGCAGCAGGCCGCTGGTCGTGCTGCCGCTGGGGTCCTGCGAGCAGCACGGCCGGTTCGTGGCGTGGGCCTGCTCGCCCGACGCCAGCGCCTTCACCGGATCCGTGCTGCATGCCGACGGCGGATTCACGGGATGACCCGACCACACCCGTTCGATGCCGGCGCGCTCGCCGAACTGGCGGCGCCGCCGGATACCACGCTGCCGAACGGCCTTGCCGTCGAGATCGCCGACGACGTCCACCGCTCCCGCGACGGCCGCCTGATGCTGGGCGGCTCGCCCCCTAGGCTGCTGCGGCTCAGCAAGCCGGCGGCGCGAATTCTCGAACCAGGCAGGTTCACCGTGGCGGACACGGCGACGGCGGCACTGGCCCGGCGGCTCGTGGATATCGGCGTCGCACACCCGCGCCCTCCTGCTCAGCCCGTCCGTGACGTCACGATCGTGATCCCGGTACGGGATCGGGCGCGCCTCCTGCACCAGCTGCTGACCGCCCTGCGCACCGACCCGGAGACATCGGGCGTTCCGGCGCTGGTCGTCGACGACGGATCCGTGAACCGCGCCGCGGTGGCCTCGGTGACCCGCCTGCACGGCGCCACCCTGCTCGTTCATCCGCACAACCAGGGGCCCGCTGCGGCACGCAACACCGGGCTGCGCCACGCCAGGACCGGATATGTCGCCTTCTGCGACTCCGACGTGCTGCCCGAGCCCGGTTGGCTGAGCCCGCTGCTGGCACAGTTCACCGATCCCGCCCTGGCGCTGGCCGCGCCCCGGGTAGTCGGCATACCCCAGAGTCAGCCAGGCTGGCTCGACCGGTACGAGGACGTCCGGTCGCCGCTGGACATGGGCGGGCGCGAGGCTCCGATCGTGCCGCTGTCCGCGCTGGCATACGTCCCGAGCGCGACACTGGTGGTCCGCAGGGCGGCCGTCGGCAGCGGATTCGCTCCGGAACTCAGGATCGGCGAAGACGTCGACCTTTGCCTGCGACTGCACCGCACCGGCTGGCGAATGCGCTACGTGCCCAGCTCCCGAGTGGGCCATTGCCACCGCGCCAATCTGCGTAGCTGGCTCGCGCAGCGAGCCAGCTACGGGTCCGGAGCGGCCGAACTGGCCCTGCGGCACCCCGGCCAGGTGCCGCCGCTGAACGCCGCACCATGGTCGGTCGCGGCGTGCGCACTCGTGCTCCGCGGACGGCCGGTCCCGCTCGGCGTCGCCGTGGCACTGACCGCGGGTGCAGCGATACGCCTGATCCGCCGAATACCCGACGCGGACACCCCCGTGCGAGCCGGCGCGCTGCTGACGCTGGCCGCAGTGCGCGGCACAGCAGAACAGCTGACGCAGTGCGCCACCCGGCACTACTGGCCGGTCGCCGCACTCGCCGCCGTGATGAGCCGACGGGCACGACACGCGCTCATTACCGGCGCCGCAATCGAGGGACTGATCGACTACCGGCGGAGCGGCTCGCGCCTGAACCCCCTCGCTTACCTGCTGATCCGACGGCTGGATGACATGGCCTACGGAGCGGGCCTGTGGCACGGCGCCATACGCGACCGCACCATCGCACCCTTGATCCCGCGATTCGCCCTACGCACGAGGCACGTCCGGACGCGACAGGCGCTCGGCGCGGAGCATGCACCATCGTCGGCCGATCTCGGCGCTTGGCGCGGCGTAGGTACTTGACGATCCGACTACTGACATTGGAGGACGACATGCATTCCCACGTGGTGCCGGATCCGGGCCCCCTGGCCATCGACGTGAATCAGCCGGGCTCTTTTCTGCACTGGTCGATCTTCACCGTCTCGGTGGCCAATCTGGTCCTGATCGCGGTGATGGTCGTCATCTTCGGCGCGGCGCTGCTGCTCCCGTTCCCGCGCGGCCACCGGGAGGAGCCTGCGCCGGCGGCTGGCGGCCCGGATGGCGATGTGGTCACTGACCCGGCCCCGGCCCTGGATCCTGAGGAAGCCCGG
>DATCEO010000163.1:0-85299 GCA_036510065.1 Streptosporangiaceae bacterium | reverse complement strand
TGAGAGGTGTGTGTGGTAACCTCCTTTCTATCGACCGGAGAAGCCGTTGCCTGTTATCCAGTACGGCGTGTCGCCAGGTTTCTCAATATTTCGGAAAAGAGTTCCCTGTTGCGCATCCCGCGAGGTTTTGCATAACCCTCTAGGCTTCATAGCTTTCGAAGCCCAAGCTTACTATGTGCTGTTCCCTCAAAGTGCTTCAACTGCCGTGACGTGGGCTATAAGCCTCTTGATAACCATCTTCTTGCGGGCTTTTGCGATCAATTGGCCGCGCCTGGACAATGGTGTCTAAACTCGCGAAAGAGGAACCGTTTCACGTTCAGATCAACTACGGCTAATCCCCTGTCCTCCCGGCAGGTGCCGATGTTGCCGTGGAAGATCAGAGTCAAGGTGGAGACATCCTCTGTCAACCCTCTGGCGCCATGATCTGGAATCAGGTGATCGTCTGGCTGCGTGTGGGTCAGGCTGCTGGCACTGTGATCGCGGCGAGAGCCCGGCGGCGGTTGGCGATGTGGACTGTCTCGTCGTAGGGCACGTCGTGGGTGAGGCAGTGCCAGAGGATCTCGAGCCAGCGGTTGCCGAGTGCTCGCAGGGCTGCGTGGTGGTTCTTGCCGCGGGCGCGCTGGGCGTCGTAGAACTCCCTGGCCCAGGCGGAGCGGCGGAGGCTGGCGAACGCCCCCTTGTGCACGGCGTCGGCGAGGTAGCGGTTGCAGGCGAGCCGGTGGGCCACGACCAGGTCGCGCTTGCCGGAGCGGCGGGTGACCGGGGCGCGCCCGGCATAGCATTGCAGGGAGT
The DNA here is from genome assembly GCA_036510065.1 of Streptosporangiaceae bacterium. Classification (GTDB taxonomy): domain Bacteria; phylum Actinomycetota; class Actinomycetes; order Streptosporangiales; family Streptosporangiaceae; genus DASUBV01. The sequence goes on along the minus strand of DATCEO010000163.1, from coordinate 84,507 downwards.
TCGGCGTGGTGAACTGCTCGATGTGCTCGCCGATCTCACCGGCGATCCTGGCGGCGAGACGGCGACCGAGGCCGGGAAAGCTCAGGTAGATCTCGCCGCCAGGAAACGCTTGCCCCGGCTGGTCCTCCGGCTGCTGGCCGGGGGGGCCGAGCAGGAGCTCGCCCATCTGTTTCTCCCAGGCCCGCCGCTGCGCGTCGGTGAGCAGCAGCTGGCGGGCGGTGAGCCGGATCGTGTCGATCCTGGCCCGGGCCAGGTGTTCTGGTGCGGTGAAGTGGTCTTCGGCGAGCGCTGCCTGGATCTTGTCGGCGAAGCGCTGCAGGTAGCCGGTTCGCTGGGCGCGGCCGAACTCGATGATCTCCTCGCGGCTGGCTGCGGCGAGCGCCCTGGCGGTCGGCCAGCGTTCGAGCAGCCGCAGGATCCGGGTGGCGCCCAGGTCGTCGCCGGCGATGGCCAGCGCGGCGGGGAAGGTGACGAGCAGGTCGGCGCGCAGCCGGTTGAGCAGCCGCCGCTCGTCGCGGCAGGCCCGCTCGTCGTCGCGGGCGATGGACCGCAGCTCGCCGCCGAGCTGACCATGCGGGATCAGCCGCCGGAGCCCGGCGTGCCGGTCCAGGGCGAGCAGGCAGCAGATCCGCGCGTCTTCAGCGTCGTCCTTCTTGCGTGCCGGGCCGCGGCGCCGGGACACCAGCTCCGGGTTGACCGGCAGCACCGTGTACCCGGCCTCGACCAGAGCCTCGACCAGCAGCCCGTGCCGGGTCTCGATCACCACGCGCACCCCAGCCGGGTCGGCCTCCAGCCCGGCGATCCGCTCTACCAGGGCGGACACCGCCTCCGGGCGGTGCTCGACCCGCAGTACCGAGATGATTCCCTCACCCGGGCTGCCGAGCGCTACCAGATGGAACTCTTCCGCCCAGTCGATCCCTACTCCCAGCACATCACCCTCCCTGCCGCTCGTATCCGGCAACATCACGTGCGGGAAGCGCGTACTCAGGCGGCCAGACCGCTGCAGTCCGCGGGAGGCGCCGCGCCGTGCTGATAGACAGTCCTCACAGGACGACAACCTCTTGGGCGTCAGGCCTCCAGGGCCGTCCCCCGGGGACGCCGTCTCCATTAAGTCCTCGAAGGACAAGCGCCCGAAGCGTTCCCCAGGGGAGACCCTCACCAGGAGGGTAGAGGTATCAGCGCCCGCAGCGCAGCGAGGACGTACGACCTTGACTGTGATCTTTGCGCGGCGGCACGATTGCCCGGCGCGGGAGGACCGCCCGGCTGGCTCTTGCAGGCGCGGTCACTGGGGGGTGCGTGACGGCGGGGACCGCCAGCTGGCGGGTGCGGGGCTGACCACGTTGCGGCTGCGGCCCGCGCCGGTGCGCTGCCGCGCGAGAGGCAGCGGGCCAGGCTGCCGCCTGCCAGCGGCGAGTGCCCCTCCCACCCCTGCCCCGGCGGGCCTCCCGCTCGATCATCTGCTCCCCGCTGGTAATCGCGCTCATGCTCAGGGCCCGTGCCGAGGTCGGCCGCCCGGCGCGCCCGTAGGGGCGTGCCCTTGATGACTGTAAAGAAAGTCCTCACGCCTCTGCGGACGGCACACGCGGGCGGCACTTCGCGACTGTGGCGGCTGCCCAGACGTTCTCCGAGGCTATGCCGTGCCAGGCCAGTTGAATCGCGCCCAGATAGTACGGGCGATGTGGTCGCCAGTGATGCCCCAGTCGGTAGCGAGGGCTCGGATGAGGTCCAGGCCGTGATGGCGGTCGGGGTCGGTCGGGGTCGAGGTCCATGGGCCGCCCTTGTCCTCGACTTCGACCTGGACGCTGTGGTCGAGGTCGATGCTGGCGCGGACGGTGAAGGTTCCGCCTTGCAGACCGGACCTGCTGTGCAGCGCGGCGTTGGCCGCCAATTCGGAGCCACACAGGATCACGTCGTCTGCCATCGGGCAGCCACCGAGTAAGACGCGAAGGTCGGCACGGACAACTCTGATCTGCGCGGCTGAGCCTGGGTAGGTGACGGTGCTGGTGCGCAAGGCGAGTGCTCGGGATGCTGGGGTGTGCATAAGAATCCTCGCTGGTCGCGCCTGGTCACGTTCCTGCTGAACAGTGAGCATTACTTTGAATACGTGTACCGTACTATAAGTACGTGCTACTTGGCGTACTGGTATGGCACAAGGAATGCGAGCATGACCCCAGGCGACATGGAGGAAGCAGCAATGTTCGGTCTGTGCGTGCGGTTCACCTGCAAGGACGAGGCCAGCGCCCAGGCGTATGACCAGCTCGTGGCCGAGACCATCGAGGCCATCAAGACCGGCGAGCCCGGCACCCTCGTCTACGCCTCCCACCTGGTCGAAGGCCAGCCGCTACAGCGCATCTTCTACGAGCTCTACCGCGACCGGTCCGCATTCGAGGCGCACGAGGCCGCCCCGCACACCCGCCGCTACCTCGAACAGCGGGACCAGTACCTGTCCAGCACCGAGGTCGACTGGCTGACGTTGCAGGCCGGGAAAGGCACCAGCGGATGACCACACCGGACTACCAGCGGGCGCTAGGCCGGAAGATCGCCGCCGAACGGCGACGACGCGGGCTGTCGCAGCCTGAGCTGGCCCGGATGATCGACCGCTCTGTGGCCTGGGTGTCACAGGTCGAGCGCGGCGCCCGCAAGGTCGACCGGATGTCGGTGCTGGAAACTCTCGCAAACGCTCTGGACATCCCGCTCGCGGAGTTGGCCGCCGAGGCGCCGGTCGTCGCCGCGGTGACCGAGGAAACTCCCGGCGCGGCCACGCTGCGGCTGGTGCTGTCCGGCGTCTACTCGCTGCGCGCCCTGCTCAACGGCCGCCACCGTCCGGCCGCGATGACCAGGCTCAGGACCAAGACCAGCCAGGCGTGGGAGCTGACCCACGCTGGCCGCTACGCCGACCTGGCCGACCTGCTGCGCGGCCTGATCCCGGATCTGGAGACCGCCGTCCGGGCACTCCCCGAAGGCCAGAGGGCCGACGCCGCCGAGCTGCTCGCCACGGCCTACCAGGCGTGCTCGGCCGCGCTGGCCAAGGTCGGTGAGCCGGAGGCCGCATGGATCGCTGCGGACCGGGCGATGGCCGCCGCGGAGCGGACAGGCAACCCGCTGCTGATCGCGGCCGGGGCGTTCCGGCTGGTGTTCGTGTTCCTCGCCGCCCGGCACTATGACCAGGCCGAGGAAACTGCCCGCACCACCGCCGACGCCCTGGCGCACCTGGCCGGTGGCGATGATCTGCAGGCAGTATCGCTGTGGGGCGGGCTGACCTTGCAGCGCGCCATCATCGCCGCGCGGCTCAACGATCCCGACGCGGCCTACGGTCATCTGGAGCAGGCCAGCCAGGCCGCCGCCCGGATGGGCGAGGGACGCAACGACTACAACACCGAGTTCGGCCCGGCCAACGTGGCCCTGCACGAGATCGCTGTCGCCGTCGAGCTGGGCGACGCTGGCCGCGCCCTGCGCACCGCCGCCGCCATCGACACCAGCGGCCTGTCCGCCGAACGGCGTGCCCGGATGCTCATCGACGTTGCCCGCGCGCACGCCCAGCGCCGCCAGGCCAGCGAAGCCATAGCAGCACTCCGCCGGGCCGAGGACATCACTCCTGAGCAGGTCCGCGCACATGACCGGGTCCGCCAGCTCGTCTCCGACCTGATGACCATGCAAGATCTGCCATCGGCGGAGCTGCGCGACCTAGCCGAGCGCGTCGGCGCCGTAAGGTTACCAATCTGATATTTTTAGTACGTTACAAGCACTCTTGGTACGGGTAGCATCAGAGTGCTGAGATATCACCCCGCACAGCGTGGGATCACCGTGTAATCGCCGGGCGGGTGAGTCACCCGGGAGCCCGGTCATGGTGCCACAGCCATACACCAGAGCGCGCCTGAGCGATAGGCAGCCAGGCCACGCGGCAAAGCACCGCCGACCACAGCACCCGATGCCTTACCACCTGACCTGGCCTGCCTCCGCTCGTCCACCCGACGCCCGCAAGGGCACGACGAGAGGAGCACCGCCTTTGTCCGACACCTCCGCACCACTTCCCCCGGTCCGGCACGCAGGAGGGTGCATGCAGCCCGTCCTGATCCGAGGCCGCGTCGACCATATCGACGGAACCACCGGAGAACTGCTGCACCGCTACACCACCGTCCATGAGCCCGGCGGCGTCCTGCCGATCGCCTGCAAGACCCGCCGCGCCACCCGATGCCCGCCGTGCGCTGAGACCTACCGCGCCGACACCTACCAGCTCATCCGCGCCGGGCTCACCGGCGGCAAGGGCATCCCCGTCACCGTCGCCGCCCATCCGGCCGCATTCCTCACCCTCACCGCCCCTTCCTTCGGCCCGGTCCATGCCCGCCGGGAACGAAACGGCCGCATCCTGCGCTGCCGCCCCCGGCGAGCTCCCCGGCCCTGCCCACACGGCGCGCCGCTCGCCTGCGGCCAGCGCCACGGCCGGGACGACCCGCTCCTCGGCGAGCCCATGTGCCGAAGCTGCTACGACTACACCGGCACCGTCTTGTTCAACGCCTGCGCCCCCGAGCTGTGGCGCCGGTTCACCATCACCCTGCGCCGCGCCCTAGCCCGCCAAGCCGGGCTCACCGCCAAGGCGCTGGCCGCACAGATGCGCGTCTCGTTCGCCAAGGTCGCTGAGTACCAGCGCCGGGGCGTCGTCCACTTCCACGCCATCATCCGCCTCGACAGCTCGGCCGGACCCGCCACCGAACCGCCCGCCTGGGCCACCTTCGACCTCCTGGCCGCCGCCATCGCCCAGGCCGCCCACGCCGTCCGCGTCCACATCCCGGCCGTCGGCGGCCTGCCTGCCCGGACCCTGGCCTGGGGCACCCAGCACGACACCAGGCCCATCACCACGACCGGCGAGCTGACCGACCACAACGTCGCCTTCTATGTCGCCAAGTACGCGACCAAGGCCGCTGAATGCACCGGCACCCTCGACCGCCGCCTCACCCCGGCTGACCGCATTGACGGTCTCCCTGTCCGCGAGCACGCCCGCCGTCTCATCGCCGAGTGCATCCGGCTCGGGAAGCTGCCAGCCCTGGAAGACCTACACCTGGCCGCCTGGGCGCACATGCTTGGCTTCTCCGGCCATTTCGCCACCAAGAGCCGTTCCTACTCCACGACCCTCAGCGCGCTCCGGGCCGAACGCGCCGCGCACCAGCGTGCCTATGCCGTCGCCGTCGGGCTGCTGCCCGACCTCCCCGGCGACACGATCCTCGTGCGCTCCTGGTGGAACTTCACCGGCCGCGGGCATCCGGACGCCGGGCACGGAGGTGACGGCCCGTGGATCTGACGCTGTTCACGATCGACGAGGCCGCCGCCCGCCTGCGCGTCAGCCGGTGGAGCGTCTACAACCTGATCCGCTCCGGTCAGCTCCACACGATCAAGATCGGCCGCCGTCGCCTGGTTCCCATGGACGCACTGACCGAATGCCTCGAACGCCTGAAGGAGATGGCCGCCTGATGACCAGAACCGCGATCACCACGCCCGACGAGCCGCAGAGCCCGGACCTACGAGGCGGGAGTCGCAGCAACCCTCGCACATCGCGGAGCCGTAAGCGGGCGAACGGCGAAGGCACGATCTACCAGCGCAAGGACGGCCGGTACGAGGGAGCGGCCTTCGTGCCGACCACCGCCGGGACCGTCAAGCGCGTCCGCGTATACGGGCGTACCCGAGACGATGCGCGCCGCCAGCTCACCAAGCTGCTAGAGCAAGCCGACCAGGGCATCCCGGTAGCGGCCGAGACCTGGACCGTCGCGAAGTACCTCGCGTACTGGCTGGAGCACGTGGTCAAGCCCGAGCGGAAACCCCGCACGTACCAGGGATACGAGGGCGTGGTCCGCCTCTACCTGATCCCCGAGCTGGGCAACAAGCGGCTGGCCAAGCTGGCCGCTCAGGATGCGCGCGTCTTCATCACTCGCCTCCGGGCTCAGTGCCTATGCTGCAAGCACGGCATCGACGCCGCCCGCGACAAGCCGCAGTGCTGCGCACGCCCTAGCGGCGACTGTTGCGAGTCCCGGCTTTCGGTGCGCATGATCCAGTCAATCCACGCGGTGCTGCGAAACGCGCTTGAATCCGCTGTCCGGGAGGAAGTGATCCCGCGCAACGTCGCCAAGCTGGTCAAGGTCACCACGCCGAAGTACACGGTCAACCGCGGGCTCTCCGTCGCCCAGGCCCGCCAGGTCCTCCGGGCTGCGCAGAGCGAACGCCTGTATGCGCTCTACGTCCTGGCGCTGTGCCTCGGCCTGCGCAGAGGCGAGCTGCTCGGACTGCGCTGGGAGGATATCGACCTAGATACGGGCACGCTGGAAGTAGTCCAGACGCTGCAGCGGGTCGGCGGGGCACTGCGCTTCGTCCGGCCCAAAACCGAAGATTCCGCGCGCACCATCCCGCTCCCGCCGCTGTGCACCGGCGCGCTTCGGGAGCACCGCCGCCAGCAGTTCACTGAACGGGCCGACGCCTGGCCGGACTGGCAAGAGAACGGGCTCGTCTTCCCGACCAGGATCGGCACCCCCATGGAGCCCGACAACCTCCGCCGAAGCTGGGGCCGCATCCGCACCACGGCCGGACTGACCGGCACACGGTTCCACGACATGAGACACACCTGCGTCTCGCTCCTACTGCACCTGGGCGTCGCGCCCGACATGGTCCGGGAGATCGTCGGCCACAGCGACATCGAGGTCACAATGACGATCTACGCGCACACCGCGCTGGATGAAAAACGCCAGGCACTAGCCAAGCTGGGCAACGCGCTGACCTAGCCCGAAGGCCGCGGTTGCCGTCACGGTTGCCGTCAAACGCCCCGGTCGGAGGAATCCGCCGGGGCGTTTTGGCTGGTCAGAATGCGTGGTCAGGGGCGGGGTCGAACCGCCGACCTTCCGCTTTTCAGGCGGACGCTCGTACCAACTGAGCTACCTGACCTCGGCCGGGTCACCGGCACCGGATCTGGTACCGACCCGAGCGGTCCTGACGGGATTTGAACCCGCGACCTCCACCTTGACAGGGTGGCGAGCACTCCGAGCTGCTCTACAGGACCATCGTGCTGGCTCTCACCAGCAGTACCTCCGCTAGCAGTATCGCACTAGCAGTGCCCCCAACGGGATTCGAACCCGTGCCGCCGCCTTGAAAGGGCGGTGTCCTAGGCCGCTAGACGATGGGGGCTCGACGGTTACCGCCGCCGTGCCCGTGGCGCCCGCCGTCGGGGGACGCGCCCCAGCATAGGGGACAACCGGTGCCCTCAGCAAAGCGATCAGGCGCCCGGTCGCGTCACCGCACCCCACCGGGCGGTGCACCCGCCGGTCATCCGCCGACACCCCCTGTGGCCGCCGGGATGCCCCTTCACGGGTCCGGCCCTACAGAGGCTGCGGGTCGGGGATGGCGTTACCGCGCCTGGTTCTTGTTCACCAGCCGCTCGACGATCGACTCCTTCTCCCCTTCCTCGGGGATGACCGCCCAGGCGACCACGTACACCAAGACCCCGAAGAAGCCGAAGAACGAGGCGATCACGAAGAGCAGCCGCACGACGTTCGCGTCGATGCCGAAGTAGCTGCCGAGCCCGGCGCACACGCCCGCCAGCATCCGGCCGTCTCGCCTGCGCTCCAGTGTCTTGCCACCGATGTCACTCATATGCCCATGATGCCCTGTCACCCCCGCGAGGCGGCCCGGCCGCCCGGGCGTTTTACGCTAGCGGCAAGCGCGCTACTGGCGCGGAACGCAGGAAGGGACCAGCCATGCCTCACAGCACCGACCCCGCAGCCGCCGTCGACCTGCTCCGCGTCGACGATGAACTGACCGAGGAAGAGCGGCTGGTCCGCGACACCGTCCGCGACTTCGCCGCGAAGCGGATCATGCCCTACATCGCCGACTGGTTCGAGGCCGGGACCCTCCCCCGCGAGCTGGCCCCGGAGCTGGGCCAGCTGGGCCTGCTCGGCATGCACCTGACGGGCTACGGCTGCGCCGGCATGGGCCCGGTCGCCTACGGCGTGACCTGCCGCGAGATGGAGGCCGCCGACTCCGGCCTGCGCAGCCTGGTGTCGGTCCAGGGGTCGCTGGCCATGTTCCCGATCTGGAAGTACGGGTCGGAGGAGCAGAAGCAGGAGTGGCTGCCGAGAATGGCGGCCGGCGAGGCGATCGGCTGCTTCGGGCTCACCGAGCCGGATCACGGCAGCGACCCGTCCGGCATGACCACACATGCCACTAGTAACGGATCGGACTGGGTACTCAACGGCACCAAGATGTGGATCACCAATGGGTCGATCGCCGACATCGCCGTGGTGTGGGCCGCTACCGATGAGGGCATCCGCGGCTTCCTGGTTCCCCGCACCGCGAAGGGCTTCAGCTCGCGCAACATCCACAAGAAGATGTCGCTGCGGGCGTCGGTCACCTCCGAGCTGCACTTCGATGACGTGCGGCTGCCCGCCGACGCGGTGCTGCCCGGCGTCCAGGGGCTCAAGGGGCCGCTGTCCTGCCTGTCGGAGGCCAGGTTCGGCATCATCTGGGGGGTGACGGGCGCCGCGCGCTCGTGCCTGGAGGCCGCGGCCGAGTACGCCCGGACCCGCGAGCAGTTCGGCCGCAAGATCGGCGGCTTCCAGCTCACCCAGGGCAAGCTCGCGTGGATGCTGGCGGACCTGCAGCGGGCTCAGCTCCTGGCGCTGCACCTGGGCCGGCTCAAGACGGCCGGCACGATCACCCCGGAGCAGGTCAGCCTGGGCAAGATGAGCAACGTCCGGACCGCCATCGAGATTGCCCGCCAGGCCCGCACCATCCTGGGCGCCAACGGCGTGACCCTGGAGTACCCGGTCATCCGGCACGCGAACAACCTGGAGTCGGTGCTGACCTACGAGGGCACCGAGGAGGTCCACGCGCTCGCCCTGGGCCAGGCCATCACCGGCATCTCGGCCTACCGCTAGCGCTTCCGGCTAGCGCTTCACGATCATGAGCCAGGCCTATACCGCACGGTGATGTGCTGGAAGCCCAGCGCCCCGAGCATGCCGGTCAGCATGGCCGAGGTGTTCTTCTGCGCGTCGGCGAGCAGCGGCCCGCGCCGGGCCGCGGCCTGGATCTGGCGCTGCGCGTCGATGTAGACGGCTTGCTGGCTGTTGGGGTTGCCGCCGAAGAAGCTGGCCAGCCGGTCGGCCAGGCCCTGCTGCTCGGCGAACACGTAGGACTGCCTGACGTTCAGCACGGCCGGCTCGAGCTGGGGCCGCGGCAGGGTGACGGTCACCGCCGAGCGCTGCTGGGAAACCTGGATGGCCGGTCCCTTGAGCCGCGAGAAATCGACGAAGGCAATATCGCTGCCCACGCCCACGAACAGGGTCTGGCTGCCCACCAGGAATGACGGCAGGAATGACGTTTTCCTGGTCAGGTCAACGACCACCTGATAGGAGCCGCTCGCCGCCTCATACCGGCTCAGCGCGGTAATGGACTTCAGCACGACGGGACCGTTGCGCTCGGTCGTGGTCTCGGTGAACGGATTGCGCAGCGTGGGGAGCAGGTGTACCACCGACAGCACGAGCAACAGGACCGCGGCTGCCACGACCAGCGCCGCCACCGCGGCCAGCCGCCCGGTCAGTCCGCTGCCGGGGATGCGCACCATGACGTTTCTCCCGTTCCCTGAGCGTGCCACGGCGGGCACGCGATTACTCGGCCGGTGACCCATGTACCCGGTGAACCGGCGGCAATTCATCCGTTCACGTTTGCCGTCAGCCGTAAATGGCACCTACACGATGGGAAACCACCCGACGAGGCTGCGGAGGTCGACATGGCCGAGCGCTATGCAGGATCGCCGGCGCGCTGGCGGCGGGCCCGGGGACCACGAGCCCGGCGGGCGAGCTGGAGCGCGGCGCGCAGCGGGCCGGAGGGCCGCCCGCGCTGGCGCTGGGGACGCCGCCGCCGGCGGCACCGGGCGGTCGGCTGCCTGCTCTGGCTGGCCACGCTGCTGCTCGTGCTGCTCGTCCTGTCGCTGCTGTTCGGCGGGTTCAGGCGCGGCTCCGGCACCGGTGACGGCCCGGTGCACGCCGTCCCATCGGCCCTGTCGCAGGCCGCTGCTCGCTCCCCCGGCCCCGAGGTCCTGCTCGTCGCGGGCCGCGGCTGAGGCAGTGCCGCGATTGCGTCAGTGCGAGGATCGGTCTCATGAACGGGGTCCCGGGCGTGACCGACAACACTGAGGCTTCCCGGTTCGAGCTGACCAGCGACGGCCAGCTGGCGGAGCTGGTCTACCGGCGCCGCGCTAACCGGCTCGTCCTGGTCCACACTGAGGTGCCGCCGGCGATAGGCGGCCAGGGCGTGGGCGGCCAGCTCGTCGAGGCGGCCCTGCGCCGGGCTGCGGCCGACGGACTCACCGTCGTCCCGCTGTGCTCGTTCGCGCGCTCCTGGCTGCAGCATCATCCGGATGCGGCGTCGACGGTCACGACCGACTGGGGTTCCCCCGCCTCTTGAGGTAGGCGACCACTTCGTGCTGCCCGTTCGTCTCCGCCCAGCCGGCCGGCGTCGCCTGGTAGGAGAGGTCCTTCAGGGCTGGATCGCCACCGAGCTCCACCAGCAGCTCGACCATGGCCAGGCTGCCGTTCCAGGCGGCCTCGTGCAGGGCGGCGTTACGCGGCCCGGCCCGGCGCAGCGCGTTGACGTCGAAGCCGGCTGCCGCCAGGAGCCGGACCGCGGCCGGGCGGTCCTGCTCGGCCGCGCCGACCAGGGCGTCGGGTTCCCGGGCGACCGCTTCGGCGGCGATCCCCGGATCGGCCCGGCGCAGCGCGCGGACCTGCCGCGCGTCCCCGGCCATGCAGGCGCCGAGGAACGCCAGCGCCGGGTCCGGCTCGGGTGCGGGTACGGGCCCGGCCGTGGCCAGGAGGTCCAGCAGCTGCCGGTGGCCGCCCATCGTGGCCAGCTGCCAGGAGTCGTGGCCGCCGTGCACCGGGTGCTGCGCGCCCCGGCCGGCCGGGTCGGCGCCGTGGGCGAGCAGCAGCGCGATACGTTCGGGCAGGTCCTTGGCCACCGCCTTGATCAGCTCCTCGTCCAGCAGCTGGCGAGGCGAGGGGTGAGCCGGGGCCAGGCGCCGGTGCCACGGGCCGCCGTCCCCGCGGCCCAGGCCATAGCGCAGCAGGAGCCGCAGGTAACCGTCGTCATCGGGCGGCGACTGCAGGCCGCAGTTGTAGAGCGCCTGACTGTCGTTGGCGTCGGCGCCGGACTCCAGCAGCAGCGTGGCCAGCTCGGCCGCCTGCGGGTGAGCTGGGGACGAGCCCTCGCCCCGGCCGAGCGCCCCGGCCAGCGCGGTAAAGGGTGATGGCAGGCCGGCCCACAGATAGCCGGCGTTCGGGTCGGCTCCCGCGGCCAGCAGGTGGCGTGCTGCCTCCAGCGTGGACCGGCCCGGCTGCGGCGAGACGACCCGTGAGTAGGCCGCGTAGAGCAGCGGATCCCAGCCGAACGGGCCGCCCTGACGGCGGCCCAGGCCAGGGTCGGCCCGCAGCAGCGCACTCACCTGCTCATGGTCCCCGGCCGCGGCGCTGGTGTAGATCGAGGCGGGCGCCACCTCGGGATGCCCGGCCAGGATCTGGCCTGCCTGCTCAATCCGGGCCGGGTCGTATCCGTCATAGACCAGGCAGGCGAGCCGGAGGAAGTCATCGGCCAGCCCGGCCATGCCCACCGCCGCGGCGTCCACCGGGCCGCCGGTTGGCTGGACGTGCGGCGAGCGGGAGTACTCGGCGAGGACCGCCAGATGGCGGCGAAGCCGGGGCCAGCTGGGAAATCCGTACTGCCGGGCGATGACCAGCTGCGCGTCGGCGCGGGAGAACGCCGCCTGCCACGGATCGGCCGCCGGAAGCGATCGCAGCCGGGGGTGGAACTCCGCCACGGTGTCGAGCGCGCCGGGCAGCCCGGCCCGGACGAGCTGCTGGAGGATCCTGGCCTGCTTCTTGAGGTTCTCCAGGCTGGGCTGAGCGGGAAGCGGGATGCCGGGCACGAAGGCCTCCTTCCACGATGTCTGCGGCCGGAATCGTCAGGCCGAAAGGAGGTCAGCCACCAGATCGTGCTCACTGCCCGGCGGGCTTAGCCCTTTCCGCGAGCCGGCGGCGCCCTGCGCGCTCCCGATCACGATAGCTCGCCGCCCGCTCGCGGGGCCGGCGCCTTGTCGTGCCTGGCCACGGCCGCAATGAGGTCGGCGATCTGCGCGCGGGCCCCGGCCGCCTCGCCGGCGCGGTCCAGGAGGCTCGCCCGGCAGCCCGCCACCAGCAGCACCTGGGCACCGGCCTCGGCCAGCCAGGCGGCGACCCGCACCACGCTGAGGGGGCCAGGATCGGGGGTCAGCAGCGGCCGGCCTAGCCGGCGCGCAGCCTGAGCGGTCTCGCGGCACCCGTCACCGCTGGCGGGGTCGAGGAGCACGACTGCGTCGGACAGGTAGACCGAGGTCCAGGTCCGGTAGCGGAAACTGGCCGAGCTGAGCTCGTGCAGCGTCGCTCCCCGCAGCCGTCGGCGCCGGGCGGCGGACAGCGGGCCGTCCTCCTGGCGGTAAGCCGCGGGAAAGATGAGGTGCACCCGCAGGCCGGCCGCCAGCGCGGCCTGCGCGGTCCAGGTATCGACTCCCGTCTGCCCGCCAGTCAGCACGCGGAGACCCGGCCCAGCCCGCACGGCTGTCCGCAGCTCCGCCTCGTGCTCGCCCGCAACGCGGGTCCCGTCCATACCGCCCCTCCCTCCCCCGCAGCCTAAGCGCCCCGGCCCGCCCGGCTCGCAGGCCGAGGGCGGCGTTAGCGCGGGGACTTCTCAGCGTTGTCAACTGAGAAGTCCCCGCGCTGATGGGGCGGGCCGGCCGGGCGGGGCGGCTGGGGCGGGCCGGGTGAGCGGCGGCGGGCGGCTAGTCCTCGCCGAGCGCGAACCTGAGATACCTGTCGGCCGAGCGGCGCAGGGCAGCCGCTCCGCCGGTATCCACGTTGCGCCGCCACCAGCCGCCGTAGACGCGGTCGAAGCTGTAGGACTGCATCATCTCGACGGCGCGCCGGATGATCTGCGGCCGTTCCGGGATCAGGTTCGGGTAGCTATACATGAAGCTCAGCCAGCGGCGATCCGGCACGACCGTGAAGATGTCCCCGGTGCACAGCACGCCCGCGCCGTCCTGGCCGCCGGCCCAGTGCAGCACCTGGCCGCCGGCGAAGTGCACGCCCGCGTTCACGAGCGTGACGCCGCCGAGGATCTCGCGCGTCCCGCCCTCCCAGAAGACAATCGCGTCGTCCGGGCGGCCAACCCAGTCGCGGTCCTGGTGGTGGATGTAGACCGGGGCGCCGAAGGCGTGCGCCCACTCGATCACCGAGCCGTAGAAGTGCGGGTGGCTCAGGGCGATCGCGTCCACGCCGCCGAGGTCAGCGACCTGCGCGAGCATCTCGTCATCCAGGTAGGTGACCATGTCCCACAGCACGTTGCCGGCCGGGGTGCGGACCAGCAGCGCACGCTGGCCGATAGCGGTCGGCGGCGCGACGCCGATCCCCGTCACGCCCGGGCCCTCGTCCTCGATGCGCCCCCGGTGGCCCTGGCGGCGCAGCTCGGCCAGTGACGTCCACTGCTGGCCCTCCCGGCCGACGTACTGCCGCTGGTCCTGGCAGATCGGGCAGTCCGGCCGGGCAGACCCGTACTGGACGCCGCAGGTGGCGCAGATGGGCAGATCGAGTTCCATGCTCCAGTCCTACCGCCTGCCAGCGCCCGGCGGTCCTGCCGCCCGGCGGTCCTGCCACCTGGCAGCGCCGGCTGAGCGCCCTGGCCGGCCGCTTACCGCCGCAGCTTCCTGATGACCAGGACGCCGACTAGCAGCGCCGCAGCGGCCGCAGCAGCCATCGCGACTGGCTGACGGTGCTCGCCTACCATCGCCGCGACGCGGCCGGCCTGCTGCCGCGCGGTCCCGGTCACCTTGGTGGCCTTCTGCTTGGCCTGAGCCTGGACCTCCCCGGCCTTCTGCTTGGCCTGCGCCTGGACCTCGGACGCCTTCTGCTTGGCCTGGGCCTGGACGTCGCTGGCCTTCTGCTTGGCCTGCGCCTTGACGTCTGCCTTGGCTGCCAGCGCCTCAACGGTCTCGCCCAGCTGCTCGCGGGTGCGGTCGATATCGTCGAGAATGGCCTCCTTGCCATCACCCGACGCGCTATCGACATTGGGCGGAAGAGAGTTCTCTGCGGTCACCGGTGCGCCCTTTCCTTGATCTCCTCGACGTCAGCCTTCACGCTCTTGACGGCCTGCTCCGGAACTGGCGGGACTGCCTTTTTCAGCTGGTTCCGGCCGATCAGCGCGGCAATTCCCGCCACTAGCAGCAGCGCCGCCCCGACGATCAGCGCGGCGAGCCAGGGGGCCAGGACGAGCGCCAGCCCGGCAATGGCCGACGCTAGCAGGCAGGCCACGCCGAACAGGGCGATTATCCCGCTGCCGCCAAACATCCCGATGCCCTTGGCGGCTCGGGACCCCTTGCTGGCCATCTCGGTCTCGGCCAATTTCAGCTCGTCCCGGACTAGCCGGGAAAGCTGCTCGGACAACTGCTTCACCAGCTCGCCCGCCGAGGCGTCCTGCGGGCGCCCGGCCACTGCGTTCTGCGCGGATTCTGTCATTGCGCGGCCCCTCATTCTGGGTAGAGCGTTCTCTCTACCCAGCAGCCGGGACCCTTAACTCCACCGGGCCAGGTGTCCAGGGCTCGCGGGCCTGCGTCCGGTAGGCCGTCCTGGCGGCCAGCGGACCGGGCGGGCCCAGCGCGTTCGGCCCGCCGCAATGACCGGCTCGCCTACCCGCCGGCGATGGGCGACCGGTACCCTGACGCTTCGGGATACACCGAACGCCGGGAGCTTCTCTACGATTGTTCCGACCGGCGTCCGGCCCCAGGCCGGGGCGTTAGCTCAATGGTAGAGCAGCGGACTTTTAATCCGTGGGTTCCGGGTTCGAGCCCCGGACGCCCCACCGAGACATCGGTACCCCATGCGATCGCCCTGAAGTGCTAATCCGCTGCCTGCTGGGGATACCGATCGGGCGGCGGACCGCGGATTCGGGATCAGCCGCTCGCGGCTGCCCCTCCCGGCGCTGAATCGCCTGCTGCCCGGCGAGGTTGCGCGTGGAGAGGCGCAGGCCGTCCGCGCCGCGGTGACCGCTTGCAGGGGGTGACGCGGGGGCCGACGGTGGTGTCGTCCATGGTGCCGTTCTCGAAGGCGGTGAAGTACCGGTCGATGGCGGCCTGCCAGGCGAGGGCTGAACCGCCTGCTGCCCGGCGAGGTTGCCCGTGGCGCAGGCCGTCCGCGCCGCGGTGACCGCTGCCTCGGGCCGGGCGTACGGCCGCCGCCTTCGTCGCTCACTGTGATCACTGAGATACTCTTCGATTAAGGGGATCTCGGCCGACGGGGGACAGCGCATGGCCGCAGCCAGGACGCGCGCGGATGGGACGAGAACGACCCGGGACGGTGCGGCACGGCCGGCGAGGTGCGTGCCTGGCGACTGCCGGCGGCTCGGCTCCCTGGCGTGCCTGCGCCGTCAGCAGGCCGTGCGGGCGGCGTCGCGAGGTCTGGCCGCGCGTGAAGTTCGAGATCCGGCTGGAGCGGCCTTCGCAGCTTTTCGTGGCTGACGGGGTTCCGCCGACGTCGGCGTTCTACAGCGAGTACACCGTCCGGCCGGCGATGGAGTCAGTGCGCGCGCGCATCTGGGCGTCGCGGCGGGCCGGTCCCGTGAAGCTGACCGTGTTCCTGCCGCCCGCGGAGATCCGCCCGGGGCTCGGCGAGGAGCTGACGGCGGCGGCACGCCGGTGGTCTGGCGTGGTCGATGAGTCACGGCGCATTGACGCGCGGATGGCCTCGGCCGTCGGCCGTCGCCTGGTCCTCGCGGTCCTCGTCCTGTACGTGATCACGATGGCCGCGGGCATCATGATCATCAGGTGGGGCAGCGGCGATCAGGGCCCGTGGGTGGAGACGGTCGGGCAGACGCTCGTGGTCGCCGCGTTCGTCCTGATCGGGTACCCGCTGGAGCTGGCCCTCCTGCAGGCGATGGAGCGGCGTACCCGCAGCCGCCGCACGGCGTGGCTGACGGACATTTCGATTCGTGTCGAGGCGGATGCTGATGCTGGCCAGCAGGTAGCTCCGCCGGGATGCACCACAACCGGGGGAGTCATGAGATGAGCGCTCAGTCGTACCTGCTGCGGGGCGGGCAGGTCTGCACCATGGACCCGGGCCGACCGTGGGCCCAGTGTGCCGTCGTGCGGGGGAAGATGATCACGTATGTCGGCCCGGAGGCGGGGGCGGCTGCGTTCACCGACCCCGGCACCGAGGTCATCGAGGTGGACGGGGGCATGGTGCTGCCCGGGTTCATCGACGCCCATAACCACCTGGCCGGGTCCGGCGCGATGGCGAAGCTCGGCGTGGACCTCAACGGGCTTTCCGACCCCGCGGAGATCCTGGCCAGAATCGCCGGCTACGCGGCGTCATGCCCCGGCAGTGCCGTTATCAGGGGCTCCGGCTGGATGGCCGCATACTTCGAGAACAACTCCCCTACCAGGGAGATGCTCGATGAGGCGGTCAGCGACCGGCCGGCGGCGATCCTCAGTTCCGACGGACACGACCTGTGGTTCAATACCGCGGCCATGCACGCGTGCAGCCTGGACCGCGGCACCGAGGACCCCGACCCGGGCGCTTAGTACTACGTCCGCGACGCCGCGGGATGGCCAAGCGGCCACGCGGTCGAAGTCGCCCCGATCATGACCATGCTCGCTGCCCTGGGCGCGTTCACCAAGGAAGGCATCCGCGACGCGCAGGAGCTCACCCTGGCGCCCGCGCCGTCGTGGGGAATCACCGGCTACCTGGAAGCCGGGATACTCCTCGGCCCGAACCAGAACTCTGAGCCTGTGTACGAGGACCTGGTCGAGCGCGACAACGCCGGGCAGCTTCCGGTGCGGATCGTGGGCACCGTGTGGACACGGCAGGGCGACGACGACCCGGCCTCGGTGGTCGCAACGCTGAGAGACTGGAACAAGCGGATAAAGTCCGAGCACGTCACGATCAGCGTGCAGAAAATGTGGGCCGACGGGACGGCCTTCAACGGCGGCGCGCTCCTCCTCGCCCCGTTCGAGGACAGCAAGGACGGATCACCCGGCCAGATGACCTTCCCCCTGATCACATCGAGCGCCAGGTCGAGCTGACCCAGCTCGCCGGCTTCGACAGCCACATCCACATCGACGCCGACGGCTCGGCGCGGGTGGTCCTCGATGCCATCGAGGCCGTGCAGCGCCGCCACGGCCGCGGGACAGCCCGCCACACCGTCTGCCACAACACCATCGTCCCACCCGGCCGACGTGAAGCGGTTCGCTGAGCTGGGCGTCATCGCCAACTGCACCCCGCTGTGGGGCACCGACTACGACGGCACGTTCTACGACACCTACCTCGCCAAGCTGGGCGCTGAGCGAATGGAGGAACGCCTCTACCCCTACGGCGACCTCGTCCGCTCCGGGGCACTGGTGACATACGGCTCGGACATCCCCGGCGTGCGGATCAGCGAGATCGCACCGCTGACCCAGATCGAAGCAGCGGTTCGGCCCACCAGGACGAAGACCTGCACGTTTGCGGACACCGCCGAGCCGATCGATGAAACCACCGCCGATAACGCCGCAAAGGTGGCGCTCGCCGCCGCACGCGCCGGCGCACTCAGCTCAGCCCCCGCATAAGGCACCAGTGAGCAACGCGGGGAAAGGCGATGCCACAATCTCGATGCCGTCCACCGACAGCGGGACCGCGTGTACCTGCCACTCGGTTCACCATGCGCGGCGGCCAGCAGTCGCATGTGGCGGTAGCTGATGCCGGGCGGTTCACCGCGCGCGCTTCGCGGCCCGTGACCTGCGCAGGCGTACCGGCAGCGGGCCACCTTCGATCAGGACTTCGCGGTTCGTAGGCTGGCACGGTCGGCCCGCCAGTTGGCGACATCGGTAACCCCTCGACCGCTCCTCGCCTCTGGTAACGCTCTATGCCGGGGATACCGATCAGCGGGTCCGCCACTCTCAACTGCGGCTGTCGGTGGTACATGGCACCCTGTCCGACATGAGAAACACGCAGAAAGCAGGCCCTAGCTCCGTAGTGTCGCCATGGTCGCGCCTAGCGCACGAAGGATTAGGCATGCCCGTGCCGGCGGTGTACCTTCCGCAGCGGAGCCTTCCGCCGGACATCCGCGGCATGTGGGGATTCGAGCCGATCGCGACCAGGCACGGTGACAAGGCCATCCCTTATGCGACCCGCGATGGGCTCACCCTTGCTGCTGACATCCGCGGGCGGGATGCCATGGACCTGCTTATCGTGCCTGCGGCAGCGTTCACCGGAACGGGTGAAGCCGCGAGGATAGACGACCCGCAGTTGCTGGCAGTCGGCCGTTTCCCAGAGCCGCATCCACCGGCCTGGAAGGAGGCCGCCTACGCTGCCGAGTCGCTGCTGGCGGTCATCGGCCCCGACGACCTTCCGGCGCTGGATCCAGCGCGGACGCGCGAGAACCCCCGTCAGGCGCTCGCCGGCCTGTGGCTCTTCAAAGCTGCGATCGCCGCCGTTCATCTCGTGATGCCAGGGCCACTCGCTCAATCCTGATGGGATGATGGCCAGTTCAGCAGGCTAGGGACCGCCGCCAAAATATGACAATAGGACAGTGGCTTGTAGCTGTCGCGCGCGCAAGTGGGGCAGTCACGCGGCAATCTCTGATGTATAATGTGGTGTATGAAGCGGACGAACATCTACCTGGATGAAGGCCAGTCTGCAGCCTTGGAGCAAGTGGCGCGAACGCAGGGCATCTCGCGCGCCGAGCTGATCCGGCAGCTCATCGACCGGAGCATCAGCGCTTCGGGGGCGGCTGATCTGGACGCGGACCTGGCTGCCATCCGGGACTCCTTCGGCATAGCTCGCGGCGAGGACATCTCCTTCGGCCGTGGGCCCGACGAGCGCTCTCGGCACCTGGACCGCATGGCTGAGCTGTGATCCTGGTCGACAGCGACGTCCTCATCGCGAACCTCCGCGGCATTCCCGCGGCGCAGGACTGGCTCCTGGCCACCCGGCGCGACACCGGCCCTCTCGGCATGAGCGTCGTCAGCCTGACTGAGGTGGCCGGCGGCATGAGATCTGCGGAGCGGCGGCAGGCCAGCCGCCTCCTGTCCAGTCTCCGCGCGTTCCCGGTAACCGAGCGAGTAGCCTGGCGCGCCGCGGAGTTCATGCGCGAGTACCGGCGCTCGCACCAGGGAATCGGGCTCGGCGACTACCTGATCGCGGCCACCGCAGACGTGGAAGGGCTCGACCTCGCCACCCTCAACATACGTCATTTCCCGATGATCAAAGACCTCCAGGCCCCGTTCCAAGTCTGAGTCGCTTCTCCGGGCAGCGCCGCGTCTGGCCCGAAGACCGACTGCCTGCGCGGCTCATCGTGCCGCTTTCCTGACTGTCGGCTTAACCAGACGTACCGGCAGCGGGTCACCTTCGACCAGCACATCGCGGTTCGCATGCTGGTACCTTCGGCCCACCGAGACATCGGTACCCCGTTTGATGGCCCGCAGCTGGCACTACGCGACCTAACGGGGGTACCGATCGGTCGGCTCGCCACAGGCAGGATGCGGTTATCACCCTCGGTAGTCCGGCTTGACCGGCAGACCCAAAGTGGTCATACTTATGGTCATGAGCGAGACGATGCCGCTGGCTAAGGTGAAGGCGCACCTGTCTGAGGTCGTTGATCGAGTGACAGCCTCGCACGAGCGCATCAGTATCACCCGTCACGGGCACCGCGAGGCCGTCGTGATCGCCGCGGACGACCTCGATGCCCTAGAAGACACCCTGGACATCTTGTCCGACCCCGCCGCCGTCCGCGAGATAGCCGAGGCTCGGCAGGCGGCGGTGCGGGGCGAGGGCCTGGATATCGCTGCAGTCCGTCGGCGCTACCTGAGCCATGGCGCCTGAATACGGACTGCTAGTTACGCCTCCGGCACAGCGCGCCATGGACCGGCTACCAGAGCGGGTTGCCGCCGCGATCGCTGAGCTCCTGATTGGCGACCTGCTGGCCGCGCCACGCCGGGTAGGTAAGCCACTGCGCCGCGAGCTGTCGGGACTCTGGTCCGCACGGCGCGGGTCTTACCGGGTGATCTATGAGATAGACGACGAAACGCCAAGGGTCGTCGTCCTCAGGATCGACCATCGGGCCGACATCTACCGCCCTTGATGGCGTCGGACGGGATCCGCCGCACCGGTTCACCCAGATGACCGCGCATTCGCGGGCAATCCAGGACCTGGGCTAAAGCGACGATAGCCCGGTCTGTCCCTATCTCCTTGTCTTCTCGGTCCTGGCACATCCACCTTGATCAGCGTCTTGGCGGCTTGGCGCAGTGGCTCATTGCGGCGCCATTCTGGTTTCGACCTTCGCGGATGCACCGGCAGGGGATTACCGGCGATCAGGATGTCGCGGTTCGCATACTGGTGCGTTCGGCCCACGGAGACATCGGTACCCTGGCGATGACCCTTACCTGCTGCGTTACCCCAGCTCAGGGTACTGATCGGGGCTGGTTTCGCCGCGTTAGAGCTTGGCGCCGGTCTTGTCGGTACTCGTCGCGACAATCACGGGTATGAAGCTGCGGCTGCTACGTCTCGGTGATCATCTCGACGAGGACACCGTTCTCGTGCGTGGCGGTGAGCTTGATCCGGAGGTGCTCAGGGCTGATGCGCGGCGATATCACGGGGCGTACGGGACCTACGGGATCTTGGTCTTCGCCGTGCGTGGCATGGCTCTGGATGAGACGGCACAGCAGGTGCCGCTGATCCGCTTCCGTGGCCTGACGCTGACCAGGGCCGGGGAGCTGATCGGTTCCGGCTTGCGCTGAGAGCCCACTGGGCGGAATCCGCGACTACACAGTTGGCTTTGACGACCTGGGTCAGGGCGTGAAGGTACTCACTGACTGTCGGCATGAGGTCATGACCAACCCGTATTACGGCTTCACCCTCCTCTCGCGCCCGCGCCATGGTCCCGCAGCTCGCATCCTTGCTCATGGCCCCAGATAACACTGAGACTTACCGACCGCTGGGCGTCGAAGAAAAGCTCGACCGGTATGACCAACCCGACCCGACGCTGACCCCGGCGGAAGCCAGCGCACTCGCCGCTCTCAAGCTCACCGAGGAAAGTATCTGCGCACCGAACAGGAGCGGATTCCCATAAGCGACGCCGAGCACGCCCTCGAACACGCCCGGAATCTCCTGCAGCTCAATGCCATCGACGTCCTGCGCTGAGTGGCGAACCGCTAGGTCCCGCTCCCGGCGGGACCTGCGATCCGGTGCTGGCGCGGGTCATCGCACCGCCTTCCGGGCCGGTGACCTGCGCAGACGTACCGGCAGCGGGTCACCTTCGACCAGCACGTCGCGGTTCGCATGCTGGTACGTTCGGCCCACCCACTCGGCAGGCTCGTCGCCTGCGAGTTCTCCCGTGCCGGACGCTCACGTGGGTCGCCCGGCCAGTCAGGGGCGGACGGCGCAGGCGTAGCTGATCCACGGGTGCAGGTCCCCGCTCCTGGCCGGCTCGAAGCCCGCCTCGCGCAGGATCGGCTGCAGCGCCGCGACGGGGGTGTGCTGCATTTCCGAGGTGGTAACGGCGGCCGCCAGATGACGCCCGATGCTGCTGCGCGGCGGCCTGAACTCGGCGATGAGGACCCGGCCGCCCGGGGGCAGGACCCGGTGCATCTCGGCCAGCGCCTGCCCGCGCAGCTGCGGCGGAAGGTGATGCAACATGAGGCTGCTGGTCACGACATCGAAGGCGCCGTCCCCGAAGTCCAGCCGTTCGGCCACGCCGACCGCGAAGGTACATGCACCCGATGACGCCTGGCGGGCCCGCTCCACCATCGCGGACGAGGCGTCGACCCCCGCGACGCTCCCGCCGGGAGTGACAACGGCAGCCAGGCGGCGGGCGAGATAACCGGTGCCACACCCCACGTCCAGTACGCGATCGCCGGGGCGCGCTCCGCTCAGGACCGCGAGGCGGCTGAACACCCGGTTGCGCCGGCCACCGAAGAAGAACGTGGCGAACAGGTCGTAGCTGTGGCCGTGTTCCAGGGTGATACCAGGCGTCCCGGGGTTGTGCGCGCCGATCATCAGCCGTCCGAGTGGCATCGCGGTCCTCCTACTTAGTCGCGACTAATAATAACTTCAACTTAGTCATGACTAAGCTGACTGTCAACGGCCGGTAGCATGGGGTCGTGCCCAAGCCACCCTCGAGCGCCGCCAGCGCCAGCACCGGCGACGCCGTCATCCCCGGCACTGCCGCCAGCCCCGCTGGTGGCGACGGCACCGTCGGTGGCGACGGCACCGTCAGGGGCGACCGCGGCGCTGGGCGCCGGCACCGGCTGAGCCCGGCCGAGCGGCGCGTGTCGATCGTGGCTGCGGCCACCGAGGTCTTCGCGCGAGCCGGCTACCAGCGGGCGAGGATGTCCGACGTGGCGGCGCGCGTCGGAGTAACCGAGCCCGTCATCTTCCAGAACTTCGGCTCTAAGGCATCCCTGTATGCCGCCGTCCTGCTGCAGGCCGGCGAGCACGCCCAGCAGGTGATCGGGGAACTCGCCCGGCAGGGCTCCAGCGCGGCGGACGTCCTGGCCAGGGTGCTCTCGCCCGGGCACATGGACGAGCTGCATGCCGGCGATCATCCTGGCGTGATCTTCGCCGACGCCATGAGCCTGACCACCGACCCGGAGATCGGCGCGGCCGCCCGCAGCGCCGTCACCGCTTTGGCGCAGACCCTGGCCGGACTGGTGGCCGAAGGTCAGCGGGCCGGCGATATCCGGGCCGGAACGAGCCCCGAGGCCGCTGCCTGGTCTGTCCTGTCGCTGCTGGCCTCCCATGGGTTCCGGCGCGCGGTGATGCCCGACCGCGAGCGACTGGAAGGCCAGGTCTCGCAGACGTTCCTGGCTGCCCTGGTAGATCCCGCGCACCGGGGCGGCCAGGCTTAGCCGCTGGCAGCGGCGAAGCCTGGCCGGCCGTCGCTCAAGAACTGCCCGATCCTGGCCGGACCGGGGCGATGGTCAGCAGCGGAACCGGCTTCTTGCAGGCCTGCGTGGTGGAGGCCACGTAGGTCGGCGTGGTCTGGTTCGGCGGGTAGACCTGCAGGTAATGCGCGGCGACCGGTCCGCACGTGGACGGCGGGTAATTACCCGCGTCGGTGATCTTCAGCAGCGCGTTGGCGACCGCGTGCGGCGCGAGGGTGATCAGTTCCCGTGCGCTCGTGTGATCCTCGACGGCCGCCAGGCCGATCTGCGTGACGGGCTGGCCGCCGGCCAGCGACGCTCCGGGATAGCCGTACAGGCTGCAGGTCACGCTGGAGATGTTGACGAAGTCGATGGTGGTGTACACGCTGCCGGCCGTACCCTGCGAGACGCCGAGCTTGACCTGCAGCGACCGGGTCGGGCAGGCGGGGACGCCGGGCGCCGCCGGAGCGGCCGAGGAGGAGGCAGCCGCGGCCGAGCTAGGCGCCGCCGTCGGGGTGGCCGTCACCGTGACCGTCGAGTGGGCTGCACTGGAGGAGCTGGCCGCGGCGCCGCCGGAGGTGCCGCAGCCCGCGATGAGCGCCGCGGCGCCGGCCAGGCTGGCAGCCAGGCCGGCCCTGGCGGTTGCCTTCCGGGTGATCTGTGCCCTCCGGCGGGCCCGGGCCGGTCCGGGTGCAGGTACGGGTGCGGTCATGGCGGTGGTCCTTACTCCCCTGGGCGGCCCCGATAGCCGCGATTGCTAGGACGCCGGCCGAGCCTTCCTGGTTGGCCAGGACTGGCGCTTTTTGTCCTCAGCCCAGCGCCGCGCTGGCCCACAGCTCGTCGGCGCTGGACTGGCCGGCGGCAGGCCGCCCGGCCAGCGCCTGGGCGACCAGCAGCTTGCCGGTGTGCGCGATGTGGCGCGCCATGGCCTCCCCGGCCGCGCTGGCGTCGGCCGCGGCGATGGCCTCGACGATCGGCACGTGCTCAGCGGCGATGTCGTGCAGGCCCCGCGAGGTACCGGCAGTCGAGGCGCCCAGCGTCCGGGTGGCATCCCGCAGGTTGCCGACCAGGGCGGTGAGCCGGGCGTTGCCCGCCGCCTCCAGGATCAGCCGGTGCAGCCGCTGATCATGGCGCATGAACAGCGCCTCGTCGTGACCGGCCGCCGCCGAGCGCATCTGCGCCAGCTCCGCCTCCAGGTCCGCGACCAGGCCCGGAGGCGCCAGCCGCGCGGCCCGACGGGTGGCCGGCACCTCCAGCATCAGCCGGAGCTGGAACATCTCGGCCACGTCCGCAGCGCCGGGGATCACGACCCGGAAGCCTCGGTTCCGCTCGAAGGCCACCATGCCGGCCTCGGCCAGCCGCATGAGCGCCTCGCGGACCGGGCTCCGGGACACCCCGAGGTCACTGGCGACCTGGTAAGCGGAGTAGAGCTGGCCGGCCTGCAGCGTGCCATCCCTGATCGCGGCCCGGATCGCCGCCACGGCCTGATCGGCGAGGGAGTCCGCCGGGCCGG
Source organism: Streptosporangiaceae bacterium (assembly GCA_036510065.1). Lineage (GTDB taxonomy): Bacteria > Actinomycetota > Actinomycetes > Streptosporangiales > Streptosporangiaceae > DASUBV01. Next base: position 60,046 of record DATCEO010000163.1, on the reverse strand, counting down.
CCAGCCGGCCAAGCGGGGCGCCGTGCTGCTCGGGGGACATGCAGTCACGATAACGCGCCAGGCCCTGGCTTGACACGTAACATGCGACATGCGACATTAGAGGATATGGCGACAGAGGATCGGCGTCCGGCAGGCGGCAGGCAGCGTCCGGCAGGCGGCGTCCGGCAGCTTGCACCTGCCCGCCGTGACGGGACACCCCGGCGCGTCTCGATGGGCTCGGGTAGGCGATGACGGCGGAGATTACCGCCGCGCTCCGGCGCGCCGGAGTCGGGGACCTGAGCGATTCCACGCTGCGGCGCGCGCTCTACTCCAGCGACGCGTCGCTGTACCGGGTGGTGCCGGCCGTGGTGGCCCACCCGCGAGACGCCGACGAGGTGGCCGCGGCGCTGGCCACCTGCGCTGCCCTGGGCGTACCGCTGACCTGCCGTGGCGCCGGGACTTCAATCGCCGGCAACGCGGTAGGGACCGGCGTGATCCTGGATTTCAGCCGGCACATGAACCAGGTCGTCAGCCTCGATCCCGAGGCCGCGACCGCCACGGTCCAGCCCGGCGTGGTGCAGGCCCGGCTGCAGCAGGCCGCGGCGCCGCACGGGCTCAGGTTCGGCCCTGATCCGTCGACTCACGACCGCTGCACCATCGGCGGGATGATCGGCAATAACTCCTGCGGCTCGCGCTCCCTCCAGTACGGGCGCACCTCCGACAACGTTGCTGCCCTGGACGTGCTGACCGGCACGGGCACGCGGCTGCGGCTGACCGGGCCGCCCGAGGCTGGCCGTCCAGCCAGCGGTGATCCGCAGCTGGCCGCGCTCGGCGCGGTCGTGGCCGACGGGCTGGCCACCATCCGGACCGAGCTGGGCCGTTTCGGCCGGCAGGTATCTGGTTACGCGCTGGAGCATCTGCTGCCCGAGCACGGCTTCGACGTCCGCCGGGCGCTGGTGGGCAGCGAGGGCACGCTGGCCGTCGTCACCGCCGCGACGGTCGGGCTGGTCCGCAACCCGCCGCACCGCGCGCTGGCCGTGCTGGGCTACCCCGACATGGTCAGCGCGGCCGACGCCACCCCGGAGCTGCTGCCGTTGCGCCCGGCGACCTGCGAGGGCATGGACTCGCGCCTGGTCGACGTGGTCCGCCAGCGGCGCGGCGCAGGCCGCCTGCCCGACCTGCCGCCGGGCTCCGGCTGGCTGCTCGTCGAGGTCACCGGCCAGACCCCCGACGAGGCCCTGAGCCGGGCCCGAGAAGTCCTGCGGACGGCGGGCGCGGTTGCGGGCATGGTGGTGACCGACCCGGGCCACGCCGCCGCGATCTGGCGGATCCGCGAGCAGGGGGCGGGGCTGGCCGGGCGCACGCCCGCCGGCGCGCCCGCCTACCCGGGCTGGGAGGACTCCGCCGTTCCGCCCGCCTCGCTCGGGCGCTACCTGCGTGACCTGGATGGCCTGCTGGCCTCTTACGGGCTATCCGGGATTCCGTACGGTCATTTCGGCGACGGGTGCCTGCACCTGCGGCTGGACTTTCCGCTGGACCAGCCCGACGGCCAGACCGTGCTCCGGGAGTTCCTGCGGCAGGCGGCCGAGCTGGTGACTCGCTACGGCGGGTCGCTGTCGGGCGAGCACGGGGACGGCCGGGCCCGCAGCGAGCTGCTGCCGGTGATGTACTCGCCCGCTGCGATGGCCCTGTTCGGCCGGGTCAAGGAGGTCTTCGATCCGGCCGGGGTGCTCAATCCCGGCGTCGGCGTCCGGCCGCGGCCTCTGGACGCCGACGTCCGGGCGGCCCAGCTGTACCTCACCGCCGGGCCCGCCACCGCGGGGTCCCGAGGCACGGGCCAGCTGGCCAGCTTCTCCGCGGCGGTGCACCGCTGCTCGGGCGTCGGCAAGTGCGTGGCCAGCACGGCCGGCACCACCCGCGTGATGTGCCCGTCGTACCAGGCCACCAGCGACGAGAAGGACTCCACCCGGGGCCGGGCCCGGGTGCTGCAGGAGATGGTCAACGGAACCCTGGTGACCGGCGGCTGGCGGGCCCCCGAGGTCCGCGAGGCCCTGGACCTGTGCCTGTCCTGCAAGGCCTGCTCCTCCGAATGCCCGGCCGGCGTGGACATGGCGGCCTACAAGGCCGAGGTGCTGTCCCAGGCCTTCCGGGGGCGGCTGCGGCCCCGCAGCCATTACTCCCTGGGCCAGCTGCCGCGCTGGGCCCGGCTGGCCTCCCTGGCGCCCGGCCTGGCCAACGCCGCGCTCACCTGGCCGAGGCTGGGCCGCGCCGCTCGGCTGGCCGCGGGCATCGACACACGCCGGTCGCTGCCGCCCTTCGCCCCGGAGTCGTTCCGGTCGTGGTTCCGGCGCCAGGCGGCGGCCGGGCCCTCGCCGGCGGGAACACCGGTCCTGCTGCTGGTGGACACCTTCACCAACTACTTCACGCCGGAGATCGGCCAGGCCGCCGTCGCGGTCCTGGCCGACGCCGGGTTCAGCGTCACGGTCCCGCGGCGGCCGACCTGCTGCGCGATCACCTGGATCAGCACCGGCCAGCTCGGCGCGGCCCGGCGGATCCTGCGCCGGACGGTCGCGGACCTGACCCCGGCGCGGCAGGCCGGGATGCCCATCGTCGGGCTAGAGCCCTCCTGCACGGCCACGCTGCGCTCCGATAGCGCCGACCTGCTGGAGACCGCGGACGCCCGGGCGCTGGCCGACTCGGTCCAGACCCTGAGCGAGCTGCTGGCCAGCACGCCGGGCTGGACGCCGCCCCGGCTGGACGGCACCACGGTGGTAGCCCAGCCGCACTGTCATCACAGCGCGGTCATGGGCTGGGAGGCTGATGCGGCGCTGCTGCAAGGGGCAGGCGCCGAGCTGACCCGGCTAGGTGGCTGCTGCGGCCTGGCGGGCAACTTCGGGATGGAACGCGGACACTACGACGTGTCGGCCGCCGTGGCAGGCACCGCCCTGCTCCCGGCGGTCAGCGCGGCCGGGCCGGACGCGGTGGTGCTGGCCGACGGATTCTCCTGCCGCACCCAGCTGGCCGACCTGTCCGGCCGGTCGGGCGTTCATCTCGCGCAGCTGCTGGCCGGCCGCCGCACGCCGGCGGTCTGAGCCCGGCGGTCTGAGCCGGCGCGCGGCCGGGCCGGCGGACCTGAGCCGGCGGGCGGCCGCGGCCAGCCGCCGGGAAAAGGGCCTGTAGCCATTTCCCGGGAAGCGCGCATGTGGGTAGCTGGTGGGCAGCTAGCATGATCGGCCATGCGACTCTCGGGCAATTTGGGCGTCATATCGGCTGTTGTCGCTGCTGGGGCGGTGTTGTCGGCCTGCGGGACGGCCAGTCCGGCCAGCACGTCGGTTCAGCAGGCTGCGGCCGCTGGCCCAGCCGCCCAGTCCGCGGCCGGGCTAGCGGGCTCGGCGGCTCCCGCCGCTGATGCCGCCTCCGCCGCGGCGCCAGCCGTCGCGACCCCGGCGCCCTCGCCCAGACCGACCGCTCCGCCCAGCGCCAGCACGTCGCCGCCTGCCGCGCACCTGCCGCCCGCGGGTAACCCGACTGGACACGCCTACGTGCCGCCAGCAGCACGGGCGGTTAATACTTCGCACCCGACGCACGTGATCGGCCGCGGCACCCCGGCCAGCTGTACCTCGGCAGCGGTCGTCCGGGCCGTGGCCAAGGGCGGCGTCATCACCTTCAACTGCGGTCCGAACCCGGTCACCATCACGATGCGGGCCACCGCCAAGGTGGTCAACACCAGCCAGCGGGTCGTCCTGGACGGCGGCGGCAAGGTCATCCTCAGCGGCGGCGGACAGCGCCGGATCCTCTACATGAACACCTGCGACCCGAAGCAGGTCTGGACCACCTCGCACTGCCAGGACCAGGCCACGCCACGGCTGACGGTGCAGAACCTGACGCTCGAGAACGGCAATGCCACCGGCTCGGACATCACCGGCGGCAGCGGCGGCGCGGTCTACGCCGAGGGCGGCCTGTTCAAGGTGGTCAGCTCGCGGTTCATCAACAACCGTTGCTACCCCAAGGGCCCTGACCTGGGCGGCGCCGCTATCCGGGCCTTCGAGGAATGGCAGGGGCGCCCCGTCTATATCGTGCACAGCACGTTCACCGGCGGCGTGTGCTCCAACGGCGGCGCGCTCAGCAGCATCGGGGTGTCCTGGACCGTGCTGAACAGCCTGCTGGCCCGCAATCACGCCATCGGCTGGGGGGCCAACCCGGCCAGCGCGGGTGCGCCCGGCGGTGGCAGCGGGGGCGCGATCTACAACGACGGCGACGCCTACACCCTGACGGTGGCCGGGACGATCATCCGGCACAACCACGCCCGCGAGGGCGGCGGCGCCATCTTCTTCGTCAGTAACAACCTGACCGGCACGCTGCACATCTCGCACTCGGTGCTGCACGACAACCCGAGCGCCGGCTTCCACAACTTCCCCGGCACGATCTTCTACCTGGGCCATGGCCAGCCGGTCGTGATCGACTCCCGGCTCGACGGCTGACCTGGCGCTCCGTCAGGTAGCGCCGGGGCGGTCGGACCGCAGCCGGAGCATGCTGACGGTGATCGGCGCCATGCCGCGCCGCTCGTAGAAGGCAATGGCGCTGGCATTGCCCACCACCACCTCGAGCATCACGTCGTAGGCGCCGTGCGCGGCGAGGTGCGCCTCGGCGGCGTCCAGCAGCAGCGTCCCGATGCCGCGGCCCCGCTCGGAGGCCAGCACCGCCAGGGATTCGATCTCGCCGATGACCTCGCCGGTCGGCCAGGTGTCGTCGGCGCCGTGCCTGACGTGGGCCACGCAGTAACCGACCAGCCCGGCCGGGCGGCTGGCGGTGACGATCGTCGCCTCGGGCTCGCTGAGCAGCCCGGCATAAAAGCTGCGGCGCCGCGACCAGGACAGGTCCCGGCTGACCACGGGCAGCCCGGCGGCCCCGATCTCGACGTGATGGTCGAGCATAGAGAGCCAGAGCGGCTCCAGGTCATCGAGCACGTCGTGCCGCCCGAACCGCAGCTCGACCCCGGCCGAGGCGGCGCGCCGGTTCAGGTCGGCCGCCTCCGCGAGCTCCTTCATCGCCAGCCCGCCACGACGGTCCCCGTGAGTAGTCCCATGGCCGAAAGCTAGCTCATCACCGCGCCTGCGGCGCCCCACGCGGCGACCAGCACCATCCGGACACATATCTTGTTCGCACGCACATAAATCATGGTTGAATACTCACCATGCATGTGCAAAACCGGCGCCGGGCCCTCCTGGACGCCCTGCAGCGGGACGGTTCCGTCCAGGTCCGGCAGCTCGCGGCCGAGCTGAGCTGCTCCGAGATGACCATACGGCGGGACCTGGACGTCCTGGAACGCGACGGGGTCGTCCGCCGCGTGCATGGCGGGGCCATCCGCGTGCAGCTGCGGCGGGATGAGATGCCCTACGCCGCCCGGGTGTTCGAGGCGACCGAGGTCAAGCAGCGGATCGGCCAGGCCGTCGCCGCGCTGATCGATGACGGCGAGACCGTGATCCTGGACAGCGGCACCACCGTGCTGGAGGTGGCCCGCGCGCTGCGGGGCCGGCCGGTCACCGTGCTGCCGCTCGGCCTGCGGGCCCTGCTGGAGCTCGCCGACGACGACGCCGTCAGCCTCATCAGCCCCGGTGGTGACGTGCGGCCCGGTGAGCTGGTCGTCACCGGCGACCTCGCCGAAGTCGCGTTCGAGCGGCTGCGTTTCGACACCCTGGTGCTGGGCTGCTGCGGCCTGCACGAGCAAGAAGGAGTGACCACCCACGTGCCCGCCGACGCCCGGGTCAAGCGGGCCGCCCTGCGCGCGGCCCGCCGCACCATCCTGGCCAGTGATGCCACCAAGATCGGGCAGGTGACATTCGGGCACGTCTGCCCGCTCGCGGCGGCCCAGCGGCTCGTGACCGACGCCGGCCCCGAGCTGACCAGCTCGCTCGAGGCGGCCGGCCTGCTGGTGCAGCGTGCCTGAGCAGCCACCCTCCCGGCTGCGCCGGCCGGCGATCATCATCGTCTTCGTCCTCCTCGGCGGCGCGGAGGGCACCTGGGCGGCCCGGATCCCGGCCATCAAGAGCGGCCTGCACCTGTCGGCGGGGACGCTGGGCCTGGCCCTGCTCGGCCCGGCGCTGGGCTGCGTGCTGGCCATGCCGGCGGTCGGCGCGATCCTGGCCTCGGTGGCGCCGCGGCGCGTGGTCCGGGTCGGCCTGGTGGCCGTGGCCGGCTTCCTGCCGCTGACGACGATAGCCACGTCCGCGTGGCAGCTGTTCGTCATCCTCACCGGCTGGGGCGCCGGCATCGGCATCGTCGACGTCGGGATGAACACCGAGGCCGCCGCGGTCCAGGATCAGCTCGGCCGCCGGGTGATGAGCGGCTTTCACGGCGCCTACAGCGTCGGCGGCCTGGTCGGGGCGGGACTGGGCGCCATCGCCGCCGCGACCGGCGTCACCGCCCGGACCACCTTCATCATCGCGGGCGCCCTCATCGCCGTGGCCGGCCTAGTCAGCGCGCAGGCGTTCGCCGCGCGGCCGGCGCCGCATGCCGCCGGGCCGCCAGGCCACCGGTCCCGCTGGCCCAGGTGGTCCTGGGCGCTGCTGGCCCTGGGCGCGATGTCGTTCGCCAGCTTCCTCGGCGAGGGGTCAGCCAGCAACTGGAGCGCCGTTTACCTGCATTCCTCGCTCGGCGCCTCGCCCGCGCTGGCCGCGCTCGGCTTCACCGCGTTCTCCACCGCGATGACGGCGGGCCGGCTGAGCGGTGACTGGCTGGCCGACCGTCTTGGCCCCGTGCGCCTGGTCCGGCTGTCGAGCGCGGTAGCCGCCGTGGGCTTCGGCGGAGCGCTGCTCATCGGCCACGTGTGGTCAGGGCTGCTCGGCTTCGCGCTGCTCGGCGGCGGCCTGTCCGTGGTCGTCCCGCTGGCTTTTACCGCGGCGGCCGGCCTCGGCCGGCCGGGACCCAACCTGGCCATGACTACCTCGGCCGGGTACCTCGGATCGATGGCGGGACCGCCGCTCATCGGCGGTCTCGCGCAGATCACGAGCCTGCCCGCGGCCCTGGGGGTCGTCGCGGTGCTCTGTGCCATGATCGTGGTCCTGGCGGGCGCCATCCGGTCGCGCACCGCCCAGTCCGCGCAGGCACAGCCGGAGCCGCTGACCCCCCTCATCCCTTAGGTCCCGCTGGCCGGGCCGGCCCGCGGCAGCCGCCGGCGCCACCCACCGGTCCCGTTGGCCGGGCGGACTGGCCGGGACGGGAGGATTCGGGAACAATGGCGCAGTGTCGACAAACGGGACCGATGCCTACCGGGACTTCCGAGACCTGCCGCCGCTGGTCGAGCGGGCCGTCGCCGCCGCCCGGCAGGCGGGCTTCGGCACCTCATGCCTGCCCTCGCACGGCCGCCTGCTGCAGCTGCTGGGCGGCGGAGTCGGGGACGGGATCATCGGCGAGACCGGCACCGGGTGCGGCGTCGGCCTGGCCTGGCTGGCCAGCGGGGCGCGGACCGGAATCCGGCTGATCAGCATCGAGCACGACTGGCTGCTCGCCGACGTGGCCCGCGACGTCTTCGCCGGGATGCCGGCGGTCACCGTGGTGCACGGCGACTGGCGCGAGCTGCGCCAGTCCGGTACCTTCGCGCTGCTGAGCCTCGACGGCGGCGGCCAGGGCAAGGGCAGCGAGCCGCCCGTCTGCCCGGGCGAGTGGATGACTCCGGGCGGCACGCTGGTCATGGACGACTTCACGCCCAGCGCGGCCTGGCCGCCGCTGCACGACGGGCGGCCCGACCTGGCCCGTCTCTACTGGCTGCAGCACCCCGACCTGCTGGCCGCGCAGATCAGCATCCAGCCGGATGCGGTCTCGATCGTGGCGACCTTCAAGGGCTGACCTGCCGCCCGGCCCGGCCCGCCGCACCGCCCTGCCCCGCCGCACCGCCCGGGTCGTCTCCGGCTCCCGTCCGGCGCGATCCGATGGCACCGCTAGCGGCCAGGACGCCGCCGCAGACACCCGCCGCGCCGACCAGCTGCAGCGGAGTCGGCCGCTCCCCGAGCACCACGGCCGCGAGCAGCAGCGCCGCCGCCGGCTGCAGCAACAGCAGCAGGGAGGACACGGCCGCCGGCAGCCCGGGCAGGGACGAGGTAATCAGCAGCCAGCCGACCGTCTGGCTCAGGATCGCCAGCAGCAGCAGCCAGCCGAACGACGCCCAGGGCATCTCCAGCCGGAACCCGCCGAACAGCAGGCCCAGGATCAGGGCGCCGAGCGCGGATCCGGCCGTGGCGTCCGCGAGAGGACCCGCCACATGGGCCGTGCCGGTCGAGGTCTGCCGCAAGATGAGCAGGAAGCCGGCGTAGGCGAGCGACGTGCCGATGCCATAGCCGATCCCGGCGAGCGGGTGGTGGCCGCCACCGTGATCGGCCAGGCCGGAAACGAGCACGACGCCGGCCATCACCACCGGCAGCGCCCACAGGAAGCCGCGGCCGGGTCGCTCGCCGAGCAGCAGCCAGGCGGCGACCGCCACGAACAGCACCTGCAGGTTGCCGAGCACGGTGGCCACTCCGGCACCCACCTCGGCAATCGCGTGATTCCACAGCACCAGGTCGATGCCCAGCAGCAGGCCGGCCGCGAGGGCTCCCAGCCGAGCCGCCGGACGGCGCGGCCCGCGGCGCCGCTGCTCGAACGCGGCCAGCGTGATCAGCGCCGGCAGCGCGAGAGCACAGCGGAAGAAGGCGGTCGTCGCGGCGCCCGTGCCGGCCAGGGTGACCAGGATGGCCGAGGAGGAAATGGAGGCCGCGCCGAGGACGGCCAGCGCGGCTGGCCGGCGACTGCGAAGTGACGGTGCACCATCGTTGCCTGTCACGACCGTACTCGCATATGGTGCTGTCACATCTGGCAGCCTACGAGAGGGCCGCGACAGGAGTCAAAGTGCTTTTTGATGCTGACCAGCTCGAGGCGCTGACCGCCTGCGCCGAGCTGATCAACACCGGCCGGTCCCGTTCCGGGGAGGGCCTGCGCACGGCGGCGGACGTGGCGGAATTCGGGCGCCGGTACGCCTTCCACCCCCGCGCGGCCACGTCGTCGGACGCGCCCCGGCTGCGCGCGCAGCGGCAGCGGCTCGACGCCATCGCCATGGCCTGCCAGGCCGGTGAGGAGGCGGCCGCGACCAGCATGCTGAACGCGCTGCTGGCCCGGACCGGCGCGATCCCGCAGATCGTCGCCCACGATGGCCGGGGCCCGCACCTGCACGTATCGCGGCCCAGCGCGCCGCTCGCCGACCGGGTGGCCGCTCAGCTGGCCATGGGCCTGGCCCGGCTGGTGGTGACCGGCGAGACCGACCGGGTCCGCACCTGCCAGTCCCCCGACTGCCGGGACGTCTTCATCGACTTCTCCCGCAATCGGTCACGGCGATACTGCGACAATCGCACCTGCGGTAACCGCGTGCACGTCGCGGCCTACCGCGCACGTAAGTCCGCCCAGCACTAGGCTGCGGGGAGAGTCATTGCAGACGCTTTCGGGAGAGCGCATGAAGCTGCTGGTCACCGGGGGCGCCGGATATATCGGCAGCGTCGTCGCCGCCCAGCTCATCGAGGATGGCCATGCCGTGGTGGTACTCGATGACTTGTCCACTGGGCACGTGGACGCGGTGCCGGCCGGCGCCCAGTTCATCGAGGGCGATCTGCGGGACCGGGCCGCCGCGGTGCTGGCGGACGGCATGGACGCCGTGCTGCACTTCGCCGCCAAGTCCCTGGTCGGGGAGTCCGTGGCCCAGCCCGCCCGCTACTGGCAGCACAACCTGGGCGGGAGCCTGGCCCTGCTGGAGGCCATGCGGGCGGCGGGGGTGCGGCGCATCGTGTTCTCCTCTACCGCCGCGGTCTACGGCGAGCCGGAGTCCGTCCCGATCGAGGAGACCGCCCCGCCCCGGCCGACCAGTCCCTACGGCGCCTCCAAGCTCGCGGTCGACACGGCGCTGGCCGAGTATGCCCGGCTGCACGGGTTCGGCGCGGTCAGCCTGCGTTACTTCAACGTGGCCGGCGCCTACCGGGAGCGGGCCGGCGCCTGGCTCGGCGAGCGGCACGACCCCGAGACGCACCTGATCCCGAACGTGCTGGCGACCGCGTTCACCGGCACCGGCGAGCTGCGGATCTTCGGCGACGACTACCCCACGCCCGACGGGACCTGCGTCCGGGACTACATCCACGTCGCTGACCTGGCCCAGGCTCACCTGCTGGCCCTGACCGCCTGCGCCCCGCGGCAGCACCAGGTCTATAACCTCGGCAGCGGATCGGGGTTCTCCAACCGCGAGGTGCTCGCGGCCTGCCGCGACGTGACGGGGCGCGACATCCCGACCAAGATGGCCGGCCGCCGGCCCGGGGACCCGGCCGTCCTGGTCGCGTCCTCGGCCAAGATCCGCGCCGGCCTCGGCTGGCGGCCAGCCCGGAGCCTGACCGACATGGTGGCGGACGCATGGACGTTCACGCAGGCCAGGGCAGGTACCCGCTGAACCGCGCGGCACCCGGCACGTGACCGGCCCCGTTGCGCGCGACGACGCGACCGCCCTGTTCGGGCAGCAGTACGGCGAGCAGGCGCGGGGAGCCTGGCGCGCGCCGGGCCGCGTCAACCTCGTCGGCGAGCACACCGACTACAACGAGGGGTTCGCTCTCCCGCTGGCGATCGGCCCCGGAGTCAGCGCCGCCGCGGCCCGGCGCGATGACGGACTGCTCGCGCTGACCTCCCGGCAGGCGGACGGCGCCGATGTCCGGCTGCCGCTCGACGAGCTGCGGCCGGGCTCGGTCGACGGCTGGGCCGCCTACCCCGCCGGGGTGGCCTGGGCCCTGCGCGCGGCGGGATACCCGATCGGCGGGGTGAGCATGGCCTTCGACTCCGACCTCCCCCTGGGAGCGGGGCTGTCCTCCTCCGCCGCGCTGGAATGCTCGGTCGCCCTGGCTCTCACCGAGCTGCACGGCCTGACCGTGCCGCGGCCGCAGCTGGCCGACATCGCCCGGCGCGCGGAGAACGACTTCGTGGGCGCGCCCACCGGCATCATGGACCAGTCGGCCGCCCTGCTGTGCCAGGCCGGCCACGCGCTGCTGCTGGACTGCCGCAGCGGGATCGGCACCGCCGTGCCGCTGGACCCGCCGGCGGCCGGGCTCGCGCTGCTGGTCATCGACACGCGGGTGCGGCACGCCCTCACCGACGGCGGGTACGGCTCCCGCCGCAAGGCCTGCGAGGACGCGGCTGCTGCCCTCGGTGTCCGATCCCTCCGGGATATAACGGACAGCTCGGAGCTAGCCGGCCTCGACCCGCTACTGCAGCGGCGGGCTCGGCATGTCGTCACGGAGAATAGCCGCGTCCTGGCCGCGGCCGCCCTGCTCCGCGCTGGTCAGCTGGCCGGCATCGGGCCGGTGCTGACCGCCTCGCACGCGTCACTGCGCGATGACTTCGAGGTGTCGTGGCCAGCGGCCGACGCGACGGTCGAGACGGCGCTGCAGGCCGGTGCCTGCGGCGCGCGGATGACCGGCGGGGGCTTCGGCGGCTCGGTCATCGCGCTCGTCTACGCCGACCGCGCCCCGTCGCTCCGGGCCGCCATCGCCAGCCGGTTCGCGCGGGAGGGCTGGCCCGCGCCGCGGTTCATCGAGGCGGTGCCCTCCGCCGGCGCTCGCCGCATCCGCTGACCCCGGCTCGCCCGCTGGCCGCCTGCCCGCTGGCTGACCGGAAAGCTGCCGCGCGCGGGCGGGTCAGTCGCTGGCCGCGACGAGCACCACGATGGCCGTCAGCGGCGGCTGCGCCGCGATGGCCAGCCCGATGTCCGCCAGCGCCGCCCCCGACATCTCCTCTTCGGCCAGGCCCGCGGGTGCCCGGCGCCTCGGCCGGCCCGGCCGATCCCCGCCGGGCGTGAGGTCAGTGATGCAGTAGCGCCGGGCCGGGTCCAGCCCGGGTACCCGCAGGGCGGCAGGCCGCTCCTGCCGCGGCTGGCCGAGCTGCACGTAGCTCATCAGCGCCGCGGACCGGTCGGCGGCGACGACGCCGTGCGCCCAGGCCGTGTCGTCGGGCATGTCGGCCCGGACCACCCGGCCCGAGTGGATCAGCTCGCGCTGGGCCTTGTAGAGGTCAGTCCAGGCGCGGAGCTCGGCCAGCGCCCCCGGGTCGCTCGCGCTGGCCTGGCTCAGGTCCCACTCGATACCGAAGTGGCCGAACAGCGCGGTGGCGCAGCGCAGTGCCAGCGGCAGGTAGCGGCCTGTCTGGTGGGAGAACGGCGCGGACACGTGCGCGCCGAGGTACTCGGGCGGGACGAGCTGGCCGGTCCAGCGCTGGATGGCCTGCCGGGCCAGGGCATCGGTCATATCCGAGGGCCAGATGCGCTGAACCCGCTCCAGGATGGCCAGGTCCACGCGGCCGCCGCCGGACGCGCAGCTCTCCCACTCCACCCGGGGGTGCCGGCGTCGCAGCTCGTCCAGCAGCCGGTAGAACGCCAGCGTCTGGTCGTGCACGGCGGGCGCGCCCGCGCGGGCCGCGCTGCCCGCGTCGAGCAGGTCACGGTTGTGATCCCACTTGACGTAGGAGATCTCGTACTCGGCCAGCAGCCCGGAGATCCGCTCCAGCAGGTAGCCGGCCACCTCGGCACGGGTCAGGTCCAGGACGAGCTGATGGCGCTGCAGCCGCGGCACCCGCTGCCCCGTGGCGAGGATCCAGTCGGGATGCGCGCGGTACAGGTCGGAGTCGGGGTTGACCATCTCCGGCTCGAGCCACAGCCCGAACGTCATGCCGCGGCCCCGGACGTAGTCGATGAGCTTGTGCAGGCCGCCGGGCCAGACCTGCTCATCGACCCACCAGTCGCCCAGCCCGGCGCGGTCGTCGCGGCGGCCGCGGAACCAGCCGTCGTCCAGGACGTACCGCTCGACCCCGAGCCCCGCCGCGATGTCGGCCAGTGCCGTCAGCTTGCGCAGGTCGTGATCGAAGTAGACGGCCTCCCAGACGTTGAGGTTGACCGGGCGCGGCGAGCCCGGATGTGCGGCCAGCGACCTGAGGTACCCGTGAAACTGCGCGGCCAGGTCATCGAGGCCGGCCTGGCTGGCGGCCAGGTACACCCAGGGGGTGGCGTAGGACTCGCCGGACCCGAGCACCACCTCGCCGGGCAGCAGCAGCTCGCCGCCGCCGGCCGTCGTCACCCCCGAGCGCAGCCGCTCGACGCGGTACACCGTGTTGCCGCTCCAGGCGACGTGCACGCCCCAGACCTCGCCGCCGCCGAACCGGAACCCCGGCACGCCGGCCACGACGACGGTGGCGCTGTCATGACCGGTGCGGCCCCGCCGTCCCTCGCGCAGCCAGAGGCCGTCGTTGATCGGCTGCCGCTGCGGGACCCGCTCGGCCAGCTGGCGGCCGGTGAAGTCCAGGATCTCGCCCGCCCGGCCGGGCAGCGGGAGGACGACCTCCAGGCTCTCGACGACGTACGGCTGCTCGCCGGCGTTGGTGAGGGTGTGGCGGCACCGGATCGCGCCGCCGGGCACCGCCTCGATGTCCGTGGCCAGCGCCAGCCCGGCGACCTCATCGTCGGCCTCGATGCGCGCGCTGCTGCCCGCAGGCAGCGGCCGGGCGGGCCGGAAGAGGGGCGACCAGTCCCGCCCCGCGGCGGGCAGCCCGCCAGGACCGCCGAGCCGGTAGCCCGACAGGCCGGGCCGGCCGTACCAGCCGGCCGCGTGCTCGGGCAGCAGTCCGCACTGACCGCCGGCCGCGGCCGCCTGGTGCGCGTCGGCGAGGATCGCCCGGCTGGCGTTATCGCTGCTCAGGGGGCCGGCCCAGACCGCCGGCAGCTCGCCCGGCCGCGGCACGACCAGCAGGCCGGTGCGGCCGCCGGCGGTGCGCCCGGGCGCGGGCAGGGCGACCAGGAACGGCGCGGGAACCGCGCCGGCGCCGGGATCGTGCGGGCTAGCCTCAGTCAACTCGTCCTCAGCACCTGATCGGCCTCATTCAGTGCGTTCCGCTCCGCCTCGGATACTGATTCTCTACCCAGCCCCGCCGGGAGGCGATGGACGGTGGACTGCGTTCCTCAGCAGTTGTTCGGCTCGGCTGTTGCCTACTATGCGCGGTACCGGCCGGGTTACCCGCAGGGCCTGGTGGACGCGCTGGCGGCTGACGCCGGGCTGGACGGCACTCAGCGCGTGCTGGACATCGGGTGCGGGACCGGCCAGCTCACGATCCCGCTGGCCCGTCATGTTCAGGCTGTCGTGGCGATCGATCCCGTCGCGGGCATGCTGGCGCGCGGCCGGGAGGCGGCCCGGGCGGCCAGGGCAGGCAACATCATCTGGCTGGAGGGGGACTCGAGCCAGATCGCCGCGCTGGCCGGGCGGGGAGCCGATCTGGCGGTGTTCGCCGCGTCGTTTCACTGGACTGACCGGCCCGTCGTCCTGGCTGCCCTGGACGAGGTGCTGCCACCGGGCGGGGCGGTGGTCGTTATCAATGACGTTCTCGGTGATAGTGAGCAGCCTGACTGGGTGCAGGCGATCGCCCGGATCCGGGACCGGTATCTGGGCGCCGGGCGCCGCGCCGGGACTGGCATCTACAGTCACCGCGATGTCCTGGCCAGCTCGCCGTTCCGCGCGTTGCGGACGCTGACCTGGTCATGGTCGCGGCAGCTGACCGTTGAGGAGGTCGCGGGCTTGCAGCTGTCGTACTCGTTCTCCACCCCGGCGCTCCTGGGAGACAGGGCCCTGGCGTTCAGCAGCGACGTCCGTGCCGCCGTCCTGGACCTGCATCCCTCAGGCGTGGTCACCGAGCCGTTCCGGGTCGAGGTGCTCATCGCAGCCCGGCCCTGAGCCGGACCGCCTGCGCCGGGCGGCCGACGGTCCCCGCTGCGGTGCTGGCCGTCGTTTCGGCCTGTGCTGCCGGTCGTTCGTCGCCTGCCGGGTGCCTGCACTTGTCGTGGCTTCGGCCTGTGCTGGGCGGTTGGTTCCTCCTGTACTGGCTCCTAGGCCGCTGGCGACGGACTAGGTCAGCTGCCACCATGGTCGCGTGGCGCCCGGAGGGCGCTCCCAGGAGGCTGGGCGACCGGAGGGAGCGCGTCAGACGGAACGCTGGGCTGCGACGGCGGTTAGCGAGCCGGCGAGCCTCAGCCAGCGCTGGAGATCCGGCGTAGCAGTAGAGGCCCACTCATGACGCCCTGCGGCACCGGAGAGCGGCACGAATCCGGCGCCGAATCGGCCTGCCAGCGGCGTGGCTGGGCCGCTGCTGCCGTTCCGGCGGCACCGTCAAGATGTCCCAACGTCGTGGCTGGGTCACCGCTGTCGTCCCAGCGGCAGCTCCGGCCCAGCCACGTTGCTCGCATCCGGGCTCTCGGTCAGCCTGATTCCCGGGAACGTCACGCTGGCCCTGGCAGCCCCACCGGCACCACATTCCCCCGCGGCGGCCTCGCGAGGCCGCCCTGATGCGCCGCGCGCAACCGCATGGCCATGTCGTTCCGCCAGGCGGCTCGGCTGGCCAGCGGGCGGCTGCGGCGGGCAGACTGGAGCGAAGCCGGAAAGCCTGGCGCGGGTCTCGGCCGGAGGACCGGCACCGGTCACCGTAGTTGCAGGCACGAGCCCAGGGAGGCGGCACGGTCTGGTGAGGTTCGTCTTCAGCCCACCTGCGGACGAGGCGGCGGGCCTGTTGACCCTGCCCTGGGAGCAGCCGCTGGCCGACTGGCGCGACGAGCGCCTGGTGGAGATCCGGCAGCGGGGCATCTCCCGGCATGTCGTCCGGTTCATCGCCGACAGCGGCGAGCTGTACGCGCTGAAGTCCATCAGCGAGCGGCTGGCCCGGCGCGAGTACCGGCTGCTGCGGACCCTGAGCGAGCTGAACGTGCCGGCCGTCGAGGTGGTCGGGATCGTCGTGGACCGGGGCCGGGACGAAGACGCGATCCTGGTCACCCGGTACCTGGACTACTCCACCACCTACCGGGCGCTGTTCTCCAACCCGCGGGTCGGCCAGCCGGCCGACCGCCTGCTCAACGCGCTGGTCGAGCTGCTGGCCCGGCTGCACCTGTCCGGGTTCTTCTGGGGCGACTGCTCGCTGTCCAACGCCTTGTTCCGCTCCGATGCCGGCGCCCTGGAGGCCTACCTGGTCGACGCCGAGACCAGCGAGCAGCACAACGCGCTGACCGACGGCCAGCGCAACTGGGACCTGGAGCTGGCCGGCGAGCGCGTCTTCGGTGAGCTGCTGGACCTGCAGGCGGGCGACTTGCTGCCGCCCGAGGTCGACCCGTTCGATGTGATCGACAAGCTGCAACGCCGCTATGCCCGCCTGTGGGACGAGCTGACCAGGGAAGAGATCCTGCGCCCGGAGGACCAGCGCTATCGCATCGCCGACCGGCTGCGCCGCCTCAACGAGCTCGGCTTCGAGGCGGACGAGGTGGAACTGGTCAGCTCGCCGGAAGGCACCCGGCTGCGCGTGCGGACCAAGGTCGCCGAGTCCGGTCAGCAGAGCCGTGAGCTGTTCCGGGAGACGGGCATCATCGCCGACGAGAACCAGGCCCGCCGCCTCCGCAACGACATCGCCAGCTTCCGCGGCTACCTGGAGCAGAAGAACGGCTATGCGGTGTCCGAGACGGTCGCGGCGCACCGCTGGCTCGAGGACATCTACGATCCCGTCGTCGCCTCGATCCCCGCCAGCCTGCGCGGCCGGCTCTCCCCGCCGGAGATCTTCCATGAGATCCTCGAGCACCGCTGGTACCTGTCCGAGGACGCGGGCCGGGACGTGGGCACTACGGCCGCGGCCAAGTCCTACTTCGACACCGTGCTGCCCGCCGTGCCGCAGCCGCTCACCACGGCCGGCGACCGGGCCGGCGGGCCGGCCCTGGCGGGGGACGCAGACGAGGACGAGCTGAGGCTGGTGACCCCCGATGACGGCGGCGGCGACCTGCCCGACCTGCTGGACCTGAGCGACCGGGCGGGCGGCTAGCCCCGCGGCGCGACCAGCAGCGTCTGCATGCCCCGCCCGCACGGTCCGGTGGTGTCCGACAGGGTGCTGGTCGCCAGCCCGGTGCCGGCCACGCCGATGGCCGTGCTCGCGTCGAGCAGCAGCCACTCGCCCGCCGGATCGCGGTGCAGCCCGACCGTCAGGTCCACGTTGAGGAACAGGTACCGGGCCGGATCGAGCATGGAGCTCAGGCCATTGCCGGAGTCGGCGACCAGCAGCGCGCGGGACATCGGGGACAGCTCATGCTCGGGCAGCAGCGGGATCATGGGGCGAATCCAGGCCGCGGCCGGGCCGGGCTGGTCGAAGCCGCCCCCGGCGACGTAGCGCCATTCCATGGCCGTCAGGTAGCCCTCCGCCTGAGCGCCGGGAAAGCTGACCGGCGGCTGCCGGGGCGGCAGTGCGGGCGGCTCGCCGTCGTGCGCCGTCTCCGGCACCGGGTCGGCGGCGACCTCGATCCGCCAGCCGCGGGCCCGCAGGACCTCCTGCCCGCCGGCCTCCAGGACCGTCTCCAGCAGCGCGACCCGCCGCCCGGGCCGGACGACCTGGGTCCGGGCCGTCAGCTTGCCGATCGGCACCGGCCGCAGGATGTCCACGGTGACGCTGGCCAGCCGCTGGCCGGGGACGCGCTGATGAGCCTCCAGGAGGTGCGCGGCCAGCGCGGACGGCGGCCCGCCGTGCTGGGCGTCGCCGCTCCACGGCCCGATGGTCGACGGCGTCGAGACGAACACGCCGGGGCCGGCCTGCTCATAGAAGACACTGTGCACGGCTCGGACGCTACCCCATGCCCGAGGTCGTCCCCCGCTCCGTCGGCGGTCACCGCGACCTCGCTGCGCAGGCCTGCCGCGCTCCCGGTATAACCGACCCGGGTTCGGGCCGCCTGGCCGAGGAACCGTTACCAGTCCTGGACGGATCAGCCTGCCGAGCAGTGCCCGGCGGGCGGCGGCACGTCGAGGGTCGGGTTCCGGCCGAAGAACCCGGTCGGCTTGAGCGTGAACCCGCAGCGGGCCACCGGCATGACGGGCCAGTCCTCCGGGCGCGGGAAGTGCGTCGGCCCGAAGGTGTGCCAGACCACGATGTCCGCGCCGTCGATGTCATGATCGCGGGCGGCGAACTCGGGCAGGCCCGCGCCGCCGGGGTGCTGGTTGACGAAGTCGCCGGCCGGGTAGCGGTGCGACGGCTCGTAGCGAGTGACCCACAGGTGGTTGGTCGCGAAGCGGGCCCGTGCGTGCACGGACGAGGCGGGGTCGGCCAGCAGCACGGGTGTGGCCTCGGGGTACAGCGTGTAGCTGACCGGGCGGCCGAAGCGGTTGGCCCGCTCGGTGTTGAGCACCCGCCAGGTACGGCCGCGCGAGCCGTCGGCGCGGCGGGCGGCCTGCGACTCCCGGCTCAGCCGGGTCACCGTCTGGGCAATCGCGTTGCCGTAGGGGTTGTCCGGGCCGATGGGCAGGCCGCCCACGTCGACCTCCTCGACGGCGTTGGCCAGCCCGTCGACCGTCATGTCCAGCCGGGCGCAGAACAGGTGCTGATGGACCGGTGCGCCCAGCCCTGGCGCGACCTGCGTGGAGTAGCGCGTGTCCCCGCCGTCGTGCGCGGCGGTGAACAGCACGCCGGTCAGCTTGATCTCGCACTCGATGGTGCCGTCCAGGTAGAAGTACCAGTAGAAGCCGTAGTCGTAGTTGCCGACCGTGGTGAAGAACGAGACGACCAGGCGGCGCTGCCGGCGGGACTGGGCCGAGCCGTTGAAGATGTCGGTGTGCTTCCAGAGGATTCCGAAGTCCTCCTCGTGGATGCAGACGGCGTTGGGGATCTGCCGGGGCGCGCCGAAGTCGTCGGTCACTGTGGCGTCCAGGTAGGCGATCTCGCCCAGGCAGTCGCAGCCCCGCTCCAGCGAGTTCGCCCACTTCCCCACGAGGTACTCGCCGGTGTCGAAGTAGCTCTGCCAGTACCGGAACCTGGGGTCGCCGTAGGGGACGACCATCTCCGGGATCGAGGCCCGGTAGACCAGGGGCCGGGTGCGGCCGCCCTCGTCGATGCCGACCTGGTGCAGGGTCAGCCCCTCGCGAGCGTCAAAGCCGATCCGCATCGACCAGCCCTGCCACCGCAGCAGATGGCCGTCCAGGGTGAAGCTCGGGCCCTCCGGCTGGGTGATCTCGATCGGCCGCAGCGTGTCGCGGTGCGGCCCGCGCACCGCCGGGTCGTCGTAGTCGCCGGACTCGGCGGGCACCGGCAGCTCGAACTCGTCGACGATCTCGAAGACCCGCTTCTCGACCAGGTCGACGTAGGCGCACAGGCCGTCCACGGGATGGGCCCAGGCCAGGTCGTGCTCGCGCTCCTGGACGAAGGCCAGCACCCGGACCATCCGGCGGCCCTCCTCGCCGGCCACCGCGAAGTGGCCGGCCGTGAGCGGGCAGGCGCGGATCTTGGTCACGTCGGTCAGGCCGCGCCGCGCCATGGCGGCCCGCCAGGCCGGGTCGGCGTGCACGATCTCCTCGACCGCGGCGAAGTCACCATCAAGGATGGGCGGCTGCCCGTCGGTGCGCGGGTCCAGCACCGCACGGCTGACGACCCGCTGCCCGGACAGCGACAGCACCACGTCGCTGGCCTCACCGGAGGTCACGTCGATCAGGAAGGCGCGCAGCCGGCGGTCGGGCTCTCCGGCGGCGGCCAGTACCTGGTCCTTGGGCGGCTCCTCCAGCCCGTAGTAGGCGAACCGCACCGGCTCGGCCAGCAGCCCGGCCGCGGCCAGGATCTCCCGGCCGGCCAGGTACTCCGCGGCCGTCGCCGGGCTCAGGGGATGCGCCGGGAGCGCGCCCGGCGCGAGAGCCGAGCTGGTTACGGTGTCCGTCATGGCAGAACTCCCAGGTGTCGAAACGGATGCTCCCGGCGCAGCCAGCCGTGCCCAGCTGGTCCGCCTTGCCCTACTCGTCGGCCACGATCGAGCCCACCCGGTCCCCGATCGCCGGGTCACGCCTGGTCAGCACGAGGGCGTAGATCACCGCCACCACGATGATGGCCAGGGCTGCATAGGGGAACCAGCTATAGGGCGCAGCCTGTCCGGGCTTGCTGAGGTAGTAGACCGGGATGGCGATCGCGATCATGCCGAGGACCGGCAGGATCAGGTGCCTGAGAACGTTGAACTCCTGCGGCCGGTACCTGCGGTAGTAGAACGGCAGGGCCAGGTTGGCCAGGAAGTAGACGACCAGGATCAGGATCGTGCCCATGGTGCCGGACTCGTCGAAGAAGGTAAACGGGCTCATGCTGCCACCGTTGCCGCCGATCAGGTGGCCCAGGCCCCAGACGACGATGATGAGGCCGGCGATTCCGACGAAGGTGAAGATGGCATTGCGCGGCACCTGCCGGGTCGGCTGCACCCTGCCGATCCACCGCGGCAGCAGGCCCTCCCGGCCGGCATTGAAGATCAGCCGGGCCTGCGAGTTCACCGCCGAGATGAGCACGCCCAGGGTAGAGGTCAGCCCGGCCAGGTAGGCGAAGAAGGCGAAGGCGGCCAGGGCCCCGTGGGCGACGGTGATGAACGGAATCAGGTCCGAGGGCGCGGTGAGCTTGGCCGCGTTGTAGCCGAACCCGGTCACCGTGGCGTAGGCGAACAGGACATAGCTGACCGCCATCAGGGCGACGGACAGGAAGACGGCCCGCGGCACGTTACGTCGGGGGTTGTCGGTCTCCTCGGCCAGCGCCGCCGAGTTCTCCCAGCCGATGAACAGGTACACGGCCAGCGGGAAGCCGGCGGCCAGGCCGCTGAAGCCGTTGGTGATGTGCTTCGGCTCGAACGGCGCGAAGCTCAGGTGGCCGCCATTCTTGATCAGCAGCACGACCGAGACGACGACCAGGACCAGCATCTCGAAGCCGAAGAAGAAGCCCGCGAGCTTGGTCGAGACGCCCACGCCGCGCAGCATCATGACGACGGCGCCCCCGGTGAGCAGCACCGAAAGGATGATCCACGGGATGTTCCAGCCGAAGTAGTACTGCAGCGTCAGGGCCAGGAACCCGCCGGAGACGGCCAGCACCGACGAGATGGCGATGATGTAGCCAGCGCCGCAGAGCAACGCGGTCGTCACGGCGCTCGTGCCGCCGAAGGTCTTGCCCACGAAGGTGATGAAGCCGCCGGTCGACGGCTGCGCGCGGGAGAACTGCGACAGCGTGTTGCCGAGCAGCGCGACGGCGATGCCGGCCACGATGATCGTCAGCGGGGCGGCCACTCCCGCCGTGATGACAATGAGGCCGAAACCGAAGTAGAAGCTGTAGGCCGGGCCGATGTTGGCCATCGTGGAGGCCGAGATATCCAGCAGGCTGAGCGCGCCGCGGTTCAGCCGCTCAGGAGCCTCGGGGGCCTTGGTTTCGGAGAACGGAACGGGAGCCGCCTCACTCATACTTACTCCTCATGTCTGCCGCCTGGCTGCGGTGCTGCGGTGCGGCCGGGGGCGGTCCTGCCGGTGGTTGGAAGGCTGCAACGGTGCGGCCGGGCGGTGCTGTGCATGACCAGAGGCTGTCCTGGAATTGTGTGACATCGGTTGCCCGCACGGAAGGGTGCGGAGGATGCGGGATTAGTACGGATAGTGAGCGGGCCCGGGATTCACGGTCAGCCAGCGCCGCTGCGTGAACTCCTCGAGGTTGGAATCGCCGCCGGACCGGCCGCCCAGGCCGGACTGGCCGATGCCGCCGAACGGGGCCAGCGCCTCGTCCTGCGGCGTGGCGTCGTTGACGTGCACCATCCCGGCCCGCAGCCGGCGCGCTACCTGCACGCCCCGGCCGGGATCGCCGGCCAGCACGGAGTTGACCAGCCCGTAGGGCGTGTCGTTGGCGACCGCGACCGCCTCATCGTCCCCGTCGACCACCAGCACCGGCGCGATGGGCGCGAAGATTTCCTCGGTCCACAGCCGGGACTGAGCGCTGACGCCGGTCACCACGGTGGGCCGGAAGAACCGCCCGGAGACGGTGCCCCCGGCCACGACCTTCGCCCCGTCCGCGACCGCCTCGTCCAGCATGGTCCGGGCCCGGTCCAGCTGACGCGAGTTGATCATCGGGCCGAGCCCGACCTCCTGCGTCACGGTATTACCGAGGGTGATCGCATCGGCCCGGGCCGCCAGGCCCGCGACGTAGGCGTCGGCGACGGCGCGCTGCACGATGTGGCGGCCGGCGGTGATGCAGGTCTGGCCCTGGTAGTGGAAGGCGGACCAGGCGCCGATCATCGTGGCCTGCTCCAGGTCGGCGTCGTCGAGCACGATCAGCGCGTTGTTGCCGCCCAGCTCGAGCGAGACCTGCTTGAGCAGCCCGCCGGCCGTCCGCGCGATCTCCCGCCCCACCGTGGTGGACCCGGTGAAATGGATCATCGCGACGTCCGGGTGGGTGACCAGGCGCTGGCCGACCGCCACGTCGCCCGGCAGCACCTGGAACACGCCCGCCGGGGCTCCGGCCGCGTCGAACAGCTCGGCGATGGCCAGGCCGCCGCTGAGCGGGGTCTCCGGTGAGGGCTTGAGCAGCACCACGTTGCCGAGCGCGATGGCGGGCGCGATGACCCGCATGCCCAGCACCAGGGGGAAGTTCCACGGGGTGATGGCCCCGACCAGGCCGAGCGGGACCCGCTCGGACAGCGAGAACCGGCCAGGATGGGCCGACGGGAGGATCTCGCCGGTGGCACGGGAGGCCAGCGCCGCCGCCTCGGTCAGCTCGCTCGTCGCCGCGGCGATCTCGTAGTCGGCCTTGCCGCCGATGCAGCCGGTCTCGCGCATGATGAGCTCGCGCAGCGGCCCGGCCCTTTCCGCGAGCGCTGCGGCGACGCCGCGCAGCAGTTCGGCTCGCTCGGCGTAGGTCCGGGCGGCCCAGTCCGGCTGGGCGACGGCGGCCGCGGCGACGGCGCGGTCCACGTCGGCGTCGGCGGCCAGGCCTGCCGTCGCGAAAATCTCGTCGGTCGCCTTGTCCCGCACCTCGAGCGTGCCGCCGGCCGCGGGCCGCCCGAAGGCACCCCCCACGAAGATGGCCTCGTGCCACGCCTGCTGGCCAGATCCCACGACGTTCTCCGTATCTAGGCGAAGCCGGAGCCCGCGCGCCCGGCAGCTCCCTGGGTTCGCGCCGTCGACCTTGGCAAGCGCTTTCCAGTCAGGCGAAAGTACCTGACCCGGACACGGCGGCGCAAGAGGACGTGACTGGCCGGGACGGAGCGGCGGCGCCGGTGTGGACACCGCACGAGGCGCGGGCAGCGTGGATGTCCCTGCGGTAACCCCAGCGGGTCAGGAACGGGACATCCACGCGCGCGGGAGCGAGAGTCGCGGGTGCGGGTGCGGGTGCGGGTGCGGGCGCGGGCGCGAGAGTCGCGGGTGCGGAAGTCGCGGGTGCGGGAGCGGGTGCCGGGAGCTAGCGGGGCGGGGGGCGCGGGAGGGTGCTGTCGCGCAGGATCACCTCGCCGGGGACCGGCACGATCCTGGGGTGGGCGGGATCGGCGTCGGCGAGGACCAGGTTCGCCGCCATCTCCCCCATCCGCTTCAGGGGCAGCCGGACCGTGGTCAGCGGCGGGTAGATGTCGCGCAGCGTCGAGATGTCATCGAAGCCGGCGACGGCGATGTCGGCGGGTGCCGCCAGCCCCTCGGCCCGCAGCCGGGCCAGCGCGCCGACCGCCATGACGTCGTTGACCGCGAAGACGCAGTCCGGCCGGACACCCGCCGCCAGCAGCCCGCTCATCGCCTCATAGCCGCCGTCCCTGGTGAACTCGCCGTGCACCACGCGGCGCGGGTCCAGCTCTACTGACCAGACCGCCAGCCCGGCCCGGAACCCGTCCACCCGGTCACGCGCGGTCAGCAGGCCGCGCGGTCCCGCTAGCACGGCGAAGCTCCGGTGCCCGAGCGCGGCCAGGGCGCGGGCCAGCGCCTCGGCGCCCGCCGCATTCTCCGGCATGATCGTGTCCACGCCCAGCAGGTCCTGACCGACGGCGACCGCCCGGCCGCCCGCGCGGACGAAGGCGCCGATCTCGGCGGACAGCTCGGCGCGGGCCCGCGAGTCGTCGGAGCGGCTGCCGATCAGGATGACCGCGCGCGCTCGCTGGGCCCGCATCAGCGACACGTACTCTCGCTCCCCCGCTTCCCGCGCCGCAGTGCTGGAGATGCAGACCAGCAGGCCATGCTCGTAGGCGATCTCGATGAGCCCGGCAGCGATCGAGGAAAAGTAAGGGTCGGAGATGTCATGGACAACGATGCCCACCGTGCTGCTCTGGCCCGTGGCGACGGCCCTGGCCTGCAGGTTGGCCAGGTAGCCGAGCTCGGCGACCGCCCGGTTGACCCGGTCGGTCATGGCCGGGCCGACTCGCCGGGAGCCCTCGCTGAGGACCCTGGAGGCCGTGGTCAGCGACACTCCGGCCTGGTCGGCGACGTCCTGCAGGGTCACCCGGGACTGCGGATAGCCGGCTTCCGGCCCGCTGCCGCTGCTGCTGGCCCTGGGGCGCCGAGTGCCCTGGCCGATGTCCGTCACTGCCGCCCGCCTTTCACTGTGGCTCCCGCTCCGGCATGTCTCCTGGCGCCGATGCCGCGCCGCGCCCGGGTCCGCCGCGCCGCCCTGTCCCCCCGGCGCACCGGGCCGCCGGCAGCTCCGCCGGTTGACCTGGCTTTCCGGCTCAGCCTAATCTTGGAAAGTGCTTTCCCAGACCACGGGCGGGCTAACGCACTGGCGGGAACGCGCTGGCTAACAGCGCGGGGCCATGGCACGGAGCCGCCACGAAGGGTTGTCCATGTCACGCAAGGTCGTCTACGTCGCCGTCAACGGTGTTACCGGCCGGATGGGCTACCGGCAGCATCTGGTCCGGTCCCTGCTCAGCATCCGCGAGCAGGGCGGCGTCCGCCTCGACGACGGGACGGTCGTCTACCCCGAGCCCGTGCTGGTCGGGCGCGACGAGCAGCGGCTGCGCGCCATCGCGGAGCGGCACCACCTGGAGCGCTGGTCGACCAGCCTGGACGAGGTCCTGGCCGATCCGGCCGTGGAGGTCTACTTCGACGCGCAGGTCACCTCGGCCCGCGAGCCGAGCCTGGCCAGGGCCATCGCGGCCGGCAAGCATGTCTACACCGAGAAGCCCGTCGCCGACTCGCTGGACGGCGCGCTCCGCCTGGCCGCCGCCGCCCGGGAAGCCGGGATCACGCACGGCGTCGTGCAGGACAAGCTGTTCCTGCCTGGCGTGATCAAGCTGCGACGGCTGATCAACGACGGCTTCTTCGGCCGCATCCTGTCGGTGCGGCTGGAGTTCGGCTACTGGGTCTTCGAGGGAGACGGGATCGCCGCGCAGCGGCCGTCCTGGAACTACCGCAAGGAAGACGGCGGCGGGATCGTCCTGGACATGTTCCCGCACTGGCAGTACCTCCTGGAGGACCTGTTCGGCCCGATCACGGCCCTCTACGCGCGGCAGGCCACGCACCTGCCCAGGCGCTGGGACGAATCCGGCGCGCCCTATGACGTCACCGCCGATGACGCCGCCTACGCGCTACTGGAGTTCGAGGGCGGCGCGTTTGCCTCGGTTAACTCGTCCTGGGCCGTGCGCGTCAACCGCCGGGAGCTGGTCGAGCTGCACGTCGACGGCACGCATGGCAGCGCGGTGGCCGGGTTGCGCAACTGCGCCGTCCAGCACCGCGTCTCCACGCCGATGCCGGTGTGGAACCCGGACCTCCCCGACCCCATCGACTACCTCGCTCAGTGGACGGACATCCCAGATAACGGACCGTTCGACAACGGGTTCAAGGTGCAGTGGGAGCTGTTCCTTCGGCATGCCGCCGAGGGCACGCCGTTCCCGTGGGACCTGGCCGAGGGAGCCAAGGGCGTCCAGCTCGCCCGCCTGGCCCTGCAGTCGTCCGCGGAGGGGCGGCGCGTCGAGGTCCCGAGGCTCGGCGCATGAGCACGGGCCGCATGCGCACGGACCGCATGAGCACCGCGCAGATCCGGCTGCCCGGCCGGGCCGAGCCGGTGCTCGTCCCCGAGCCCGGCTGGGCCGCCAGCTATCCGCCCCCGGTGACCCGCCGGGTCTACGCCGCCGCGCACGTGGCCGCCCTCCCCGGCGGCGCGATCGACTGGGCGGCCACGATCGGCTTCCGTGACTACCTGTGGGCGCACGGGTTCGCCGTCGCCGAGGCCATGGACACCGCCCAGCGCGGCATGGGGCTGTCCTGGCCGCAGGCCCGCGAGCTCATCGAGCGGGCGGCGGCCCGGGCGAGCGAGGTCGGCGGCCAGATCGCATGCGGCGCCGGAACTGACCAGCTCGCCGGCGGCGAGCAACCGATCACGGCCATCCGCCGGGCGTATGCGGAGCAGGTCGCGTTCGTGCAGGACGCCGGGGCGGAGGTCATCGTGATGGCCAGCCGCGCCCTGGCCGCCAGTGCCCGCTCCGCGCTGGACTACCTGGATGTCTACGGGGACCTGCTCAAGCAGGCCCGGCGGCCGGTCATCCTGCACTGGCTCGGCGGCGCCTTTGACCCCGCGCTGCGCGGCTACTGGGGCAGCCCGGACTTCGCCGCGGCCGCGGACACCGTCATCGAGCTGATCGAGAGCTCCGGCGGTCAGGTCAGCGGCGTCAAGCTGTCCGTCCTGAACGCCGCCCACGAGGTCACGCTCCGGCGCCGGCTGCCGCCGGGCGTCCGCCTCTACACCGGCGACGATTTCCACTACGCCAAGCTGATCCGGGGCGACGCGCGGGGCCACAGTGATGCGCTGCTCGGCGCGTTCGCTGCCATGGCCGCGCCCGCGGCGGCGGCCCTGCACGCCCTGGACGCCGGCGACCTGGCGGGCTACGACGCCGCCATCGGCCCGACCGTCGAACTGAGCAGGCTGGTGTTCGAGGAGCCGACGCCGTACTACAAGGTGGGGGTGGCCTTCCTGGCCTGGCTGAACGGCCTGCAGCCGCAGTTCGCGATGCTCGGCGGGCTGCAGGCGCGGCGCTCGCCCGCGCACCTCATCCGGGTGTTCGAGCTGGCGGCCGTGGCCGGCGCGCTGCGCGACCCGGCCCTGGCCGTCGATCGGATGACGGAGTACCTGGCGCGGGCGGAGCGGGCGTGACTGACACCGGCAGGCTGTCGCTCAATCAGGCGACGGTCCGGCACCTGAGCCTGGCCGACGCGGCGGACCTGTGCGTCCGCCATGACATCCCGGCCATCGGCCTGTGGCGGGACCGGGTGGCCGAGCTGGGCCTGGCCAGATCGGCGGCCGCCGTGCGGGCCGCGGGCCTGCACGTGTCGAGCCTGTGCCGGGGCGGCTTCTTCACCCACGCCGACCCGGCCGCGCGCGCGGCCGCCCTGGCCGACAACCGCGCCGCCATCGCCGAGGCCGCCGAGCTCGGGGCGGACACGCTGATCCTGGTCTCGGGCGGCCTCGTGCCGGGCAGCCGGGACCTGGGCCTGGCCCGGCGCATGATCGCCGACGCGCTCGGCGAGCTGGTGCCGACCGCCCAGCGGCTCGGCGTCCGGCTGGGCATCGAGGCGCTGCACCCGATGTTCTGCGCCGACCGGTGCGTCATCTCCCGCCTGGGCGAGGCCGTCGACCTGGCGGCGCTCTTCCCGGCCGACGCCGCGGGCGTGGTCGTCGATGCCTACCACCTGTGGTGGGACGCCCAGCTCGGGAAGGACATTGGCCGGGCCGCCGGCCGGATCGTCAGCTACCAGCTCAGCGACTGGATCCTGCCGCTGCCGCAGGACACGCTGCTGGGTCGCGGCCACATCGGCGACGGGCACATCGACTTCGGGCCGATCTCGGCCCAGGTGCTGGCGGCCGGCTACGCCGGCTACGTCGAGGTCGAGATCTTCAGCCAGCAGGTCTGGGCGGCGCCGCCCGACGAGACCGCCGCCACCGTCTGCCGGCGCTTCGCGGCGCTGCCCGACCGGGCCGGCGCCGGCGCCGCCGGGCGCCCGCGGGCGGAGGATGGCCGGCCGGAGCGACCGGTCAGTCCAGGGCGAACGAGCCTGTGACGATCTCGCCGGCCGGCTCGTACG
Source organism: Streptosporangiaceae bacterium (assembly GCA_036510065.1). Classification (GTDB taxonomy): domain Bacteria; phylum Actinomycetota; class Actinomycetes; order Streptosporangiales; family Streptosporangiaceae; genus DASUBV01. Next base: position 32,198 of record DATCEO010000163.1, on the reverse strand, counting down.
TGCCGATCATGACCCCGGTGCTGGAGGCCGTGCTGTCGACGAGCCGCAGTCCGGCCGGGATGGCGCCCTCCGCGAACAGGCGCTTGCCCGACCCGATGACGACGGGGAAGACCCACAGCCGGAACTGATCGACAAGGTTGTGTCGCAGCAGCGTCTGGATCAGGTCCCCGCTGCCGTGGACCTGCAGCTCGGGCCCGTCTTCCTGCTTGAGCGCCGCGATGCCCCCGGCCGCGTCCCCGTCGATCAGGACCGAGTTGCTCCACTCGAGCAGGGGCTGGCTGCGCGACGCGACGTACTTGGTCGCGTCGTTCAGCGGCTTGGCGCCGGGATCGTCGGTGGCGTGCGGCCAGTGCGCGGCGAAGATGTCGTAGGTCCGGCGACCGAGGACCAGGGCGAACGGCGCGCTCATCGCCTCGCCCATGACCTGGCCCATCCGCTCGTCCCAGTAGTTCACCGACCAGCCGCCGTGCGCGAAGCCGCCGCTGTCGTCCTCTTCCGGGCCGCCCGGGGCCTGCATGACACCGTCGAGGGTCAGGAAGGTATTCACGATCAGCTTTCTCATCTCGGGTCCTTTCGATCGGGCATCAGTCACGCTAGCGCGGTCCGCGGCTTCCCACCTCCTGCCCGCCCATGGCTATCGTTCCCAGGGTGGTCTCCAGGCCGCGGCGGCGGCGGAGCGGGTCTACGGAAAGGTCCACCAGAGTGCACAAGACGACGATCCGGCTCGCCGACGGGCGAGAACTCAGCTACTACGACGCGAAGGCCGGGCAGGACAGGGACGCGATCGACCGCCGGGACCTCCCGCCCGCGAACACCGCGTCGCAGCTAAGGTACGAGCCGTTCCTCGACACCTGGGTGATCTACGCCAGCCACCGCCAGGACCGCAGCTACCTGCCGTCGGCGCAGGACTGCCCGCTCTGCCCGTCGGCCGAGGGCCATCTGACGGAGATCCCGGCCCCCGACTACGAGGTCGTGGTCTTCGAGAACCGGTTCCCGGCCCTGAGCGCCGCGCCCGCCGGTGCCGCGGGCGGCCAGCCAGCCGCCAGCGGACCCGGCGACCTGCTACCGCAGCGCCCGGCGGCGGGCCGGTGCGAGGTGGTCTGCTTTACCTCCGATCACGACGCCTCCTTCGCCGACCTGTCCCGCGAGCGGGTAGAGCTCGTGCTGGAGGCACTCATCGACCGGACCGCCGAGCTGTCCGCGCTGCCGGGCGTGGAGCAGGTGTTCTGCTTCGAGAACCGCGGCCGCGAGATCGGCGTGACCCAGCCGCACCCGCACGGGCAGATCTACGCCTACCCGTTCGTCACCCCGCGCACCGACCGGGCCCTGGCCTCGGCGCGCGCCTACTCCCGCCGGACTCTCCGCAACCTCTACGACGACGTGCTGGCGGCCGAGCGCGCCGACGGCTCCCGGCTGGTCCTGGACACCAAGCGCTGGACCGCGTTCGTGCCGCACGCCGCGCGCTGGCCCTACGAGATCCACCTGTACCCGCGACGGCGGGTGCCCGACCTGGCCAGCCTGGACCCGGCCGAGCTGAGCGAGCTGGCCGACGTCGAGCTCGATATCTTCGGGCGCTTCGCCCGGCTGTTCGCCGAGCCGGCGCCCTACATCGCGGGCTGGCATCAGGCCCCGGTCCGCGATGGCCGGGACCTGTTCGCCCTGCACCTGGAGCTGTTCACGCCCCGCCGCACGACCGACAAGCTGAAATACCTGGCCGGCTCGGAATCTGCCATGGATGCCTTTGCCAGCGACGTGATCCCCGAGGCGGCCGCCGCCCGGCTCCGCGAGGTCGCGCGGTAGTCCCGGTCAGCCGTCAATCGGCCAATCGGCCAATCGGCCAATCGGCCAATCGGTCAGGCGGTCAGGCGGTCAGGCGGTCAGGCGTCGAAGTCATAGCGGAACACGTAGGCCGAGGCGTCGGCCATCATCTCGTTCACCTCGACGATCTCGCCATCCGCGGTGTAGGCCGTGCGGACGATATCCACGACGGGCGTGCCGGGCGGAAGCTCGAGCCGCTGCGCCTCCTCCGGCTCGGGCATCCGCGAGCGCAGGTCTTCCCGGAACCGGGCCGGCGCATGACCGAGCTCCCGCAGCCGCGCGTAGACCCCGCCCGGCCCTACATCCTGGTACTCGATCATCGTGCCCGCGGCCAGCGCCGCCGGCAGGTAGGAGACCGACACCAGGACCGGCTTGCCGTCCAGGACGTACCGGCGGCTGCGGGCGACGACCTTGATCTCCGGATCGTCCGGCAGGTCAAGCAGCGGCCGGATGTGGTCGGGCGGCTCGGTGCGGCGCACCTCGACCTGGTCCACGCTCAGCTCCCGGTCATCGGACTCGCCCGACCAGATCGACCGGCCGGACCCCCAGCCGCGCGCGGACAGCCGGCTGACCCCGGCCCGCAGCACCGGCCGGAATTCGCGGACGTAGACGCCGGATCCCTTGCGCGCCACGGCCAGGCCCTCATTGATCAGCTGCGCAAGTGCCTGCCGGGCGGTCATCCGCGCGACCTGATACTGCCGCATGAGGTCGTTTTCCCCGGGCAGCCGGGCTTGCGCGGGATACTCGCCGCGACTGATCGCCGCGCGCAGGTCACTGGCTATCAGGCGGTACTTCCGGTCGTGCGACGGGCCGCTCGGGTTTGTCATGGTCCGGCCCTCCTAGCGGCCCATTTCGATGAGCCTCTCTAGAGAGCCACAATAGCAGGGTTGTGACTGATAAGCCGTTCTGTTGAGGAATGACGGACAAGCCGAGGCCAATGAGCCTCTGGATATCTCTAGAGATCTGAGTTAGCGTCTGTAGGGAAGCCGGGGGAATGCCGCAGCAACGGGCACCTGGCCTTCTGAATTATTGGCTCTGCGCACCACCGCTGCAGTCAGTGACGAGCTCGGGCAGAAAGGCGGCACATTGAGCGCAGCAGCCGGCACGGCCGGCCCGCTGGCCGGCACGGACGTTGTCTCCCCCGAACTCCAGGCCCCAGTCTGCGGCGGCCGGCATGCGCCCGCGGGCCCGGCCCAGGGCAGCCATCCCCGGCCGGTCGCGGCCGCCACCCGGGCGTTCGCGGCTCAGCCGTTACAAGTCGCGAGTGCCCGCCGGTTCGTGGCCGGCGTGCTGACCGGGCTCGGCGCGGCCGACGACGTCGTGCTCTGCGTCTCGGAACTGGCCAGCAACGCCGTGCTGCACAGCAGCTCACGCCAGCCTGGCGGCCAGTTCATCATCCGGCTCTGGACCACCGCCGCCGGCCGCATCCGCGCGGAGGTCGAAGACCGCGGCGGCCCGTGGACCCCGGATCCCGACCAGGACGAGGAACGCGGGCGCGGCCTGCTCATCGTGGCCCGGCTCGCGACCCGCTGGGGGATCACCGGCAGCCCCGCCGGCCGGGTGGCCTGGCTCGAGATCCACCCTGGCTGACGACCAGGGCAGCCGCTGCCCGCGACCCCCGACATGGAATGCTGAGGCCGTGCCGGATCTCAGTGAGCTGCGTGACCGGATGAGGCAGTTTTCCGATGACCGGGACTGGGGGCAGTTCCATGACCCCAAGTCGGTCCTGCTGGCCCTGGTCGGCGAGGTCGGCGAGCTCGCCGAGCTGTTCCAGTGGCTGCCCGCCGACGATGCCCGGCGGCTGGCGCGGAGCGACCCGCTCGCTACCCGGGCGGGCGAGGAAATGGCCGATGTCCTGCTCTACCTGGTCTTGCTCGCGGACATCCTCGGCATCGACCTCGCCGACGCCGCCCGGCGCAAGATCACCGATGCCGAGCTCCGCTTTCCGCCCGCGTCGGTCAGCGGCCAGGCCCCGGAGCGCGGCTAGTGAGTTCTGGCGACGCCCAGTTCCTGCCGCCGCAGGAGTACTTCGCCTCGCTGGCCCGCAAGCGGATCGGCGCCGGCGCGCTGTACCGGGACGAGGCCGGCCGGGTGCTGCTGGTCGAGCCGGTCTACCAGGACACCTGGATCCTGCCGGGCGGCGCGGTGGAGGCGGAGGAGTCGCCGCAGGCCGCCTGCCGCCGGGAGGTGGCCGAGGAGCTCGGGCTGGACCGCCCGGTAGGCCGCGTGCTGGCCGTGGACTGGGTGCCGTCGCAGCCGGAGCGCCCGGAAGGGCTGGTCCTGATCTATGACGGCGGCGTGCTGGCCGCTGGCGAAACCGAGGCCATCGCCGTGCCGGCCGGCGAGCTCGCCGGGTTCGCGTTCGTGTGCCCGGACCAGGTGGCCGAGCGGGTAACGCCGGCGCTGGCCCGGCGGATCGCCGCGTGCCTGGACGCCCTGGCGGCCGGGACGGTGGCGTCTCTGGAAGACGGCGCCCCGCCGCCGTAGCTGCCCGCCGCTTTAGCCACCGGCCGGGATAACGGTCGCCGGGCGCTGGCCGCGCGACGTTATCAGCGGCGATGCACAATGATGTGATGGATCCCTCGCTCAGCTACCGCTCCTTCGGGGCGACAGCCGCAGATCGCACGCACACCCTGTTCGGCCAGGTGATGTGGTACGTCGCCGCCACGGCCGGGTTCTTCGCGCTGGGCAGCTACCTGGGCCGGAACCTGAGCCACGGGGTGGCCTTCGTGGCCTTCATCGCGGCCTTCATCTGCCTGATCGCCATGAACTTCGCAGTGCGCCGGTCGGCCGGGCTGAGTACCGGGCTGCTGCTGGCCTTCGGCCTGCTGATCGGGGTGGCCATGGCGCCGACCCTGGCCTACTACGCCAGCACCAACCCGCAGGTGCTCTGGCAGGCCGGGGGCGCCACGGCGCTGTTCATCGCGGGGTTCGGCGCGGCCGGCTACGCGACCAGGCGCGACCTGTCGGCGCTGGGGCGCGTCTGCTTCTGGGCGCTGCTGGCCCTGATCATCTTCGGCATCGCGGCGATCTTCGTCCGCATACCGGGCGGCTCGCTGATCTACTCCATCCTGGGCCTGGTCATCTTCGCGGGCCTGACCATGTTCGACTTCCAGCGGCTGCGGCGCGGCCGGAACATGGACTCCGCACCGCTCATCGCCGCGTCGATCTTCCTGGATGCCCTCAACGTGTTCCTGTTCTTCCTGCGGATCTTCTCCCGCAGCAACTAGCCCGCCGAGCGCGACGCCCCGCTCAGGCCAGGCAGGTCAGCGGCCGGCCGCCGTTGAAGGCGATCATGTCCCCCAGCGCGGCGGCCAGGTCGATCGGCGCTCCCGGCGGGGCGCCGGCCAGCTCGGCGTAGGCGCGATGCAGGTTGCCGACCAGCCGCTCGGAATCGGTCAGCTCCGCGAACGCGCCGAGATCGGCCTCCCGCGCAGCGTCGAGCGCGGACAGGCCGGCCGCCGATCCCTCGGTGGCCACGGCCAGGACGAAGTTCAGGTAGTCGACCACGTCGTCGATGACCGACGGCCCGCAGACGGGGCCGTGCCCCGGAACGATGGTGCGCGCGCCCAGGGCCTTCAGCGCGGTAACGGCCGTGATGGCACCGGTCACCGATCCCATCAGCAGGAATGGCGTGCCGCCGTTGAACAGCAGGTCCCCGGAGAAGAGCACGCCCCGGTCGGGAATCCAGACCACGGCGTCATTGGTCGTGTGCGCCGGCGTGCCCACATAGCTGACCTCGCAGCGGAGGTCATCCGCGTACACACTGACCCGGTCGGTGAAGGTCAGGAACGGCGGCGCGACCTCGATCGCGCCCCAGTCCACCTCGGTCCAGACGCCGCTGGCGGCGATCAGGGCCAGGCCGGCCTGCCCGGCGTTGACGATCTCCTCCCGGCAGCGCTCATGGGCGACGATCGTCGCCTCGCCGAACAGGTAGTTGCCGTGCGTGTGGTCGCCATGGTGGTGAGTATTGATCAGCGTCCGCACCGGCTGGCCTGCCGTCTGCGCGATGGCCGCCAGGAAGGCGCGGGTCCTGGCCTCCGTGGCGCAGGCGTCCACGGCGGTCACCCGCGTCCGGCCCGCCAGGAAGCCGCTGTTGTTGATCCACCAGGTCCCGTCGGGCTGGATGTAGGCATAGACCCCGTCGCTGACCTCCTCGACTCGCGGCGGGGCGGGCAACGCGGCGGCCTGCGGGCTAGAACTCACTGCGACCAGCTCTCGGCGCGGGGACGGGTCACATCAGTGTCCCTGAACCAGGCCGGCGCGGGCAGGCTACGGGCAGGCTACGGTGTCGGTTGTGCCGAGCCCTGACCAGCGAGCGATGTCGTTCGGCGCCATCGCGGATGACTACGACCGGCTGCGGCCGGGGCCGCCCGATGCGGCGCTCGACTGGCTGCTGCCGGCGGACTGCCGGGTCGCGGTGGACGTCGGCGCGGGCACCGGCCTGCTGACCCGCGCCCTGGCCCGCCGGGTCGCCCGGGTGGTGGCGGTCGAGCCAGACCCGCGGATGCGGGCGGTGCTGCGGGCCCGCTCGCCCGGCGTCGAGGCCGTCGCCGGCACGGGCGAGGCGATCCCGCTCCCGGACGCGAGCGCTGACGCCGTCCTCGTCTCATCGGCGTGGCACTGGATGGACCCCGACCGGGCGGTCCCCGAGGTCACGCGGGTGCTGCGGGATGGCGGCCGCTTCGGCGTGCTCTGGACCAGCCGGGACCGTGAGGTCGGCTGGCTGCGCGAGCTGCGCTGGCCGGGGCCGCCGGCGGCCGACGCGGACGCTGGCCCCCCGGACGCCGGGCGCCGGCCCCGGACGCACGCGGTCGCGCTGCCCGAGGGCGCGCCGCTGCGCGACATCATGACGCAGACCTTTCGGTTCACGCTCACGATGAGCGTGACCAGCCTGGTCGACCTGCTGGGGACCTACAGCGGCGTTATTACGGCCAGTCCGCGGGATCGAAAAGCCGCGCTGGCGCACGCCAGGGCCGCACTGGAACAGCGCTTTCCCGGCGCCAGCCTGATCGAGGTACCGATGCGGTCATGGTGCTGGCGCGCCGACCGGCTGCCGCGGCGCTGAACCTGGTCGGCCGGGCCGGTTACGGTCAGGAATTCCCGGGCCATTTCTGACGCAACGCCTGGCTACCTTTGCGCGTCTTATGAGCTGAACTCAGCAAATTCCGCACATGGGTCCAGGAAGGAAGTCTGCGATGAGACGAACCCGTCACGCCGTTCCGGCTCTAGGAGCTGGGCTGCTGACAGCGGCGGGAATCCTCGCTACCGGCGCGACGGGCTCGCCGGCCCTCGGCGCCACGGCGCCAGCCGCGGCAGCGGTGTCCGGCCCGACCATCAAGCTGATACCGGCGCAGAAGGTCATCACGGCGGGGCGGTTCGGGACCCAGGTCTTCCTGGACCCCGGCATCTGGGTCGCCTCGCTCGGGTCCGCGCTCCGGATCAATGTCCAGCGGGCCAGCTACACCCAGCCGGTCACGGCCACGCAGGTCCTCGGCACCGGCAGAGCGAGGCGGGAACGGCGGCTGCCGAACTGGACCGTGGCCGGGTGGAACGGCCTGCGGGACTTCGCGCGGCTGACCGTGCGCAACCATGCCGGCCAGGTCGTGGCGTCGGCCAAGCTCCCCTTCTGCCCCGATACCTACGACCCGCAGCGCACTGGCCCCAGCAGCGCGCTGACCTCGCCGTTCCCCCAGCAGTGTTACGGCGGTGATCCCTTCGCGCGCGGCGCGGTCTGGGGCCTCGCGCGGGGCTGGGCGGCCGACCCGACCGAGAGTACGCAAGTGACAGCCAGCCTGGCCCTCGGCACCTACCGGGTCACCGAGACCATCCTCCCCGCCTACACCAGGCTGCTCCACATCCCGGCCCGCAACGCCAGCGCGGCCGTCACCATGCAGGTGGTGACGGGACAGAACTGCTGTGGCGCGCTCCGGCACCATGGCCTGGCGGCCAGTCAGCCGCTCCCGTCACTGCCGCAGGTACGGACACTGAGCCGGGCACCCGCAGGGGCGCTGCCCGACCTGGTCGCGCTGCCGTCCTGGGGAATCTCGACCTCGAGCATCAACCGGGGCCGTGCTGACTACCTGAATTTCGCAGCCACGGTCTGGGTCGGCGGAAGCTCACCGCTGGACGTCGAGGGCTTCCGGCACGCCGGCTCGCCCGTCATGCGCGCCTACCAGTACTTCTGGAAGAACGGGCGGATCATCGGCCGGGTCCGGGCGGGCACGATGGGCTTTGACTCCCAGCCCGGCCACAACCACTGGCACTTCGAGCAGTTCGCCCGGTACCAGCTGCTCAACGCGGCCGGGAAGGTCGCAGCGGGCAGCCCGAAGGTCGGCTTCTGCATCGCCCCCACGGATGCCGTCGATCTCCTGCTGCCCCACGCCACCTGGGTGCCGAGCTTCGTCGGATTCGGCGGCCAGTGCGGCTCGACCACGGCCCTGTGGGTGCAGGAGATGATGCCGACGGGCTGGGGCGACACCTACGACCAGTCCAAGGCCGGGCAGGCGTTCGACATCACCAAGCTGCCCAACGGCACGTACTACATCGAGATCATCGCCAACCCCGAGCACGTCCTGCACGAGGTGACGACGGCCAACGACATCTCGCTGCGGAAGGTGATCATCAGCGGCACGCCAGGCCACCGGCACGTGCGCGTGCCCGCCTGGCACGGCATCGATCCGGAGAACTGAGGTCAGTAGCGCGCCGCGGCCGGCCGGAGCTCGCTCCGCGCCGGCCGCGGCACCCCGCTACTGCTCGCTGGAGGCCGACCAGATGTTGATGCCCGCGTCCACCGCGTCCCGGTCGATCTGGGCCAGCTCGGCATCGGTGAAGCTGCTGCGGCTCGCGGCGGCGACGTTCTCCTCCAGCTGCTTGACGCTGCTGGCCCCGATCAGCACCGAGGTCACCCGCGGATCACGCAGCGCCCAGGACAGGGCGAGCTGGGCCAGCGACTGGCCGCGCTGCTCGGCGATCTTGCCCAGCGCCGCGACGTGGCCGAGCACCTGCTCGCTGAGCTGATCCCGGGACAGCGAGGAGTCCCGGCTCGCCCGCGACCCGGCCGGGATGCCCTGGGTGTACTTGCCGGTGAGCACCCCCTGCGCGAGCGGCGAGAAGGCAATGCACCCCACGCCTTCGGCGGCCAGCACGTCGAGCAGGCCGCCCTCGATCCAGCGGTTCAGCATCGAGTAGGACGGCTGGTGGATCAGCAGGGGCGTGCCCAGCTCCCGGAGTATCCGAGCTGCCTCGACCGTCCGTTCGGCCGAATACGAGGAGATACCCGCGTATAGGGCGCGCCCCGACTGGACCGCCGTATGGAGCGCGCCCATGGTCTCCTCGAGCGGGGTGTCCGGGTCGAACCGGTGGCTGTAGAAGATGTCGACGTAGTCCAGGCCCATCCGGCCCAGCGACTGGTCGAGGCTGGCCAGCAGGTACTTGCGAGACCCGCGGTCCCCGTAGGGGCCGGGCCACATGTCGTAGCCGGCCTTGGTCGAGATGATCACCTCGTCGCGGTAGGGCCGTAGGTCCTGGCGCATGATCGTGCCGAAGTTCTGCTCGGCGCTGCCGTACGGCGGCCCGTACTTCAGCCTTCCCAAAGGGTCATCCGACGTGGTCAGGGTGCTGCCGCCGTAGTTGTTGGCCAGGTCGAAGTGGGTGATGCCCAGGTCGAACGCGCGCAATAGGATCGACCGCTGGGTATCCAGCGGGGTGTCGTTCCCGAAGTTGTGCCACAGGCCGAGGGACATCTCGGGCAGGTCGATGCCGCTGCGCCCGCAGCGGCGGTAATTCATCAGCTCATAACGGTCAGGCGCAGCCACATAAGTCATGGACAGGAGTCTGCCACTGCCGGTTCCCTCGGGTTGGCCCGAGCCGCCCGGTTGCCGGACCAGGCCATGACGGGCGCAACCCAGGCGGCCGTGCCGCTGCGGCGATAAGAACCGCGGCCCCGACCGGGCAGATCGAGACAGGTGCGCTCACCGAGCGCAGTACCGGGCACGGATCGCCGCAGCGCTCGGCCTCTGCCTGCCAGGCCCTGGACCTGCCCCCTAGCCAGGTGATGATGGTAGATGATGTGCCGGAGTTCATAGCCGGGGCACGCTCTGTCGGCATGCACGGGGTACTGCATCGAACATCGCAGGAAACCGTCTCGAAGCTCAGGGCGCTCGTGCTCCCATAGCCAGCCGCTGCTCGATCAGGGGTGCCACTTACCCACGGTGAAGGTGGGCGTCCAGAAGCTGAGCGGCCAGAGGAAGATCGAGATGAAATACTGCACCCAGCTATGGAACAGCGACACGCTGCCCGCCGATGTCGGCAGGTGCGGAGAGCTGGTATTGACAAAGACGCCAACCACGATGTAGGCAACAATCAGCACACCAGTTGTGCTGAAAAGAGTCCTGAGAAAGGCCACCTCAGTTAATTCCTTCCCGGAGGATGCTGGCAACGCCTCGGGTAACGGACATGACTCCTCCCGTCTGGCAAGCCAGACATCACCTGGCACTTCGACCAACGTAGTTCAAACTCCGCTAGCCGCCAGGCTGACACTCCGGGCGATCACCGCGTCACTGGTTCTGCCGGTGGCCTCCTAGCGCGCCGAGGCAGCCGCCGGCGCCTTCGCTAGGGGGTCGCCGTTGGGCTGGGGGACGTGGCCGTCGGAGTCGGGGACGGAGACGAAGACGAGGGCTTGGGCTTCGGCGACGACGACGATGGCTTCGGCCTCGGCGACGACGGCTTGGGCTTCGGTGACGAGGGCTTGGGCTTCGGCGACGTGGACGTTGACCCTGACGTCGCGGTCGCCGAGCTGGACGGATAGTAGCTCTGGCCGGGAAAGATGCCGTTGCTCGGCCGCGACGTCGAGCTGCTCTTGCCGGATGACCTGGCGTGAGCCGTGGTCCCTGACGAGCCGGGGGCGGTCCCGCTCGGCTGCGAGCCCGGCGCCGAACTCGTGTTCTGCGCCGATGGCACGCCGGAACCTCCGGGAGAGCCGGAAAGAAGCTTGCTGGCCGTCACCGCGCCGCCCACGATGACCACCACCGCCGCAGCGGCGAGCACCCCGGCGCGCACCGGGGTGAGCCACGGCTCGTCCCGTGGCCGCCGGTGAGCGGTGCCAGCCCGGCCCGGCCGGTGACCATCGTCGTCGCCCGCCTGGCCATCGGCACCGTCGCCAGCGTCCGGGCCCGCGTCATCACCGTGACCGTTAGCGAGGAGACCCACCAGGGCTGTGCCCTCGAGTTCGGGGGCATCGCCAGCGAGACCGTGACGGCCCTGGCCACGGGCGCCGGGCTGACCAGGGCCGGGCTGATCTGGCCTGATCTGATCCGGGCTGGCCTGGACAGAGCTGGCCTGGACAGGGCCGCCCTGACCGGGGTCACCTCGGCGCCGGGAGCCGACACCAGGACCCAGGAGCCCGGCAGCAGGACCACCGGCACCAGGACCACCGGCACCAGGACCACCGGCACCAGGACCACCGGCACCAGGACCACCGGCACCAGGCCCGCCGTGTGGCACTGACTCGGTGCGGGCCCAGATGTCCGTGCGGGCCGGCGCGGCAGGGAGCCCGGGAAGGCTGGCCGTGGCCGGGTCAGGGGCAGGCGGGAAGGGGGGCAGACCAGCGGTGGCGCGCCCGGTGCCGGGTCGCCGCCGGCCTGGCTGCGGCGGGCCTGACAGCTCCGGGCCCGGCTGCTCTGGGCCTGACAGCGGCGGGCCTGACATCTCCGGGCCCGGCTGCTCCGGGCCTGACAGCGGCGGCCCTGGCACTGGCGCGCCTGACAGCGCCGCGCCAGGAGCCGCCTCCGGCGCGGGGTCGGGGCCCGGCGCCCTGTCCAGCCGCCTGGCCACGGCGGGTGGCAGGTCCGGGATGGGCAGGATGCTGAGCAGCTCAGGTCCGAACCCGCGGGTGGCCACGATCGGTCCGCAGGTCCCGCACGACTTGCTGTGCCGGGTCACCCGCCGGCACAGGTGCTCGTCGGGCGCGGACGGGTAGGTGCCGCCGACCAGCCGGTCGAGCTTCTTGCACCCCGACCAGCCCGCCGACAGCAGCACGGTCGTCTCGGCCAGCTGCACAAACTTCTCGGTGGCCGCGGACAGCTGCGCGTGGGCGCGCCGGAGCGGGATCGCGAACACGGTACTCAGGTCGTCCTCGGCCAGCCCGTGGCGCACGGACAGGCTGAGGATCTCGACGTCGGAGTCGTCGAGGCCGCCCAGCACCTGCCGCACGACCAGCACGTGCCGACGGCGGTCCTCGGCATCGAGATCCGACGAGGCGAACTCGGCGGTCAGGGCCTCGGCCACCGCCTCCTGCGCCCGCGCGCTGCCGGTGGCCGATGAGCCATGAGCGGACGAGCCGGTGCGGTGGGCACCGCCGGCGAACAGACCAGAATTAACGGACCCGTTGACATCGCCAGCCGTGGCGGCCCGGGCCCGGTCGGCCCGCCTGGCTACGCAGTCGCGGCGGACGGCGGCGTAGAGCCACGGCCGGATGGCGCCGTCGGCGCCGGGCTGATCGGCGCCTGCTCCATCGGCCTCGCCGTGCCCGCCTTGCTCGGGGCCCGATCGTGCCTGGCCGGAATGAGCAGGAGCAGCGGCCAGGGCGGCCTGGACGACATCGGTGGCAGCTCTCTCGTCGCCTAGGAACTCCTGTGCGTAGTCAAAGAGATACTTAGAGTAGGCACGAGAAAGACCTCGGTAACGGCCCCGCACATCGCCTCGTGGCGAGCGGGGCATCAGCCGGTCTTCGGGCGGCACGGGCCCGATGTGGACGGACATGAAACCTCGTCTGCACTCACGCACTCGCATCTCGGTGCTTACGTCAACAATCTCCCGGGAGCCGGGGTCCCCGCGCAAGGCGAGGTGATCTCATCAGGCAACAGCCTGGCCGGCGGCAGGCCGACACCCGGATTCCGCCAGACCGGCGGACATGCTCGGCAATGCGGCCGGGATGGGCCAGGTACGTCCAGTTATGGGCGACAGGCCCTCCACAGTATCTCCATATCTAGCTCACTGAAAGCGCATGACCGGGTGGTCTTCTGTAGTCAGTAACAGAAGGGGAAGCCCGCCGAACGTTTTCAGCCGCACTCCGGTGGGCACGGTCTATAGGGTCTCAGCCCTGACCTTGCTGAGACTCCCTGGCCGGACCGTTGCTCTTGCCCCGGCTAGCCATGACCTCGCCGGACGGGGCGAGGCGTCCCGCACCCCATCGCCGCATTCCGGCCCTGAACTCGCTGGGACCGCGGTGGGGCCGGGCTCCCTCATGCTTGCGTCAGCGCCTCTGCGAAGACCTGGGCGATCTGCGTCATCTCCGCCTCGGTGATCACGAACGGCGGGGAGACCTGCAATGCCACGCCGCGCAGCAACCGCGTGATAACGCCCAGCTCGCGGATGCGCGCCACCAGCCGGGCACCCAGGCCGGGGTCGGCCGCCCTGGCCTCCGCCGTGATCTCGACCGCCGCCAGCAGTCCGGTGCCGGTCCGCACCTCGGCGACCAGCTCGTGACTGGCCAGTGGCGCGAGCTTGGCCGCCAGCACCTGCTCCAGCTCCCGGACGCGCGACACCAGCTGCTCGCGCTCGAGGATCTCGAGGTTGGCCAGGCCGATGGCGCATGAGGTGGGGTGGGCCTGGTAGGTGTAGCCGTGCCGGAAGATCTCCGCTGAGCCCGGCCGCCAGAACGGCTCAGCCACCCGCGGCCCGGCCAGCACCGCGCCTAGCGGCGCGTAGCCGGAGGTGAGTCCCTTGGCCACGGTCATCATGTCCGGCTCCAGCCCGAAGCGCTCGCTGGCGAACCAGCTGCCGACCCGGCCGAAGCCCGTGATCACCTCGTCGGCGACGAACAGTACGTCCTGCTCGCGGCAGATCTCCTGGACACGGGCCAGGTAGCCCTCAGGCGGAAAGTACACGCCGCCGGCGCCGACCACGGGCTCGCAGAAGAACGCGGCCACCCGCTCGGCCCGGACCTGGGCGATCATCTTCTCCAGCGCGGCCGCGTCGTCCCAGGGCACGCGCTCCACCAGCGGCACCAGCGGGCTGAAGGCCTCGACGTTGGCGGGGATGCCGGACAGCGAGGTGCCGTAGGCATTGACGCCGTGATACGCGTGCGAGCGGCCGATGATGACCTGCCTGCCGGGCTGCCCGACGGCGCGCCAGTAGGCCCGGGCCAGCTTGGCGGCCGTGTCGATCGCGTCCGACCCCCCGCCCGGCGTGAAGAACACCTTGGTGTCCGGCATCGGCGCCAGGTCGGCGACCCGGCGCGCGAGCGCCTCGGCCGGGCGGCTGGAGAAGGTCTCGAACACCTGAAAGGCGGCGATCTGGCGCATCTGCGCGACCGCGGCATCAGCCAGGGCGGTCCGGCCGTGCCCGATGTTGCAGTACCACAGGCTGGCCAGCGCATCGAGATAGGACCGTCCGTCGGCGTCGAACACGGTCGACCCCTCGCCGCCGGTGATGGTGACGACGCCGCCGGCGGCCAGGCCGGCCATGTTCGCGAACCCGTTCCACATGGCGGGAGCGCGCCCCGCGCCGGTCTCCTGCGTCATAGCTTGTCCCCTCCTAGCCCTTGGGCCGGTTATGCCTCCAGGACGGCTAGCGATGCGCCGGGCATGGTGACCGTGGTCTCCCCCATCGTCACGCCCGGTCGCGACGCCGCCAGGAGGGCGGTGGGCGGATCGGGCAGCGGCACCGTCAGGGGCGCCCCGCCCAGGCTGGCCACGATCAGCAGCCGGCCGCGCGCGATGACCAGCCACCGCGCGTCCTCGTCGTAGCTGACCTGCGTCTGGTCCAGCCGGGGATCGGTCAGCTCGGGCCGGTCCCGGCGCAGCGCGATCAGCTCCCGGTACCAGGCCAGGATCTCGGCGTGCGGCTCGCCGGCCAGCTGGGACCAGTCCAGCTTGGAGCGCAGGAAGGTCTTAGGGTCTTGCGGATCGGGGACGTCGGCGGCGGCCCAGCCGTGCGCGGCGAACTCGTGGCGGCGTCCCTCCGCGACGGCCGTGGCCAGCCAGGCTTCCTCGTGGTCGGTGAAGTACTGCCAGGGCGTATCGGCCCCCCACTCCTCGCCCATGAACAGCATCGGCGTGAACGGGGCGGTGAGCACTAGCCCGGCGCCCACCTTGACTAGTCCGGCCGGGACCAGGTCGGCGATCCGGTCCCCGACCGCCCGGTTCCCGATCTGGTCGTGGTCCTGCAGGTAGCCCAGGAACCGCTGGGCCGGGATGCGCAGCAGGTCGACGGGGCGGCCGTAGGACCTGCCGCGGAACGACGACCAGGTGCCGTCATGGAAGAACACCCTGGTCAGCGTCTTGGCCAGGGCCGCCATCGAGCCGAAGTCGGCGTAGTAGCCCTGACGTTCGCCGGTGATGGCGCAGTGCAGGGCGTGATGGAAGTCGTCGCTCCACTGGGCGTCCAGCCCGTAGCCGCCGGCCTCGCGCGCGGTTACCAGCCGCGGGTCGTTGAGATCGGACTCGGCAATCAGCACCAGCTCGCGGCCCAGGTGCGCGGCCAGGGCATCGACCCGGCCGGACAGTTCCTCCGGCAGCGGCAGCGCACGGCGGTCTTCCATGGCGTGCACCGCGTCCAGGCGCAGCCCGTCGAGGTGATAGTCGCGCAGCCACATCAGCGCATTGTCGATGACGAAGGCCCGGACCTCGTCCGAGCCGGGCTGGTCCAGGTTCACCGCCTGACCCCACGGCGTGGTGTGCGCGTCGGTGAAATACGGCCCGAAGTCCGCGAGCCGGTTGCCGATCCCCACATGGTTGTAGACCACATCGAGGAAGACGACCAGGCCGCGGGCATGGCAGGCGTCGACCAGCCGCTTGAGCCCGTCCGGGCCGCCGTAGGGCTCGTGCACGGCCCACAGCGCGATCCCGTCATAGCCCCAGCCGTGCTGGCCGGGGAACGCGGCCACGGGCATCAGTTCCACGGCATCGACGCCGAGGTCGACGAGGTGGTCGAGGCGCTCGATCGCGGCGTCGAAGGTCCCGGCGGGCGTGAACGTGCCGACATGTAGCTCGTAGATGACCGATCCGGCGAGCGGGATGCCGCGCCAGCCCGCGTCGGTCCAGCCGAACGCGCCATGGTCATAGAGGCGACTCGGGCCCTGCACCCCGGCGGGCTGCCACGCGGAGCGCGGGTCCGGCAGCAGGTCACCCCCGTCATGGAGCTGGTAGGAGTAGTCCGTCTCCGGTCCGGCGTCCGGCAGGTCGGTCACCCACCAGTCACCATCGTCGGGGGCCATGGGGTGAGCGCCGTCGGCCACGTGCAGCGCTACGCGGGATGCCGCCGGGGCCCACACCCGAAACTCGGTCATGTGGGCACCCTAGAAAACGTGATCGGGCCGCCTGGCAACCGGGTCGGGCACCAGCAGGGCGACGGAGAGCTGCTCGGTAAGCCGGCCCAGGTGCAGCTCGGGGCCGGCGTGCACGGTGCTGGTCAGCACGTCCCGCCAGGACCGGGCCGGTCCATCGGAGCCGCCCCCGGGCGGGGTGGCCGGCCCGGGCAGTGCTGGCAGCAAGTGCAGTGGCAGCACGGTGTCGGCCCAGCCGCCCCGGCGCGCCAGCCCGGCCGGGAGCCGGGTCACGACGGTGACGGCATGACCGCCGCGGGCGAAGGCGACGACATGCTCGGCGGCCGGCCCGGCGGCCGCCAGTGGCTCATAGCGGCCGGCAAACCAGTCCGGGTGCTGGCGGCGCAGCCGCAGCGCCCGGGAGGTGACCAGCAGTTTCTGGCCGTCCAGGGCGGCCCGGCCCAGGGCGGCGTGGTCCAGGGCGGGGCCGTCCAGGGCGGGGCCCGCGAATTCGGTGGCGTCGTCCAGCAGCGCCAGCAGCTCGATGCGGCGCGCGAAATCCACCGGGCGCCGGTTGTCCGGGTCGACCAGCGAGAAACTGCTCAGCTCGCAGCCCTGGTAGCTGTCGGGCACGCCGGGCATCGTGAGCTGGACCAGCTTGGCGCCGAGCGAGTTGACCCGTGCGTCCGGCTCGATCCGGGCCGCGAAAGCAGCGATCCGCCCGGCCAGCTCCGGATCGGCGATGGCGGCGTGAGCCAGGCTCAGCACGGCCGCCTCGTAGCCCTCGTCGGGCTGCACCCAGGACGTGCGCGTCTTCGCCTCGCGCATGGCCTTGCGCAGGTACTGCGTGAGCCGGCCCGGGTCGACCGGCCAGGCGGCAGCCAGCGTCTGCCACATCAGGTACTCGGTGTCCGGCTCGGGTACCTCGCCAGCACCCAGCCCGGTGGACAGCTCGTGCCAGCGGGTCACCTCGGCCGCCCACTCGTCCGGCCGCTCGGCCAGGACGGCCAGCCGGGCGCGCAGATCCTCGCCGCGCTTGGTGTCGTGAGTGGACAGCGTGGTCATGGTGGCCGGCCAGTCATGGGCCAGCCGCGCCGCGAAGGCGTGAAACGCCGCCGGGCTGATCCCGAGCCGGCCCGGCTCGCCGCCCACCTCGTTCAGCGCGGTCAGCCGCGACCACCGGTAGAACGCGGTGTCCTCAACGCCCTTGGCCATGACCGGGCCGCAGGTCTGCTGGAACCCGACGGACAGCTCGGCCCGGACGACGCCGCCATCGGCGCCGCCGGCGTCCAGGACCAGGGCCGCGATGGCGTCCAGGGCGGGGTGCAGCCGACCGGGCAGGCGAGCCCGGGCCGTCCGCGCGGCCGCCGTGACGATGGCGACGGACTCGGCCGGCGGCGGCTCGCCGGGAACGACGTAGGCCCGGTAAACGGGCATGGCGGTGAGCAGCTCGGTCAGCGCGGCGCGCAGGTCCTGCGGGCCGACGCCGGCCAGGGCCTGCTCGCCGGCCTGCGCGGCCAGCTCGGCCACCCGGGCCAGCCGCGCCACCTCGGCGTTCAGGGAGCCCCCGGCGATCTCCCGCTTAGCCGCCTCCGCGACCGGGTCGAACGAATCGGGGCCGCCGGTGAAGGCCGTGTACTCCCGGGTGAGCGCGGGGCCGCCGGCGGCGTCGGTGAACAGCCCGCCCGTCATGGCCAGGCTGTCGTACCCGGTGGCGCCGGCGCAGTCCCAGTCGGCCGGCAGGACCTCGTCGCCGGTCAGGATCTTCTCGACGACGGTCCAGGCCCCGCTCGTGGCGGTGGACAGCTGCCGCAGGTAACCGCGCGGGTCGGCCAGGCCATCGGGGTGATCGACGCGCAGGCCGTCGATCAGGCCCTCGGCGTGCAGGCCCAGCAGCAGGCCATGGGTAGCGGCGAAGACGTCGGCCTCCTGGACCTGGACGCCGATCAGGGAGGTGATGTCGAAGAACCGCCGCCAGTTCAGGTCAGTGGCGGCGGTACGCCAGTCGGCCAGCTCGTAGTGCTGGGCCGCCACGAGCTCGGCCAGCGGCAGGTCCGCCGTGCCCGGCAGCAGCGGCAGCACGTGCTCGAAGTACCGCAGGACCGGCTCCCCGGGGTCAGCCGGGTCGGCGGAGTCACCGCCGGCGCCCGCGCGATCTACCTTGAGGTCGGCGGCGCAGTCACTGACCGGCCCGGCCAGGATGGGCAGCAGCAGCCGGCCGCCGCGGGCGGCCCAGTCGATGTCGAACCAGTGCGCGTACGGCGAGCCGGGTCCCATGGCCAGGACCGACCAGAACTGGCGGTTCTGCGACTCGGGCGCGCCGATGCCCATGTGATTGGGCACGATGTCGACCACGATGCCCAGGCCGTGCTGGCGGAAGGCCGCCACCATGGCCCGGAACCCGTCCTCGCCGCCGAGATCCGCTGAGACGCGTGAGTGATCGACCACGTCGTAGCCGTGCATCGAGCCGGGCGCGGCCTGCAGGATCGGCGAGACGTACACGTGACTGACGCCGAGCGCGGCCAGGTAGCCCGCAGCGGCAGCCGCCTGCGCGAAGCCGAACTCGCGGTGCAGCTGCAGCCGGTAGGTCGAGACGGGGGCCCCGGCCGTCGGCTCAGGCACGGGCGGCTCAGGCACGGGCGGCTCAGTCACGGCGCAGGACCTGCACCGAGCGGTTGCGCACGTCAATGGTGTCGCCCGGGCGGGCCGCGATATCGGCGCCCGGCTCGGCGGGCCCCGAGGTGTCGAACATCCGGGTCCACTGCTCGCCGTACGGGGCGGGCGGGATGGCGAACTTGAGGTCGTTCTCGCTGGCGTTGAACAGCATCAGGAACGAGTCGTCACGGACCCGCTCGCCGCGCGCGTCGGGCTCGCTGATGCCCTCGCCGTTCAGGAAGACCGTCATCGACTTGGCGAACCCGGAGTTCCAGTCACCATCGGTCATCTCCTCCCCGCCCGGCGTGAACCAGGCGATGTCGCCCACCTGGCCGGGCGCACCAGAGATCGGCTCGCCCTGGAAGAACCGCCGGCGGCGGAAAACCGGGTGACTGGCACGCAGCCGGATCAGCGCGCGGGTGAAGTCGAGCAGGCTGCGATCCGTTATCTCCTGGTCGTGGTCGCTCTGATCGGGGACCTCGAACGGCTCGGCATCGCGCAGCCGCGCCTCGGCGTCCTCCGGCCAGGCCACCCAGGAAATCTCGTTGTCCTGGCAGTAGCCGTTGTTGTTGCCCTGCTGGGTACGGCCCATCTCGTCGCCGGCCACCAGCATCGGCACTCCCTGCGACAGCAGCAGCGTGACCAGGAAGTTGCGCTGCTGGCGGACCCGCAGCGCGCGGATGCCGGGGTCGTCGGTAGGCCCTTCCACCCCGCAGTTCCAGGACCGGTTGTCGTCGCTGCCATCGCGATTGTCCTCGCCGTTGGCCTCGTTGTGCTTGCGGTCGTAGGAGACCAGGTCGGCCAGGGTGAAGCCGTCGTGAGCGGTAACGAAGTTGACCGACGCCACCGGGCGGCGGCCGTCACTCTTGTACAGGTCACTGGAGCCGGTCAGCCGGGAGGCGAACTCGGGCAGGGTGGCATGCTGGCCGCGCCAGAAGTCCCGGACGGTGTCCCGGTACTTGCCGTTCCATTCCGTCCACAGCGGCGGGAAGTTGCCCACCTGGTACCCGCCGTCCCCGACGTCCCAGGGCTCGGCGATGAGCTTGACCTGCGAGACGACCGGATCCTGCTGGACCACGTCGAAGAAGGAGGACAGCCGGTCGACCTCGTGGAACTGCCGGGCCAGGGCGGCGGCCAGGTCGAACCGGAAGCCGTCCACGTGCATCTCGGTCACCCAGTACCGCAGCGAGTCCATGATCAGCTGGAGCACCTGGGGATTGCGCATGAGCAGGCTGTTGCCGGTGCCCGTGGTGTCCATGTAGTGCCGCTTGTCGTTGTCCATCAGCCGGTAGTACGCGGTGTTGTCGATGCCGCGGAAGGACAGCGTGGGACCCAGGTGGTTGCCCTCGGCCGTGTGGTTGTAGACGACATCGAGGATGACCTCGATGCCCGCCTCGTGCAGCGAGCGCACCATGCCCTTGAATTCCTGCACCTGCTCGCCGCGCTGGCCGGAGGCGGAGTACGCGTTGTGCGGGGCGAAGAAGCCGATGGTGTTGTAACCCCAGTAGTTGGACAGGCCTCGCTCGGCCAGCACGCCGTCGTTGATGAACTGGTGCACCGGCATCAGCTCGATCGCGGTGACGCCCAGGCCCTGCAGGTGCTCGATGATGGCGGGATGCGCCAGCCCGCGGTAGGTGCCGCGCTCGGCCTGGGGAACCGCCGGATGCAGCCGGGTCAGGCCCTTGACGTGCGCCTCGTAGATGACGCTGTCGTGGTAGGCGACCCGCGGCGGCCGGTCGCTGGCCCAGTCGAAGAACGGGTTGACCACCACCGAGCGCGGCACGAACGGCGCCGAGTCGGCCTCGTTGCGCTCGCCCGGCTCGCCGAACTGGTAGGAAAACACGGCCGGATCCCAGTTCACGCCGCCCTCGACGGCCTTGGCGTAGGGGTCCATGAGCAGCTTGGAGGGATCGCAGCGCTGGCCGGACGCAGGGTCGTAAGGGCCGTGCACCCGGTACCCGTAGCGCTGGCCGGGGCTGACTCCCGGCAGGTAGCCATGCCAGACGAATCCGTCAACCTCTCGCAGCGGAATCCGGGTCTCGGCGCCGTCGTCGTCGAACAGGCAGAGCTCGACTCGCTCCGCGCTCTCGGAGAACAGCGCGAAGTTCGTTCCGACCCCGTCATAGGTCGCGCCCAGCGGGTGGGCGACGCCCGGCCACGCCGATGTCTGTTCTGGCAAGGTTTCCTGTCCGTCCTGTCCTGTCCGGCCGCAACGCCTGCCCGTAGCGCCTGCTTAGTCCTATCTCATCCGCCACGGCTCGCGCGGCCGGTTAGGCCGGCTGCGTACCGGGGTGGCAACTCAGCGGTAAAGCCAGCGTCTCAACGGTAAAGCCAGGCGGCCCCATGGCGGGCGGGCACGGCATTCTCCCAGCCCGGCGGCCCGGCATGCTTGCTGCCCGGTCGATATCACAGGGCCGCCATTGCCCCGGCGCACCGCCCGCAAACCCGGCTGCGGCTCTTACGTCGCCCGCCGCAGGCGCCAACTCGGGATATTGAAGCCCTTTAGGTGCTGGGACCCCCAAAAGGCTTCAGGTTACCGCGTGTAAGGCCCGCGCGGCCGGGCACCTGGCTGCCGTGTTTATCACCGCCGCCCCGACCGCCTTCGCCGCCCGGCTGGCCCTGGCTGGGGCTGTCGCGCTGGGCGGCGTAGCCATGACCGGCTGCTCGTCGAGCGCAGCGCACGTGGTGACGGCGTCCCGGGACGGACGCCAGCACGCCGAGCTGGACGTGCTGACCGGAGCGACCAGCATCACGGTGACCACCGGGCGGCTGGGCGTCGACCTGCTGCGGGCGTCGACGCCCGCCGACGCCGGCATCTGGCCGGACCTGGTCGTCGGCCGCACCGCCCGGCTGCGGCTGGACAGCACGGGAACTGGCGGCCCGGACACGGTCGCGCTGACGCTGAACTCCGGCGTCGCCTGGCGGCTGACGTTCAGCGGCGGCTCGGCCCGGACGTCGGTGTACCTGGGCCGCGGCCAGCTGCGCGGCGCGGACTTCACCGCTGGATCGAGCCAGATCACGATGCGGCTGCCTCGCCCGCACGGCACCGTAACCATCGTGCTGGCCGGCGGGGCGAGCCGGGTGCGCCTGGCGGCGCCGACCGGGGTGCCCGCCCGGCTGCGGCTAGATGGCGGGGCGGCCACCGCCACGGTCGGCGGCCGTACCTACACCGGCATCGCGGGCGGCACGGTGCTCACCGCACCGGGCTGGGCCAGCGCAGCCGACCGGTACGACATCGAGGCGCCCGCCGGGATCTCCGCGATCGCGGCCGGCAGCTGGTAGCCGTGGCAGGATGCGGTGGTGGCTGTGACTCGTGATGACCCCGGCTCCCGGCACGATCTGGTCCTCCGCGGCGGGACGATCGTCAGCCCCGGCCACCGGGAGATCGCCGACGTCGGCGTCCGCGACGGGCGGATCGCCCAGCTGGGCGGCGCCATGACGGGCCAGGACGAGCTCGACGCGAGCGGGCTGCTGGTCATGCCGGGCGGCGTTGACGCCCATGTGCACCTCGTGACCGCTGACCCGGCCGCGGATCCGGCGGCGGACCCGGCAGCGGAGCCCGGTGACCAGGAACCGGCCTGGGTCGACGACTTCTGGACCGGCTCACTCGCCGCCATCGCCGGAGGCATCACCACCATCGGGAACATGACGTTCGCGCGGCCCGGCGAGTCCATGACCATGGCCATCGGCCGCGAGATGGCGGCCGCCAGCGCAGCGGCAGCGGCGGACTGGTTCCTGCATCCGGTGCTGGCCGGTGAGCTGGGCAATGGCGCGGCCGCCGAGATCGCCGGGCTGGCCGCAGCCGGGCACACCAGCCTCAAGGTGTTCCTGGTCGATCCCCGGTACGCGCCGGGGACGCCGGGCCTGGCCGAGGCCATCGCGGCCGCCGGCGCGGCGGGAGCCATCACCCTCGTGCATTGCGAAGATGCCGAGGTCCTCGAGCGGACGGGCCGCGAGCTGATCGCCTCCGGCCGCGGCGCGGTGACCTACTTCCCCGACGCCCGCCCCGTCAGCGCCGAGGTCACGGCCGTCGACCAGGCCATCGAACTGGCCGCCGCCACCGGCGCGCCCGTCTACGTCGTGCACCTGTCCTCGGCGGCCGCGCTGGACCGGTGCCGCCGGGCCCGGGCCGAGGGGCTGCCGGTCTACGTGGAGACCAGGCCGCTGTACCTGCACCTGACCAGGGAGCGCTTCACCGAGCCCGACGCCGCGAAATACGTGGGCGCCCCGCCGCTGCGGGACCGGTCCGACCGGGACGCGCTGTGGCGCGGGCTGGCCACGGGCGAGATCGACACCGTATGCAGCGATCACGCTCCGTGGACTCTAAGCGCCAAGCTCGACCCCGCCCTGGACGTGATGACCGCGCGCCAGGGCGTCGCCGACCTCGAGACGCTCATGCCGATGCTGTTCTCCGAGGGCGTCGTCACCGGGCGGCTCTCGCTGGACAGGTTCGTCGAGCTGACCTCCGCTAACGCCGCCCGCCTGTTCGGGCTCTACCCGCGGAAGGGCGTCATCGCCGAGGGCTCCGACGCCGACCTGGTGCTCTGGGACCCGCAGCAGCGCGAGACGATCGACGGGGCGCGGATGCACTCGCGGGCCGGCTACTCGGTGTATGACGGCTGGGAGGTGCAGGGCTGGCCGCGGTTCGTCCTGCGCCGCGGCCAGGTCGTCCTGACCGCCGGGCGGCCCACGGTCCAGCCAGGCCAGGGCCGGTGGGTAAGCCGCGGGGCAACCCGCGGAGTCAGCCGCAGGTTAGCTTCGGCGCTCAGGGCTAGCTCGGGGCTCGCGGACCGGACCTCCTGGCTCGCGGACGGGTCTCAGAGCTCGCGGACTACTTCCGCCGGGTCCTTGTCATCGCGCAGCCCCTTGTAGGACGCCGCGCGCAGCCGGCCGGCCTTGGTCCATTCGGTGAACGCGACCTCGACGACCAGCCGGGGTTCGACCCAGCGAGCGGCCCGGGCGTGCTCCGGGGGGACCTCCGTGGCGAACGGCGAGGTGCCCTGGCGCAGCGGCTCCAGCCGGCCCGCGAGCATTCGCAGGGTCTGCTGGGTAAAGCCGGTCCCGACGTGGCCGGCGTAGCTGAAGCCCTCCGGGCCGTTCACGCCGACCAGCAGCGACCCGATCTGGCCCGCGCGACCGCGCTCGCCCGGCTTCCAGCCGCCGACGACCGCTTCCTGGCGGCGGACGTTCTTCACCTTGATCCAGCTGGCCGACCTCCTGCCGGGCTCATAGCGAGACCGCAGCCGCTTGGCCAGGACCCCTTCCAGTCCCTGCTGACGGGACACCGCCTGGACGGCCGTGCCGGATTCCCCGATAAAGGCGGGCGGCGTCTGCCAGCTCCGGTCATGCAGGCCCAGCTCGTCCAGCAGCGCCCGGCGGTCCCGGTAGGGCAGGTCAAGGAGGGAATGATCGTTCAGCGCTAGCACGTCGAAGACGAGATAACTGACCGGCACCTGAGCCATCAGGGTCCGCACCTCCGCCGCGGAGCTGATGTTCATGCGCTGCTGCAGCGCCTCGAAGCTCGGCCACTGCTCGCCACCGAAGGCCACGATCTCGCCGTCGAGTACGGCACCCGAGGCTCCCGCCTCGCGGATGGCGGCGGCGAGGCCCTCCAGCTCGGGGTAGACGTACGTGATATCGCGCCCGGTTCGCGAGACCAGCCGGACCGCGCCGTCCTCCATGTAGCTGAGCGCCCGCAGGCCGTCCCACTTCATCTCGTAGGCCCAGCTGCCGTCGTCGGGAGGTAGCTGGCCCGCGGTCGCGAGCATGGGCCGCAGCTCGGCCGCCGGCCCTCCGCTCCCCCAGTTCCCCGCGTCGGTCACACCTGGTCACTACCCTCGCATCGGCCCTGGTAGCCGCAGCCGAGCGGGCCGCGGCCCGGAGCCTGGGCGTTATCCCATGGACTTGGCGCCATCCAGTGATTCGCGGATGATGTCGGCGTGCCCGGCATGCTGGGCGGTCTCGGCGATCACGTGCAGCAGCACTCGCCGGGCTGACCACTGCGCGCCCGGCTCGAACCAGGGTGCCTCCGGCAGCGGATGGGAGCGGTCCAGATCAGGCAGCGTGGCCAGGAGGTCGTCGGTCCGGCGGGCCGTGGCCTCGTAGGCCGCCAGCAGGCCAGCGAGCGTCTCCCCCGCGACCATGCGGAAGCCGTCGAGATAGCGGGCGACGGCGTCTTCGTCTTCCCAGCCGGCCGCCATCGCCGCCGGGCCCTCCAGGATAAAGGTGGCCCACTGCTGCTCGATCGCCGTGACGTGCTTGATCAGGCCGCCCAGGGACAACTCGCTGGCCGTCGTCCGCTGCGCGGCCTGCTCATCGGTCAGATCACGGACGGTGTAGCGCAGGAAATACCGCTGCTTCGCCAGCGCCTGCGCCAGGTCGGCCCGCTCGCCAGTCATGGCCGTCGTGGTCTCGCCTGTCGTCATTGCCCTACCTCCATCGCCTGGGTCCCCGGTTAGCCGCCCGTCTCAGCCACGCTACGGGTCAGCTCTGTCATTTCCTGGGTCCTCAGCCGGGAACTCGGGCGGTGCGGATCGGAGCGGCCCAGGCCGGGCGCCCCTTACGCCCGGCTTTCATCTGCCGGCCCCCTATTGTTCGCTCCCTGGCCGCGGAGGGCTCCTACGGTTACCGGCGTGACGGATACGGGCCTGGTCATGGACGCCCGCGGCCTGACGAAGTGGTTCGGGGAGA
This sequence comes from Streptosporangiaceae bacterium, assembly GCA_036510065.1. GTDB lineage: Bacteria > Actinomycetota > Actinomycetes > Streptosporangiales > Streptosporangiaceae > DASUBV01. The sequence continues at coordinate 6,769 of DATCEO010000163.1, read as the reverse complement.
CCACCGCCCTGGACGACGTGGACCTCGCGGTCGGCCCGGGCGTGGTGCACGGGCTGCTCGGCCTCAACGGCGCCGGCAAGATCACCTTGCTGTCGGCCTTGTTCGGCCTCATCCTCCCGGACGAGGGGATGCTGCGGCTGTTCGGGCGGACCAGGGCCGAGGCCGGAGCAAGCTGGCTGGATGGCGTGGGCGGGTTCGTCGAGACGCCGCGGTTCTACCCGTACCTCAGCGGCCGCCGCAACCTGGCCGTGCTGGCCGGCCTGGACGGTGGCGACGCCGCCAGCCTCATCGACGAGGACATCGAGGGCGCGGGGCTGGCCGACGCAGGCCGCCAGAAGGTGCGGGGCTACTCCCTCGGGATGCGCCAGCGGCTGGGCCTGGCCGCGGCCATGCTGCGACGGCCGCGACTGCTCATCCTCGATGAACCGGCCAACGGCATGGACCCGGCCGGAATCCGGGATCTGCGGAGCGCGGCTGGAGGGTGCCCTATCCGGGTGACCAGAAGATCCTGACCCCAACGAGGTGCCCGGCCATAACCTGCCCGCCGACTACCTGGGCGACTGAGCCGCCAGCTCAGCCCCGGACGCTGGGCGTCGCGGCCGCCAGTGCGATCGCGGCGCCCGGTGCGTTGTCCCGGGCCGCGCGCTCAGCGCCGTCCTTCCGGGCCGTCGATTCGCTGGTACCGAATTGGTTCCGGTCGAAGAACGCCCCCTTGGCCCTGGTGTAGTCGTCGTAGTCGACGTCGTGAGCATGGGCCGCGGCCGCCTGCTGCTTCATCGCCTCATAGGCACGACGGTTGGCCGGACTGGTCCGCAGCCAGTCCCGGAACTGCACCGTGTACGACCACCACGGACACCCGAGCTGGCGGACATGCAGGACCGCGGGCAGGCCGGGATCGGGCCGGACGTACAGCCGCTTGCGGTAGGCATCGGCCGGGGCGAGGTCCGGGTCCTTGACCTCGTCCCGGTAGACACCCGGTGAGTCCGGCCGCGAGCCCCTGGTCGGCAAGTAGCCGATCCCGGCCAGTACGTCGTCCGCCGGGGAGCCTTCTTCCGGCAGCGGCACGGCGCCGATCTGCAAGTCGATGATCGGCTTGGCCAGCAGGCCCGGGACCGAGGTGGAGCCGATGTGGTCGTAGGTCCAGCGACCGTCGTCGAGACCAAGGCCGGTAAGGCTCTCGCGCATCCTGCCCAGCAGCCGCTCGGCTCCCCGCCGGCAGCCGCGATCGTGCGGTCGCAAGACCGGTGGCCCGGACTCGAACGGCAGGATCCCGGCCATCGTTCGGGCGAACGGCGCCAGCCGCTCCGACCAGAGCTGGTCAACCTGGGGAGGCAGCGGCAGGTCTCCGTCGAGGACCACGTCGGCCACGGCGTGGGTGGCGGGGCTGCGGCCGGTGGCGATGACCAGGGCTGCGGGGCCGGGCTGCTCGACTGCCACCACGGTCAGCAATCCGGTGGGGGTCGTGCGCACGGAGCCGGCCGGCAACGTCGTCCGCCTGCGGCCCGAACATCACGTGAACCCGAAGGGCTGGCATGCGTTACTTCCCGGTCGGCCGCAGTGGCGAGGCTAGGTCGTCGCCCTGATGCGCGGCGATCCGCAGCGCGGCTGCGACCAGCCTGTCGGCCCGTTCCGCGGCGGCCGGCTCCTCGGCTATGGTCTGGGCCACCAGCTTGTCCGGGTCCACTCCGGCCCGCCTGGCCTCAGCGCCGTCGCCGTCTTCCAGCCAGCGCTGTAGCTGGGCGCCGTCAACTTCGGGATGAAACTGGACCGCCAGGTTCCGGCGGAGCGAGAACGCCTGCACGCCCACGTCGTTGCGGGCCAGCACCCTCGCGTCGGCCGGCGGCAGGCACTGATCCGAGTGGAACTCCATCCACGGGCCGGGCTCGATTAGCTGAGGATCAACGGAGTCGACCGTTGTCCAGCCGATCTCCTGACGGCTGGCGGGCGTCACCTGGCCGCCGAGCGCCGCCGACAGGGCTTGCGCACCGAAGCAGATTCCGAGAAGGGGGACACCGAGCTGATCTGCGTTGCGCAGCCAGGCCAGCTCGTCTCCGATCCAGTCCCCGATGGTGGCCTCGTCGTAGACCGACCACTTGGCACCCAGCACGATGACATGGTCCACGCCGTCCAGCGGCGGCAGCGGGCCATCCTCCGGGAACAGGTGCATGGCGATCTCGCCCCCGCGCCTGGCAAAAGCCTTCCCGATGAACCCGGCGTCGTCTATCCCATGGTGGTGGACCACGATCACGCGCATGAGCTGCCCTCTCTGACAGGACCGGGCCACGAGCCGACGGGGCGCGCCTGGATGGTTTCCCCGCCTAGGCTCACCCGCGCGAACCGGGGCGCAGCATGCTCCAGGCTTACCGGACGCAGCCTCCGCCGACGCAGGCCGGAGATCCGCGCCCTGACATCGGACAGTATGCCTCGGAGCGTCCCGTTGGCGACGTCGCGACCCGGGTGAACTGGCACAGTGGTGCCACGTCCGTCGGGATGGCGCATGATGTGTAGCACCTCAGCGCAGGTGTTGTCGTGCCCAGGCCGGGATCGCCTGGGTCAGCTCTTCCTGCGCACACGTGACTCTGCTCCGCTGGCGTCACGGACGGAGCTGGGTGGACTTTTCGAGGATGGCCGCGATGTCGTTCACTGAGTCGAGCTGGCCGGTGGCTATCTGCATGACGAGGTCGTACGCGGCGTCGTTGGTGAGGGTAAGGCGGCGCCCGTTGATGCCGTAGAAGGCGATGAGTGCTCCTAGCGCCAGCCGCTTGTTCCCGTCGACCAGGGCATGGTTCCTGGCCAGCGAGTGCAGCAGGGCTGCCGCCTTGGCGTTCAGGTCCAGGTAGGCGTCCGCCCCGAAGGCCGTCGCCTGCGGCCGGGCGGCCGCCGACTCCAGCAGGCCGGGGTCGCCGACGGCGACCTTGCCGCCGGTGGCACGCTCGGCTATGTAGACGAGATCGGGCAGTGCCAGGTAGATCACTGACCGAGCCGCTCCAGGGCCTCGGAATAACGGGGCAGTTCCTCGTCGAGCACCCGGTCCAGCAATTCGGCACGGCTGTGCCCGTCGACATACTCCCGGATTGCCTGCCGGACTACCTCTTGCATGGACCGATGTTCCAGCTCCGCACGTCGACGCAGCGCATCCGCCTCGGAGCCGGCAAGCCGTAGTGTCATCGCCATGGTCTTATGGTATCAGCGCTGATACCAAGCGCTGGGCGACGCATCCGGCTGTCCTCGGCCTTCTGGGGCTGCCCTAGGGTCGCCCGTGACCTCCGCGCCTAGGTGCTACATGAGGCAGATCACGATGCAAATCTCCTACCAGCCCTGCTGCTCGCTGCAATGCTCCGGATCTGCCAAAGGCCGGCGGGGCCAGGCCCCGGGGGCGGGCGCGGAGAGGCCGCCGTCAGGCCCTGAGGTAAGCGAGGACGGCGAGCACCCGGCGGTGCTGGGCGTCGTCGGGCGGCAGGCCGAGCTTGGCGAAGATGTTGCTGATGTGTTTTTCCACCGCGCTGGCGGAGACCACCAGTCGCTGGGCGATGGCCGCGTTGGAATGGCCCTCGGCCAGCAGTGCCAGGAGCTGCCGTTCACGCGCGGTCAGCGCCCCCAGGGCGTTGTCCCGGCGCTGCCCGGCCAGCAACTGGGCAATGACCTGGGGGTCGAGCACCGTCGCGCCGCGCGCGACCCGGTGCAGGGCGTCCAGGAACTCCCCGACCCTGGCGACCCGGTCTTTCAGCAGGTAGCCGACCGCGCCGGAGCCGTCCGCGAGCAGGTCGCCGGCGTAGGACGCCTCCACATACTGGCTGAGCACCAGCATGGGGGCGCCGGGCAGGTGCGAGCGGGCGGTGATCGCCGCGCGCAGGCCCTCGTCCGTGTGGGTCGGCGGCATCCGCACGTCGACGACCGACACGTCCGGGCGGTGTCTGAGCACCGCCGCGACCAGGGCGGGGCCATCACCGACCGCGGCCACCACCTGGTGACCGTCCTCGGCGAGCAGGCGGACCAGGCCCTCGCGCAGCAGCACCGCGTCGTCGGCCACGACGATCCGCAGCCGACCGCGGGCCGCGCGGTCCGGCGGTGGTTCGGGCGCTGCATCGCGGGGGGTCAGCAGCACGGCAGTTCCGCGGTGATCGTGGTCGGACCGCCGCAGGGGCTGGTGACCCGCAGCCGGCCGCCGACCGCGTGCAGCCGGTCGTCCAGCCCCCGCAGTCCGTGTCCCTTGTCCAGCGCCGCGCCGCCCACTCCGTCGTCCGTCACCCAGGCCCGCAAGGTTCCCGCACTGTGGCGCAGTCCGATCGCACACCGGTGGGCGTGGCTGTGCTTGGCCACGTTGGTCAGGGCCTCGGCGATCACGAAATACGCGGCCGTCTCGGCGGCAGCGTCCAGCCGGCGGTCCAGGGGGCCGGCATCGAGCTCCACGGGTACGGTCGAGCGCGCGGCCAGGGCGGTGAGCGCCTCGCGCAGGCCGCGGTCGACGAGGATCGGCGGGGCGATGCCACGCGACAGGGCCCGTAGCTCGTCCAGCGCCTCCTGGGTCTGGACGATCGCGTCGGCGAGCGCCTCCCGGACGGCCTCCGGCGTGCTGTCGAAGTGGTGCTGGGCGCGGCCCAGTTCCATCGCCAGGCGGACCAGCCGCTGCTGGGGCCCGTCGTGGATGTCGCGTTCGAGCCGGCGCAGCGCGGTCGCCTCGGCCGTCACCGCGGCGAGGGTCTGCGCGCGGGCGGTGTCCCGCTCCTGCTCCAGTCCGCTGATCCTGCGGTGCAACGCGGACGCGTCAGACAGCAGCGCCTGCCCCAGCCCGGTCTGGACGGCGACGCACGCCCGGGTCACCAGCGGCAGGGCGAACAGCAGCAGCAGGCCGACCGCGGTCCCGAAGGCGAGCCGCCCGGCCGGCGACGTCAGCCCCAGGCTCAAGGCGATGTGGGACTGGGCGCTGCCCGCGTACAGGACCATGGGCCGCATATGCCGCAGCGACTCCGAGGACGTGTACTGGCCGCGCAGGGCGGACGTGGCGGCACCGAGGCCGACGAACCACCACAGCGCCGTCACCGCTGAGGTGACCAGAGCGACAGGGAGCACCACCACCGCGTGCGCCACGTCGAGCCACAGCCCCGGGTCGGACGCGGCGGCTGTCTCCGTCGGTCTCGGCCGGCGGCCTGCACCCTCCGCCCCGGCGGCCGGGGAGCGCACCTTGGCGATCCGCCACCGTTCCAGGTCGGCGAACCACCGCGCCGGCGCCAGGGCGCCGGGCGGGACCGGCGACCCGCCCGGCACCAGCAAGCCGACCGTTCCAGCGCACAGGCCACCGAGCACCAGCAGCAGGCCAGCCGCGGCAATCACCGGCGCGGTGAGCAGGTACAGCGACTCGACGAGCGTGCGACGCCCCCAGCGGAAGAGGAACCTGGCGCCCGGCCGCCACCGACCCCGGACCGCGGAGGGGAACGACTCGGTCATGGCCCTGGCCTAAGCCGGAGACCCGGGGCGAGCCGGACGCGGAGACCGTGCAGGTCACCGACCGCTACGGGACCGCACAGGCGATGGCCCGGGACCGGATCCACCCGCGGCTCACCACCCGCTCGGCCTGGATCGACCACGACGGCGAACTCCCCATCATCGAGGGCACGCTGATCCGCACCGACGTGGACGTGCGCTGGCAGTAGCTCGCGCCCGGCCCGCTGGATCGTGTTCATGCCCCTGTTCCCTGTTCTGGCGCGGCGGTTCTGACATCGTGGTCCTGGCGTGGCGGTTCAGGCATCACGGCGGGCGAGCGCCCAGGCCCCGGCCGCGAGCGCGACCATCGCGTACGCGCACAGCAAGCCGAAGGTCAGCCCGGGCGACAGCATGTGCGCGGCCGGCTTGACCGCGGTCAGCGAGAGCGCCGCCATCACGTGGGGCAGGAACTTCTGCGCCGTGTTCTGGATCGAAGGGCTTAGCGGGACGAACAGCAGCGGCAGCACGAACAGCACGCCGACCAGGGCGCAGCTGGCGCCCGCGGTGTGCCGGATGATCGCGCCGATGCCCAGGCTGATGAGCGCGATCAGCGCCGGGTAGGCGCCGGCCATCAACACCGCGCGCAGCACGCCGGGCTGGCCGAGCGTGGCGTGCGGGGCCGGGGCCTTCAGCATGGCCTGGCCGGCGAAGAACGCCGCGAAGGCGGAGATCTCCCCCGCCGCCAGTGTGACGGCCCCGAGCACCGCTGCCTTCGCGGCGAGCACGAGCGGACGCCCGGGTGCCGCGGCGAACGTGGCGCGGATCATCCCGGAGGAGAACTCGGTCGTGATCGCGAGCACGCCGAGGACGCCGAGCAGCAACTGGCCGAGCACGAGTCCGAGGAAGGCGTCCTTGGTCGGGTCGAAGGACGCGCGGTCGGCGACGGACATCTGCGCGTAGTTCTCATGGCTCAGCACGAGCATGGCCAGGCCGACCATGCCGGCCGCGAAGACGGCCACGATGTACCAGGTGGAGCGGACCGTGCGGAGTTTCTGCCACTCCATCTGGGCAACGGCGCGGAAACCGTAGCTGCCGCGGGTGCGACTGGCGGCGCGGTGGCTGAGCGTCGTGGTGTTCATCACAGGCTCCGTGAATAGTCGGTGACGCCATCGGTCAGCTGAAAGAACGCTTCTTCCAGTGAGCTGCTGCGGGCGGACAGCTGGGCGACCGTGGTCTGCGCGAGCAGCCGGCCCTGGCCGATCACGATGAGCGCGTCCGCGGTGTGCGCGATCTCGCTGATCAGGTGGCTGGAGACCAGCACCGTCCGGCCCTGGGCGGCGAGGTTCTT
>DATCEO010000162.1:0-2599 GCA_036510065.1 Streptosporangiaceae bacterium | reverse complement strand
GCTATCCGGCGGGGAATCCGGCATGTCAGTGACAGCGGTGGTCCACACGTGGCTTGCGGGGATAGGCGCTGATGGTGGCCGTCGTGGACTGCGGCAGTTGCCAGCCACATGTGGATACGTGTGCCACGCACGTGGCGTCTGACCGAGTCCGGGCCACAGCCGTACGACGTTCCCGGTTCACGCGTGACGGGATCCCGGCCCTGGCTATTGCGGGCCGGGTGCTGCGAATGATCTGCAGGTTGCTCCCTGCATCATGCACCTGTTTAGGCCATGATCACGCAGCATGCCCGACTTTCGGCCGGCACGGCAGCATCACCACCAGCGGCTGCGCCCGCTGCGACTGCCGGACCGCTGGCCGCTCCTGGCTCTGGTCGCGGCGCCGGCGCGACCGGGAGAAACCCAGGCCGGAGTGCACCGACCTGACCTGGCCGGTGATCGCGGCGTCCCGCGAACCTCCGCCGTCAGCGGCTCCCGCACCCGCTGCTTACCGGCCGCCTGCTTAATCTCCACCCCTCTGAGCAACCGCGGGCGCGGCGGCTGCCGGGTCAGCGGAGGCTGCCGGGTCAGCGGCCCGTCCACGGCGCCCGATGAGAAGCTGTCGCTCTCATGCGAGCGCCCACCGAGCGAGCCCGATAAAGGCGAGTCTGCCAATCCTGTTCTGGGCCAACCGAAACCCAGTTATCGAACAGTGGTTCGTATTTTGCTGGTTATCACCAGCAAAATACGAACCACTCCTAAGGGTCGCAGCCGAAGGGGACGCCTTAATTGCTCTGACATGCGGGCTGCGGGGACTCGACGGCCCGGTCACACATGTGCAGCCGCCCGCGGCTTGGCCTACCCCGCGGCACGCCGCGCATGTCGCAGGCCGGCCATTAAGGTGCGCTGGACAGGCCCCGGTCAGCGGGCCGGGAGGGCCAGGCGTTCTGCGGCGCGGACCACGAAGGCGCGGCGCCGGGCGTGCTCGGCCGGGTCGTCGTCGCCGGCCCCGGTCAGCATGCGCGCGAGCTGCGGGACGGAGAACCACCAGGCGGCCAGCCCGATGATCAGGAACACCAGACGGGCGGGATCGAGGTCGTCGTCGAGCACGCCGTCGCGCTGCGCGGCCGCGTAGGCCTGGGCCTTGCGCTGGTAGTGGGCGGTGCGGCTCGCCTCGTCGGCCACCGGGCCGCCGGCCAGGCCCTCCCACAGCAGCAGCCGGGCGAGCTGCGGATGACCCGAGTAGTAGTCGAAGGTGCGGCCGGCGAACTCGCCGATCTCCTCGAACACGTCCGCAGGCGGTGTCACGGAGGCCGCGAGCTTGGCCAGCTCGTCGGAGAGCACGGACTCGAACAGCGCCTGCTTATCGCCGAAGTACTTGTACAGGCGCTCCTTGTTGATCCCGGCGCGCTCGGCGATGCGGGCCATGGTGGTGCCGTCGGGTCCGTGCTCGGCGAACTCGATCGTCGCCGCCTCCTTCAGGCGCCGGCGGGTCCCCTCGGTGTCCCAGGCCATGATCCCACTCTAGGCGTTACCAACGGCAACGTTGCGGTTGCCATCAAGCCAGGGTAGCCTGCTGATTACAACTCCACCGTTGGAGATGGAATTCAAGAAGGAGACCGAGAGCATGGACATCGACATCGCGGGCAAGGTCGTCGTCGTCACCGGTGCCGCGCAGGGGATCGGGCGCACGCTGGCTCTGGGGCTGGCCACCGAGGGCGCCCGGGTGGCGGTGGTGGCGCGCGACCGCAAGCGGGCTCAGGTGGTGGTCGATGAGATCGGCCAGCTTCCCGACCCTCCGCCGGCCCTGGCCGTGGCGGCCGACGTCAGCGACGAAGCCGCGGTCATCGCGGCCGCCGCCGAGATCGACCGTGCCTGGGGCCGGGTCGACGCGCTGATCAACAACGCCGGCTGGATGCCGGGCAGCCAGCCGATCCTGGAGCTGGAGGTCTCCGTGCTGGAGCGCGTGCTGCGGTCCAACCTCATCAGCAGCTTCCTGACCACCAAGCACTTCGCCCCGCTGATGATCCGCGGCGGCGGCGGCGGCCGCATCATCTACCTCTCCAGCGCCGCCGGCGTCAACTCCAACCAGGGCGGTGCCCCCTACGGCGGCTCGAAGGCCGCGATCAACATCCTGGCCAACGTCGCGCACCAGGAACTCGCCGACGACGGCATCCGGACCGTTGCCATCGCCCCAGGGCTGACCGTGACGCCGGGGATGCGCGAGATCGTCAGCGACGACTACATCGAGAGCGTCGCCTCGCGCTACCCGGGCGGCCGGGTAGGCCAGCCCGAGGACCTCGTGGCGCTGACCGCCTTCCTCTGCAGCGACGCGGCCAGCCACCTGTCCGGCACGGTCATCATGGTGCGCCCCACCGTCAACCGGTGATCCCCGGAACGCCGGCCCGGCTGCGGCGCGCCCTCAGCTGAGCGGCTTCAGCCGGGTCTGCTCGACGCGGGCGAGCTTGCGCCGCAGCCGCAGGTACTCGCGCTCCTGCTCCGGCGTGCGCTTGTAGTGCCGGTAGGCCAGGTTCGTGCGTTCCAGCGGATCGGTCTTCAGGTCGTACATCTCCCATTGCTCGGGGACCTTGCCGTTCGCGTCGTAGTAGCGGGCGAGCTTGTA
>DATCEO010000161.1:0-3864 GCA_036510065.1 Streptosporangiaceae bacterium | reverse complement strand
CCGACCGGGAAGGGCCGCAAGCGGTGGACCAACCGGTGGAAGGCCGCCCTCAACGCCTTCGACATCACCTTCGACGGCCGCCTTACCGCGGGCCGGAACTAACAACCAAGATCAAGTTACACCGTTAACTTGACAGACCCTAGGGCTTGCGGGCGATGGCGGCGTAGGCGGGTATCTGGTGGGCGGGGTTGGCCAGGGCGCGCCACTGCGGGAGGGGCACCAGGCCGGGGTCGATGAGGTCCATCCCGGTGAAGTACCGGGCGATCTCCGCGCGGGTGCGGGGGGTGAACGGGGCCGCTACCCGCTGGGCATTGAACTGCGCGGCGGACTCGGTGATGCTGCGCGTGTCGATGTCGCGGGTGGCTTCGGAGATGGCCAGGTAACTGCCCGGCGCGACGCCGTCCATGAGCCGGGAGACGATCTGGCGGGGGTCGTCGGCGTCGGGGATGTAGTGCAGGAGCCCGAGCATCATGACGGCCGCGGGCTGGCTGAGGTCAAGTGTCCGGGCGGCTTCGCGCAGGATCGTATCGGTGTCGCGGGCGTCGGCCTGGATGTAGGCGGTGGCGCCCTCGTCGGTGGTGCTCAGCAGCGCCCGGGCGTGGGCCAGGACGATGGGGTCGTTGTCCACGTAGACGATCCGGGACTCCGGGGTGATCTCCTGGGCTATCTGGTGGGTGTTCTCGTTGGTGGGCAGGCCGGTGCCGATGTCGAGGAACTGGCGGATCCCGGCCTCGCCGGCGAGGTACTGGACGGCGCGGCGCAGGAACGCGCGGTTAGCCCGGACGGTGGGCAGGATGCTCGGCTGGGCGGCGATGACCTGCTCGGCGGCTTTGCGGTCGGCCTCGTAGTTGTCCTTGCCGCCGAGCCAGAAGTCATAGATCCGGGCAGGATGCGGGATTGTGGTGTCGAACGACGGCGGCTCCGTCGCCGAGCTGTCCGGGATCCCGTCGCGGGGCGGCCCTGCGGCATCCTGACTGGCCACTGGCTCACAGCCCCTTTCCTGCAGCTTACCGGCGCGCCGTGTGCTGGCTTCCCGGGCTCAGAAGTGATCCCTTGCATCATCGGGATCAGAAAATGCGCGCGGTGCTGAAACAGTTACTCACGAGACGGTATCTCACCTGTGGTTCGGCCCTCAACGGCCCCGCCCGCCGGGCCACGTCCAGGGAGATGGTGTATGAGATGACCACCTCGTAATCTATTTCTATTTAAGCACCAATGGCATCGATTGTCACGCTGGTACCATTAGTTTCAGGCTGGTTTTCGTTTCTCTGGCAGGCGGCGAGTATTTCGGGTCCCATGTAGCGGCGGGCCTCGGTCCATTCGTCGTTCTGCTCGGCCAGGACCGCGCCGACGAGGCGGATGATGGCGTCGCGGCCGGGGAAGATGCCGACCAATCGAGCCCCAGACCTGGCGCCAGATCTCGCGGGGGAACGCGGTGAAGGCGACGATGTCGTCGCGTGCGTCGTCGAGGTGGGCGGCGGCGGCCGGGAACTTCGCCTCAAGGGCGGTCACGACCTGGGCGTGCTGCGCGCGGACGGAGGCGGCGTCGGGCTGCTCGAAGATGGTCCGGAACAGGGTGGACACCCACGGCTGCGCGGACTTGGGCACCCGGGTGAGCAAGTTGCGATGGTAATGGGTTCTGCACCGCTGCCAGGCCGCGCCGGGCAGCACCGAGGCGATCGCGTCGCGCAGCCCCTGATGGCAGTCGGAGGTCACCAGGGCCACGCCGGACAGGCCGCGGGCGACCAGGCCGCGCAGGAACGCCAGCCGGCCCGCGCCGTCCTCGGAGGACGCGACGTCGATGCCGAGGATCTCCCGCCTGCCGCCGGCGTTCACGGCGGTGGCGATCAGGGCGTGCACACTGACCGTCCGGCCGCCCTCGCGGACCTTCTGGGTCAGCGCGTCGATCCACAGGAACGTGTACGGGCCCGCGTCCAGCGGCCGGGACCGGAAGCCCTCGACCATCTCGTCCAGCTCGGCGGCCATCAGGCTGACCTGTGACTTCGACAGCGACGTCACCCCAGCGACGCGGCCAGCTTCTCCACCCGCCGGGTCGAGACGCCCAGCAGGTAACTCGTCGCCACCACCGAGGCCAGCGCCCGCTCGGCCCGGCGCCGGTGCTCCAGGAACTCCGGGTAGTACGTGCCCTGCCGCAGCTTCGGGATGGCCAGCTCGACGGTCCCGGCCCGGGTGTCCCACTCCCGCAGCCGGTACCCGTTACGGGAGTTCACCCGGCCGGGGGTGACCTCCCCGTACCCGGCGTTGCACCGGACCTCGACATCGGCGTCCATCATCCGCTGCGCGAACCCCTTGATCATCTCCCGCAGCACATCCGGGCTCGCCGATGCCAGGGTCTCCTCGAACCGCGCGCCGGGAACCGGCACAATGTCACGTGCGGCCATCTCGTATCTCCTTCGTCTCGTAGTGAGCAATTCGAAGGATCACGAGGTGGCCGTCTCACGTCACGCCGACACGCCCAGCCAGGGCACATCAGTCACAGCCGGATCATCTACCCCATACACCACTCCCGTGGACGTGAACCCCGCCGTGGGGACGGCAGCACCGGTCCGGGCTGGCAGATACGTGCCGCAGACGGACGACCACCCACCGGATCACCCCGTAAATGGCGGGCAATAGCGCCTATTTGAACGCCGCGAATGCGGCCTGTGCCGCCCGAATACTCGATCGCGTGTTGACCTGCCGTTACTGGCAGCCTGCCTGGCGCTGTGATAGTTGGCTGGCCGGGTGCCCCTGAGGATCGCTTACCTGCTGATGCGCTGGTTGTTCGGGCTGGTTGTGCTGGTGTCCTGCGGGGACCGTGCGAAGGACGCCGAGCTGCTGGTGCTCCGGCACGAGAACGCGGTTCTCCGCCGGAACGCCGGCCGGATCCGGTACGAGCCCAGCCACCTCGGTGCATCGCCCGTTTCGTCCACCTGTCGATCCGCCCGGGAACGGTGGTGTCCGGGCCGCTGCGGTCGGGTTGGCGGTCACGGTTCATCCGCCTGGGTGCGCTCCTGTCTCCTCGATGTGAATTAGTGCGGGGCTGGTCGATGACGGTCGTTGGGCAGGTCGTCGGTCCGCAAGTGCGGGTGCTCGCCGCTGCCGGCCGACGGCGTTGCTGTACTCGCGTGCTGATCGCTGCGCTAAGCTCCGGGCGGGTCCGCCCGGAGAGTCTGGGAAGCACGCCTGTTACGGCCTGATGGGATCAATGCGATGCACCAGTCATCCGGGACGGCTGTCGCTGGCGCGGCGGTTCGGGCGCTCGCGCCTGCTCGCATCGGCCTGGGCCGCTGCCGTGCTTGAGGACCCGTTCCCGGTGGAGTGGATGGGCCATCAGGCCGTCGTTTCACTTCCGGAGCACATCGATGTAGCCAATGCCGGCGAGATCCGCGAGGAGTTGCTGTCGGTAATCAATCGCGGTGCCGCAGTGCTGATCGCGGATATGACCGCGACAGTGTCATGCGACCACGCGGGCGCCGATGCGGTGGCGCGTGCCTTCCAGCGTGCGGTCGTCAACGGCACGCAGCTGAGGCTGGTGGTCACCGCTTCGACTGTCCGGCACGCGCTCGGCATTGAAGGACTCGATCGCCTGGTCTCGATCTACCCCTCGCTCGAAGCGGCGATCGCTGCCGGGACGCCAGCAACGGATGTCCCTGCGCAGGCCCGGGCCGGAGCACAGACTGACGGCAAGCACCCGCCCGGGGCGGGCGGGACTAGAGCTGCGGCCATCACGCCTGCCGTGCTGTGGCAGCTGATCGACGCTCTTGGCGACGGGCTGGCGCTGACCGCCGGTGATGGGCAGATCGTGCTGGTCAACCGGCGGCTGGCGGACATGTTCGGCTATGAGCACATCGAGCTGATCGG
>DATCEO010000160.1:0-10730 GCA_036510065.1 Streptosporangiaceae bacterium | reverse complement strand
CGGCTAGCAGAGAACCGTCAGCAGAGAACGGCTAGCGGTGGTCGGCTAGGCCCGGCTGCTCGGCGGGCTGGGCCTTCTCGGCCAGCCCCGCCTTCGGCTGGCCTTCCAGGGCGGCCTTCTCCGTCGCCCTAGGCTTCCCGGTCGCGCTGGCCCGGACGGCGACCTCGGGCAGATCCGGCAGGCCGGGTAGCGCGGCTACGATCCGGCGGGCGATCTGGGGCGGCGTCGACGCGGCCGTGTCGACCACGAAGTCGGCGGACTCGACCAGCCACGGACGCGCGGCGCGGTAGGCATCCAGATGAGCCAGCCGCCACTCCCTGGCCTCGTCCGAGCCCTCGATGCGGCTGCGCAGCACGGCATCGGCCGCGTCCAGGACGACGTGGAACACCTCGAGCTCAGCAGCCCGCAGCGGGGCGAAGATCTGGTCCAGGTACTCCCGCTTCAGGACGGTCTGCGGGGCAATCATGTGCTGCCCGGTCATCCGGGCCACCTCGATCAGGGTCGCGGCGACCAGCGGTCGCCAGGCCGCCCAGTCCTGAAAGTCCCCGGCGGGCAGATCGCCCAGGTTGACCCGCAGGAACTGGCCTACGGCCTCGGGGGCCAGGACACGGCTGCCGGGAACCAGGGCGGCGAGCCGCTGCGCAGTCGAGGTTTTGCCAACGCCAAAGGTCCCGTTCAGCCAGATAATCACCCGATAATCGTAGAGGCGCGAGGGCTCGCGCACATGGCAGTTCGGGCTTAGGCCGCCGGCCGCCGTACGGTTTCCTGGTGGCGATGAAGCTGATACTGGTGGTTCGGACTGATCTGGGCATGGGGCGCGGGAAGATAGCCGCGCAGGTCGCGCATGCCGCCGTGACCGCGACGCTGGCCGGGCTCGACCGGCACCGCGCCGACCTGGCCGCGTGGCTGCGCGAGGGCCAGCCCAAGGTCGTCCTCCGGGTGTCCGGCGCCGAGCAGTTGCAGGACGTGGCCGACCGGGCCCGGCAAGCGGGCCTGCCCGTCGAGGTCATCTGCGACGCCGGCCGTACCCAGATCAGCGCGGGCACGCTGACCTGCTGCGCGATCGGCCCGGCCGACGCTGAGCGCATCGACCCCGTCACCGGGGAGCTCTCCCTGCTCTGAACGTCATGGACATGCATCCGGTGCTGAAAACAGGATCAGTAACCGCACGGCCATGTCGTTCGCACCAGGATTCGCGCCCGGTCTTTCAGAGGCAACGCAGAGCTAACCTAGAAGAGTCGCTGCACCCGGCCAGGCATTCTCTTTATCACCGGGTGAGGAACGCAGGTCGGCCTCAGACGGTGACCCGTCCCGCCGCCTGGCGGGCGCAGACCCTGTGAGGCGGAAGACGTGAACGGGATCTTCTCCGGCACGGCGCTATGGTTCGCCAGCCGGGCCACCGGAGTAGTCGCGCTTGTGCTGCTCACCGTGGTGCTCGTCCTGGGCATCGCGGTGAACCGGCACGGCCGGCTGCCAGGGCTGCCCCGGTTCGCCGTGACCAGCCTGCACCGCGCCGTGTCCCTGCTGGCGGTGGCGTTCGTGGCGGTGCACATTATCAGCGCGATCGCCGACCCGTACGTGTCCATCGGCATCGCGGCGTCGGTGATCCCGTTCGTGTCGCACTATCAGCCGTTCTGGCTGGGCCTGGGCGCGGTGTCGATCGACCTGATGCTCGCGCTGACCGTGACCAGCCTGCTGCGGGCCAGGATCAGCCGCCGGACCTGGCGGGCCGTGCACTGGCTGGCCTACGTGAGCTGGCCGGTCGCCTTCGCGCACAGCATCGGCTCGGGCCCCGACCTGTGGCGCGGCGGACTTCTCGACCTGGCCATCGCCTGCGCCGCCGCGGTGGCCGGGGCGGTGGCCTGGCGGGTCATCGGGACGGGCCGCGAGACCCCGCTGGCGCACCGCGCGGCGCAGGTCCTGGCTACGTGGCCGGGCGGCGACGCCCGGTACCGCCGTGACGGAAAGGCCATCCCAGGTGACCGCGGCGCCCGCCAGCTCCGGGGCGACCAGCTCCGAGCCGACCAGTCCCGCCGCGACCAGTCCCGTCGTGACCAGTCCCGCGATAGCGATCTTCGCCCGAAAGCCGGTACCCGATGACTGCCGATCAGATGGCCGCCCAGCGCCCTTCCGGACCGCACCCCGCCCGGCCGACCCGGCGGCCAGCCCCCGCCGGGCTGCCACGGCTGATCCCGTCCGGCGCCAGCCCGGACGCCCGCATCGGCCCGCACCTGGACCGGCTGGGCCCGCTCCCCTACGCGCCCGGCGCCGACGCGCTGATCAAAGTGGCCGAGGCGGCCCACCTGACCGGCCGGGGCGGCGCCGCGTTCCCGGTGCACCGCAAGCTGGCGGCGGTCATCGGATCCGGCGACCGGCCCGTGGTCGTGGCTAACGGCGCCGAGAGCGAGCCGGTCAGCGGCAAGGATGGCTCGCTGCTCTGGCTGGCACCGCATCTGGTGCTGGACGGACTGCAGCTAGTCGCGGCCGCCGCCGGCGCCATGCGGACCGTGCTGTACGTGCACCGGGACGCGGCGCTGACCGCCTACCTGGCGCAGGCCCTGACCCACCGGTACGCGGCCGGGACCGATTACGCCGACGTAGAGCTGATCGAGGCACCCGACCGGTTCCTGGCCGGCGAGGAATCCGCGCTCGTGAATGTCATCAACGGCGAGCCGGCCCGGCCCCAGTTCAAGCGGCCGCCTGTCTACGAGCGCGGCGTCGGCGGCCGGCCCACCCTGGTGCAGAACGTCGAGACGCTCGCGCACCTGGCGCTGATCGCCCGCTTCGGCGCGGGCTGGTTCCGGTCGGCCGGCACTGCCGCCGAGCCGGGCTCGATGCTGTGCACGGTGCACCGCGCCGACGGCGGCCGCCATGTGGTGGAGGCCGAGCTTGGCTCGCCGATCCGCGCGCTGGTCCGGCTCGACGGGGTCCAGGCCGTGCTGTGCGGTGGCTACCACGGCGCCTGGCTGGAGCCGGAGCAGGCGGCCCGGCTGGCGCTGGCCAACGCCTCGCTCCGGCCGGTAGGCGCGTTCGCCGGAGCGGGGGTGCTGGCGGAGCTGCCGGCTAGCCGGTGCGGCCTGGCCGAGACCGCCCGGGTGGCCCGCTATCTCGCGCTGGAGTCCGCCGGGCAGTGCGGCCCGTGCTTCAACGGCCTCCCGCGCATCGCCGGGGCGCTGGCCGACCTGGCCGGGCCGCGGCCGGACGCGCAGGTCATCACCGCCGTCCGGCGCTGGGCCGGGCTGGTCGAGGGCCGCGGAGCCTGCCACCATCCCGACGGCTTCGTCCGGTTCGTCCGCAGCGCACTGACGGTGTTCGGCGCCGAGATCGCCCGCCATGCCCGGGGCCAGTGCTCCGCCACCGATCGCCGCCCCTTCCTGCCGGTGCCCGCCGCGGCCTCCCAAGAATCGGACTGGAGCTGAGATGCCACGCTCATCGCGGGTCCCATCTACGCGCATGATGGTCAACCCGGTCGCCTGCTCGGCCCACGGTGTCTGCGCCGAGCTGCTGCCCGAGCTCATCACCCTCGACGAGTGGGGCTACCCGCTCGTGGACGACGCCCCGGTGCCCCCGGCCCTGGAGGGCCAGGCCCGGCGCGCGGTCCGGGACTGCCCCGCACTGGCGCTCCTGCTGTCGGGCGGCCGGGGCAGCCGGCGAGCAGGCAGCTGACAGCGGAGGCGGACCGTTATCTCAGAAGAAACCTAGAAGTTGCTCAGAAGGCCGGCACAGGCGAGCGGGCCAGACTGGCAGCATGATGAGCGTCATGGAGAGGTTCCCCGTGGAGCAGTCCGAGTCCGGCCGGGGCTTCCAGCGAGCCGACGGCAGTCCGGTCCGGGTCCTGGTGGTCGACGACGAGCCCAGCCTGGCCGAGCTGCTCGGCAGCGTGCTGCGCTACGAGGGCTGGGAAATCCGGACGGCCGCCGACGGGGCCAGCGCGGTCCGGGCGGCGCGGGAGTTCGAGCCGGACGCCGTCGTCCTCGACGTGATGCTGCCCGACTTCGACGGCCTGGAGGTGCTGCGCCGGCTGCGGGCCAGCCAGCCCAACGTCTGCGTGCTGTTCCTCACCGCCCGGGACTCGGTAGAGGACCGGATCAACGGGATCACCGCGGGCGGCGACGACTACGTCACCAAGCCGTTCTCGCTGGAAGAGGTCCTGGCCAGGCTGCGGGGGCTGCTGCGCCGGGCCGGCATCTCCCAGGCCCGCAGCGGCACCGAGCTCGCGGTGGGCGACCTGACCATGGACGAGGACGCGCGGGAGGTACGGCGCGGCGGCGAGCTGATCGACCTGACCGCCACGGAGTTCGAGCTGCTGCGCTTCCTGATGCGCAATCCGCGGCGGGTGCTGTCCAAGGCGCAGATACTCGACCGGGTGTGGAATTACGACTTCGGCGGCCAGGCGCATGTCGTCGAGCTGTACATCAGCTACCTGCGCAAGAAGATCGACACGGGCCGGGAGCCGCTCATTCACACCGTTCGCGGCGTCGGGTACGTGCTCAAGCCGTCGGCCTAGAGCGATGCCCGCCCGCGGTCAGGAAGCCTCGTCGGGGCCGGCCGGCTGGCTGCGCCGGCCGGGCCGGTGGCTGGCTGGCCGGACGCTGCGCGGCCGGCTCGTGGCCGGCCTGCTGGCCCTGCTGGCCATCGCCTGCGCCACGGTCGGCGCGGTCACCTACGCGCACCTGCACGCGGTGCTGATGAACCAGCTTGATCAGCAGCTGACGCTCTCCAGCCAGCGCTACGCCTACTGCGTCGATCCCGCGCTGCATGCCAATGGCGACGACCCCCGTGGCCATCAACCCGCCGTTCAGCCAGGCGACGGAGACGGCGGCCTGACCCCGCCGCCGGGCGGGACGCCGGCCGACTGCGCGCAGCAGCAGGCCGTGCACACCATCACCGCGGCCGTGACGACCGGCGGCGTGCGGTACTCGCACCTGGCTGGCGCGGCCGCCGGCGTATGCCACCTGACCGCCGCCGACCGGCGCGCGCTCGCCGGGCTGCCAGCCTCCGGCGGCCCGGCCACGATCGACCTGGCGTCCTACGGCGATTACCGCGTGCTGGCCACGAAGGCCGGCCACCAGTCCTTCGTCAGCGGCCTCCCCCTGGCATCGGTCAACGCCACGCTGCAGCAGGTGGCCATCGCCGAGATCGTGGTGTTCTCGGTGGCCCTTCTGCTGACCGGGGTCATCGGGACCGGCTGGGTACGGCTGTCGCTGCGCCCGCTGCGCCGGGTGACCGCGACGGCGACCCGGGTCAGCCAGCTGCCGCTGGGCACCGGCGAGGTCACCGCGCTCGAGCGAGTCCCGGACGCCAACCCCGGCACGGAAGTCGGCCAGGTCGGCGCGGCGTTCAACCACATGCTCGGTCACGTCGAGTCCGCGCTGGCCCGGCGGGCGGCCAGCGAGAAGCGGCTGCGGCGCTTCGCGGCCGATGCCAGCCACGAGCTCCGCACGCCGCTGGCGGCAATCCGGGGGTACGCGGAGCTGGCCCGCCGTCATCCGGGCCCGGTTCCCGACGACGTCGCGCACGCGCTGAGCCGGGTGGAGTCGGAGTCGGCCCGGATGAGCGTGCTCGTCGACGAACTGCTGCTGCTGGCCCAGCTGGACGCGGGCCGCCCGCTGGCCAGCGAGCCGGTCGACCTGACCCGCCTGGCCATCGACGTCACCAGCGACGCCCGGGCCGCCGCGCCGGCCCGGCGCTGGCAGCTGGAGCTGCCCGACGAGCCGGTCCTGGTCCGCGGCGACGAGCACCGCCTGCACCAGGTCCTGGCCAACCTGCTGAGCAACGCCGCCCGGCATACCCCGGCCGGGACGACGGTCACGGTGGCACTGACCCCGGCCGACCCCGCCGGGCCGAACCTGCCGGGCATGGTGGAGGTCACGGTCACCGATGACGGCCCGGGGATTCCGGCGGACCTGCTGCCCAGCTTGTTCGAGCGGTTCGTCCGCGGCGACTCCTCCCGGTCCCGGGCGGCGGGCAGTACCGGCCTCGGCCTGGCGATCGTGGACGCCGTGACGACGGCGCACCACGGGCACGTGGCGGTGACGAGCCGGCCGGGCCAGACCCGGTTCACGATCACGCTCCCGCGGCTGCACGAGCAGGCCGACGGGGAGTTAAGGACCGGTCCGGCTGACGACGACGCGGGCTCCGGTGACGGCGCGGGCCGGGAGGACGGCGGGGCGGGTCAGGGCGAGACGGCGGTGCCGAGCGAGTAGGCGCCCGAGAACCTCGGCGTGCGCTCCCCGTAGAACACGTCCACGTCGGAGACGGTGAAGCCGGCGGCGGTGAGCAAGTCGGTCACCTGCCGGGTGAGATGACAGCCGCCGAACAGCCGCTTGTGCAGTGGCTCGATGCGCCGCTGCCACCGGCGCACCGGCTCGTCGGGGGCCAGTCCGTGCTCGACGAAGTGCAGCAGCCCGCCCGGCCGCAGGACCCGGCGGACCTCGCGCAGCGCGGCGGCGGCATCGGGAATCGTGCACAGCGTCCAGGTGGACAGGGCGGCGTCAAAGGACCCGGCCGCGAACGGCAGCGACTGGCCGTCCAGCCCGGAGCGCTGGACCGGAACTCCCGAGGCCCGCACGCGGCCGGCCGCCAGTCGCCACGCCTGGTCGGCCGGCTCGACGGCCGTCACCCTGGTCACAGTCGCCGGGTAGAAGGGCACGTTGTGCCCCGAGCCGAACCCGATCTCGATGATCTCGCCCGCCAGGCCCGTGCACACCCGGCGCCGCAGCGGCTCGGCGGTCTCGGCGCCGCAGGTGAGGTTGAGGATGCGCGGGAGGATTCGCTGGTCGTAGAGGCCCACGAGTGCTCCTTGACGGGTGGCCAGGGCGCGCTTCGCTGCCCGGCGTTGCTTCAGTATCGCGCTTCCCCTGCCGGCGGCGCCTCCGTCGAGCTGCCGGGCGTCGACGGGTCGGCCGGATCAGCGGCGCCGCGGCCGCGCGCGAGGATGTCGACGCTCAGCGCCAGGATCCAGGCGGGGAACAGGAGCTCAAACCAGGGCGAGAACCCGCTGCCGACGAGCAGCACCAGCGCGCTCACCAGGCCGGCCCCCCACAGCCACCGGGAGATGATCTCGGTCCGGCGCGCGATCGTCACGGTCGTGATCGTGAAGACCGCCGCCATCCGCATCGAGTACACGTTCAGCAGGATGGCGGTCGCGCCGCGGCCGAGGGCCAGGGTGTCTGAGCCGGGCACCGCCGAAGCATGAGACGCGGCCGCGGAGATGAGACCCCCGGCGAGGGCCGCCGCGCTGAAGAACATGCCGATGAATAACAGGCCGCTCCCGAGAAACACGGTCGCGAAGAAGCGGTCCTCGCGCTGGCCGATGCGGTCCCGGACCACGCCGATGAACCACAGGAATGCGATGCCCGCGAACGGGACCAGGTTCAGCGCCACCGAGACGGCTCTCCGCCTGCCCGAGTCGCTCAGCCACTGGCCGACGTTATTGGGATTGGCTGGAGTCGCCAGCCGGAGCATGATCAGCGACGTGGCCGTGAGCAGCGCGAAGGCGATCCCCGCCGCCGCGGCGGCCCGCGGAGTCCGCAGCGGGCTGCCGGCCTCAAGGTGAGACTGGCGCGCCGGAAAGCTTCCCCCCTGGAACATGGCGACACCTTATCCAGCCGCGCTGTCCCGGCACCGCTGCTGGCGCCGCGCCGTGCCGAGAGGTTCACCGCGCTGGGTGATGACGACGTCAGAGGGGGGCATACTCGCAGGCATGGTTAACGACGCCAGCCGGGATCTCGCCATCTACCAAGCACTCAAGGCCGTCGACGAAGTCGCCGCGGCCCTCCAGGTGCACCTGATCGAAGAGCACGGTGCCGACCCGGAGCGTGCCTCCGCCGGCAGCATCGCGGGTCCCTCGCTCAAGCTGCTGCGGCAGGCCCGGGGGCGGCTGGGCGAAGGACTGCGCGCCATCGAGGCGGACACCATCGCCGAGTCCGACCCGATCTCGCTGCGCAACGATTAACTGCGGACGGCGCCCGGATGGGTTAGCTGGTGTGAGCCGGGGGCCGGGCGCCAGTCGGCTGGCGGTCCAGGGCGATGAGCCGGTAGCAGAGCTGCACCAGGATGAGGCCGATCGCCGCCTCCAGCACTCCCTCGCCGATGCCCCGTACGGCGAGCACCTCCAGGATCTCGCCCACGCCGGTCGGCTCCGGGGCGATGGACTCGATCTCGCTGGCGAGGATCATCGGCACCGTCGCCAGCAGCGCCGCCGACCAGAAATGATGCCGGGCGAGCCGGGCGGACCGGCGCAGCGCCGGGAGTACCTTCCGGTCCTCGATCTCGATCATCGGACCGGTGACCGCCAGCAGGGTCAGGATCACCAGGCCGGGAATCACCAGCGCGAGTATCCCGATGATCACGAGCACGACGACCAGCAGGTCGGCCAGGATAAGCCGGCCCCAGGGGAGATGGCGGGCCACCTGGCCGAGGGTGACCTGGGGCGGCCGGGCTGGCGCTCCGGCCCCGGCCGTGGCCCCGGCCGTGGCCCCGGCGCCGGGTCCGGGTCCTGGCGCGGGCGTCGCGTGCTCTGCCGCGCCTGCCAGCCGGGTCAGGAAACCCGACAGGAAAACCGTGCCCAGGATGCTCACTGCCCCGGCGCTGATGCCGACCAGGATCGACAGCGCCAGCTCGCTCGGGTCGATGAGGTGCCTCACGGCGACCTCTCCCACGGCGGTCACGGTGGAAACCGTGATCGCGACCGCGAGGATCCGCCATCCGTCGCGCCGGCCCGACCGGGCGGCCGCCACGAGGACCTCGCGCACGGGCACGGCGCCCCGGGACCGATCCGGAGCCGCTTCCCCCTCCGCCCGCTCTGCCCGTTCTTCCGGCTTTGCCCGCTCTGCCGGACCTCGCTGAGCCGCTCGCTCCGCCCGGTTCTCACTACCCTGTGTAGCTTGATGATCACCCTCAGACATAGAGGTTACGGTACGCGTTCGCCTGAGCGCGAAACGGCGCGGGCTCGGCCTGCCTCGCTCATTCCGCGGGCCGCGCAAGCTGGGCGCGGGCGGAGCCTGCCCGGCCGGGGGTTCATAGCGGCCTCAGAATGTCGTCGCAGGACCTGACCAGCGTCGACATCAATAGTGATCGCCATGAACACTCCAGCGATAGCACTCGAACCGGCCGCCGAGCCGGCCACGGCGGACGGGCCGCCCGGAACCTGTCAGGTGGAGATCGTCGTCCCGGTCAAGGACGAGGAGACCGACCTGGCCCCCGGCATCCGCCGGCTCCACGCCTTCCTGGCCGGCGGATTCCCGTTCACCGCCCGCGTCACGATCGCCGACAACGGGAGCACGGACAGCACCTGGGATATCGCGGTGGCGCTCGCCGCCGAGATGCCGGGCGTCACCGCGGTCCGGCTTGACCAGCCAGGCCGGGGCCGCGCCCTGCGGTCCATCTGGTCGCGTAGCGGCGCTGACGTGCTCGCCTACATGGACATCGACCTGTCCACCGACCTCAACGCGCTGCTGCCGCTCGTCGCGCCGCTGCTGTCCGGGCACAGTGACGTGGCCATCGGCACCAGGCTGGCCCGCGGCTCCCGCGTCGTCCGCGGGCCGCGCCGGGAGATGATCTCCCGCGGTTACAACCTGCTGCTGCAGGCCACGCTCGGAGCGAGGTTCTCCGACGCGCAGTGCGGCTTCAAGGCCATCCGCCGGGACAAGGCCCGTGAGCTGCTGCCCCTCACCCAGGACGGCGGATGGTTCTTCGACACCGAGCTGCTCGTGCTGGCCGAGCGGGCCGGGCTGCGCATCCAACGAGGTCCCGGTGGACTGGATCGACGACCCCGATTCACGGGTCAGGGTCGTGGCCAAGGCCCTGGGTGACCTGCGCGGCATCGTGCGGCTCGGCACCGGCCTGGCCCGCGGCACGATCAGTGTCCCGGCGCTACGCAGCGCGAAGCTGCGGCCGCCCGGCGACGGCCAGGGTGGCGGGAGCGGGACGCCGCGGCGCCGGCTCACCGGCCAGCTGGCGAGTTTCGTGCTGATCGGGGTGGCCAGCACCGCGGCCTACGTGCTGCTCTACCTGCTGCTCCGCAGCGTCGTGGCCGCGCAGGCGGCGAACGCCATCAGCCTGCTGCTGACCGCCGTGGCCAACACCGCCGTGAACCGGCGGGTCACCTTCGGCATCCGGGGCCGGGCGGACGCCGCCCGGCACCAGGTGCGCGGCCTGATCGCGTTCGGCATCGGCCTCGCGCTCACCTCCGGCGCCCTGGCCGCCCTGCACGCCAGCGCCCCCCAGGCCAGCCGCACCGCCGAGCTCACCGTGCTCGTGGCGGCCAACCTCACGGCCACGCTGGTGCGCTTCGGCCTGTACCGGAGCTGGGTCTTCCGTGCCGCACGGGGTGACGTCCGATGAGGGCCATCTCCACGCAGTCCCGCCCGGTTAGCGGGCCCGCCCAGCCGCCGGGGACACGCCGCCGGGCCGCCCGGCTGCTGCGCGGCCGCCCCGGCGACCCGGCCTGGGCCAGGCCCGCGCTGCTGGGCCTGCTGCTGGCCACGGCCGTGCTCTACCTGGCCGGGCTGAGCCGCAGCGGCTACGCCAACGAGTTCTACGCCGCCGCCGTCCAGGCCGGCACCAGGAGCTGGAAGGCCTTCCTGTTCGGCTCGCTGGACTCCAGCAACTTCATCACCGTGGACAAGACCCCGGCGTCGCTGTGGGTCATGGAGCTGTCCGGGCGGCTCTTCGGGTTCAGCTCGTGGAGCCTGCTGGTGCCCCAGGCGCTGGAAGGCGTGGCCGCC
>DATCEO010000159.1:0-61382 GCA_036510065.1 Streptosporangiaceae bacterium | reverse complement strand
TCAGGTTGTGCGGCGGGTGAGGTCAGCTGGGTCCAGCTCGACCGGGAAGGGCCGGGCAATGCGGCCCGGGGTTCCGGCGACGAGCGTGGTACGGGTGAGGTACCGGCCGCGGCTCAGGGAGCACGCGACGATCTTCGGCGTGCCCGCCAGTTCCACCCGCCAGTAGACGGGGATTCCCGCGTCCGCGTACATGACCGGCTTGACCGCCCGGTCTATCGACACCGTGGACGGAGACACCACCTCAACGACAGCCAGGACCGCCTCGCAGGGAACCCTGACAGCCGTCTCCCCTACTGCCCCGGCGGCCACGACCACGACGTCGGGGACCAGGAGCTTCCCGCCGGGCAGGGCCACGTTAACCGCTTCGAGCACCTCAACATCGGCGCCCGCGGTGATGGCCGCCTGGGCGAGAGCACCGTGCAGCCGGTAGGACGCCCGCTGATGGCCCACTCCCGGCGCCGGGCTCCCGACAAGAACTCCACCCGCGTAGACCTCGAAGCGGGCATGATCACCGGCATCGGGCAGCGCCTCGACATCATCGGCCGTCCACGGCCCGGTGTGCTCGGTCAGCGCGACGCTCATAACCTCACCTCCCGCCGTCACCCAGTCTGACATCCGCGCGGCCCCACCGGTACGCGCATCGCGCCTGCGCAGGCACCGGCATGTTCAGTGCGCACCACGCGCGCGCCGCCCCGGGCTGTCACCGAGAGCCAGTCCGTGCGGTCCAGTGCCAACTGACGGTGCCCAGAACGACGGTCAAATGACGGTCAGGCGATCTTGGAAGCCAACTGCAGGAGTCTGCAACCGAGTCCTGACCTGGTCTTTTGTGTGGAGCTACGGGGATTCGAACCCCGGACCTCTTGCATGCCATGCAAGCGCTCTACCAACTGAGCTATAGCCCCTCGGGGCGCCTTGGCCTTCCGGCTTCAGCGCCACGCCAGTGTACAAGAAACCGATCAGTCCTCGCGTCCCGCGTCCGGCCCCGCCTCCGCGTCAGATCCCGGGTCCGGTACCGGCTCCGGCAGGCTGCCCACGTTGTGCTCCTGCAGCCGCCAGTGGCCGCCGCGCCGGCTGAGGACCGACCATCTGCAGTTGCCGAACGGCCCGAGCACCCGGACCCCGTCCGGGATGCCCAGAAGCCGCGCCAGGCCCATTCCCAGGTTCGCGCCGTGCCCGGTGACAACCGCCACCGAGCCGCCCGGCACGCTGTCGGCGATCCGCTCCAGCGCGATCGACGCGCGGTCGGCCACCGCCGTGGCGGTCTCGCCGTCCGGCGGGATCCACGCGGCGTAGGCCTCGGGGTACTCCTCGCGGATCTCGGCGTCGGTCTTGCCCTCCCAGACGCCGCCGTGGCGCTCGCGCAGGTCCTTGTCCAGGGTCACGGTCAGGCCGGTCAGCCGGCCCAGGGCGGCGGCGGTATCGGCGGCCCGGCTCAGGTCGGAGGAGAAGATCGCGTCGGGGCGCAGGGCAGCCAGGAACCGGGCGGCCACGGCCGCCTGCCGACGGCCCACGGCGTTCAGGGGCACATCAGTCTGGCCCTGGAACCGCCGCCCGGCATTGAACGCTGTCTGGCCGTGCCGCCACAGGATCAGCGTGACGACGTTGGTGTTGCCGCTCGGCGACCAGGGATCGGCAGCGTGCCCCGGGGCTGGGGCGTTCAGCGCCGTCCCCGCTCGGCGGGGCCCTGCTGGCCCCGGTCGGCACCGCCGGCGCCGACCGGCTCGGGCAGCGCGATCACCGGGCAGTCCTTCCAGAGCCGCTCCAGGGCGTAGTAGACCCGCTCCTCGGAGTGCTGGACATGAATGACGATGTCGACGTAGTCGAGCAGCACCCAGCGGCCCTCGCGCTCGCCTTCCCGGCGGGCGGGCCTGGCCCCGGCCTTGCGGAGCCGGTCCTCGATCTCGTCCACGATGGCCCGCACCTGCCTGTCATTGGAGCCGGAGCAGAGGAGGAAGGCATCGGTGATGACGAGCTGGTCGCTGACGTCGTAGGCGATGATGTTGGAGGCGAGCTTCTCAGCCGCGGCTGCAGCCGCGGTCTCTACGAGCTCGACGGCCCTATCGGTGGCAGTCACGGGTGCTGGCAGTCCTCCTTGGCTGTGCCCAGGCTTCTACGATCTCACGAAAGGTCAAGTACCAGTATCTGGCCTTACTCAGGCTATCCGTGCTGGACGACAGTCCTGCCATCCGCCCGGCCACCCCGGATCAGGCCTGGTAGAGCTTGCGCTTGCTGATGTACTGGACGATGCCGTCGGGCACCAGGTACCAGATGGGGTCACCGGAGCGGACCCGGGCGCGGCACTCGGTAGAGGAGATGGCCAGCGCGGGAACCTCGATGAGGCTGATCCCCTTGTCCGGCAGTCCGCTGAGGGACAGCCGGTGACCGGGCCTGGTGCAGCCGACGAAATGCGCCAGCTTGAACAGCTCGTCGGCGTCGCGCCAGGAGATCATCCTGGCCAGCGCGTCGGCCCCGGTGATGAAGAAGAACTCGGCGTCGGGCCCGCGCTCGGCGCGCAGATCGCGCAGGGTATCGATGGTGTAGGTCTCGCCGGGCCGGTCGATGTCGACCCGGCTGACGGAGAACCGGGGGTTGGATGCGGTCGCGATCACCGTCATGAGGTAACGGTCCTCGGCCGCGGAGACATCGCGGCCGTTCTTCTCCCAGGGCTGGCCGGTCGGCACGAAGATGACCTCGTCCAGCGAGAAGAAGTGCGCGACCTCGCTGGCCGCCACCAGGTGGCCGTGGTGAATGGGATCGAAGGTGCCGCCCATGATCCCGATCCGCGGCGCTGACTCGCCACCGTTCATGTGGCGACTGTAGATGCCGCCCGGTGCCGTGGCCGTCGCCGGGGACCCGGTTTGCCCGGCCCGGGCGCGCCGCCCGTCGTCAGACGCCGAACCTGACGTCGGTCAGCCTCTCGGAAAT
The DNA here is from genome assembly GCA_036510065.1 of Streptosporangiaceae bacterium. Taxonomy (GTDB): domain Bacteria; phylum Actinomycetota; class Actinomycetes; order Streptosporangiales; family Streptosporangiaceae; genus DASUBV01. Next base: position 58,457 of record DATCEO010000159.1, on the reverse strand, counting down.
GTCCCAGAGCCGCCGCTGCGCATCGACGTCGTGCGACCGGGCACTGGACCGGACGCGCCGGGGCGGCCCGGCGAACTCGCCCAGGCCGCTGGGCCCGTAGTAGTCTCCTCCGGCCGCGGCCGGGTCGGTCGCGGCCCGCAGGGTCGGCAAAGCGCCCATCCGCGCATCCTGGCTGGGCGTCAGCCGGGCCCCCCACTGCGCGCACACCGGCATGTAACGCACCAGTGCCGTGTCAGACGTTCCCGGATGAGCGGCCGTCGCGATGGTAGGCGCGCCGGCGGCGGCCAAGCGTCGCTGCAGCTCGTAGGTGAACAGCAGGTTCGCCAGCTTGGACTGGCCGTAGGCCCGCATCCGCCCGTAGCGGTGCTCGAACTGCAGGTCATCGAAGTGCACGCGGCCGACCTTGTGCCCGTTGCTACTGATGGTGACGACCCGGGAGCCCGGCACCTCCAGCAGGCTCGGCAGCACCAGGCCGGTCAGCGCGAAGTGGCCCAGGTGGTTGGTGCCGAACTGCAGCTCGAAGCCGTCCTTGGTCCGCCCGTAAGGCGGCATCATCAGGCCGGCGTTGTTGATGAGCAGGTCCAGGCGCGGATAGGCGGACCGGATCTCCTGGGCGGCGCGGCGCACCGAGGCCAGCTCCGACAGGTCCAGCGCGACCACGTCGACCTCGGCACCGGGGGCCTGGGCACTGATGGCGCCCGCGGCGGCCTTGGCCTTCTCGGTGTCCCGGCACGCCAGGACGACGTGCGCGCCGTGGGCGGCCAGGTACCTGGCCGCCTCCAGGCCGATACCCGAGTTCGCCCCGGTCACGACCGCGGTGCGGCCGGCCTGGTCGGGAATGTCAGCCGCGCCCCAGCGCGGGGACCTCGCGGCGCCCTGCTGGCTCGTGTCCTGCTGACTCATCTGACCTGCTCCGTTTCTGCCGGCTCGCTGGTGCGATGCCTATAATCGGGATGGGCGTCCCGTTAAGGCAACTATACGGGACGGCCATCCCGGTTGTCCAGGAGAGCGAGGTGGCAAGGTTGCGGTCGGACGCGAGGCGCAATCGCGCCCGGATCCTCGACGTCGCGTTCGCCGCGTTCGCCGCCGAGGGCCTGGCCGTCCCGGTGCACGAGATCGCCCGGCGGGCCGGCGTCGGCACGGGCACGGTCAGCCGCCACTTCCCGACCAAGGAGTCCTTGTTCGAGGCGATCATCGCGGACCGCGTCTCGCACGTCCTCGGGCAGGCTCACGTGGCCGCCAGGGAGCGCGCGGCGGACCCCGGGGCCGCATTCCGCGGATTCTTCCTGGAACTGGTCACGGAGCTCGCGGTGGACCGCGGGCTGGCAGACGCCCTGGTCGGCGCGGGCATCGACCTGGCGGCGGCCACGGCCGGGGCCGGGCAGGAGATCACCGCCATGCTGGGCACGATGCTGGGGCGGGCTCAGCAAGCGGGCGCCGTGCGCGGCGACGTGGAGACCGCCGACGTGAAGGCGCTCCTGATGGGCTGCCTGGGTGACGACGGCGAGCCGTCACCGGGCGCGCTGCGGCGCCGCGTCGACATCGTCTGCGCCGGCCTCCGCCCCCTGACCTGACGAGCCCGGCGGCTAGGCCAGGCCGGGCAGCGGGGGCTCGCCGCCGGACCAGCGCCTGACCCGGACGGCCTTGCCGACCTCGGTGCGCGGGACCGACCCTGGCGGCAGCATCCGGACGACGACGCTGAGGCCGAGCGCTTCACGCAGCCGGGACTCGATGCCAGCGACGGACGGAGACTGGACGGAAGGGTCCGTTATGTACTCACAGCAGGCCAGCAGGCGCAGCTGCGGTTCCCGCTCGTCGATGACCAGCAGATAGTCGGGGGCGAGCGCGCGCTCGGCGAGCAGGACCCGCTCGATCTCGCTGGGGTAGACGTTGACGCCGCGGATGACCAGCATGTCGTCCTTGCGGCCCGCGACCTTGCTCATCTTGGCCAGGGTCCGGCCGCAGGGGCACGGCCCGCGGCGCAGGGTGGCGATGTCCCCGGTCCGGTAGCGCAGCAGCGGCAGCGCCTGCTTGGTCACGGTGGTGAACACCAGCTCGCCGGGCGTGCCGTCGGGAACGGGGTCGCCGGTGACCGGGTCGACGGTCTCGACCAGGAAGTGGTCCTCGTTGACGTGCAGGCCGTCGGCGGCGACTACGCACTCGGCCGCCACGCCGGGCCCGATGACCTCCGACAGCCCGTAGATGTCCAGGGCCCGCAGTCCGAGCAGGTCCTCGATCCGGGCGCGCAGCTCGTCGGTCCAGGGCTCGGCGCCGAAGATGCCAGCACGCAGCTTCAGGCCCTGGCCGGGCCCGTGGCCGGCCTGCGCCAGGGCCTCACCGAGTCGGATGGCATAGGACGGGGTGCAGGTGAGGATGTCGGGCTCGAGGTCGGCGATGAGGGTGACCTGCCGGGCGGTCATGCCGCCGGAGGCCGGGACGACGGTGGCGCCGAGCTCGATCGCGCCCTGATGGATGCCGAGGCCGCCGGTGAACAGGCCGTAGCCGTAGGCGTTGTGCACGATGCTGGCGGGCGTGGCGCCGGCGGCGGCCAGGGCCCGCGCGCACATGCGCGCCCACAGCCGCAGGTCATCGCGGGTGTAGGCGACGAGGGTCGGTCGGCCGCCGGTCCCGCTGGAGCCGTGCACGGCCACGACGTCCTCGCACGGCACGGCCAGCAGGCCAAGCGGGTAGGCCTCCCACAGGTCGCGCTTGCCGGTCGCGGGCAGGCGCGGCAAGTCGGCCAGGGCGAGGTCGCCGCCGCTGGTCACCCCGGCCGCCCGGAGCCGGTCACCCTGCAGTCCACCGGCGGCCAGCAGCCGGTCCACCAGCGAGCGCAGCCGGTCCTGCTGCAGGCCGGCCAGCTGCCCGGCCGGCATCGCCTCGGCGGCGGGCTCGAACATGGCCGGCGTTAGCTGTGCTGGCATGGGTCCCAAACCTCCGCGACGGCGCTTACGATGTATCGCATGACCACTGTGCCGGACCGTTCCCGGGTGCGTCTGCCGGGCATCAGCTCACGTGCTTACGAGCACCCTGCCGACCGCTCCGCGCTCGTCGCGCTGCGCAAACTCACTGGCTTCGACGTGATTCTCAAGAACCTCGCCGGGCTGTTCAACGACCGGTCGCTCCGGCTGATGTTCCTGGCCAGCTCCGTCCGGGCCTCCGAGGAGCAGTTCCCCAACCTTTACCACGACATGCTGGACGGCTGCTACATCCTGGACCTGCCCAAGGTCCCGGAGCTGTTCATCACCCAGAGCCCGCTGGTCAACGCGATGACGCTCGGCACCGACAAGCCGTTCATCGTGATCACGACCGGCATGGTGGACCTGTTCGACGAGGAAGAGATCCGGTTCATCATCGGGCACGAGCTGGGGCACGTGCTGTCGGGCCACTCGGTGTACCGCACGATGCTCTTCCACCTGGTCAACCTGGCCACCCGGCTGGCGTTCATCCCGTTCGCCTGGATCGGCTTCAAGGCAGTGATCTGGGGCCTGGAGGAGTGGTACCGCAAGTCGGAGCTGTCCTGCGACCGGGCCGGCCTGCTGGCGGGCCAGGACGAGCAGGCGGCCCGGCGCGCACTGATGAAGACGGCCGGCGGATCGCGGCTGTCGGAGCTCAGCCACGACGCGTTCCATGAGCAGGCCCGCGAGTACGACGCGGTCCCGGACGTGCGCGAGGGGCTGCTGAAGCTGCTCCAGCTGCAGGGCCAGTCGCATCCGTTCGCCGTGGTGCGCTTCGCCGAGCTGGACCGGTGGGCGTCCGACGGCGAGTACCGCGACATCCTGGCGGGGAACTACCCGCGTCGCGAGGACGACCCGGACATCTCGGTGGGCGAGGAGGTCCGCGCGGCGGCCAGGTCGTACCAGGAGTCGTGGAACCGCAGCCAGGACCCGCTGATCGGCGCGGTGCGCGGAGTAGCCGAGACGGCAGTAGGCGCCGGCGGGCGGCTTTTCAACCGGTTCGGCACCAGGCCGCCGGGCGAGGACAACTGACGGCGGGCCCTCCTTACGTCTTCTCCGGGCTGAGGCGGGCCAGGACGGCGGGGATAGTGCCGGCGTGCACCACGCCAACGCGCTGCGTGGCCCTGGTCAGCGCGACGTAGAGGTCATTGAGCCCGCGCGGCGAGTCAGCCAGCAGCTGCGCGGGGTCGGCGATCAGGACCGAGTCGAACTCCAGTCCCTTGGCCTGCCGGACGGTCAGCACCACGACCGGGCTGGTCAGGTCGGGATCGGCGCCGATCGCGGTCTCGGGCAGCACGGCGGTGACGGCGCGGGCCAGCTCGTCGAGGCGGCCGGAAGGCACGATCACGGCGAGCTTGCCGTCGCCGCTCTCGGCGGCAAGCCGGATGGCGGCCTGCGCGACCGCGTCGGCGAGCCCGGCCTCGTCGGTTTCCAGCCGCCAGGGCGTGGACCCGGCCGTGCGGACCGAGCGCGGCACGTGCAGCAGGGTGTCGATCGCGGCCAGCACGTCGGCGGCCACGTCCATGATCTCCGACGGGGCGCGGTAGTTGATGGTCAGCTCCGCGAGCCGCCAGCGGTCCTGCACGTACGGGCCGAGCGCCTGGTCCCAGGACTGCAGGCCGGCCAGGTCGCCGGTCTGGGCCACGTCGCCGACGATCGTCATGGACTTCACCGGGATCCGGCGCATGAGCATCCGCCACGCCATCTGCGAGAGCTCCTGCGCCTCGTCCACGATCACGTGCCCGAACGCCCACGTCCGGTCGGCCGCCGCCCGCTCGGCCGGGGTGAGGTTCTCCTCATCCTCATACCGGGCCGCGAGCTGGCTGGCGTCGACCACGTCGGCGCCCATGAGCACCTCGGGGTCGTCATCGTCATCGCGGCCGATCATGTCGAGCACGCCCTGGGCATAGGCCTCCTGGAGACGGCGCCTGCGGTCCCGCTCGGCCGCGGCGGCCCGGTCGTCCTCGCCCAGGAGCTCAGCGGCCTCGTCGAGCAGCGGCACGTCCGCCGGCGTCCAGTCCGCGCCCGGGCGGCGCAGCAGCGCGTCCCGCTCCGCCGAGGTCAGGCCGGGCGCGGCCGCGGCCAGGCGGCGCTTGGAGGCGAACAGGCCGGCGATCAGCTGCTGAGGCGTCAGCACCGGCCACAGCCGGTGGATGACGGCCCGGACAGCCGGGTCGACGCGCAGCTCGCGGCGCAGGTCGGCGATGTCCTGACCGCCGAGCAGATTCGGGCCGCCGAGCATGTTCTGGCCGAGCTTGGCCGTGGCCTCTGCCGTCAGCGCGTTGATCACCTCGCGGGCGAACATCGCGCGGGCCTGGTTGTGCGGCCGGCGCGACCGGCGGGCGCGCTCGCGCGCCTGGGCGACCGCCTTGCTGGTCAGCACGAGCGGCTGGTGATCGACGATGATCTCGGTCGGCTGGCGGGGGGCATGCTGCCGGTCCCGGATGGCGGCGGCCACGACCCTGGCCATGCTCAGCCGGCCCTTGATCTCAGCGGTCTGCGGCGGCTCGGCGCCGGTGGCGCTGATGCCGGGGTAGAGGTCGCCGACGGTGGACAGCAGGACGCTGGTCTCGCCGAGCGAGGGCAGCACCTGGCCGATGTAGCGCAGGAAGGTGGCGTTCGGGCCGACGACGAGCACGCCGCGCTTCTCGAGCTGGCGGCGGTAGGTGTAGAGCAGGTAGGCGGCCCGGTGCAGCGCCACGGCCGTCTTCCCGGTGCCGGGACCGCCCTGGACCACCAGCACCCCGTCCATGCCCGCGCGGATGATGTAGTCCTGCTCGGCCTGGATGGTCTCGACGATGTCGGACATGGTGCCGGTCCGGGTCGCGTTGAGCGCGGCCAGCAGCGCCGACTCGCCGGTGAGTCCCTCGTGCCGGGACGGGTCGGCGGCGGCCAGGTCGAGCACCTCGTCGTCGAGGCTGATCAGCTTCCGGTCGCGGGTCTTGAGATGCCGACGCACGCGCACCTGGCCGGGGTTGGCCGCGGTGGCCAGATAGAAGGGCCGCGCGGCGTCGGCCCGCCAGTCCATGAGGAGCTGCTCATAATCGTCGGAGTCGGCATGAATCCCGATCCGCCCGACATAGCGCAGCTCGCCGTCGTTGAATTCGAGCCGCCCGAAACAAAGGCCGTGCCCGGCGGCGTCGAGCTGCGCGAGCCGCTGGCGGTAGGTGGCACTGAACGCGTCGCGCTCGGTCCGGGCCTGCGGCGTCCCGCCGACCTGCCGCAGCACGCCTGCCAGGCGAGCTGACGCCTGATCCCGGAGATCGTCGAGCCGACCGTAGAGCACGGAAAGGTATTCCTGCTCGCGGTCAATTTCCTCGTTTGACAACCGGGCTCCTTTCCCGATTAAAATGAACCCGTCAAGACTGAGCTAAGCCTTAATAAGCTAACGCACTTGTTGAGCTGACCACTTACTGAGCTAACACCACTTATTGAGCTAACACTGAGTTGAGGCATAACGCGCTATCCAATGTAGCGCGTTCTTTTATTTGCCCGCTCATCGCGGGCGCCCATCCCGGTCCCCACCGGGACGTCAGCCGACGCGCCGGTCGGTGCCGCGGGGGCCGAATCCGCGGCCAATCGACACGCTGGGATCCCAGTCGAAGACGACGGCGTTGTCCTCCGGCCCGATCAGGACCTCGGCCCCGGCCTGCGCGCCGGCCGCGTCGAGTGCCTCCTCGATACCCAGCTTGGCCAGCCGGTCGGCCAGGTAGCCGACGGCCTCATCGTTGCTGAAGTCGGTCTGCAGGATCCAGCGCAGGGGCTTGCTGCCCCGGACGGCAAAGCTGTTCTCTCCGGTCCGGACGACCTCAAACTCGGGCCCGGCCGCCGGCTGGGGCCGCAGGACCAGCCGGGTAGGCTGCGGCGGCGGTGCAGCCGCGCGCTCAGCGGCGATAACGGCCGCCAGGGTGAACGCCAGCTCGCGCAGTCCCTCCCTGGTCGCCGCGGACACCTGGCACACGGTCAGGCCGCGGGCCTGAAGTTCGGGCGCGACCATCTCGGCGAGCTCGCGAGCGGCCGGCACGTCCACCTTGTTCAGCACGACAATCCGGGGTCGCGACGACATGTCGGCACCGGTCTCCCGCTCGTAGGCGGCCAGCTCGGCCTCGATCACGTCCAGGTCGGTGATCGGGTCGCGGCCCGGCTCCTCGGTGGCGCAGTCCAGGACGTGCACGAAGACGGTGCAGCGCTCGACGTGACGCAGGAAGTCCAGGCCCAGGCCCTTGCCCTGGCTGGCGCCCGGAATCAGGCCGGGAACGTCGGCGACCACGAACTGCACCTCGCCTGCCTCCACGACGCCCAGGTGCGGGATCAGCGTCGTGAAGGGGTAGTTGGCTATCTTGGGCCGGGCCGCGGACATGGCGGCGATGAGCGAGGACTTGCCCGCGTTGGGGAAGCCGACCAGGCCGGCGTCGGCGACCGTCTTGAGCTCGAGGATCAGCAGCTGCTCGCCGCCGGGCTCGCCACGCAGCGCGAACCCGGGTGCCTTGCGGCGCGACGAGGCCAGCGCGGCATTGCCCAGGCCGCCACGGCCCCCGGTGACGGCCACGAACCTGGTCCCCGCGCCCGTCAGGTCGGCCAGGACCGGGCCGTCCTTGGTCTTGATCACGGTCCCGTCGGGGACCCGCAGCACCAGATCGGTGCCCTCGGCGCCGTTGCGGTGGTTGCCGGACCCGGGTGTGCCGTTGCCGGCCCGGCGGACCGGCCGGCGGTGGAAGTCCAGCAGCGTGACCGCGCTCGGATCGACCTCGAGGATGACGTCCCCGCCCCGGCCGCCGTTGCCGCCGTTGGGACCGCCGAGCGGCTTGAACTTCTCCCGGTGGATGGAGGCGCAGCCGTGCCCACCGTCGCCGGCGTGCACCCGCACCTCGGCCTGATCGGCGAACTCCGCCACGACAATTCTCCTTTTCGTCTTTGTTGCTGGCCGCCGGCAGCAGTTGCCGCGAGGTCGGCATGCGCGGAGGGGCGGGCCGTCACCGGCCCGCCCCTCCGGGTGGCTTGCTGCGCCGCTGCCGCAGGCAGGCCTTAGCCGGCCTTGGCCGGCTCGGCCTGCGCCAGCGCCTCGGCTGGAACCACGCTGACCGCGCGGCGGCCCCGGCGCGTCCCGAACTCGACCTTCCCGCTGACGAGGGCGAACAGCGTGTCGTCCCCGCCCCGGCCGACGCCGACGCCGGGGTGGAAGTGCGTGCCGTGCTGGCGGACGATGATCTCGCCCGCACCGACCTGCTCGCCGCCGAAGCGCTTGACGCCGAGCCGCTGCGCGTTGGAGTCACGGCCGTTCCGGCTGGACGAAGCGCCCTTCTTGTGTGCCATCTCAGTCCTTCTTCCCTGAGCTGGCGCCTGCCTTGCTGGCGCTAGCCTTGCTGGAGCCCGCCCTGGCGGAGCTGGCCTTGCTGCCGCTCGCCTGGCTGGCACTGGCCTTGGTGGAGGCGGCCTTGGCCGTGCTGGCCTTCTTGCCGCCGCCCTGGCCGTCGCTGATGCCGGTAATGCGCACCTGCGTGTACTTCTGGCGGTGACCGAGCCGGCGCCGGTAGCCGGTCTTGTTCTTGTAGAGCACCATGTTGATCTTGGGGCCGCTGGCGGCGCCCAGGATCTCAGCGGTGATCTCGTAACGGCCCAGCGCAGCCGGGTCACTGACCACGTTGTCGTCGTCAACGACCAGGACGGCGGGCAGCGTCACGCTGGATCCGACATCGCCGGCGAGCTTGTCAACGGTCAGGACGTCGTCTACCGACGCCTTCTCCTGCCTGCCGCCGCAGCGCACGATCGCGTACACAGAGAACTCTCTCCCTTGCGCCAGCCCCGCCGACAGATCCGCGCTACCACCCAGTGTCGCTAGATTCAGCCAACTCTGTGTCGCAGCAAGTCTGTGGCAGGGGGCCTGTCTAAGTCGCGCACCGCCCATCCAGCCAAGGTGCAGCCGGATCCATCCCATGCGCCGACGACAAAGGATATCAGACTGCGCGAGCCGCGGCGGGCGGCCGAACCAGCCGACCGGCCGCCCGCAAACGCGGCCCCCTGGCAGCTAGCTAACCGCTGCCAACTTGTAGCTAACCTCTGCCAGCCTGACATTTCCAGCCCGCTAGGCCACCGGGGTGGTCGTTCCGCCGTCCCCGACGATGGCCGAGTCGGTCGCGGCCTCACCTGGTCCGGGCTGCGCCCGGGGCCGGCGCCGACGGCGGCCGGCCGCGGCCGGGGCCACCACGCCGTTGTCGGCGTGCTCGCCGTCACCGGGCTGCGCGCTGCCATCGGACCCTCCGGTGCCGGCATCGCTGGGGGCGCCGACCTCGCTGCCGGCCGGGTGCGCTCCGTTGTCCGGCGCCGGGCCGGGTGCCGGGGAGCTGGCCGCCGGGGAGTCGGCCGGAGCCGCGCTGTCCTGCGTCAGGCTGTCGCTGGCCACCAGGTCGAGAGCCGCGGGACCCGCGCTCCGGACGGCGCGGCCACGTCCCCGCCCCGATCGACGCGAGCCTCCGGAGCCGGCCAGCGCTGAGTCAGCGCCAGGCCCGGCGGCCTCGGCAGGCGCCGTGGTTCCGCCGGACAGGGTGCCGCTGACCATGACCGCGGTTGCGGCGCTGGCGGTGAGCCCACCTCCGGCCGGATCGCCCGAGCTGACCAGGGTGCCGACGCTGCGTTCCCCGTCGCCGCTGTCCAGGACATCGGCTCCGGTCCCAGTGGCTCCCGCACCGTCCGGGCGAGCCGAGCCGTCCCGGCCCGATCCGCCACGCGACCCGTCGCCCTTCGCCTGCCTGCCGCCCCTGGACCCGCGGCCGCCCCTGGCCTTGCCGTCGTCCCGGTGGCCATCGTCGTCACCGCGGCCGCGACCCGGGCTCGGCGTGTGGTCCACCGGCTCCATCGAGACGATCACGCCCCGGCCGTTGCAGCACTCGCAGGTCGTCGAGAACGCCTCCAGCAGGCCGGACCCGACCCGCTTGCGCGTCATCTGCACCAGGCCGAGGGAGGTCACCTCGGCCACCTGGTGCTTCGTCCGGTCCCGGGCCAGGCATTCCAGCAGCCGCCGCAGCACCAGCTCGCGATTGCTCTCCAGCACCATGTCGATGAAGTCGATCACGATGATCCCGCCGACGTCCCGCAGCCGCAGCTGGCGGACTATCTCCTCGGCGGCCTCGAGGTTGTTGCGGGTGACGGTCTGCTCCAGGTTGCCGCCCTGGCCGGTGAACTTGCCGGTGTTGACGTCGATGACCGTCATGGCCTCGGTGTTATCGATGACCAGGGAGCCGCCGCTGGGCAGCCACACCTTGCGCTCCAGGGCCTTGGCCAGCTGCTCGTCGATGCGGTAGGCGGCGAAGACGTCCCCGTCTTCCTCCCAGCGCTCCATCCGCTCGGCCAGGTGCGGCGCGACGTAGCGGACATACTCGTCCACCATGTCCCACTCGTTGTCACTGGCGATAACGAGCTTGCCGAAGTCCTCGTTGAAGATGTCCCGGACCACGCGGATCGTCAGGTCCGGCTCGCTGGAGAGGAGGTCGGGAGCGGTGGCCGTCTTGGCCTTACGCTCGATGGCCTCCCACTGCGCCGCCAGCCGGGCCACGTCACGGGCGAGTTCCTCTTCCGAGGCGCCCTCGGCGGCGGTGCGGACGATGACGCCCGCTCCCTCGGGCATGACCTGCTTGAGGATCTGCTTCAGGCGGGCCCGCTCGGTGTCGGGGAGCTTGCGGCTGATCCCGGTCATGCTGGCCCCGGGCACATAGACCAGGTAACGGCCCGGCAGGCTGACCTGGCTCGTCAGCCGGGCGCCCTTATGGCCGATCGGGTCCTTGGTGACCTGCACTAGGATGGACTGACCGGACTTGAGCGCGGACTCGATCCGCTTGGACTCGCCCTCCAGGCCGCTGGCGTCGAAGTTAACCTCGCCCGCGTACAGGACAGCATTGCGGCCCTTGCCGATGTCGACGAAGGCCGCCTCCATCGAGGGCAGCACGTTCTGCACCTTGCCGAGGTAGACGTTGCCGACGTAGGACTGGTGGCTGGCCTTGTCGACGTAGTGCTCAACGAGCACCCCGTCCTCCAGCACCGCGATCTGGGTCCGGTCCCCGCGCTGGCGGACCACCATGAGCCGCTGAACCGCCTCACGGCGGGCGAGGTACTCGGACTCGGTGATGATCGGCGGCCTGCGGCGGCCTGTCTCGCGTCCCTCGCGCCTGCGCTGCCGCTTGGCCTCCAGCCGGGTCGATCCCCGGACGCCCCGGACGTCGGTGACATCGGTCACGGCCGCAGCAGCCCTGGACGGCCGCACGTGCACGACCGTGTTGGGCGGATCGTCGGGCGTTACCTCACCGGTTTCGGCGCCTGAACCGCTACGGCGCCTGCGCCGCCGGCGACGGGGACCGGCCGCGTCGTCACCCTCGGAATCGGCAGCGGCCGGGTCGGGGCCGCTCGCGGCATCGCGAGACTCGGCCTGCTGGTCAGCGGACTGAGCAGACCCGTCGGCCGCGTCGTCAGCCCCGCTGCGGCCCTTGCCGTGGCCCCGGCCGCCCCGCCGCCTGCGCCGCGGACCGGCCTCGCCGTCGTCCTCCTGGTCACCAGCGGGCCGGTCGGCGCCGGCCCGGTCGCCGGCGGAGTCCGTGACGGCCTCGCCGGGATCGGGCGCGTCCTGGCGCCGGCGGGAGCCGCCGCTGGCCGGCGGGCTCACCGCGTCGATCGCGGGTGGCTGGAAGATCACCACGGGCGGCTGGAACGTGGCCGCGGGTACTGCGACGGCCGGAGCTCCTGCTTCTCCCCCGCCCTCCTGGCCAGCGCTGCTGGCGACCTGGCTGCCGCCGGCGGGCTGGCCAGCGCTCGCGGCCGGACCGGCACCGGACTGGCCGGCACCGCCCGACTGACTGGCACCGCTGGCCTGATCGGCGCCGGCGGACTGACCGGAGCTGGCCGCGCTGGCCGCTCCGGCCGACTGGCGCGTCCGTCGCCGCTTGGGCGGCGGCGCGGCTTCGGCGCCGTCCGGCAGCACCGCCGCCTCGGCTGGCGCCTGCGCCGTCTCGGCTGGCTGGGCCTGCTCCGTGGGCGCGGCCTGCTCGGCCGCTGGCGGCTTGGCTGCGGACCTGGCTCGGCTGCGGCTACGGCCGCTCGTGGCGGGAACGCCAGCCCCGGCAGCAACCGCGCCAGCAGCAGCCGGGCTGCCACCATCAGCGGTCCCGCCAGCAGCAGGTCCGCCGGACTGCCCCCCGGCCACGCCGGCGGCGGCGTCAGGCCGCCCGCCGGCGGGCTGGGCACTGTCAGCAGGCCCGTGAGCGGCGTCGCCAGACTGGCCGCCAGGCGGTCCAGCCGCGATGCCGGCATCGGCATCTGGCGGCCCGGCAGGCCGGCTCACCGTACGGCGGGCCCGGCGCAACAGCTTGCGGCCCTGGCCTCCGTTATCCTCGCCAGCCTCGGCTGACCCGTCAGTTACTTCCTTGCTCTCTCGCTCGATCTCGAGCATGCGGGCGATCTCTCCCGTCAGGCTCCCGGGCGCTGTCGGCCATCGCTGACCGCTCCGCGCCACGCGGGAGCTGTTCGTACGCGATCTCTGGTGCGGCGCACGTCAATCCGGCGCTTCCCGCATCCAGGCGCGTTGCCTTTTTCTGTCCCTGGTCAACGCTCCAGCCGTGCTGCTGGGGCACGCCCGCCCCGGGCCCGGCCGGCACTTCGGGCCCTGTGGGCCCGGAAGGCTCAGCCAGCCCGGAAGCTCCGGGCGCACTTGCCCCAGCGGCAGCGCTTGCCGTATTCGCGGCATGAGCCGTCACCACGGTTTTAGCCGTAACCACGACGTCAGCCACAACTGCGGCGACCTCCAGCTCAATCGGCCCCTGCGCGAGCCGCGTCACCAGCGGTGGCGACGACGGCGCGAGAGCCGACATACGGCGGAGCGCAACCAAGATGTCATCGGGTCGGACGGCAGGTGTCATGTGCCGAACAACCATTCGAAGTATCGCACATCCGGCGTCCCGCTCCTGCGCGGCACGCCGGTCTAGCTCCATCGACAGCACGGCAGCTCGGGTATCGAGCCGCCGAACTCCCTTACTCGTCAGGCGATCTACCTCTGCGCTGGCGGCGGCGAGGAACTCCTCCGCTGCCCGGGCCGCGTCCGCTGGCGCGACACCGGGCAGGACAATCTGCCAGTGCGAGGCCTCCAGCCGCAGCGCTTCCGCCGTAGCCAGGTCAGTCACCTCAATCACGTCGATACCCGCTGGTAGTGCTGCATCCAGCCGGTCTCGTACATCCTTCGGATCGCAACTCCCCGTGAGCCCGATCTCCAGGTACTCGGCCTCGCTGGCCGCACATGTTGGCGCTCCGCCCGAGTACGAGATTTTGGGATGCGGTGAGAAGCCAGCGGAATAAGCGACCGGCAGCCCGGCCTTCCGCACTCCCCGTTCAACCGCACGCGCGATGTCCCTGTGGCTCGCAAAACGCATCCTGCTGCGCTTAGCGTACCTGATGCTCAGCCGCTGAACCGCTGGTGGCGGCGGCGGTGAGGTGGGCATCGGGCGCGCCGCCACTAGACTCGCCCGCCAGCACCGGGATCGGCTGCCGCGGGACTGCCGACCACGGCCAGCGGCAGCAGCCGCTTGCCGGTCGGGCCGGTCTCGATCTGGGTGTCCATCGCCGGGCAGACCCCGCACTCAAAGCATGGCGTCCACCGGCAGTCCTCCACCTCGGCGGGCTCCGGGTCGATCGCGGCCAGCCAGTCCTGCCAGAGCCAGTCGCGGTCCAGGCCCGCATCGAGGTGATCCCAGGGCAGCACCTCGCCGTAGGGCCGCTCCCGGGTGGTGTACCAGGCCAGGTCCACGCCGTCAGCCGCCAGCGCCTCCATGGCGCAGCGCTGCCAGCGCTCGTAGGAGAAGGTCTCGCTCCAGCCGTCGAACCGGGCCCCGTCCTCCCAGGCCCGCCGGATCACCTTGGCCACCCGCCGGTCACCGCGCGACAGGAGTCCCTCGACCATGGACGGCTTGCCGTCGTGGTAGCGGAAGCCGATCGCCCGGCTGTAGGCGCGGTCGGCCCGCAGCGCGTCGCCGAGCGCCCGCAGCCGGGCATCCACGACCTTGTCGTCACACTGGGCGGCCCACTGGAACGGCGTGTGCGGCTTGGGCACGAACCCGCCGATCGAGACCGTGCAGCGGATGTCCTTGCGGCCGCTGACCGTCCGGCCGGCCTCGATGACCCGCCGCGCGACCCGCGCGATGGCCACGACATCCTCATCGGTCTCGGTGGGCAGGCCGCACATGAAGTAGAGCTTCACCTGCCGCCAGCCGTTGGCGTAGGCCGTGCTGACGGTCTTGATCAGGTCTTCCTCGGTGACCATCTTGTTGATCACCCTGCGGATCCGGTCGGTGCCGCCCTCCGGCGCGAAGGTGAGTCCCGAGCGCCGCCCGTTACGACTGAGCTCATTGGCCAGCGTGACGTTGAACGCGTCCACCCGGGTCGAGGGCAGCGACAGGCTGGTGTTGGTGCCCTCGTACCGGTCGGCCAGGTCGACCGCGATCTCGTTTATCTCGCTGTGGTCAGCGCTGGACAGCGACAGCAGCCCGACCTCGTTCAGGCCGCTGGCCTGCAGGCCCGTCTCCACCATGTCGCCGATGGTGGTGATCGAGCGCTCCCGGACCGGCCGGGTGATCATGCCCGCCTGGCAGAACCGGCAGCCCCTCGTGCAGCCGCGGAAGATCTCGACGCTGAACCGCTCGTGCACGGACTCGGTGATCGGCACGACCGGCTTGCGCGGATACGGCCAGGAATCCAGGTCCATGACCGTGTGCTTGGCCACGCCGCGGGGGACGCCCGGCCGGTTCGGCGCCACCCGGCCGATCGCGCCGCCGGGCAGGTACTCGACGTCGTAGAAACGCGGCACGTACACCCCGCCGGCGGTGGCGAGCCGCAGCAGCAGGCCATCGCGGCCGCCGGGCCGCCCGGCCTGCTTCCAGTCCCGGATCAGGTCGGTGATGGCCAGCACGGCCTGCTCGCCGTCGCCGAGCACGGCACCGTCGATGAACTCCGCGATCGGCTCCGGGTTGAAGGCCGCGTGGCCGCCGGCCAGCACGATCGGGTCGTCTGGCCCGCGGTCAGCCGCCGACAGCGGTATCCCGGCCAGGTCCAGCGCGCTTAGCAGGTTGGTGTAGCACAGCTCGGTCGCGAAGCTCACGCCCAGCACGTCGAACGCCCGGACCGGCCGGTGCCCGTCCACCGTGAACTGGGGCACTCCGTGCTCGCGCATGAGGGCCTCAAGGTCGGGCCAGACGCTGTAGGTGCGCTCGGCCAGCACGTCGTCACGCTCGTTGAGGACTTCGTACAGGATCTGGACACCCTGGTTCGGCACGCCGACCTCGTAGGCGTCCGGGTACATCAGCGCCCAGCGCACCGCCGCCGAGTCCCAGTCCTTGACCACCGAGTTGAGTTCGCCGCCCACGTACTGGATGGGCTTGCGGACCAGCGGGAGCAGCGGCTCCAGATCGGGATACACAGACTGCAGGGGCATCGTTACAGACTACCGACGGCCGGGGGTACCTGTGCGGCCACGTTACCTGGCCTGGTCGGCGACCGAATCTCCGCTCGATGGGACACGGGCTGCTAGCGTGTCCAACCGCCCGCCGCCGCGGCATTCCAGCGTCCCGGGCGACGTTCAGGACATCGGGGAGGTGCGGTGCAGGTCGATCCGTACATCGTGCTGGGCAGCGCCATCGTCGGGCTGCTCGTCGGGCTGACAGGCGCGGGCGGCGGGGCGCTGATGACCCCGATGCTGATCCTGATCTTCGGCATCAAGCCGTCGACGGCCATCTCCAGCGACCTGGTGGCCGCGGTACTGATGCGCCCGGTCGGCGCGATCGTTCACCTGCGCAAGGGCACGGTCAACCTCCGGCTAGTGGGCTGGCTGGTGCTCGGCTCGGTGCCGATGGCCCTGGTCGGTGCCTACCTGCTCAAGCTGCTGGGCAGCGGCTCCACGGCCCAGACCCGGATCGAGCAGATCCTCGGCGCGGCCCTGCTGGTCGGGGCGGCGGCCATGGTCCTGCGCTACGTGCTGGACTGGCGAAGCGGCCAGCAGCGGCTGGCCAGCGTGCGCGAGATCGTCCCCCGGCCCGCACTGACGGTGGTGGTCGGCATGATCGGCGGGGTCATCGTCGGGATGACCTCGGTCGGCTCCGGGTCGCTGATGATCGTGCTGCTGCTGTTTCTCTACCCCGCCATCGGCGCCGGGCAGCTGGTGGGGACCGACCTCACGCAGGCCGTGCCGCTGACGCTGGCCGCGGCACTGGGGGCCCTGCTGTTCGGGCACGTCCAGTTCGCGGTCACGGCCTCGATCGTGATCGGCAGCGTCCCCGCGGTGCTGATCGGGTCGTTCCTGTCGTCGCGGGCACCCGACCGGTACATCAGGCCGGTAATCACGTTCGTGATCTTCGCCTCCGGCCTGAAGTACGCGGGCGTCGGGACCATGGCGCTGGGCTGGATCCTGTGCGCGGTCCTGCTGGCCGCGGCGGTGGGATGGCTGGCCGTGGCCCGCCCCTGGCGCCCGGCCCAGGCCCGCTCCCCGGTCGCCCGGGTCACCCCGGTCGCCCTGCTCACCCCGGTGCCAGAGGCGGCCCAGGGACCCGGCGGGCAGCCGCCTCCCGCGCCGCCGCCAGGCCAGGGACCCGGCGTCCAGCCGCCTCCCGCGCCGCCGCCAGATGGCTACTCCCCCAGCGGGCCCGGATCGCCCGGCGAGGGCAAGCCAGTGCCAGCCACACACGCCCCAGAGGACACGCCAGCCACGTCAGCCCCGCCAGCCCCCGACGTTCTGCCCTGAGCCGGCGGCCAAACGTCGTGGACGTTGCGGTTACCGCTGCTGTTTCATCAGCGGCTGCACGTCCACGACGTTCCGCGCGAGCCTGACGGACGGGGCGGCGGCGAACTGGGCCGGCCGACGGGGCTAATGGCGTGGGGCTAATGGGGCTGCCGGAACCAGCGGCTCTCGAGAGGAAGGCGAGGCGGCGGCCAGGCGGAAACTGGCGGCTGCGGAACGGCATGAGTGGCCCTTTGCTGCTGCTAATGAGTGTTACCGGGTCGGCTTCGGGCAGACTCGGTGCCTGGTAGCCGCAGGCAGGTGAGCACTTGCTGTTGCTGGACTTCGAGTCCTGGTCCCAGACCGTGCCCCTGCCTGCTGGCCGGGAGAGTTGATCGCTGATGGGATGTCGTGCCCGCCCTGGTGTGGCGTGAGCACTGTTCATTAGGTCGCTGATTTTCTCCCGCAGGCTGCTGGCCGTGACCGATCGAGGGCGGGAGAGACAGATTGAAGCTGTTTGTCGGGG
Organism: Streptosporangiaceae bacterium; assembly: GCA_036510065.1. Lineage (GTDB taxonomy): Bacteria > Actinomycetota > Actinomycetes > Streptosporangiales > Streptosporangiaceae > DASUBV01. The sequence continues at coordinate 41,236 of DATCEO010000159.1, read as the reverse complement.
ATGACTGGGCCGAGGGCGATCACGATGTTGAGCTGATGGACGCCGGCGGGCGGCGGCTGGCGAAAGCGCGGCTGCCTGACGGGGTGGCCGGGATAGCGCGGCTGCACGCGATGATCGGCGAGCAGCTGGGCCAGGACGCTGACGAGGAGGACGACGCCGGGCAGGTCGCGGTGGGGATCGAGACGGACCGGGGCCCGTGGGTGGCGGCGCTGGTCGCGGCCGGGTACACGGTGTTCGCGGTCAATCCGCTGCAGGCGTCCCGGTACCGGGCGCGGCACGGCGTGTCCGGCGCGAAGAGCGACGCGGCCGATGCTCACGTCCTGGCGGACATGGTGCGCACCGACTCTCACCAGTTCCGGCCGGTCGCCGGGGATACCGCGCAGGCCGCGGCGGTCAAGGTCGTGACGCGGACGCACAAGACGCTGATCTGGGAGCGGACCCGGTGCACCCAGCGGCTGCGGCACGCGCTGCGGGACTACTTCCCCGCCGCGCTGGAGGCCTTCGAGGACCTCGACGCCCCCGACGTCCTGGAGCTGCTGGCCCGCGCCCCGGACCCGGCGTCCGCGGCGGCTCTGACGACCGCGCAGATCAGCGCCGCCCTCAAGCGCGCCGGCCGCCGCCACGTCGCGGGCAAGGCTGCGCAGATCCGGGCGGTCCTGCGCGCCCCGCACCCGGGCCAGCCCGAACTGGTCACCGCAGCCTATGCCGTGTCAGTCCGCGCCCTGATCGCGGTCCTGTCCGCCCTCGACGAGCAGGTCAAGGCCCTGCAAGGGCAGGTCGAGGCCTATTTTGGGCAGCACCCGGACGCTGAGATCATCCTGTCCCAGCCCGGCATGGGACAAGTCCTCGGCGCCCGGGTGCTCGCAGAATCCGGCGACGACCCCGCCCGGTACCCCTCGGCGAAGGCCCGCAAGAACTACGCCGGGACCAGCCCCATCACCCGCGCCTCCGGCAAGAAGAAAGCCGTGCTGGCCCGGTACGTGCACAACGACCGGCTCGTCGACGCCCTCATGGCCCAGGCCTTCTCCGCCCTCCGCACCTCCCCCGGCGCCCGCGCCTGTTACGACCGGCAGCGGGCCCGCGGCGCCGGGCACAACGCCGCCCTCCGCCAGCTCGCCAACCGACTCACCGGCATCCTGCACGGCTGCCTCAAAGCCCGCACCCGCTACGACGAGGCCACCGCCTGGCCACAGCACGCAGCCCACGCCGGAAAGACCGCAGCTTGACATCCAAGCTCATGGGATGTCTGGGACGGCAGGAGATGCCCACCGACGTCGTTGCCCAGGGCGCCTCTCTGCCGGACTGGCGGGGCCGCCGTCCGCCGACGGGGCCGACGTCACGCAGACGGGATTGACGGGCCCTGCTGGGGCAGCCGGGCTCGGCAGGGCCATTGAGGTCTACGAGGCCAGCGAGGGCCAGGTGGCCCACTGCGGCTGGGCGGGCTAGTGAGCCACTGCGGCTGGGCGGGCTAGCTGAAGACAGTGTGGTGGCGGTAGACGGCCTGGAGGGCGCCGACGGCGATCATGTCGGCGAACATGGCCGAGCCGCCGTAGGACACGAACGGCAGCGGCAGGCCAGTCACCGGCATGATGCCCATCGTCATCCCGATGTTGACGAAGGACTGCACGCCGAACCAGATCGCGACGCCAGCCGCGACCAGCATGCCGAACTGGTCATCGGCCCGGGCGGCGATGCGCAGGGCGCGCAGCAGGACGATCGCCATCAGCGCGATGATGGCGGCGCAGCCGACGAACCCGAGTTCCTCGCCCGCCACCGCGAAGATGAAGTCGGTGTGCTGCTCAGGCACGAAGTTGCCCGACACGAGCTGCCCGTGAAACAGGCCCTGGCCGGTCAGGCCGCCCGAGCCGATCGCGATCTTGGCCTGGGCGGCGCTGTAGCCGGTGCCCTGCGGATCAGCCGACGGGTGCAGGAACGCGGTCAGGCGGCTCACCTGGTACGACTTCAGCAGGTGCAGGTTAATCACCGCGACGACCATGGCGATCCCGGCGGCCACCAGCCCGGCCAGCCAGTACAGCCGGATGCCCGAAAGCGCGATCAGGCCGACGATCAGGGCCAGCATGAGGATGACCACGCCGAGATCCGGCTCGGCCGCGACCATGGCGATCGGCACGGCGGCGATGGCCAGCGCGATGCCCGCCGCGCGCAGCCGGGGACGCGCCTCGCCGTGCCGCAGCTGACCCACGAGCGTGGCGGTCATCAAGATAACGGACAGCTTGCCGAACTCCGATGGCTCGACCTGGAAGCCGCCGGGCAGTGAGATCCACGAGTGCGCCCCGTTCACGATGCTGCCCAGCGGGGTGAGCACCACCAGGAGCCCCAGGCAGGACAGGCCGTAGACCACCGGGGCGTACAACCGCAGCTGCCGGTAGTCCAGGAGCGCGACGGCGATCATGAACGCCAGCCCGAGCGCGATGTTCAGCAGCTGCTTCATCAGGAACGTGCGGGAATCCGCGCCGGAGTGCTGAAGGCCGGGCCTGGTGGCCGACCAGACGAGCAGCGTGCCGAGCAGGCTCAGGGCAAGGACGCCGGCCAGCAGGATCCAGTCGAGGCGCCGCAGCGGTGACTTGCGGGCGAATGCCTTGCGGGCCAGGCCGCCCAGCCTGCTGCCGAGGCTGCCGCGGCCGCCCAGGCTGGTGCCGAAGCCGCTCCGGCCAGGCTGCAGCGGCGGCAGGCCGCGGTAGCCGGCCCCCGGCCGGCGCGGGCCGGTCTGGCCAAGGCGGGCTAGGTCCCGCGGGCCGCGCGTGGACGTCATCCGCCCCCCTTCCCCGTGCGGGCCGGCCCGGTGCTGGCATTGCTGGTGCCGGCCTTCCCGGTACTGGACGTCCCGGTACTGGCCAGCGCGGCGCTAGCGGACACGATCTGCCCGGCCTGGTTCATCTTCGGCGGGCTGGGCAGGTTGCCGCCGGGCAGCGCCGCCCGGTGGCCCTCGAGCCCGTAGATCGCGTCCCAGATCTGGCGCACCGCCGGGGCCGACACGTCGGCGCCCTGCCCGGAGTTCGGGATCATCACCACCACCACGTACTTCGGGTTCGCGCACGGGGCGAACGAGGCGAATACCGAGGTCGAGTTGCTCCCTGCCACCTGCGCCGTGCCGGTCTTGCCGGCGATGCAGACCTTGCTCAGCGGGAACCCGCCGAAGGCGCCCGCCGCGGTCCCGGACGTCACCACGCCCTGCAGGGCGCTCCGGATGTAGGCCAGGGTGGACCCGGCCACCGGCAGGTGACCCGTGACCGGCGGGGTGATCTTCCTGACCACCTGGCCCGACGCGCTCAGCAGTTCCTCGCCGATCCGCGGGCTGTAGAGCGTGCCGCCATTGGCCAGGGCCGCGTAGGCCCTGGCCAGCTGGAGCGGGGTCACCGCCACATAGCCCTGGCCGATACCGGAGATGACAGCCTGGCCGGGCTCCCAGACGTTGCCGGTCTTGCAGTCGTCATACTCGATCTGCTGAACGTAGCTGCCGTTCGCCCGGCCGTACTTGCACCAGTTCTGGCCCCGGTGCGCATTGTCCTTCCAGAAGTAGTACAGCCATTCGCGGGTGGGCACCGTGCCGAAGCTCTCCTCGGGCAGGTCCACCCTGGTGTGCCTGCCGAATCCCCACGCCAGCTCCATCTTCTGCATCTGCTGCACCGGCGCGTGCGGAGTGGTGACCGTGTTGTCCTTCCGGTGATCCCGGAGCCAGATCTGGTAGGCGAAGTTGTAGAACACCGAGTCGCAGGACAGCACCAGCGCCTGGTGCAGCGACATCATGCCGCCGTTGCCGAAGTCGTTGTTGAAGGTGTGCCCGCTGACGGTGACCGAGGCCGGGCAGTCGTAGGAGCCATCGACGGGATAGCCGGCCGCCACGGCGGCGGCGGCCGTGGTGACCTTCCAGGTCGAGCCGGGCGCGTACTGGCCCTGGGTGGCCCGGTTCAGGATGGGCTCGGAGTGGCTGGTGCCGAATATCTGCTGGAACTGGGCGCTGGAGATGCCGCCGGACCACACCGACGGGTTGTAGGTGGGATAGCTGGCCATGGCCACGATCTGGCCCTTGGTGGTCATCACGACAGCGGCGCCGGTCGTGGCGCCGGTGTTGCCCTGCGCCTGGGTCTTGTGGATCGCGTTGGCCAGGTCGGTCGACACGGCAGTCTGCAGCTGGCTGTTGATGCTGGTGACGAGGTTATCGCCCGGCCTGGCGGTCACCCGTTTCATGGTTCCGGTCACCTGCCCGGCCGCGTTGACCGTGACCTCGTCGGTGCCGGGCCGGCCGCGCAGCTGCTTGTCGTACTGCTGCTCCAGGCCGGCCTGGCCTACCAGGTCCACGCCGGAGAAGCCGGTCACGGGGATGCCGAGGTTCTTGACCTCCTGCGCCGTGATCGGCTGCAGGTACCCGAGGATCTGGGCGGCGTCCGTGCCCACCGGCTGGGCGTACTGAATGGCCGACTGCACCTGGGCGGTCACGCCCGGGAACTGGGCCTTGCTCTCGAGCACCTGCAGGGCGATCCGGGGCGGCACCTTCTGGTCGACGGGAATGGGCTGGTAGGGCGAGCCCTGCCAGCACGGCTGGCTGATCCCGGCGGTACACAGCCGGACCCGATCCTGCAGCGTCTTATCGCTGACGCCCAGCAGGGCGGCCAGCCTGCGCAGCTCGGCCACGCCGCCGTCGCCCTGCTGGGACAGGTCGGCCATGTTGACCGAGACCGTCAGCTCGGAGCGGTTGCTCACCAGCGGGGCGCCGTTGTCGTCGACGATCGTGCCGCGCACGGGCGGCTGGATAATGTTCCGGATCCGGTCCTGGTTGGCCAGCGCCACGTAGGAACCGTGCGTCGCGACCTGAAGGAACCAGGCCCGCGCGCCGAGCCCGAGCAGCAGGGCGCCGAGTACGACGTACAGCACCACCAGCCGACGCCGGGACGCGCGGATCACCGCAGGCCTCCCGGCCGCCTGATGGCCGCCCACCTGCGGCGGGCCCAGCTGCGACGGGCCAGGGAGCCGGACGGTCCGGTGCTTCCGGCGCGGAGGCCGACCGTACGCCGACCGGGCGATCGGGTCCCGAACCGGCCGGGCAGCAGCGACAGTACTGACCAGCGGCGATAGCCGAACCGGGGGCGCTTGCCGCTCGGTGGCCGGCCAGGTGACAGCGGGCGGGCCCGGAATCGCGGCGTCGCTGGACGGCCGCCGCGCAGCCCGGCCGTCGTCCGGAGGCCGCCCAGCGGCCTGCCGTGGCCGCCGAGCGAGCCGCCGTGGCCGCCGAGCGATCTGCCGTGGCCGCCGAGCGAGCCGCCGAGCATGCCGTCACCGCGCCGCGGGTGCATCCGCAGCCGCTGCGGCGCCGGCCGCCGCAGCGACGGCAGCGTCCCGGCGCCGGCGCCGCCCGTTCCGCTCAGCCCGGAGGTCGTCAGGTGCGCGGACCCGCCCGGCCGGACGCGGAACCGCGGCGCCGCCGTCCGGCGACCGCTCCCGCCGATCCCGCCAGAGCCGCCGATCCCGCCGGAGCGGCCGAGCGGGCTCAGGACGCCGCCGCCGATCAGGCCGTCCCGCCGGCGGCCGGGCACGAACCGGACCGGGCCGAACCGGCCAGGGCCGAACCGGGCCGTGCCGGACCGGGCCGTGCTGAACCGGACCGGCGCGGCTGACCTGGGGTGGCCGCCGTCCGGCTGACGCGTGATCGCCGAGGTGACCGCGGAGCCACCGGGCATGACGGCCGGGCGAAAGCTGCCGCCCCGGCTCGGCCGTCGGCGGCCCAGGCGGTCCATCGAGCGACGGCTGAGCGCGCCGCCGTCCAGCGACACCGGGCCCAGTGCACCGCGCCCCAGCGACCCGCCCCCCGGAGAGCCTCGAACCAGAGAGCCTCGAACCAGAGAGTTCCGGTTCAGCGACCTGCGGCGACGGGCGCGGCCCGCGACAACGGAGCGGCCGCCGCCCAGCAGGTTGCCCACCGTTCCGTCGCCCTTGCGGCCCGCCGCCAGCCGGAGGTGCACCGGCCGGGCCCCGAGCGTCCGCGGCGCGTGCGGGTCGGCCGCGGATCCGGCCACGCCCGCCCGGAGCGCCGCGCCGCTGCCATGCGGCCGGCTATCGCGGGCCAGGTTGCGCAGCGCCTGGACGCTGAACGCCTGACCGCGCAGCGCCTGGCCGCGCCAGGCCTGACCGCTCAGGGCCGGGCCGCCGACGACCCGGTCGCCCCTGGCGCGCCCGGCCGCGCTGCCGCCGACCCAGCCGTCGCCGGGGCGCCCGGCACCCGGAGCGAGCTTCGGCGCGCGCCGGGCGGCCGCCCGGCGCGCGCGGCGCGACTCCGGCGGCCCGGCGAGCCAGCCGCCGAGGCCGAGCAGCATCGCCCCGCCCGCCGTGCCGGCCGGCCCCGCCAGTCCCTGCCGGGGGGCCACCCCCTGGGTCCCGGCCAGGGCCGCCGGCCCGCCCAGTCCCGCCGGGCCGACCAGGGTGCCGCCGGCCAGGGAGCGGGCCTGGCCCGCGCGCGCGCCGGAGTCGGCGGTCGCCGCCTCACCCAGCCATGCGCCGGCCAGCAGCACCAGGTACAGCACGAACGGGCTGGCAACGACGTCATAGAACGCGCCGGCCGGCAGCACCTGCCGGACCGAGGTCCAGCTGACCTGCGCCGGCTGCAGCGCCAGGCCCAGGGCGGCGATCATGACCTCGCCGGCCACCGCGGCGGCGGCCACGATCAGCATCGGCACGGCCGCCGAGCGCGCGAGGGTGCCCCGGAACCGGCCGCAGGTCCAGCCCACCAGGCAGAGCACCAGGGCGTACTGGCCAAGCAGGCCGCTGCCGGGCGGGGCGAGATCCAGGCCGAGCCCGGCCGCGAAACCGGTGATGGCGCCCCGGACCGGGCCGCCGGCCAGCCCGAGCGCGGCCACCACCAGGAGCACGAGGTCGGGCACCCCCCCGCCGGGCAGCCGCAGCCCGTTGATCGTGGTCAGCTGCAGCAGCAGCGCCAGGGCCACCGCCGCGATCGTCAGGATGAGCCGGCGCATCTTAGCCCCCCGCCGTGGGCGTGCTCGGGCTAGCCGGCAGCGTGCCGCCGGCGCCGGGGGTCACCGTCACGGTGACGGTGGGCGTGGGCCTGGCGCGCGGGGCCGGCGGCAGCACCGAGAACCGGGGGTCATGACGCGGCGGGGCGATCACGATCCCGACCACTCCCAGGGCGGTGAAGTTCACGTAGGACCGGACCGTGGCGCGGGCGGTGAGCGCGCCCGCCCGGTTCACCACCCCGGCGATTACGCCGACCGGCACGCCGGGCACGTAGGGTCGGTCCTTGACCGACGCCGAGGTCACCAGCTGCTCCCCCGGCGTAAGCTGCGCGCTGGCGTCAAGCACCTGCAACTGCAGCAGGCCCGTCCCGCTCGGGGTCTTGCCGGGCCCGGTGACCCAGCCAATCTGGCCGCTGGGGGCCAGCTGGACGCCGACCTGGGAGGAGGAATCGGTGGCCAGCAGCACCGTGCAGGTGCCGGCCGTCACCGAGGTCACCTCGCCGACCAGCCCGTCGCCGTTCAGCACCGTCTCCCGGGCCTGGACGCCGTCGGCGCTGCCGGCGTCGAGGGTGACCGTTCGCTGGTAGCCCGCCCCGGTCGCGATCACGTTGGCGGCCACGACCCGGTAGCCGCCCAGGCCGGCCAGCGAGAGCAGCCGCAGCAGCTGGGCGTAGTCCGCCTTGCTCAGCCGCTCCTGGCTGAGCTGGGCCCGCAGCTGAGCGACCTGCCTGCTCAGCGCCCTGACCTGACCGGAGCTGGCCGAGCCGGAACCGCCCACCAGGCCGGTGGCCGAGCTAGCCAATCGCTCGGTGCTGCCGAAGACCGCGGCGCTGGCCTTCCGGATGCCGTTCATGACCGAGGACCCGCCGGCCCCGTAGTCCGCCGTGATCAGCACGAGAGCAGCGACGATCAGTACGCCCAGAACCAGCCGGCTCCGCCGCGAGTCGTGCACAACCGCTCACCTCACCTGCCGCCTGCTCCGGCAGCTTGTCCGCGCCTGTGGGGTCCGCCCCTGGAGGTCCGCGCCTGTCGCCAGCCCGGCCGGGCTGGCGACAGGCGCCATCGGCTAGCGCCGCGACTCGGGCACCAGCACCTGGCGCAGGGTGTCGAAGTCCTCGACGCACTTACCGGTGCCGAGCGCCACCGAGTCCAGCGGGTTGTCCGCCATGTGCACGGGCATGCCGGTCTCCTCGCGGATCCGCTCGTCAAGGCCGCGCAGCAGCGCCCCGCCGCCGGTCAGCGCGATGCCCCGGTCCATCACGTCCCCCGCCAGCTCGGGCGGGCACTTGTCGAGCGTGCTCTTGACCGCGTCCACGATGACCGTCAGCGGCTCCTCGATCGCGCGGCGGATCTCCTCGGCCGAGATGACGATGGTCTTGGGCAGGCCGCTGACCAGGTCACGGCCGCGAATCTCGGCGTTGGGCTCGTCAGCGGACGGGTAGGCGGACCCGAGCGCCATCTTGATCTCCTCGGCGGTGCGCTCGCCGAGCATCAGTGAATACTCCTTCTTGCCGAAGGTGATAATCGCCTGGTCCAGCTCGTCGCCGCCGACGCGGATGGACTGGGAGGTCACGATGCCGCCGAGCGAGATGACGGCGACCTCGGTCGTGCCGCCGCCGATGTCCACGACCATGTTCCCGGTCGGCTCGTTGACCGGCAGCCCGGCCCCGATCGCGGCGGCCATTGGCTCCTCGATGATGTAGACGCGGCGGGCGCCCGCCTGGTGGCCGGCCTCCTTCACCGCGCTCTGCTCCACGCCGGTGATGCCGCTGGGCACGGCAACGACAATCCGGGGCTTGGCCAGGTGGCTGCGCCGGTGCACCTTCTGGATGAAGTAGCGCAGCATTCGCTCGGTCACGTCGAAGTCCGCGATGACGCCGTCCTTGAGCGGGCGGACGGCGACGATGTTGCCGGGCGTGCGGCCGATCATCCGCTTGGCCTCGACCCCGACCGCGACGATCTGGCCCGTATTGGTGTTCAGCGCCACAACCGAGGGTTCATTGAGCACGATGCCGCGGCCGCGGACGTACACGAGAGTGTTCGCTGTACCGAGGTCGACGGCCATGTCACGGCCCAGAAAGGCCAGCGCGTTGCTCATCAGGAACAAGAACCTTCCAGCTGGATCTTGGCAGGTAGATCTGCATTTTTCGGACCGCTCAGCCCTGCGCGGCCCTTCCATTTACTTTGGCCGCCAGCCGCCCCGTTAAACGGCGCCAGGTCAAAGGATCTTGGTCTGGCGCCCCGGCGGGAGCGAGGCCGCCCGGCCGCCCCACGCGCCTTCTGCGACGTCCAACGCACTGCCGCCGCCGATGGTGCCATAGCCGCGAGCCATTCTGGCCCCGATCGCAGTCTCACAATCAGCAATCGACCGATTGCCCCCGGTAACGATATCGGCCGTCAGTCGTCCGCCGGAGAAATCCTACAGTCGGGCGCCCGGCCGGGCGGTCAGGGCACGCCGCTCCCGCCCGGGTTCGGGCGAAGTTACGGCTGGGCGGGGCGCTCGAGGCGGTAGCCGAGCCAGATTCCGATGGCCCACAAGGCGGCGAAAATGGCCCCGAGAAAGTACATCACGGGCACGATGACGCCCGACGCTATGACGAAGACCTGCAGCAGCGTCCCGCCGATGAGGGCCGCGGGCAATAGCGGCCGGGCCAGGACGGCGAACAGGACGGCGGCGACCGCGGCCACCCCGCCCGCCGTCGCCGCCGAGCCCGGCGGGAGGTGATCGACCTGGACCGCCACGGGGATGGACAGGCCGATCACCACGGCCTCCATGATCAGCACGGTGGCGCACAGGCGCTTCAGGACCTTCACGGCAGGTCCCCGCCCGCGGGGTCACCGTCACGGCGCCCGGACCGCGCGCGGGTCAGCAGCAGCCGGGCCTCGCCGGCGGTGATCACCGAGCCGGTGATGAGGACGACCGCCCCGCCGAGGCCGCCGAGGCCGCCGTCGCCGCCCGAGTCGGCCTCGTCGGCCAGCGCGACCCCGATCTCGATGGCGTCGTCCAGCCGCTCGGCGACGGTGATCCGGTCCTCGCCGAATATCGCCTCGGCGGCATCGGCCAGATCGTCGGCCTCCATGGCGCGGCCGGACGAGTTGGTGGTGGCCACCAGCCGCGAGGCGACCGGCTCGAGCTGATCCAGGATGCCCGGCACGTCCTTGTCCTCGCTGACGGCCACGATGGCGATCAGCTCGGAGAAGTCGAACGCCTCCTCCAGGGCGGCCACCGACGCTGCCATCCCGGCCGGGTTGTGCGCCGCGTCTACGACCACGACCGGGCTGCGCCGGACCACCTCCAGGCGGCCGGGTGAGCTCATCGTGGCCACCGCCTCGCGGACCAGCGCGATGTCCAGCGGCCCGGCCTGGGTATCGCCGTCCAGGCGCGCGGCCTGCAGCCGGTCGAGCCCGATCCGGTCGAGAGCCGCGCCGTCCATCCCGCCGCCGCGCTGGCCGGCCTCCTGGAGCCCGGCCCCGGGCCGGCCGGTGCCGTCGGGCCCGGTGCCGTCATAGCCCGGGTCATCACTGGCCGGGCCGTCAAATCCCGGGCTGGGCCGTCCCGGCATAGCCAGGCCGCGGCGAGAGGCCTGCCCGTCATCGGGCTCGTGACCGTTGTGCTCGGCGTCTGCGCTCGCGGGCGCGCCGACCGGGTCGGCCCGCGCGAACGCCTCCACCGCGGCCACGGCCGTGGCCAGGTTGCCCGCCTGGTGCGCGCCGAACAGCGGCAGGAACAGCCCGTCGTAGTCGCCGAGCAGGCCGCGCAGCACGATCTGCTGGCCGCCGACGGCCAGTTCCCGGCTCAGCACCCCGAATTCCAGGCCCTCCCGGGCGACCGTGGCGCCCACGTCGGCCGCCCGCCGCAGCAGCACCTCCGCGGCCGCGGGCGGCTGCTGGGCGATGACCGCGATCGCGCCGGGCTTAATGATGCCGGCCTTGTCGGCGGCGATCTGCTCCACCGTGTCGCCCAGGTAGCGGGTGTGGTCCAGGGAGATCGGCGTGATCACCGCCACCGCGCCGTCGGCCACGTTGGTGCTGTCCCAGGTGCCGCCCATGCCGACCTCGATGATGGCCACGTCGACCGGCGCGTCGGCGAAAATGGCGAACGCCATGCCCGTGAGCACCTCGAAGAACGACAGCCGGGCCGGCTGCTGGGCGTCGACCATATCCAGGTAAAACTGGATCTCCTCGTACGCCTCGATGAAGGTCTGGGCGCTGACCGGCTCGCCGTCGACGCGGATCCGCTCCCGGATCGAGGACAGGTGCGGGCTGGTGAACAGGCCGGTGCGCAGGCCGCGCTCGCGCAACAGCCGCTCGGTCATCCGGGCGGTCGAGGTCTTGCCGTTGGTCCCGGTGATGTGGATGACCGGATAGGCGCGGTGCGGGTCGCCGAGCAGCGTGACGAGCGCCGAGATCCGGTCGAGCGTGGGGTCGATGGCGTGCTCGGGACGGCGGGCCAGGATCTCGCGCTCAACCTCGCGCAGCCTGGCCAGCTCGTCCGGGGTGGTCACGGCATCTCCCCGCCCGGCTGCCCCTCCGGCAGCGCGGCGAGGCGCTCGGTGAGCCGGCGGACCTCGTCCTGCGCGACGGCCAGCCGGGCCCGGTTCTTGGCCACCACGTCGGCGGGCGCCCGGGCGATGAAGGACTCGTTGCCGAGCTTGCGCTGCGCGGCATCGATGTCCCCCCGCGCCGTGGCCAGGTCCTTCTCGGCCCGCCGCCGCTCGGCGGCGACGTCCAGCCCGGCCGCGGTATCCAGCTCGACGGTGACTCCCTCGGCCTCGACCGACGCGGTGGGGGCGAAGCCGCCGCCGGGGGCGGTCAGCCGCGTGAGCGCGCGGATGTGAGCCTCGTGCGCGGCCAGCGGGGTCGCCTCGATGCCGGCCAGCACCGCCGGGACGGGCTGGGTCGGCCGCAGGCCCTGATCGGAGCGGAACCGGCGCAGCTGGGTGACGAGCCGCATCAGCGCGCCAATTTCCGTTACCGCGCCTGGATCTGAGGGCAGCGGGAGCTCGGCCTGCGAGCCTGGCGCCACCGCGCCGGGCCAGCGGGCGATGACGACCGACTCGCCGCCGGTCAGCGCGGTCCACAGCTCCTCGGTCACGAAGGGCAGGAACGGGTGGAACAGGCGCAGCAGGCGGTCCAGCACCACGCCCAGCACGCGCCGCGTGGCGACGGCGGCGGCCTGTTCACCGCCGGACAGCGAGGCCTTGGCCAGCTCCAGGTACCAGTCGCAGAACTCGTCCCAGGCGAAGTGGTACAGCGCCTCGCAGGCCTTGGCAAACTCGAACTGCTCGAAGAACTCGTCGACCTGCGCCGTCACGGTGGCCAGCCGGGACAGGATCCAGCGGTCGGCGGTGGTGAGCTGGTCCGCCGCGGGCAGCCCCTGGTCGGTGATGGCCTGGTTAAGCAGGGCGAACCGGGTGGCGTTCCACAGCTTGTTGCAGAAGTTCCGCGCGCCGGCGGCCCAGTCCTCGCTGACCGCGATGTCGCTGCCGGGGTTGGCCCCGCGGGCCAGGGTGAACCGGGTCGCGTCGGCCCCGAACCGCTCGATCCAGTCCAGCGGGTCCACGGTGTTGCCGCGGGACTTGGACATCTTCCGGCCGAACTGGTCGCGGACCAGGCCGTGCAGGGCGATCTGCCGGAAAGGCACGGCGTTCTCGGGGCCGCGGTCGGCGTTGGCGCACAGGCCGAACATCATCATCCGGGCCACCCAGAAGAACAGGATGTCGTACCCGGTGACCAGGACGCTGGTGGGATAGAACGTGCGCAGGTCGGGGGTGTCGTCGGGCCAGCCGAGCGTGGAGAACGGCCAGAGCGCCGAGGAGAACCAGGTGTCCAGGACGTCGGGATCCTGGCTCCAGCCCTCGCCGGCGGGCGGCTCCTCGCCGGGCCCGACGCAGGCCACCTCGCCGTTCGGCCCGTACCAGACCGGGATCCGGTGGCCCCACCACAGCTGGCGGCTGATGCACCAGTCGTGCATGTTGTCGACCCAGTCGAAGTACCGGGCCGCCAGCTCGGGCGGATGGATGCGCACCCGGCCATCACGCACCGCGTCACCAGCGGACTTGGCCAGCGAGTCCACCTTGACGAACCACTGCAGCGACAGGCGCGGCTCCACGGTGGTGCCGCACCGGGAGCAGTGCCCTACCGCGTGCAGGTACGGCCGCCGCTCGCCCACCACGCGCCCGTCGGCGCGCAGCGCGGCCAGGATGGCCGGCCGGGCCTCGAACCGGTCCAGGCCGTCGAACGGGCCTGGCACGGTGATCACGCCGCGCTCGTTCATGATCACCAGGGTGGGCAGGCCGTGCCGGCGGCCGATCTCGAAGTCGTCGGGGTCGTGCGCGGGCGTCACCTTGACCGCCCCGGTGCCGAACTCGGGGTCCACATGCGGGTCGGCGACCACGGGGATGCGCCGCCCGGTCAGCGGCAGCTCGATCTCGCGGCCGACCAGGTGGCTGTAGCGGGGATCGTCGGGGTGCACGGCGATGCCGGTGTCGCCGAGCATGGTCTCCACCCTGGTGGTGGCCACGACGATCTGGTCGTCGCCGTCCCCGTACCGGATGGAGACGAGCTCACCCTCGTCCTCGGTGTGCTCGACCTCGATGTCGGACAGGGCGGTGAGGCAGCGCGGGCACCAGTTGATGATGCGCTGCGCACGGTAGATCAGGCCGTCGTCGAACAGGCGCTTGAAGATGGTCTGGACGGCGCGGGACAGGCCCTCGTCCATGGTGAACCGCTCGCGGGTCCAGTCCACGCCGTCGCCCAGGCGCCGCATCTGGCCCAGGATCACGCCACCGGATTTCGCCTTCCACTGCCAGACCCGCTCGACGAAGGCCTCCCGGCCGAGGTCATGCCGGGACAGGCCCTCCTTGGCCAGCTCGCGCTCCACGACGTTCTGCGTGGCGATGCCGGCATGGTCCATGCCCGGCACCCACAGCGCGTTGTACCCCTGCATCCGCCGCCGGCGCACCAGCGCGTCGATGAGGGTGTGATCGAGGGCGTGGCCGATGTGCAGCGACCCGGTGACGTTGGGCGGCGGGATCACGATCGCGAAGGGCGGCGCGCTCGAGTCGGGGTCCGGCGTGAAGTACCCGGCCGCGACCCAGCTTTCATACCGGCGCGTTTCCACCTCGCCCGGCACGTACTGGGGCGGTAGCTGCCTGCTCGCTGTGTTGCTCACGTCAGGTGAGTCTAGAAGAGTCCGCGGGCCGCCCGGGCGCCGCGCCCGCCGGCGACGGCCGGGTGACCCGCGCCGGGCTGCGACCGGCACGGGAACCGCGAGACGGCGATTGGCTGACAAACCGGCTGAAGCAGGCGCCGCTAGCAGCTGGCGCGTGAAAACCGGGGAGTAACGGTCCTGGTGGGCCCGTGACGGCCGGGAGCGCGGCTGGGCTAGGCGGACTTCTCGCGCGGCGTGCGGCGGGCGACGTCGCGGGGCACCAGCGTCGGGTTCACGTGCTCCAGCACGGACTCGGCCGTGATGACCACTCGCTCGACGTCCTTGCGGCTTGGCACCTCGTACATCACCGAGAGCAGCACTTCCTCGAGGATCGCCCGGAGGCCGCGGGCACCGGTCCCGCGCAGGATGGCCTGATCGGCGATCGCCTCGAGTGCGTCGTCGGTGAACTCCAGGTCAACCCCGTCGAGCTCGAACAGCCGGCGGTACTGGCGCACCAGCGCGTTGCGCGGCTCGGTCAGGATGCGGATCAGCGCCTCGCGGTCCAGGTTGTGCACGCTGGTGATGACCGGCAGCCGGCCGACGAACTCCGGGATCATGCCGAACTTCAGCAGGTCCTCGGGCATCACCTCGGCGAACGCGTCGGCCGTGGTCCGGTCGGTCTTGACCCGCAGCACGGCGCCGAAGCCCATGCCGCTGTTGCCGACCCGCGACTCGACGATCTTCTCCAGGCCGGCGAACGCCCCGCCGCAGATGAACAGCACGTTGGTGGTGTCGATCTGGATGAACTCCTGGTGCGGGTGCTTGCGCCCGCCCTGGGGCGGTACCGACGCCGTCGTGCCTTCCAGGATCTTCAGCAGCGCCTGCTGCACGCCCTCGCCGGAGACGTCCCGGGTGATCGACGGGTTCTCACTTTTGCGGGCGATCTTGTCGATCTCGTCGATGTAGATGATGCCGGTCTCGGCCTTCTTGACGTCGTAGTCGGCCGCCTGGATGAGCTTGAGCAGGATGTTCTCGACGTCCTCGCCCACGTAGCCGGCCTCGGTCAGCGCCGTGGCGTCGGCGATGGCGAACGGGACGTTGAGCAGCCGGGCCAGCGTCTGGGCCAGCAGGGTCTTGCCCGATCCCGTCGGCCCGAGCAGCAGGATGTTGGACTTGGCCAGCTCGACACCGTCGTCGCCGGCCCGCTCACCACCGGACTGGATGCGCTTGTAGTGGTTGTAAACGGCGACGGACAGGCCCTTCTTGGCCTTCTCCTGGCCGATCACGTAAGAGTCGAGGAACTCGTAGATCTCGCGCGGCTTGGGCAGGCTGTCCCATTTGAGCTCGGTGGGCTCGGCCAGCTCTTCCTCGATGATCTCGTTGCACAGGTCGATGCACTCATCGCAGATGTACACGCCAGGGCCGGCGATCAGCTTCTTAACCTGCTTCTGACTCTTCCCGCAGAACGAGCACTTCAGCAGGTCACCGCCGTCACCGATGCGTGCCACCCAGTTACTCCTTTGCCCCGGGCCGCCAGCAGTCCTGAAAGACCGGCTGCGGCGGTTGCCTGCCTGCGAGCCATTCCATCGTGTTCGAACGAAGCCGTGAACCTAGACGGTACCGCCTTGGCGACCCTGAGTGTGGCCTAAGGAGCGCGCCACCGGCGTGCCGACCAGATTCCGCGGCTAAGACGAGCCTACCTCGGTCTGGCGCTTGAGCATGGTCAGAACCTCGTCTACCAGGCCATACTCCTTGGCCTCGTGGGCAGTGAAGAACTTGTCCCGCTCGGTGTCCCGGCGGACCTGCTCCTCGTCCTGACCTGTGTGCTTGGCCAGGATCTGCTCCATCGCCGCGCGCATGCGCAGGATCTCCCGCGCCTGGATTTCCAGGTCGCTGGACTGGCCGTAGCCGCTCTCGACCGCGGGCTGGTGGATCAGGATCCGCGAGTTCGGCAGCGCCATCCGCTTGCCCTTGCTCCCCGCCGCGAGTATCACCGCGGCCGCCGAGGCGGCCTGGCCCAGGCAGAACGTCTGGATTTCGGGCTGGATGTACTGCATGGTGTCGTAGATGGCCATCATCGAGGTCATCGACCCGCCGGGCGAATTGATGTACATGAGGATGTCCCGGTCCGGGTCGATGGACTCCAGCGTGATCAGCTGCGCCATCACGTCGTTGGCCGAGGCGTCATCGATCTGGACGCCCAGGAAGATGATGCGCTCCTCGAAGAGCTTGTTGTACGGGTTCATCTCCTTGACCCCGTACGACGTCCGCTCCACGAAGGAGGGCAGGACATACCGCGACTGCACCGCGTGGGCCAGCGCGGGAGGCACGAGCCGTGAGTGAGCCGGCCCGGTGTTTCCAGATGTCACGTTCGGCTCCTCCGCTTTCGATATCCAGCTCACGAGACCGGCCCCACCGTCGGGACCTCGGTCGCGCTGCGCACCACGTGGTCGACGAAGCCGTAGTCCTTGGCCTCGTCCGCGGTGAACCAGCGGTCCCGGTCGGAGTCGGTCTCGATCTGCTCGACGGTCTGGCCGGTGTGCATGGCGGTGCGCTCGGCCAGCACGCGCTTGAGGTAGAGGCTGTGCTCGGCCTGGATCCGGATGTCGGTGGCCGTGCCGCCGATTCCGCCGTGCGGCTGGTGCATCAGGACGGCCGCGTGCGGCATGGCGTACCGCTTGCCCGGCGCCCCGGCGCAGAGCAGGAACTGGCCCATCGAGGCCGCCATGCCCATCGCGTACGTGGCGACGTCATTCGGCACGTACTGCATCATGTCGTAGATGGCCAGGCCCGCGTAAACCGAGCCGCCCGGGGAGTTGATGTAGATGTTGATGTCGCGCTTGGGATCCTCGGCCGCTAGCAGGATCAGCTCCGCGCAGATCCGGTTGGCCAGGTCATCGTCGACCTGCTGGCCGAGGAAGATGATCCGGTGCCGGAGCAGGCGCTGAAACAGCATGTCTGCGACCGGCAGGACCGCAGCTTCGCCGGTCCGTGCGAGCACGGGCGGCAGCTGCTGGTCGTCGGGAGCCGTGGTCACTGGGCCCTCCTCGCTGGGGTTGTTCCGCGCCTTCGTCATTGACAGTGACCATAACCCGCGAGGGATAGCGGGAAGTCCGCCGATCCCCACTGTTCGCTGTCGGCGCAGGCTAGGAGGGGCGACGGTGTCCGGCCGCAGGCTGCGGGGCATCCGCAGGCAGCCACCCGGCCCGGTCAGAGCCTTCGGGGCTGGGCTGGCCGGGGCGCGGCGCGCGGGGCGCTGGGCGCGGCGCGCTGGGCGCGGGGCGCTGGCTAGGCCTCCGGGCGGCCACCGGCATCGCTGTCGCCCTCATCACCATCGCTGGCGTTGCTGGCGGTAGCGCTGGCGCCGGCCGGTGCGGTCGCAGTGGCGGTGTCCTGCGCGGCGGGTTCTCCGGTGGCGGGTTCTCCGGTGGCGGACTCGGCGGACTCGGCGGCCTCGTCCTCGTCGACGGCGCGCATGGCCGCCGTGATGTCCACCGTGCGGCCCGACTCGTCGGTGACGGTGGCCCGCTCCGCGATCAGGGTGAGCGCCTTGGACCGCAGCACGTCGGCCACCACGTTGTTGAGCTGGTTGTTGTCGGTCAGCTGCTGGGCGAGCTGGTCGGGCGTGACGCCGATCCGGTAGGCCTGCTCGGTGATGTAGGAGTTCAGCTCAGCGGACTCGACGCCGATCTCCTCGTCGACCGCGAGCTTGTCCAGGATGAAGCCCGCCTTGACCGACCGCCGGGCATCGGACTCGAACTCCTCCTCGACGGCCGCCGCCGTCTGGCCGCTGCCCTCCAGGTAAGCGTCCATGGTCATGCCCGCCTGCTGCAGCCGGTCGTTCAGGGACCGCCTGCGCTGGTCCACCTCGGAGATGACGACGCGCTCGGGAAGCGGGATATCGACCCGCTCGATCACCGCGTCCAGGGCCCGCTCGCGGGCCTGGCCGACCTGGCCGGACCGGTGCATCAG
Source organism: Streptosporangiaceae bacterium (assembly GCA_036510065.1). Taxonomy (GTDB): domain Bacteria; phylum Actinomycetota; class Actinomycetes; order Streptosporangiales; family Streptosporangiaceae; genus DASUBV01. Next base: position 23,128 of record DATCEO010000159.1, on the reverse strand, counting down.
CTCCAGCTGCTTGCGGGTCCCGGCGCGCAGCTCGCCGATCGTGTCGAACTCGCTGGCGGACTGGGCGAACTCATCGTCGAGGACCGGGAGCTCCTTGACCTTGACGCTGTTCACCGTGACCTGGACGTCCGCCGCCATTCCGGCCAGCGTGCCGCCGGCCAGCTCAGCGGAGAAGGTCGTCGTCTCGCCGGCTGACATGCCGAGCAGCGCCTCGTCGAGGCCGTCGAGCATCGAGCCGGTGCCCACCTCGTAGGAGATGCCGCTTGCCTGCGCGTCCTCGACCGGCTCGCCGTCGACGGAGGCGGCCAGGTCGATGGAGACGAAGTCGCCGCCGGCCGCCGGCCGGTCCACGCCCTTCAGCGAAGCGAACCGCTCCCGCAGCGAGCCGAGGTATTCCTCGACCTGGTCGGGGGTGACCTCGGTGTCCTCCACCGTGACCGTGAGCCCGTCCAGGTCGGGCAGCTCGAAGCTCGGCCGGACGTCCACCTCGGCGGTGAAGGCCAGCTCCTTGCCGTCGTCCAGCTTGGTGATCTCGAGGTCCGGCTGGCCGAGGGCAAAGACCTCGTGCTCCTGCAGCGCCTTGCCGTACAGCTCCGGGACCGCCTCGTTCACCGCCTGCTCCAGCACGGCGCCACGGCCGATCCGCTGGTCGATGACCCGCGGCGGGACCCGGCCCGGCCGGAAGCCCGGTATGCGGACCTGCCGGGCGACCTCGCGGTAGGCGTGGTCAAGGTTCGGCTTCAGCTCATCAAACGGCACCTCGACGGTGAGCTTGACACGGGTGGGGCTCAGTTCTTCGACGTCTGTCTTCACTGCGAGGTGGCTCCTGAGAAATTCTCCCGGGCCAGCGACCTGGCGCGGCCTGGGCATGGCTGATCGCACATGGCTACGGCCGCCAAGTCTAGGGCAGGTCGGCAGTGTTCACCCGCCACGGGTGATGATCATCTCCGCTGGGCGGCGGGAATGGCGTTCTGGCTCCGCCGCGACGCACGTGCAGCTGGGGTCGACCGCTCCGCTTGGCTCCGGCCAAGCGGGGCGCGGGAGCGCGGGAGCGCGGGGGCGCGGGCGGGGGGCACTACGCGCCGAGCCCGGCCCGGCCAAGCGGAGCCGCGGGAGCGACAAACGTCGTGAACGTGCGGTTACTGCTGCTGATTCAGCAGCGGCTGCACGTCCACGACGTTCCGGGCCATCCGCTGGTAGACCGTAGCCGCCCTGCAGGGCGTTCCGGACAGCCCACCGGCTGTCCGCGGGCCGCCGGAAAGCCACGAGGTCCTCGGCCAACGTCATGGCCGGCCCCCTGCTGTCGTCAGGACGACAGCGGCGGCCCAGTCACGTCGTTGGAATATCTTGACGGCGCCGCTGGAGCGGCAGCAGAGAGCCGAGATTCACGCTCTCAGCAACTCAAGCTGGGCGACCAGTTCGCCAGGGCGTCCCGCGAGGACGACAGTCAACCCATGCCGCCGCTGCTTCGTTCTTGGTTAGCGACATGAGGAGGTGGCTGCGTGCAGGACGCCGACGGCGCCGATGAGCTGGAGCAGCTGCTCGCCGATCGCGGCCAGCAGCTGATGCGTACCGCAGTCCTGCTCACCGGAAGCCACCAGGACGGAGAGGATCTGCTGCAGGCCGGACTGGAGAGGCTGCTGAGGCGCGCGCGGCGGATCGAGGGCAGCCCTGAGGGCTATCTGCGGCGCACGATGTACAACCTGGCGGCCGACGGCTGGCGACGGCAGAGCCGCTGGCGCAGCAAGCTCCCGATGATCACTGCCAGCCAGGCGACGGCCGAGACGGACGTGACCGCCGCCGTGGACCTGCGCGATGCGCTGATCCGGATCTTGTCCATGCTCCCGCCCCAGCAGCGTGCCGTCATCGTGCTCCGCTACTGGGAGCAGCTCAGCGAGGCCGAGACGGCCAGCGCGCTCGGCTGCTCGGCCGGCACCGTCAAGTCGACGGCCTCCCGGGGGCTGAGCCGGATGCGGGATCTCGCCGGGCCTTGGCTGACCGCGGAAACCGACCTGAGGAAGGCGACATGAGCGGCGAGTTCGAGGACCTCGTGCGCGACAGCATGAGCTGGTTCGCAGCGGACGTCCAGGTTCCCCCGCAGCTGGTCAGCCGGGCCCGGCAGCGGCTCCGGCGCCGGCGGCTCGCGGCGCGGGCCGCAGTCGCCGCCGCGACGGCTGCGGTCAGCGCGGCCGCCGTCATCGTGGTGACGGCCGGTGCCGGCGGCGTGCGGCCGGGGCCCGGCGGCCAGGCTCCGACCGGCCCGGCCCAGGTGAGCGCCTACGTGCTCCGCCGCGCGGAAAAGGCGGTGCGCACTCAGCGGCTGATCTTCGAGGTCATCACGCCGCAGCAGGTTATGACGACGCAGCGACGCGGCAAGCCGCCCCTGAAGTCCTTCATTCCCCGCGAGCTTGTCCGGACCTACCAGGGTTGGGAGCGGGACGAGGTCTTCGCGACCTACCTGCGCGGGCATGGACGGCCGCGTGCCGCGCATGTCGATACCGGAAGCGGGCCGCCGCGCTGGACCGAGGGCACCCTGAGCCCGTTCACCGAGACCATCGTCAACTACTCGAGCAGAACCTGGTACCGGGGCACGCAGCTCGTCGGGCGCGGCGCCACCAGCTACCCCGGGACTGCCTGCGACCTGGTGCGCAGCATGTGGGACCCGCTGGGCGCCGGCGAGCTGTTCTTCCGCTCGCCCTCGTTCGTCGCCTCGGCGCTGGCCTGCGGCGGCTTCTCAGTAGCCGGGCACGTCCAGGTCGACGGGACCGCGGCCATCAAGCTGACCAGCACCCCGCGGCTGAACGTGGTGCCGATAACCGTGTACATCAGTCCGAGCACCTACCTGCTGATCCGGACCATGATCGGCGGCCTGCGCCAGGACTACCGGTGGCTGGCCCCGACCCGGGCAAACAGGGCCCTGCTCACGGTGCCCATCCCGGCCGGATTCCGGCGGACCGCCGATTCCAGCGAGCCACAGCAGTGCTATACGCCCGGCAGCTGCTAGGAGGCAGGGCGCTACAGCAGCTCCAGGCGGCGGCCCCGGGCGATGGCCTGACGGCGGTTGGCGACGCCCAGCTTGCGGTAGGCCGACCGCAGGTGGGTCTTGACCGTATTAATCGACAGGAACAGCGCCTCGGCGATCTCCTGGTTGGTCATGTGCGACGGCAGGAACCGCAGCACCGCCAGCTCGCTGGCCGTCAGCGGCAGGTCCGCCTGCCCGGCTGCCCCGGCGAACCGGGGCAGCTGGCCGTCGAACCGCTCCAGGATGCGGCCGGCGAAGCCCGCGCAGCGGCTCGTCGGCGGGACCAGGACGGTCATGGCGGACCGGACGGACGGGCCGCCGTCGAGAAAGACCCGGTAGCCGCCCCCGGGCTCGGCCAGCACCAGCGCCTGCTCGATGGCCTCGGCCGCAGCGGCGACCTGGCCGAGGCGGCGTTGCGCGACCGCGGTAATCAGCAGGGCCGCCACCCGGTCCCGCAGAGTCACGTCCTGCGCGGCACCGGTGCGACAGCCCTCGGCGGCCTGCAGCGCGCCGGCGTCGTCGCCGGCGGCCAGCCGGAGCCGGGCGTGGCCTAGCTCCCCCTGCGGCCGGGCCCACCGGAGCGCCGCGGGATCGCCGCCGAGAAGCAGGCTGGCCTGCGCGGGCTCGCCCGCTGCCAGCGCGACGCGGGCCTCCAGCACGGTGAGCAGCTCGCCGAGCGGCCGGTCGTTGACGGCATGGGCCTCGCGCAGCCGGAGCAGGATCGAGTGCGCCGCCGCCGTGTCGGACTCGGCGCCAGCACAGTGCGCGCGGATGAGCCCGCTGATAACCGCGACGCTGGGCTCACCCGCCAGCTCGCCCCCAGCATTCCGGTCGGCCTCGTCGAGCAGCCTGCGCGCCGCGTCGATCTCATCGCGGGCCACGCTCACCTGCGCCCCGGCCAGCGCGAGGGGACAGGCGGCCTCGGGCCGCCAGCCGGCCGGGCCGCTCGCGACCTCGGTCATCAGCCGGTCGGCCGCGGCCAGGTCCCCGTACTGGGCGGCAGCCAGCGCCTGCCAGGCCATGGCCCGCGCACGCATCCCCGGCATGCTGCCCGCCGCCAGCTGCGCGCTGGCCCGGGCCAGCGCGTGCCGGGCCGCCCCGATCTCCCAGCGCCGCAGCCGGGCACACCCGAGGGCGAACCACAGCAGGCCGGCGGCGCGGTATTCCGGGACCGCTGCCGCCGTGGCCTCCGCCCGCTCGGCGCGTGACCACTGCCGCGCCAGATCGGCGCGCTCGCCGGCCTGATCGTTCTCGCCGGGCTCGGCCGGGCCGCCGTCGGCGTCGCCAGCGTGCTGCATGACCTGCAACGCCGCCAGCCATGGCTCCACTGCCCGCCGGGTACCGGGGTCCAGGCGGGCCAGCGAGCGCTGCGCGCAGGCTAGGTGAGGTGCAGCCCCGGCCGGGTCGCCCTGCCACAGCCGGCAGGCGGCCATCGCGGCCGCCACTGGCGCGTCGTCAGCCCGCCGGGCGGCCGGGAACGTGGCCAGCACGGCCTCCAGGTCGGCCGCGCTCCCTGCCCTGGGCCGCGCACCAGCAGACCGGGCAGCAGCAGACCGGGCACCGCTCCTGCCGCCGGAGAGCGGCCGGCCCTTCGCCGCCCGCAGGCTCCCGCGCCCTGGTACACGGCCGTCCGTGCCAGCTGCGTCCGTGCCCGCCGCGGCCGTGCCCGCCGCATCGTCCGCGGCCCAGGCGTGCGAGCCGGCCGGCGCTCGGCGGCCGTCGCCGGCCAGGACCTCCGCGCCGTTCTTGCCCCAGGCACCCCGGCCACCCTGCATGCCCGCGGCGGCCTGCGCGCCTCGCTCCGCCTGGCCGCCCCTGACGGCCTGAGCGGCCCGGTTGGCCCCCGCGTTCCGCCCGGTCGCGGCATCTCTCCCGGCCCGGGCATCGCCACCAGGTCCCCCAGCCTGGGCATTTCCCCCGGCCCGGACGCCCGCGCCCGCCCCGGCCCGGCCGCCGGCACCGGCCTCGACCAGCACGCCCGCGCCCGCCTCGGCCAGCACCTGCGCGCCAAAGTCCCAGTCACCGGCCTGCGCGGCCGCGCGGACGGCCTCGATGGCCTCCCCCCGGGCTGCATGCCAGCGCGCGGCCCGCCCGAGCAGGGCGGGAACCTCCTGCGGCAGCTCCCGGCTCAGCTCGACGGCCAGCACCTCGCGGAGCATGGGGTGGTAACGGTATTCGGCGCCGCTCCCGCCCACTAGCTCGACCATACTGTTCTCCCGGGTCAGCCGCTCTAGCGTCCGGGCGCCTGTCCCGTGCTCGCCGGTCAGCGCGTCGGCCAGGTCGCCGGACATCCTCGCGGCGACGCTGGTGCGCAGCATGAACTGGCGAGTATCGGGCGACTGCCGGTCCAGCACCTCGTCACGGACGTAATCGATCACGACCGTCTCGGTGCCCCCCGCCAGGCCCTCGGCCAGCCGGCCAGGCACGCTCCCGGCGCCTCCGGCGGCCACGCCATGAGCACCCGCGGCGCCCCTGCGGCTCCGGCCGCCGTTCTCGGCCAGCCTTCCGCCCGTGCCTCCGGCCAGGCCGTCGCCCCCGTCCCCGGCCACGCCGCCTGCCGCGGCCGGGGCCGCGGATCCGGCCTGCGGTGCCATCGCCGCCAGCCGCAGCCCGGCCATCCAGCCCTCGGTGCGGTCCAGCAGCCCGCCGCGCTGCGCGGGGGTCATGCCGATGCCGAGCATCGCGAGGTACGCATCTGCCTCCGCCGTCGTGCAGGCCAGGTCGGCCGCGCCGATATCGGCGAGCTCGCCGGCTACCCGCAGCCGGGCCAGGGCGAGCCCCGGCGGGCAGCGGCCGGACAGGACGAGCCGCAGGCCGGGCGGCGCATGCCGGATGAGCATGTCCAGGCCGGCTAGGGCGCCGCTGCCAGCCAGCTCGTGAACATCGTCGATGACCAGCACGACCGGCTCGGACACTCGGCGCACGGCCGCTACGATGCGCAGCGGGTAAGCCTCGGGCGGCGCGGTCGCGAGCTGGCTCGCGTCGTCCGCCCCGACGGCGCGGACGCGGACCAGCGCGGCCAGCAGGTACTGCCAGAACCTGGCCGGCTCGCGGTCCTCGGCGCTGGCGGTCAGCCAGGCGGGCTGGCGGGCGGCCGGGCGGGTAGCGGCCCACGAGGCGCAGGCCACCGTCTTCCCGGCACCGGCCGGACCGGAGACCAGGGTGACCCGGTGGCTGACGGCGGAGTCGACCAGCTCGACGACCCGGCGGCGGCGCAGGACCGGGAACGTCGGCCGTGGCACCCGCAGCTTGTCGTCGAGCAACGGCGGAAGCCCGAGCACGGACACCGTCCGCAGTGGCTGCTGCCGGCTCAGTCGCTGCCGAGCCAGTCGCGCCCGAGACGGCGCCACGGGCTTGCTTGCTGTACTTGACATGAATTCCCCCGAGAGAGAGCCGGCCGCGCTAATCGCGGACCGGACTCCTTCACCCGCTGCGGTGAAATTGCAGCTGAAAGCCCCGCATTGGGCTTACCCCCAGACGACGGCCGCGAACCAGCCAGCCTGGGGATGTGGCGCGGAAGCCGGCTGATACGCAACTAGCCAGTAGCTAAATAACCGACGCGCCGCCGGAATCGCGCCACCTGCTATCACCCCGGCTGGGTGATGCCCTGCGGCAGGCTCGCTCCGTAGCGTGCGGAGCAGGAAACCCGACAACTGTCCAGCATCCGGGCAGCCGCGCGGCGCCCGCCGGGCAAACCGCGGCGTAGGCCCCGACCTGCCGGTCAGAGGGGAGCACCCGATGAGCAGTCCACAGGACAAAACCGCAGGTTACGAGACTAATCCAGGACCTGCGGGGTCCGCCGCGACCACGGCCGCGCCCGGTGCGCACCCCGCGCCCGGTGCGCACCGCGCGCCGGGCGGTTATATGGAACCAGACGCCTCATCCGTCAGCGGCTACGGCTCGGGCACCATGAACGGCGGCACCGCCCTAGCCGCCACGCTGATGATTCTTTCGGGCCTATGGGGATTCTTCATGGGGCTGACGGCAGTCATCAAGCAGAGCTTCTACGTTCACGTGCCGAACTACACGTTCCAGTTCAGCATCCACGGCTGGGGCTGGACGCACCTGATTATCGGCATCGTGCTATTCGCCGCAGGCGTATGCGTGCTCCTCGGCCAGACGTGGGCGAAAGCACTCGGTATCGTGCTCGCGGTAGTCAGCGCGATCGCGAACTTCATTTTCCTGCCGTATTACCCGATCTGGTCAATAGTCGTCATAGCCGTCGATGTTTTCATTATCTGGGCGCTGGCTGCCAGCATCGGCCGGCGCGCAGCCGCCTAGCCTGCCGGGCCGGGCGGTCACCAGCCCCGGCCCGCGCTCGCTGGGCACGAGCCCCGTCCCGGCCGCTGCAGGGGCGGGGCTCGCTGGCGCCGGTCAGGAGGCCGACTGCAGGTTCAGGCGCCGGATGATCTCCGCGACGATCTCCTCCCGGGCGCCCGTGGCGGGGACCATCAGCACCGGCTCGGCCGGCTGCGGCAATTCCAGGTCGGCATACTGGGTGTCCAGCAGCTGGCGCGGGAAGAAGTGCCCCTTCCGCAGGCCGAGCCGGGCCTCATCCACGTCATGCGGGATCACCAGGAACACCAGGCCGACGTCCGCGCCGGCTGAGCGCAGCAGGTCACGATAGCGGCGCTTGAGGGCGGAGCAGGCCAGGACGGCCGACTCGCCCGCAGCGTCCCGCTGCGCTATCCAGTCCATCATCGCCCGCAGCCAGGGCCGGCGGTCCTCGTCGGTCAGCGGCACGCCGGCGGCCATCTTGGTCACGTTGGCGGGCGGATGGAACTCGTCGCCGTCAGCGAAGGCCCAGCCGAGCCTGCTCGCCAGCAGCTGACCCACCGTCGTCTTGCCGCTGCCGGCCACCCCGGCAATCACCACGATCATGGCCCGGCAGCCTATCGCCCGCGCCAGCGCCGCCCAGGCGGCCAGCGGCAATCACCCGGAGCGGATGATGCACGGGCCTGCTCGCGGGGCAAAGGTGACAGCGAGCAAAGGGAACAGTGAGCAAGACAACAGTGAGCGACGAGAATCCCCGACAGCGGTAACAACCGGTACGGCGGCTGCGGGGCTCGCGTAACGGGGATGGTGTCATGTCACAGGGCCAGGATTCCGCCGGGCCATTCCAGGTGGGCAACCGGCAGCTAACGCGATGATGGCGGGCGGCAGTCCGTGAGCGCCGGGCGGCCGGGCGGCAGAGAGCTGAGCCGGGAGCAGTTTCGCGCCCTCTACGACCGGCTGCGCCTGGAGCCCGGCTGGGGGCCGCGGGACCGCCGCGGGGCGCTGAACTATCTCTCGCCGGACCTGGTCGCGGCGGCCTGCCGGGATGTGCGGCTCGGCCGGTCGGTCTCGCTGGCCACGCCGCTGGCTGACACCGCCGCGCCGGACAACCCCGAGCCCGTGCGGCACGAGATGACCGCGGGCCAGCCCGCCACGGTCCCTGGCGGCGAGCCCGGCGCGGCCGGGCCGCCCCAGCCTGGCCTCACGTTCGCCACGGACCGGTTCGCGATGAACGTCCACGGCGACGCCGACAGTCACCTGGACGCGCTATGCCACGTCATCTACGACGGCAGGCTCTACAACGACGTCACCGCCACCGGGATTACCGAGGATGGAGCCCAGGAGGAGTCGGTCGGGGTGGCCGCCGACGGGATAGTCGGCCGCGGCGTGCTGCTGGACATCCCGCGGCTGCGCGGCCTGCCCTGGCTCGAGCCGGGCGAGCATGTCACCGCCGACGACCTGGCCGGGGCCGAGGCAGCGCAGGGCGTCCGGGTGGGCCGGGGCGACCTTCTGTTCGTGCGCGTCGGGCACAGCAGGCGGCGCGTCGAGCTGGGGCCCTGGGACGCCGCCGCGAGCCGGGCCGGGCTGCATCCGTCCGCGCTGGACTTCGTCGCCGACCGACAGGTGGCGGTCCTGGGCAGTGACAGCAACAACGACACCGCCCCGAGCGCGGCCGAGGGAGTCGATTTCCCCGTGCACGTGCTCGCCGTGAACGCACTCGGCGTCCACCTGCTGGACTACCTCCAGTTCGAGGACCTGGTGCCGTTCTGCGAGATGGTCGGCCGGTGGTCGTTCCTGTGCGTGATCGCCCCGCTGCGGCTGCCCGGCGGCACAGGCTCCCCGGTCAACCCGATCGCCGTGGTCTGACCGCAGAACATCACCCGCGCCGGATGGCCCGCGAGAGCGGCCGGCCGGCTCAGATTAGACAGGCTGCCGCGCAGATAGGGGAATGGCCATGGCAACAGGGGAAGGGCACGTGGACGCGCTCGTCATTCTTGGCGCGCTGCCGTCCGACGACGCGTGGCATAGTCCGGCGGCCTGACCATGACCCAGCCTGAGCTCGCGCGGGCGCCTGCCCGGGGCCCGGCCGGGTCCTGACGTTGCGGCTGCGGGGGCGGCGGTGACGATTAGCCAGATTCTGGCCGGGGCGGCGCTGGCGCTTGTCCTGACCGTAGGCTGCCAGGTGCTGGCCAGCCGCCTGCGCATTCCCGCGATCTTCGTCCTGCTGCCGGCCGGGTTTGCCGCGGGCGCCCTGACCAGCGACGTGAACCCGCAGCTCCTGCTGGAGCGGGCGTTCGACCCGCTGATCACGCTGGCCGTCGCGACGGTCCTGTACACGGCGGGCCTGCGGGTCCGCCTGAGCCGCCTGACCAGCCACACCCGCCGGATCGTGCTGCGGCTGGTGCTCATCGGCGCGCCGGTCACCCTGGTCCTCGGCGCGGTGGCCGCCGCGCTGCTGCTGGGCATGCCCCGCGGCATAGCGGTCCTGACCGGCGCGATCCTCGTGGCCTCCGGGCCCTCGGTCGTCCGCCCGCTGCTGGCCTTCGTCCGGCCGGCCGAGCGCCTGCGCCACGTCCTGGCGTGGGAGGCCGCGCTGCTCACCCCGGTCGGCGCCCTGCTCGCGGTGGTGGTGTTCTACGGCGTCCTGGCCGCGGCGGACAGCGCCAGCTTCGGCGCGGCGGCCGGGCAGTTCGTCCTCAGCATCGCCGTCGGCGTGGCCGGGGGAATCGCCGGAACGGCCGTGCTGTGGGCGGCGCTGCGCAAGGCGGCCCTGCCCCGGTCCCTGGTGGCCAGCGTGCAGCTGGCGATCGTCGTCGGGATCGCCGCCGCGTGCGACGTGCTCCGCGCGGACACCGGGCTGCTCGCCGCGCTCATCGTGGGCCTGGCCCAGGCGAACCTGCACGGCTTCCGCGTTCCGGGCCGGCGCTTCCTGGAGACCCTGCTCGACCTGATCCTGGGCCTGCTGCTGCTGTCCGTCGCGGCCACCGTGACCCCGGCGTCACTCGGACCGCTCCTGCTGCCGGCGCTGGGCGTGGTGGCCGTGCTGGTCCTGGTCGCCCGGCCGCTGGTCGCGCTGGCCGCCACGCACGGCACCGACCTGACCAGGCGGGAGCGGGCCTTCGCGGGCTGGATGGCGCCCAGGGGCGTCGTCACCGCCGCCACGGCGGCCGCCTTCGCGGTGCCCCTGGCGGCCCGCAACCTGCCGGGCGCGGCCAAGATCCTGCCGGTGGCATTCCTGGTGATCCTCATGACCATCGCCCTCTACGGGCTCACCGCGGTGCCGGCCAGCCACTGGCTGGGCGTGCTGCGGTCACCGCGCAGCCGGCCGCTGCTGGTCGGCGGGGAGGACTGGATCATCGACCTGGGCCGCGCCCTGCAGACGGCCGGCCTGGACGTGCTGATGTGGGCCGGGCTGGAACCGCAGCGCGAGCGGATCAGGCAGGCCGCCCTGCAGCTGGCTCCCGACAGCCTGCTGGCCTCGGTGATGTCCGAGCGTGCCGACCTGTCGGGGGTCACGACGATCATGCTGATGACCGCGGAGGACGATTTCAACGCGCTCGCGGCGGCCCTGCTCCGCTACAACGTGGGTGACCGGGTCTACCGGCTGGGGTCGCCGGCCAGCGGCGGCGTGGTCGCCCCGTTCACCGGCGGGAAGGTCCTGTTCGGCCCCGCGCTCAACCGGTCCACCATGACCAGCAGGTACGAGGAAGGCGCCCGGATCGTGGCGCAGCCGGCCGGCTGTCCCCGGCCTGCCGGCCACGAGCTGCTGTTCATCGTGCGAGCCGACGGGCTGCTGGATCCCGCCACCCGGCAGGTCGCGCCGGCGCCGCATGAGGGCGACACCGTGATCCTGCTCAGCACGACGGAGCAGTAACTCCTCAGCCGGCCCGCCACACCGTGATCCGATCGGTCCTGGCCGCGGTGGCCAGCGCCTGGTAGTCCCGCTCATTCTGGTCGGCGTAGGCCGCGGCGAAGTCGGCGATGGCCTGGTCGAACACGTCCTTGGCCCCCAGGTAGGCGCCGATGGCGATCCGGTCCCCGGTCCGGGCGTGCGCGCGGGCCAGCGTCCAGCCGCACAGCTCGCCATGGGTGCGCATGCCGCGCGGGACCATTCCCTCGACGGACGCCGAGCGCTTCCAGTCGCGGAGCGCGCGGACGTAGAAGTCGCGCTGCTCGCCGTCCGGCCCGGTGATCCGCTGCCAGCCCAGGAAGATGTCGCTCGCCGCCTGCATCAGCCGCTGGCCGGCCACCACCCGCTGGCCCTGGCTGGCGAACTCGCTCGCGCCGGCGAACTGGCTGAGCACGCTCGGCTCGGCCTCCTTGACCTGAAGGAACAGCGGGTCGGAGCGATCGCGCCCCATCATCAGGATGATCCAGCACCGGGTCCCGACGCTGCCCACCCCGACGGCCTTCCTGGCCATGTCGGCGAACTCGAACTGGCGGATCAGCATCCGGCGATCCTCCTGCAGGGTCTGCCGGTACCTCGACAGCAGGACGCTCATCCCCGCCGCCAGCTCGCCGGCCTCGACGCGGTCGGTCACCAGGTCGGCCAGCGGGACGACGAGCGGCGGTTCGGCCAGGATGCGCGGCCGGCCGTTCACCATGGTGGTCAGCTTGCTGAACTCGGCCAGGTCGTCCCAGCCCGGCGCCCGGGCCAGTTCCCGGCCGGACTGCCCGCGCTGGCGGCGGGTCAGCTCGGACTCGTAACGGCCCCGCAGCCGGTCCGTGTCCTCCTGGGTGAACCACACGCCCAGGTTGCCCTCGGCGGCGAAGGACCGCATCGCCGTGCGGTAGCTGGCCGCGGCGGCCAGCACGATCTCGCGCCGCCGGCGGCGGCCGAACCCGTTACCGCGCCCGGCGATCTCCAGGCTGGCGGCCAGCCGCTTCACGTCCCATTCCCACGGCGCCGGCAGCGTCTCGTCGAAGTCATTGATGTCGAACACGAGCCGCCGCTCCGGGGAGGCGAAGAACCCGAAATTCGACAGGTGCGCGTCTCCGCAGGCCTGCACGGTCAGCCCGGAGGCGGGCGTGACCGCCAGGTCGTGCGCCATCACCAGGGCCGTGCCGCGGGAGAAGGTGAACGGCGAGACCAGCATCCGGAAGTACCGGACACCGACCAGCTCGGGCAGCCGGGTCGCCGCCTGCCGCTCCAGCAGGCTGACCGGATCCGGCCGGCTGGCGGGCAGGCTCAGCTCGGCGTGGCTTTCCCGCGGGACCGCGGCCCGGGCCGCGCGGCCGCGGGCGGCGCGGCCGACCGGGTCCCGCCGCTCGATGGTTAGCTGGGCGACCCCCGGCGAGCGGGCGGGACGGCGCGGCCGCCGGCTGCGCGCGGCAGCCGGCTGTGCGGCCGGTGCGGACATGGCAGCCTCCCGTGGCGTCACAGCGGTCACTGGCAGCCGGGCAGGTGGCCCAGCTGCGCGGGCCTGCGGATGGCCGCCACCGGACAGGATTTCCGTTCCGCCCCCTGGTTATGTCATCCGCAGCGGGTGAGCCGTCACGGCAGCTTCCGGCGGCGGGGCCTGCTCCGGGGCCGGGGTAAAGCGAGCGGACACGACATAGGCGACGACGACGGCCACGATCACCAGCGGCATGACGGCCACGCCGTCGGAATACAGCAGCAGGGTCGCCAGCAGCACGGCGGTCAGCGGCAGCCGGAGCATGACCGCGCACATCGCCCCGATGCCCATGGCCATCCCGGCCACCATGGTCAGGCCGGGCAGGTGCGCGAGCGCGATGCCGCCCACCGCGCCCAGGAACAGCGACGGGAAGACCGGGCCGCCGCGGAAGCTGGCCAGGCAGACCCCGTAGGCCAGCCCCTTGCAGCACAGCAGCAGCAGCAAGGTGCCCACCGTGTACCCGCTGGCGTGCGCGACCAGGGACGGCAGCGCCGACTGGCCGGAGAACAGCACCTCGGTGAAGGACCGGCCGGTGCCCGCGGCGTAGGCGACGGCCAGCCCGGCGACGACCAGCCCGGCGACCGGGGTCGCCAGCACCAGCCGGCCCTCGACCTGCGCCCGCACCAGGAGGCCCAGGCGCCGGATGGCGGTGCCGAGGATGGCCGCGGCCAGGCCGACCGCTACCGCCCAGCCGAACTCCGCGGCGCTCGGTGAGCCCACATGGGGCAGGTTCGGTATCCGCAGCGAGAAGGTGCCGAGCCCGGTCCAGGCATCCAGCCCGATGAAGACCACCGAGCCCACGCCCGCGGCCAGCAGGCCGGGCAGCAGGACGAGCTCCATCGAGATCCCGCCCAGGCCGATGGCCTCCATGAGCAAGAACGCGCCGAGCAGCGGCGACCCGAACAGCGCGCTGATGGCGGCGAAGCTGCCGGCCGCGGCGACGACGGCCTGGGCGGTGGCCGGCACGTCGCGGCGCAGCAGTTTCACGGTCAGGGCCGCGAGCCCGCCGCCGAGGGCGATGAGCGGCGCTTCCGGGCCGAGCACCGCGCCCAGGCTCAGGGTGGCCAGCGCGGCCAGGAGCACCCCCGGCAGCTGGGCGGGACCGGGCGAGCCCTTGGTTGACAGGCCGTCCACCGGAGAATGGCCGCCGGTGCCGGGCAGGTACCTGATGGTAAGGCCGACCAGCAGGCCCGCCACCGCCAGCAGCGGGACCGGCCACCAGATCGGCGCGCCGTGAAAGCTGAAGGCGTCCGGCAGGCTGACGTAGGCCTCGTGCTGGATCCTGCTGACCAGGCTGAGGAAGAAGTAGGCCAGGGCCGAGATCGGCACCCCGATAATGGCGGCGATGACCAGCAGCGCGAGGTAGGACTTGCTCCGGATCAGGGCGGCGGCGGCAGCGGGCGTCGTCATGGCTCGCCGCCCCCTCTGCATGCCCGATGCACCGGGCTGCCACCCAAGCCCCCGTTATCCACGATTAGTAGTCCCCCAAATACACTGTCACAGTCATGATGCCGGTCGCCGTAATGATCGATGCGCGCGACTGAGGCGCGCCCTCGCACCCGGCCGTTCGACCCCCGGCTGCTTCGGTACGCATCGGCGGCGCGCGGCTACATGATCACGACGGTCGCCCTGGGACTGGCCGGAGCGGGCCTGATCCTGGCCCAGGCCGGCCTGCTCGCCCACGCGCTGGCCGCTGCCGCGACCGGGACGGGCGTCGCGGCGCTCGCGGGCACGCTGATCGTGCTGGCCATCGTCCTGCTGGCCCGCGCCGCCGCCAGCTACGGCGGCGAGGTGAACGCGCTGCGCGCGGCCGCGGCGGTGAAGTCGCAACTGCGCGTCCGCCTGATCGACCGCGCGCTGGCGCTCGGCCCCGGCTGGCTCGGCGGCCAGCAGGGTGGTGGCGAGCAGAGTGGCGAGCTCGCCACGCTGGCCACCCGCGGCCTGGACGGCCTCGATGCCTACTTTGCCCGCTACCTTCCGCAGCTGGTGCTGGCCTGCCTGGTCCCCCTGGCCGTCCTGATCCGGGTCGCAATCGCCGACTGGCTGTCCGCCGTGATCATCGCGGTCACCCTGCCCGTCGTGCCGGTCTTCGCGATCCTGGTCGGCCTGCACACGAGCGCCCGGACCCAGCGGCAGTGGGCCCTGCTCGGCCGGCTGGGCGGGCATTTCCTCGACGTCGTGGAGGGCCTGCCGACACTGCGGGTCTTCGGGCGCGGCCGGGCCCAGGAAGCGACCATCGCCGAGCTGACCGGCAAGTACCGCGTGGCCACGATGGCCACGCTGCGCATCGCGTTCCTGTCGGCGTTCGTCCTGGAGCTGGCGGCTACCCTCGCAACGGCGCTGGTCGCCGTCGAGGTGGGCCTGCGCCTGCTCGGCGGTCACCTGGGCTATGAGACGGCGCTGCTGGTGCTGCTGCTGACGCCCGAGGCGTTCTTGCCGCTGCGCAACGCCGGCGCCCAGTTCCACGCCAGCGTCGAGGGGGCCACGGCCGCCCGCCGCGTGTTCGAGGTGCTGGAGACTCCCCTCCCCGGCGGTGAGGCCACCACTGCGGCGGGAGACCACCTCGATCTTGACCTGCGGCGCCAGACGATCGTCCTGGCCGGGGTCACCCTCAGCTACCCGGGCCGGCCGACACCCGCGCTGGACGGGGTGTCCCTGGAGATCCGGCCGGGCGACCACATCATCGTGACCGGCCCCAGCGGGGCGGGGAAGTCGTCGCTGCTGGCCCTGCTGCTGCGCTTTGCCGAGCCCACCGGCGGCACCATCGAGGTGGCCGGGACCGGCATGAGCCACGTTGGCGTCGCCGCCTGGCGCGACCAGCTGGCCTGGGTGCCGCAGCGGGCGCACCTGTTCGACGACACGGTCGCCGCCAACATCGCGCTGGGCCGGCCCGGTGCCAGCCTGGCGGACATCCGGGTGGCGGCGGGGCTGGCCGGCGCCGACCAGTTCATCGCAGGGCTGGAGGCCGGATACCAGACTCCGGTCGGCGAGCGCGGGCTCCGGCTGTCGTCCGGGCAGCGGCAGAAGATCGCGATCGCCCGGGCCTTCTTGCGCGATGCGCCCCTGCTGCTGCTAGACGAGCCGACGGCCCATCTCGACCCGTTCAGCGCCGGGCAGGTGCAGGAGTCCATCACGGCGCTGATGGCGGGGCGCACGGTTATCCACGTCACGCATGGCCGCGCCGGTCACGCGACGGCCACCCGGCAGCTCGTCCTGGACGGCGGACGGGTGGCTGGACTCTCGGCGGCCGGGGGGCCCAGGGCTGGGGCTGGGGAGCCTGGGGGTGGGGAGCCTGGGGGTGGGGAGCCGGGCGGTCAGCCTGCCGAGCCGGCCGACGAGCAGCCCGCGGCGCCGGCGGCCGGGCTCGGGGGACGGCCGTGAGCGCCGCCGCCGCGCCGCGGCGCGGGCCGATGCTCAGGCTGCTCGCGCTGGCCCGCCCGGAACGCGGCCGGCTGCTCGCGGCGGTCCTGGCGGGCGCCGCCGCTACCGGCTGCGGCGTGGCGCTGCTGGCAGTGTCCGGCTTCCTGCTCGCCCGGGCCTCCCAGCACCCCGGCATCCTCGCCATCTCGGTCGCCGTGGTGGCCGTGCGGGCGCTGAGCGTCGGCCGGGCCGTGTTCCGCTACCTCGAGCGGCTGGGCACGCACGACGTGGCGTTCCGTGTCCTGGTGGAGGTCCGGGTCGCGATCTACCGCCGCCTGGAGCGGCTGGCGCCGGCCGGCCTGGCCGCCTTCCGGTCCGGCGACCTGCTGGCCCGCCTGATCTCCGATGTCGACGCGACCCAGGACCTGTTCATCCGCGGCCTCGCGCCCCCGCTGGCCGGCGCCCTGGTAGGGGCCGGGGCGGTGGCCGCCACCCTGCTGATCCTGGCCCCGGCCGCCGGCCTGCTCGCGGTGGGCCTGCTGGCCGGCGGGATCCTTGTCCCCTGGCTGGCCGCCAGGTCCGCGCGGCGGGCGGCGCAGCGGACCGGCCCGGCCCGCGGTGAGCTGGGCGCGACCATCACCGACGCGCTGGCCGGGGCGGCCGAGCTGCACGCGTTCGGGGCGGAGCAGCAGGCCCGCCGCCGCGCTGCCGACGCCGACGCGGAGCTGACCAGGCTGGCCAGGCGCACGGCCGGCGCCAGCGGGCTCGGCACCGGCCTGACCGCGCTGGTATCCGGGCTGACCCTGTGGGCGGTGTTGCTGCTGGGCGTGGCCGTCACCGGCCACGGCCAGCTGGGGCGGGTGCCGCTGGCGGTGATCACCCTCACGGCGCTCGCGGCCTTCGAGGCGGTGAACCTGCTGCCGGCCGCGGCCATTCAGCTCGGCCAGTCCCGCACCGCCGCCGGCCGCATCGCGGCCGTGCTCGACACCCCCGACCCGGTCACCGAGCCCGACCACCCGGCCCGGCTACCGCTAACCTCCGGTGGTCCCTCCGGCCGGGTCACCGGACCGGTCGCGATCGAGCTGCGCGGGGCGCAGGTCGCCTACCGCGAAGGCGGCCCGCTGGCACTGGGCGGGATCGACCTGGACCTGCCGCCGGGCCGTCGCGTGGCGCTGCTCGGCCCCACCGGGTCGGGCAAGTCCACGGTGGCCGCGGTGCTGCTGCGCTTCGTCGGCCTGACCGGCGGGACGGCGTCGCTCAACGGGCACGACCTGGCCAGCTTCCGCGGCGACGACATTCGCTCGGTGATCCGCGGGCTGGCGCAGGACGCGCACATCTTCGACACCACGATCCGGGCCAACCTGCTGATCGGTGCCCCGGACGCGACGCAGGCCCAGCTCACCGAGGCCGCAGCCCAGGCCAGGCTGGCCGAGTGGATCACCAGCCTGCCGCAGGGCTGGCAGACGCCGGTCGGCGCGCACGGCACGCGGCTGTCGGGCGGCCAGCGGCAGCGACTGGCCCTGGCCCGCGCGCTGCTGGCCGATCCCCCGGTGCTCCTGCTGGACGAGCCGACCTCCCACCTGGACCCCGACAACCGCCGCGAGCTCGCCGCCGACCTGCTCGCCGTCAGCCGCGACCGGAGCACCCTGCTGATCACCCATGACCTGCTCGGCCTGGACCGGGTCGACGAGATCATCGTGCTCCGCGATGGCCTGGTCGCCGAGCGCGGCTCGCATGCCGAGCTGGCCCGGTCCGGCGGCACCTACCAGCGGATGCTGCAGCTGGCCGAGGGCTACTAGACGGCCACGCCGGCGGCCGCCACATCGTGGATGTCCCGTTGGTAACCCCAGGGCGTTACCTCTAGGGCATCCACGTCGGGAACTAGCGTGTGTTCATGCGCCGCAGGAAGTTCCTGGCGGCTTTCGTCGTTTCGGTGGCGACCTGCCGTGCGACGACGCTGGCGACCTTCAGCGGGATGTTGACCGACTGCGGCGGACCGCCGTCGCGGATGTCTCCGAACGGATCGGTGGCCTCGACGAGAGGCAGGCCGGGCGGGATGTTGACCGGGAAATCACCGGCTCCGGTGGTGATGTCCCGGAGTTCATCCCGCCGCACCGGCCTCCCGCCCAGGTAGGAGGTCAGGCGCAGCAGGATCCCCAGCTCGGCGTCGATGACCGCCACCGCAGCGGAGAACATCAAGGAGAGCGAGCGTTCCGCGTCGCCGCGCGCGACATTGATCCGGTAGGCCGGGCGCCCGCCGGCGATGACCGGCGCGCCGCCGGACAGCCGGCAGGCCAGCAGCCAGGAAGCGTCAGCGAGGTCGGCTATGTCGCTGGGCGGTGGCGTGGCCGGGCCGACAGTTACCTTGCCGCTGTAGACCTGCCAGCAGCGCTGCCCGTCGCAGGCGATGGTCTTCGGGCCACGCGGTGGGTCGTAGGCGTGGTCGACCTGGTACTTGTCAGGCCCGCTGATGCGCAGGGCGGAGACCAGGTGGGAGGTGGGCGACTGTTCGGCGACCGCGTCGGCGAGCAGGCCAACGCCGCCGAAGCCTGCCCGGCGTGCCGCCGCCGGTACCTGTGACAGCAGGGCACCGAAGTCATGCCACTGGTGCAGCGTGGCCGCGAACTCGCCGGGATCGCTGTCATGCAGCAGGTGCAGAAGCTCGTCGCTGAGCTGAGGCCCCGCAGGCAGGCCGTCCGGCGACAGCTCCGGCGGCGGATCGTCGTGCGGCATGGCCGCCTCGGCGTCCTCGGCATCCGCCCCTGCGGGCGGCCCGTGAGTGAATGGCGAGTACCTGATCCACGCGCCGAGGCTGCCGGCCGCCAGCCCGGCCACGGTCTTCACGGCCCACCAGGCAGGACCGCCGTCGCCAAGACTCTCGCCGAAGCTTTCCCCGATCCGGCTGCCGGGCGGCGGAGCGAACCGGGCCGGGTCGACGACCGGGTCGAGTTCCAGGCTGACCAGCTCGGTCACGTCCGGTATCTCGCCGTCGGCCAGCCACGCGATGCGCAGCAGGATGCCCAGCTCGGCGTCCACGAGGGCCTCAGCACGCCGGCTCCGGACATGAGCCAGTGCCAGCCGGCCCGTGACGCCCGGCCGCTTCGTCACCGCAACGCGCAGGGCGTCACGCCCGCACGCGCTGACCCGGCCCTGCGCTTCCAGGCGGGAAGCCGTCAGCAGCCAGGCTGGGCATAGCAGCGTGCGCAGCGGCGGCTCGGGCCCGCTGACCCAGTGCACCGTCCCCTCCATGCCGGGGCCATCCTCGTCGTCCTGGGGCAGCTCCCAGGGACGGTCACCGTCGCATCCCGTGACGTACTCCCCGGCCTGCAGCCGGTAGCGCCGGCCAGGCGCGAGCAGCAACGTCGACCCGTCGTTCACCTCCGCCGACAAGCTCAGCCGCGTCCAGTCCGCGCGGTACAGCAGGCTGATCAGGTCCGGCTCACCGGTCATCGCGATTCCAGCCTGCCGAAGGAGGGCTTAATAGCCCCGGATAAGGATCGATCCTCCTGGCCGATCGTGGCATTTGCCCTCGTTCGCGCCTGCCCGCAAGTGAAGATACCTCCTCATGCAGAGGGCGCCAGGTATCTGAGTACGCCGAGCGCGGGCTAGCTGTGCCATCGCTCAGCACTTCCAGCTAGCCTGGCAGCCGGTCCGCCGGCGGTCCAGGCCAGCAGCAGCACAGTGCCGGCGATCAGGAATCCGCCAGCCCTCGCGAGGTAGACCGACGCCACCGCGGACGGCCCCCAGGAGCCCGGGGATACCTGCGGAACGGCGATCCGGCCGATGAGTAGCCCTTCCAGCGCGACGCCTGCAGCCGTGGTAAGGAAATGTCGACCAGTAGAATGCGAGTACACAGCCGACTGCTCCCAGCGCCGCCCAGCCAACGGCGACGGCCCGGCAGACGGCGAGCCCGAAAGTCTCCGGAGACCGCCGTGCCCCCTCATAATCCGGCCACGCCGAAGCTGCTGGCCGCCGCAAGAGGCGATTATCGCTGCCGCCGGGGCTGTAGTCGGCTGGAATCAGCCCGCAGCGCAGCAAGCTGCCGTCCGGGGCACTGGTGTGCTGTGCTGCACCATGCTGCGAGCCTGCGGAACACGTCGGGAATTAGCGGCGATCGCGCCAGACTAGCCGCTGGGCGCGCAGGGCCAGCGCTCCGACGACGATCAGCAAGACGAGATTGAGCAGCAGCTGCAGCGTTGCGCCGCGGGCGGCATCCCAGCTGTGGAAAGCGAGGGACAGGCCAATGTCGGCCGCCGCCGGGATGGTGGTGACCGAGATGAACACGCCGATCAGGGCGCCCGCGCGGGCCTCCGTCAGCGAGACGACGCCGATGATCCCGGCCAGCACCGCCACGATGACCGAGAACAGGTCCGGGCTGTTAATCAGGTCCGAGACCGGACGTATCCCCTTTTCGTAGCTCGGCGGCACCTGCCCGGTCCAGCGGATCACCAGGCTGAACAGCATGGTCATCGCGATTGCCAGGACAAAGCCGAGCACCAGGGCGCGCAGGCCGCGGCGGACCGCCACCGGGTCCCGCCGCTCGATGCCGAGCGCGACGGCGATGGTGGCGTTGTACTCCGGGCCGACGACCATCGCCCCGACGATCAAGATCGTGGAGTTCGTCAGGATGCCGACGGCCCCGATCAGGCCGGCCAGGATGAGCAGGACGAAGAAGCTAGGCGCGTAGGTCGAGTCGGCGGCGATCTTCGATTCCACCAGGTCCCAGACCGGCGCCAGTTCGCCGTGGAAGGAGCCGTGCCGGCGGCCGGGCAGATGCGGGCGATCTGGCTGCCCGGCCCCGATGACGGCATCCGACTCTTCAACGACTATCGGCCCGAGCTGGTCGGCCTGCAGGTCGCGGAGCCGGCGGAGCACCGGGTTGGCGCCGGCCCGGGCCAGATCGAACTGGACTGCGTCGCTCGCCTGCCCGTGCACGGCGCCGGGCAGGACGACCAGGTTCATGACCGCCGGGTCAGCCGTGAGCAGGCCGACGACGCCGGTCGTCAGGGCCGCAGGGCTGGCCACGCGCACATGCAGCATCCCCGCATCGTCAGCGGGAGGCGGGCGGCGCGGCATCACCCGCAACGGACGATCAGTCGGTATCGTCCGCTCCGGATGAGGCGCGCAGGCCCGGCCTCGCGCGGCCTTGGCCGGTACTCAGCTGTGCCCCTGCCCATCGAAGGAGGCTGCGACGGTCACGCCCGGGCGCGGAGATGCCGCGCGCGCTGCCGAACGCCAGCAGGGGCCCCGCGGACGATACGGGATCCTGCTGCTCCTGCTGATCGTGACCTACCTGATATCGGCCGTTACGGCCAGCTCCTGGATCGGTGTCGCGCAACTGGTGCTGTTCCTGGCCACCGGCCTCCTGGCCCTGCGCTCCTCCGAGCTGCCCAGGCGGCGGATCCGCCTGATCGCGGCGCTGGGCATCGTCGGGTCGGGGGTGTCGGTCGGGCTGGCCGTTACCCGTCCCAACGACGCCGCCGTGGCCGCGGCCAGTATCTGGACCGGGCTGCTGCTGCTGGCCACGGTGGTCGTCATCGTGCGCCGGATCCTGTCGTTCTCCACGGTGACTGTGCAGAGTCTCTTCGGGGCGATCAGCGCTTACCTCATCCTCGGGCTGATGTTCGCCGCGTTTTACGCCGCCGCAGCGCTGCTGAATGGCGGCCACTTCTTCGCCGGCAACCGGCCCGGTGATTCCCGGCTCTACCAGTACTTCAGCTTCACCACGCTGACGACTCTGGGTTACGGGGACTACACCGCCGCCGGCAGCGGCGGCCAGGCCATCGCCGTCATGGAGGCATTCACCGGCCAGATCTTCCTGGCCACCCTGGTAGCCCGGCTCGTCGCCGCCTTCCGCGGCCCCGTCCTGCCAGCCGCGCCGGCCGACTCCGGACATCCGCCGGACAGCCCGTCCTCGGAGTCCGGGAGCGCCGGGCCGGAACCAGGTTGCCGGCGGCCGGGCAGCATGCGGCCGGGCCGCCAGCCACGCCGCCGCCCGGACCCGGCGACGCGGCCACGCTGGCGCCGGCCGCCGCCCGGTCACCCATAGCACGTGCTTTATGGGCCGCGATGTCCCGCAGGTCATCGGGGCCGATTTGCGCAACGAGCCGCGCGCTGCCGCCGCGCGGGGGGGCGGACCTGGCAGCTTCAGGAGCCGCCGAGCAGCATCGTGCACAGCAGCACGGCTGTCATGTTGCTCGCCGCCCGGGCCGGTTGCCAGGCTGTGGCGTCAGCAGGAGGATGAGCCCTGTGCGCGGTCATCCGCTCTTGCTTGTGCCAGCCCTGGCGGCCGCCGTGGCCTGCGCGAGCCTGGCGGGCTGCACCGGGACCGCGGCGCCCGGCGGTGCCCAGCCCGCGGCGCCTTCATCCGCCCTGCGCCCGGCCAGCGGCCCGGCGCCGGCTGCGCGGCCCGGCAGCCCGGGCAATCCGCTGCTGCTGTCTTGCGGCGAGGAGTCCTTCACCAGCGCGCCGGTGCCGCAGCAGCCGCAGCCCGGCGACCTGGCTATCGGGCCGCTGGTCATCGTCAGCGGGAAGCGGCTGGCCACTGCCAGCCCCGCTGGCTACGGGGAGCACGGGACCTACAAGACCCCCATCATCGTGACCATGGGATCCACCGTGACCCTCACGATCGCCGCCTCCGCCCGCGGGCAGGTCATGATCGACAACCCCTACGCTCACCTGGCGCGTGTCAGCGATCTGGCCGCCGCCACCTACCGTTCCTGCTCCCATATCGCAGGCTTCTTCGCGCAGGGCTTCGCCTTCACCCATGGCCAGACCCGCGGCTGCGTGCCGCTCGACGTGACAATCGGCCGCCAGCCACAGGTGCACCACGTCACGCTCTCGCTGTTCGCAGGACCCTGCTCTTCCTGACCTGCGCCACCCCCGGACCGCACCCTGCTGCATCCCTTGACCCGCAGCGGCCAGACCGTAGAGACCGGGTCTGTCAAGTTAACGGTGTAACTTGATCTTGGTTGTTAGTTCCGGCCCGCGGTAAGGCGGCCGTCGAAGGTGATGTCGAAGGCGTTGAGGGCGGCCTTCCACCGGTTGGTCCACCGCTTGCGGCCCTTCCCGGTCG
>DATCEO010000158.1:0-29499 GCA_036510065.1 Streptosporangiaceae bacterium | reverse complement strand
GGAGCCCGTACTGGAAGGTGCACCCGGCGATCATGGCGATCAGGCCGACGAACAGGATGAGCCAGCGCCTGCCGTTCTGGGCCGGGGGCGGAAGGCCAGCGGACGACGGGCTGGGGGACGGCTCGGGAGAGCTAGCTGGATTGCTCATATAGTGATACTAGCTATCCACATAATGAGACACAGTTCACAATGGCACGGCTTCGGCGCCGGACGACGCGGCCGTGCAGGCCGCGATCTCTGGACTGCCCCCAAGTTTATTCGCGAACTGGTCCAGTGGATCATCGACAGGAGCTGGCCATGATTCGCGAAATGCCGTGAACGGCCACCGGCCATCAGTTGGGCAACATCTGTCCCACTGGTTTATCTCCGCACCTTCCGCAACGCAAGCGGCATAAAGATCGGGGCTAGTCTTCTCATCTAAATGAGTGATAAATTGTCTACAAGCGGTGATCGTCAGATCCAGCACGCGGTAAGGCCTATATCAGAACGAGGGGGACAGGGGGCCCTGGGCTGCGGCGATGGCGTTGAATGGCGCTCGCCTGCGGCAAGCTCCCGGCTTGGCACCTGCCAGCTCTGAGCTTCCCGAATAGGGGGACATGCTGCGGCTACCGACGAATTCCTCCTCGAAATCAATATGGGCGTCGCGTGTAGACGCAGAACGTCGCTGGGCCACCGATGGATGCATTTGCACGTTGCGGAAGGAGGCTGTTGGGTAATGCCCCTCTTCAGTGAGTGAGTCCGGCACGCGGCCGTGGGCTATGGAATCATTCGAGCGCAGAACGCGGTCGCGTTCTGATTGTCTCTCAGGTGACGGTGTCCGGCGTGGCCATCTGTGTGCGAGACCTGGTCCAGGCTGCCGTCGACAGGGGTTACAAGATCACTGTGGCCTGCCCGGCCGGTGGCGATCTGGCTTCCTGGGCCCAGGAAAGAGGAGCAGCGTGGGAGCGCGTCGAGATGCGGCGATCACCCCACCCCAGCGACGTCCTGGCCATAGCCCGGATCCGCCGATTGGCCCGGTCAAGCGACCTTGTTCACCTGCACTCCTCTAAGGCTGGGGCGGTCGGAAGGCTGGCGCTGGCCAGCCTAGGACGCCGTCGGCCCGCTAGCGTGTTCACCCCGCATGCCTGGTCATGGCTCGTCGGAGGGCGGCTCGCGCCTGCTTACCGGCTCATCGAGCAGATCATGATGCCGGTGACGACGGTGGTCGTGGCCGTCTCCGCTGAGGAGCGGTTGCAAGGCCAGGCCATGCTGCGCTGCCGACCAGACCGGATCGAAGTTAATCCCAACGGTGTCGACACCACCCACTTCTGCCCGCCGGGACCGGTTGCCGGCCGGACAGATGACCCGCTGCTTGTCTGCGTCGGGCGGCTGTGTCATCAGCGCGCGCCAGACGTGGCCGTGGCCGCGCTCGCCCTGATGCGGACACCTAGGGTTCGCCTGCGTCTGGTCGGAGGTGGCGAGGACCGGCCTGCGATCGAGCGACAGGCCAGTGTCCTGGGCCTGACCGACCGGGTCGAGTTCGTCGGCTTCCACCCAGATCCGTCGCCCGACCTGCGAGCGGCCGATGTGGTCGTTATCCCGTCGCGTTACGACGGGATGGCACTGATCCTGCTCGAAGCCATGGCGTGCGGTGCCGCCATCGTCGCCACCGGGGTGGCCGGTACCTCGGCCCTGGGCGGAGGCGGCCAGATCATCCCTGTCGACGACCCACAGGCCCTGGCCCAATCGGTCGATGCCCTGCTCGCCGACCCGGAACGGCGCAGGCGGCTGGGGCTGGAGGCCCGAAAGCGGGTCGTCGAGGAATACTCTCTGCAGCGCTCGATAGAGGGGATAATAGGGGTCTGGCGGAAGCTTGGTGCTCGGCCGGCTGATCGGCCGCGAAACGCCGCCTCGGACACCTGGGAAGAGAAGGGACAGAAGAAGGTCAGTTGAGGTTCAGTGAATCTAGCAACGCCGTAACGCCACCGCGCGTGGCCCGGGTCCTCTGGCGCCGCAAGATGGTTTGCCTGGTCGTCGCCGCTGTGGTCTATCTGGGCGGCGTCGGGCTGCTGGTCATGCGTAAGCCGGTTTACCAGTCGACCGCCTCGGTCGCCCTACTGCCCATCACGACCAACTCCAGCGTCCTTCCCAACTATTCCAATCTGATTTCCAGTCTTATCCCGACCTATGTTCAGCTGGTCTCCAGCCCGATACTTCTCGACCAGGTGGCGCTGAGCCTGCCGTTTGCGGTCTCGGGCAGCCAGCTGGAGAGCGATGTCCACGCCGAGTCAACCTCCAGCGCTGCCATCATCACCATCGTGGCCCAGCTCCCGAGCGCCATTCAGGCCCAGCAGGTCGCCGCGAGAACGCTGGCTGCCTTCGTGACTCAGCTGAAGAACAACGGCGTCGTCACTACCCGGATATACGAGTTTCCGACTTTGCCCAGCAAGCCGGCGGGCCCGAGTCTCAAGGTCGTGCTGGCCGCGTTGCTGATGCTGGCCGCCATCCTCGGGCTGGCCGCGGGACTGGTGTGGGATCGGCTATTCAGCGGCGCGAACAACGGCGGGCAGCTCACGGACATGACGCGCCTACCTGATCTCGGGACCGTCCCCGATGTGAGCGAGCAGCTGGACATGGCCGCCATCCTCGCTGACCGGGATGGCAGTGTCCCGCAAGACAGCTGGCGAGCGCTGCGGACCAACTTCCTGCGCGGGACAGGCCACCTGATGCGCTCAGTGACCGTCACCAGTCTCATCCAGGGCGAGAGCAAGACTACCGTGGCGGTGAACCTGGCCGCGGCGGTGGCCGAGGTCGGCCTGACCGTGGCTCTAGTGGACGGTGCCGCGAGGCATCCGGGACTGCACGAGCTCTTCGGCCTGGACAACAGCCAGGGCCTGAGCTCGACCGTGTTGAGCGGAGCAGATCCGGCGTCTCTGCTACGTGCCACGCCCGCCATTCCGGGCCTGCAGGTGGTTACCGCCGGGCCCCCGATTCCCTCGGGACTGGCCGAGTCCGGCATCTACCTGGAGCAGCTGCCTAAGTTCGCGTCCCTGGTCGACCTCGTCATCGTCGACGGCCCTGCGCTGCAGGGCGACGCGAATGGCGCTCTGGCAGCCAGTGCCACCGACGGGGTGGTGCTCGTCGTGCCGCCGGGAGCGGCCCGGATGGAGCACCTGAAGGCAGCGCTGCGCATCCTGGAGGGATCCGGCACTCCGGTGCTCGGGACCGTGCTGGCCGAGAACGGCCGACTGGTCAGCCTCAGTAAGGCGACCGGAGACCCGGACACCTTGCAGCCGTCCAGCGGCTGAGTCGGCGTACAGGGAGCCCGAGCCAGCCTCCGGCGGACGGCCCTCGTCAGGCCCAGTGCGGCTCACCTGCCCAGGCGGCCCGGTACGCGCCGCGGTATCGGTCGAGCATCCGCTCCGGCCCCCAGCCGGGAGCTGCGGCCAGCGCATGTCGCCGCAGGTCCGCAGCCACGCTGGCATCGTCCAGGACACGCGAGATGGCCTGGCTGACCGCCGCCGGGTCTCCTGGGGCCACGAGCAGGGCCGCCGATGGCGGCACCACGTCAGTGATGCCGTCGATCGCAGGGGCCACTACCGGAACCCCCAGGGAGAGCGCCTCCAGAAGCGTCAGGGGCAGCCCCTCCCACGCCGAGGTCGAGACCACGCAGGCGGCCAGGCCCACCAGAGCCGCGATGTCATCGATCATGCCAAGGAACCGCACCCTGTCGCCGAACCGTCGGGCCTCCTGCTCCAGTTCCTGGCGCAGGGGGCCGTCGCCGGCGACGGCAAAGGCCGCCGCCCTGTCCAGCCGCCCCGCGGCCGCGATGAACACCGGCCAGTTCTTCTGCTCAACGAGCCGCCCGATGCCGACGACCAGGGGCGCCCCCCCAAGCCCGAGGGCCGCCTGCAGCTCTGCCTGGCGCGCCAGGCCGGCAGGGCGCAGCGCAGCGCCGTTGGTTATGACGTCGATGCGCTCCGCCGGGAAGCCGGCCGCCTGCAGCGACCGGCCGACCGATGGCGCGCAGGCAATCACCCGGCGGGCTGCGCGGCGAAGAACCCGGCTGGCCCCGACATAGTCGCCGGGGGCTATCCCATGCAGTGTCGGCACCAGGACGGCCCGGTGGCGTGTGCCCGTCAGGGCGAGTCTCGCCAGGGCCGCCGCCCGGACGTTGTGCACGTGCAGCACCTGCGGCCGCAGCTCGCGGATGCAGCCGGACAGGCGGGCGACCGCGGTCGCGGTCGCCGCCGCCATGCTGACGGAGGTGCTGCGGGAAGTGGCCGGCAGGGCCACATACCCGGCACCGGCGGCCCTGACCCGGTCGACCCACTCCCCCGGCCCGGACGCCACCGTCACGCTGTCGCCATGGGCGACAGCGTCGGCTGCCAGCTGGACGACCATCTGTTCCATGCCGCCGGGAGCCAGGCTGGACAACACGTGCAGGATCCTCATCGGCGTCGGCTCCCGAGAATCTCCGACCAGAACCGCAGGTGACTGTCGGCACAGCCGGACACCGAGAAGCGCTCCGTGACCCGGTTCCGGGCTGCCGCGCCGAGCGTGGCCGCGAGATCCGGCTTATCGATCAGTCGCTCCATGGCCGCGCTGAGCGATCGGAGGTCTCCCGGAGCGACGAGTAGTCCGCAGCCTGGATTCAGCATCTCGGGAATCCCACCGACATCCGTGGCGATGCAGGGCATCCCGGCCGCCATCGCCTGCAGAAGGGCGAGCGGCTGGTTCTCGTTCAGCGACGGCAGCACGAAGGCATCGGCTAGCCGGAGCTGAGCGTCAAGGTCGGATCGGTAGCCAGTGAACTCGACCCGGCCGGCCACGCCGGCCTGGCGGGCGATCTGCTCGCAGCGCGGCCGTTCATCACCATCGCCGATCATCTTGAGCCGCAGGTCAGGACGGTTCGCGGCGATGCCCGTGAAGGCCTCGACCAGCAACGGCGCGGCCTTGCAGGGCGCGAAGGAGCCGACCGTGGCAAAGGTCCGAATGCCATTTCCGCGGTCATGACGGGCCGGGATGGTGATCCCGTTGCCGATCACCCGCAGCCGACGCTGCGGGACCCGTAGCTCGCGGCGAAGGAACCCAGCTATGGCCTGCGAGGGCGCGACGGTACACCTGACCCGGCGGGCGACGAGCGCGTCGGCCGCCAGGCGGCTGCCGCCGGATACGCCCGGTCGACGGCCGTGCAGGGGACCCGCAGTCACCCACCGGCCGGCGGCGCTGTCGGGGACGCCGTGGAAGGTCATCACGACCGGGGTCTTCCGCCCGGCCACGAGAGATGCCACCAAAGCCGCCCGGCGGTCCTGGGCGTGGATGATGTCGGGGGCAAGCCCTTTCAGCATGCGGGCGACTGCCGCGATGCCGCGCAGATCCGTCATGGACCGCACGTGTGCCGGGCGCAGGAGGGTCCACGGCTCCCCGGCATTGGTGAAGGGGGCGGGCCCCACGACAGCCAGCTGAAGCCCGCCTGGCCGGCCGGCCAGCTCCTGCGCCAGGCTCACGGTGAGATCCACCGGGCCGCCCCGGTCCTGGGTTAGCAGGAAGACGACCTTCATGACGAGCGGGCGCGCCCGCGGCCCGACAGGCGCTTGACGGCGTCCAGCGGCCCCAGGATGTTGAGGCCGCCCGCGATAGCTGCCCGGCAGGTAGCGTCGGAGAAGTCCTCCGCGAAGCTGCGGGGAATTAGCAGCGCTGGCGAGACCGGCCGCCACCAGCCGGGACGGGTGGTCATGGCCGACGTGAAGCCGGCCGCCCCGACGGCGGCGACCACCCGGTCGTCGAGCAGTCCCGTCGGGTAGGCGAAGGACGTCACGGGCTTGCCGAGCAGATCCTCGAGGTCTTCCTTGCTGCCTCGGACCTCAGCCTCAAGCTCGCCCGGGCCGCATGCCCGCAGATCGGGATGGGTCCGGCTGTGCGCGCCGACCGTCACGCCTGCGGCGTCCATCTCCAGCAGCTGGGTGCGCGTCATGTAGCCGGGGGTGCCCAGCAGGCGGCTGGGGGTGTAGAGCGTGGCGGGCAACCGATGCCGACTGAGCGGGCCGAGAGCATTGGCGTGGTTGTCAGCCCAGGCGTCGTCGAAGGTCAGCAGGACGCCGCGGGCACGTGGTCGCCCGGCGGCGAGCGCGGCCAAGGCCTCATCGATGGCCAGCACGGGGAACTGCTGCCGGCGCTCGCCCAGAATGTCCAGCTGGCGAGCGAAGACCGGAGGCGGCACTGCCAGTCGCCCCCCCTCTACATCGATCCGGTGCCATCCGAGCACTGCCACGGCCGGGCCCGCGGGCCAGGGCCAGCGGGCGCGCAGCCGGACCGCAAGGGCCACCCCGGCCCTCACTGGCCACCTCCCGGCACCGGCATCCCCGCCGCGGCGTGGCCTGACGGCACCGCAGGCGGATCGCCGACGCCACCCCCCCGCGTGCCGCTGGCCAGGCTGGCCGCCAGAGCCGGCAGGAACCACAACGGCGGGTAGTACTGCTCGGCCAGGAACAAGGCTCCGACGACGGCAACGACGAAGCCGGCCGCCAGGGCGGCCTGCAACTGGTCGGTGCGTTGGTCGTCGGGAAAACGTCGCCGCAGGTCTGCCCAGGAAAAGGCCAGGTAGAGCAGGAACAGGGCCAGCCCCGGCGCTCCCTGCTCGGCCAGGATGACGAGGTAGGCTTCCTCGCCGCTGATGGTCAGGACATTGGACGGGAAGGGGAGGCTCTCTCCCACCGCGGGGGCGAACTGGTCGAACCGGTAGACGAAGTTCCCCGGCCCCACCCCGGTGATGGGGTAATGCCGGAACTCGTTGAGCTCGACCGCGTAAAAGCCAAACCGGTCAGTGACGTTCTGAGTGGCCACATGGGCTTTCTCGCCTAGGGCGTCTCCCACGAGCCGGGGCTCGATATGGACGGCCACGCCCGCGATAGCCGCCAGGCACGCGGCCACCACGACCAGCCAGCGCAGGCGCAGGCGCCCGGCCACCAGGGCCCACAGGCTCGCCGCCGCCAGGCCGGACAGCGCACTGCGAGAGAACGTCGCCAGCGTGCACGCCAGCATGAGGACGATGGCCGTGCTCCAGATCGCCGTGCCCCACCTGCTGACCGCCCACCGGACTTGGTAGATCGCCAGCGGCACAATGCTGCCGAGGGCAAAGCCGAAGTCATTCGGGTCCTTAATCGGTCCGCTGGCCCGGAGGGCCGCATGACCGAAGAAGCTGACCAGGCCAATGACGCTGGCCACCGAGGCGGCGGCCACGACCACCGTGACCAGCATGTCGGCCCGGCGCCGATCCCCCCGGACCACCTGAAGCACAAGGAAGTACAAGGTGGCGAACGTCACGTACCGCAGGGTGGTGATAAACGCGGCCCTGTCGCTCCTGGCGACGAGGACCGACACGCCGGTCCACAGCAGAAACGCGCCGATCAGCCCCAGCTGGCGCGTGGTGAGAACCGGCCGCCGGTTCACCGCCCACTCCAGCACCCAGGCCGTCACGGCGAGGGCGCCCAGGGCCTTTTCGATCGTGAGGAGGCTGGCCCCGTTGTTCAGGTAATTAGTAAAGAAGAAGCTGGCCGCCAGCACGGCCACCGCCACGTCGAGGCGGCACAGCATGAAAGTGAGGCCAACAATCGCCGCGAGGCCGGCCAGTGCGAGTGCCGTCCAGTTGCCGACCGCGATGCCGGCGCCTAATGCGACAGCCAGCATCACCATGCCAGTCAGCAGGCGCGTGCGGCGGGGCGGCCTCGCGGCCTGGACCTGCCTCGGGACGGCAGCCACTAGCGCACCGGCCGCGTCAACGCCATAGCCCTAAACTATGGCAGACTTCCCGCAGGCCCTCAATATGTGATCGAGCGGGCTTCGCCGTCCACATCGGCAACAAACCGGTCCAGGGAGAAAGCGCTCCCTGCGGCCGCCAGCGCCGCCCGGCCCATCTGCTCGGCCAGAGACTGGTCACTCAGGCGCAGGAGCGCCTTCCGCAGGGCGGGAGCGTCGTGTGGCGGCACGAGGATGCCCGTCTCAGGAGTGACATAGTCCTCGACGCAGGGCGTCCGCGTGGTCACGACCGCACGCCCGGCCGAGAGCCCGTCGAGGACGGTCAGCTGACCAGCCGAGCGGGCCGTCGGGTTGAGCGGGACCACGATGGCGCGAGCGCCTTCCATCAGCGTTAGCAACCGGGTCCGCTCAAGCTGGGGCAGGAGCCTGAGCGGGCCAGGCTCGGGCAGGTCCGCCGGGCCGACGACACGTACTTCGCAATCGACTCCGTCGGCGGCCTGCGCGAGCGTTACCCAGTCACGCTCTGCACGGCCGATAGCCAGGAAGTAATCGCCTGTGGGCGGCCGCCAGGCCAACGTCGGCTTCACTCCGAGCGGGACGAATCGCAGGCGCTGGCGGTCCAGGCCAAGGCGCACTCCGTCCTCAAGGGCACCGGTGCTGAAGTAGAGCACGCGATCCGCGTGCGCGATTCCGCGCAGGATCAGCCGCCGCCGGAGGGTCGAGGTGGCAGGATCGATGATCGGGTTGAGCACGACCAGGGGCGGGCGCGGGCACCGGCGCAGGAGGCCGGCGAGGGCGCCGGCGATCGGCTGCCAGGCGATGAGCGGGGCGCCGCCGGCCTCGTGTAAGCCACGCAGCGCGAGCGACGAGTAGGCTGGCCAGCTGCGGAGGCGGTGCAGTCGCGTGCCGACGCTGGTCCCCAGCGCAGGTCCGCGCAGGACCCGTGCCTCGACGCCGGCCGCCTCGCACGCCCAGCGGAAGTCCTCGTGCTCGCTGTCTGACCAGTCGACCAGCCAGAGGGGCGGCCTTCCCCCGCCGTTGCGCGCACCGGCGTTGCCGTGAGCCATTAGCTGTCACCACTAACTGTCGCCTCTGGGCGGAGTCTCGCTGGCCAGCTAAAATAGTACGCACCGCCACGTAGACCCCCGGAGCGCGGCACGAGAACCGCGGTCAGGTGTCATGACGAGAGGGCGTCAGGTGGCCCATCCACATTCGAGCGTTCCAGTTGGCGCCGGCCATTAGTAATCATGAGCCCTCCGCTGCAGGCGGCCGCACCCTTGCCGCGCGCGGGGCCCTATGGCTATCAGTGGGCTCGTGGGGCGCAAAGGGCATGCAGACTGTGGTGCTGCTGGTGCTGGCGAGAGCCCTGGCCCCGTCAGAGTTCGGGATCCTCGCCATCGCCGCCCTCACATACAACGTGCTGCAGGCCGTAAACACGCTCGGCATTGGCGACGCGCTGACCTACCTGCGGGATCAGATCGAGGAGGCGTCACGAACTGCCCTGACCATGCTGCTGGTCACCGGGCTGCTCCTGATGGGCGCGACCTGGGCCGTGGCCCCGCAGATCGCCTCCTTCTTCCACAGCCCCGCCGCCACCTTCGTGCTCAGAGGCTTTGCCCTCGCCATCCCGTTTGACGCCGCCGCGCAGGTGCCGATCGGGCGCCTGACTCGTTCGCTGAGCTTCTCCCGGCGGGCAGTTACCGACACGCTGCCCTCGGTCATAGGCGCGGTGGTCACCATCGCCGTGGTTGTCGCCGGATATCCGCTGATCGGCCTGGTGGCCGGCCAGATCGCCGGGTCCGTGACTAATTTCGCCGTGGCCACGTTTCTCGGGCCCCGGTGCTTGCCCGGATGGAGCACCATGGTGGCACGCCGGCTGCTGCGGTACGGCGCATATCTCAGCGCTGCCGACGTCGTTAACCTTGGCCTGCTGAACGTGGACTACATCATTGTCGGTCACGTCCTGGGTCCGGTGGCGCTGGGGTACTACTCCCTGGCCTACCGGATCTGCTTCATGCCGTACCTCTCGATCGCGGTCGTGGCCAACGGTGCCGTCTTCCCGTACTACTGCCGGCTGCCCTCAACGCAAGCCCAGGCACGGGCGGCGGAGAGCACCATCTCCGTCATCAATGCGCTCTGCGTGCCCTGGTTCGCCGGCCTGTTGCTGTTCGCCAGTGACATCGCGCTGCTGGGCCACAAGTGGATCCCGGCTACCGGAGCCGTGCGGTTCCTGGCCGTGTACGGGTTCTTCCTCAGCCTCGTCCTCAGCGCCCTCCAGATATTCAAGGCGACTGGCCGGAGTGATCTTGTCTTCCTGAGCAGAGGATTGCACCTGGCCGTTCTCACGGTCGTCCTGCTGCTTACGGTCCGGCATGGCATCACGATCGTCGCCCTAGATCAGGCTCTCGTCGCCAGCGCGATTGCGCTGGTCAGCTGCCTGTGGATCATTCGCTACGCGGGCGTGGGGCCGGGCGCCCTATGCCAGTCGGTGGGGCTGCCGTTGCTAGGAGCGCTGGGCATGGTCCCGGTGGTCATCCTGCTCGGGCGCCTTCCCTGGCCAGGCCCAGGTCCCTCGTGGATATCGCTGCTGACCCTCGGCCCGCTAGCCCTGGCCGCCTATGGGGCGATCGTGCTGGTGATCATGCCCGAGCCGCTGCGCAACGGGTGGGCGGCACTGCGCGGACGATCCGGCACCGCCACGCGGGCCACCCGCCGTGTTCCCAGCCGGCTGGGAACGCGGCGGGACCGGCCGCAGCAGCGAGAAGACACAGCTATAAACCCGCTGGCCCCGGCGGTAGACTTGACGGGCACAGTCGGAGAGAAACGGAGGCGCGCCGCGGACGTGACACCGTCCTCCTACCGGGCGAGCCATCTTGGCGCCGAGAAGGCGCTGTCGTACGACGAGGATCTTTGGGACCCGCAGGCAGCGAAAGGGCTGGACTGGCTGGTCGAACAGCAGCTCCTGGCCGACATCATCCGCACCAGCGTCGCGCCGCTGCCCCAGGCCGTGGCCGACTTTGCCTGCGGCACGGGCCGGGTCCTCGAGTTCCTGTGCCACCATTTCCCCTCGCCGGTTGGCATCGATATCTCGCCGGACATGCTCGCCCTGGCTCATGACCGATGTCCTCAGGCCACGGTGATCCTCGGTGACGTGACCTCCAGTCCCGGCCTGGCACCAGGGCCCTTCGACCTCATCACCGCCTTCCGCTTCTTTCTCAACGCCGAGCCCGACCTGCGCGGCGAGGTCCTGGCCTGGATGCGAGGCTCGCTGCGGCCAGGAGGCATGGTCGTGGCGAACTTCCACCTCAACCCGCTCAGCCTGCGGGGAGCGTACCTGCGGGCCCGGATGACCCCGTCCGCCAGGCCGCCGATGATGTCGGCCAAGGACGCGGGTCAGCTGTTCGCGGCGCATGGCTTCGCCGTCCGGCGGATTCTCGGGTACAGCTTCCTCCCCTACCGGCGGGCCGGGCAGACTCTGCTGGCGCCGACGGCCAGGCGGGGGGTGGAGATGCGCCTGGCGGGAACTAAGGCTCTCCGGCCAGTGGCCGGCAGCTTCCTGCTGGTGGCCACGCTTGATCCGTCCGGGCGTCGCGGGTGAAGCGCCACGACAGTGCAGCTCAGCAGGGCCGGGCGGATTCCGCCGACCGCGTCGCCGAGGACCTCGCCAGGCACCCTGCGGCGTGGCGGTTCCTGCTGCCCCGCCAGGTGCACGGGCCTGTCGTCCTGGCCGACCTGGAGCCGACCACTACCCAGAACCTGCTCCGCTCCTATCCGTCCGCGGTCGTCCTGAGCCGGTCGATCCAGGACCTGGCCCCCTCGACACGGGCGGCGATCTGGGACGGCCGCAGGTCACCTCTTCGCCCCGGGAGCATTGCCCTGGTCGTCTGCGACGATCGCGACGGCGAGTGCGCGCACGCCCTGGCACCCGCGCTGGCCGAGAGTGGCCAGCAGGTGGCAATTGTCCGGTCCGATCGGCCTTATCGCTTTGCGCTGTTTCCCACGCCCGAGCAGTTGCGAGCTGTGATCGGTCCCGGCTGGCCTCTTACCTACGATGGCTCGCCCCGCCGCTGGGTGGGATACCGGCTGGCCTGCAGCCCGCTATGGCGCTATCTGGACCGGTCGGGACTAGCGCTGCAGTGGCCCTGCGAGAGCATCGTCGATCTGGTGCTCGACCAGGTAAGCGCCGCTGCGGGAAGCCGCGCAGAACTGCAAGGCCTGATCGCCGGCCGCGGACTCGGGCAGGTGACGCTTCGGGTCCGCTGCTCGGGCGGCGAGCTGGCGGTCCGGGTAGCCGTCAGCCCTGCGAGCGCCCGGCGGCTCGCCAATCACCAGCATGTCCTGGCTGACCTGACGGCTCGTCTCGGACCGAGGCAGCGTGGCCTCGCATTCCCCGACGCCGTCGCTTCGGGGTCGGCAGATGGCATCTCGTGGGCCGCCGAGCGCTGGCTCAGGAGCCCGGCCCTGCGCGCCAGCCGTGCCTGGCGGCCATCCGGCAAGGGCTGGGGTGCCCTGCGGGCCATCGCCGCGGAACTGGCCAGCTCGGCCCAGACTGGCAGCACGGGTGCAGGCTGGGCCCGCGGCTGGGTGACCGGCCTGGACGCTGTTACGCCGGGCCTGGTGGAGGAGGTCGTGGACGCCTTAGTGCCGATCGAGGCCGGAAGGATGACTACTGCGTGGTGTCATGGCGACCTCTGGCCGGGCAACGTCTTCCTCCGCAGGCCGCCCCGGCCTCCCGTGGTCATCGACTGGGAACGAGCCCGGCCCGATGCCCCAGCGGGCCTGGACGCCGTGTACGCCGAAGTGTGCCGTGTCGTCATGTTCCGGCGCTGCACCTTCGGAGAGGCTGCCGCCTGGCTGGCTCGATCCGCTGCCCCGGAGCTGGCCGCGACGCGGATCGGCGGGAAGCCTTTCGCTGACTGGGAGCGACCACAACAGCAGGCATTGCTTCTCGCGACGGTCACCCACTATGCAACCGGAGAGAATGAGGGCGGCCCTGGTGACCGGTGGACCGAGAGCTGGGGCGAGATGAACGTCCTGCCGGTCGTGACCGCCCTCCGGGCGGCGCGGTGACAGTTCCCAGGCCTAGCTTGCTGGTTCTCCCCGGCCTGGACCGCTGGGTTCCGCGGTGGGATGAGCTCGTCGACCTAGCGCCCCTGCCCACCCCTTTTCTGCGGTCGTGGTGGCTGGCCGGAACGGCCGGGACCCAGCCGCGCTTCGTGCTGGTCGTCGAGAATGACCGCCTTCTGGGCGGCCTCGCCCTGGAGGAAGGACGCCGCCTGGGCGTGCCCTGCCTTCGCATGATGGGAGCCGGGCCGCTCTGCCCAGATCACCTCGACCTGCTGGCGTGCTCGGGACATGAAGATAGCGTGGCCGGGGCCCTGGGGGCCTGGCTGTGCCGCCCGGGGGCGCGCGTCCTGGACCTGGATGGCATCCGGGCCGACGCCCGGCTGCTCGCAGCGCTGCCTAGACATGTCCGCCGCGAGCCGCTCACTGTCGCGCCGTGGGCGCCGTTGCCCGCCGACCCCCAGGCTTACCTGGCCGTCCGCCCGTCGGGGTTCCGCAAGACCCTCCGCAAAGCCAAAGCCCGCCTGGCCGCCGAAGGCTTTGCTCATTGCGTCAAGCGGGGTCCGTCGGCGGTCAGTGCCCTGGCGACCCTCCGGCAACTGCACAGGGCTCAGTGGGGTGACCGCTCTGGCTTCCTGCCCAGCTTCGACCGTTTCGCCGCCGCCTGCCGCCTCGGCGCCGAGTGTGACGAGGTCGTAGTCCATGAACTCACCGTGACCGGGACCGTGGTCGCGATCATGGTCACCTTCGAGGTGGCAGGACGCGTGAGCCTCTACCAGAGCGCCCGGCTGACCGACTTCCGCTGGCGCGATGCCATGTCGGTGCTGCTCGCCGCGATCATCACCGACGCTTGTGACCGCGGCTTCGCCGAAGTCGACTTTCTCCGCGGGGACGAGGCGTACAAGAACAACTTCGCACCGGACCGGCGGGAACTGCTCCGGCTCCGCGGTGCCACCGGGACGGCCGGCCGGCTTGCCCTGGCGGCAGAGACCGCGGCTCACGCGGGACGGCGCGCAGCAGGCCGCTCCGCGCGCTACCTCTCGCGTAGACGGTCGCGGTAACCCTGCGCGTCAGTAAGCACCGGGAAGGCTAGCCAGCTGAGTCCGGCGGCTGAGGTCCCTTGCGCGCCATTCTGCCGTCGATCCCCGAGCGCACCTGCTTAGCGACTGCCCGGGCTCGCATGGCGGCCACCTTGGCCGCGTCGACAGGACCGGACTTCCCCGGCGGACGTGGGGACAGGTGCATCTGCCGCAGGCGGGCGTTGAATGCCTCGACCAGATCCTCCCGCTCCCTGGCGGCAGTGAAGTACGTGAGCGTGACCGATAGCGAGATGGCCGGGCCGTTGTGCACCCAGTGCGGCGCGATGGGAGGGATGTACACGCCCCGGCCGGGCGTGAGGGGGTAGGACGCGAGCTCTGGCGGTACGGACTCCATCCGCCCGTGCGAGCCGTCCCAGTACCGCTCCACCTCGTGGCGGCGGTCCTGCTCGCTCTCGAACCGGCCGAAGCTGACCGCCTTTGACCCGCTGACCTGCATCAGCAGGCTGTGCTCGATGTCGAAATGGACAGGGGTGACAGAGTTCGGCGAGGAGACGAAGACGAAGCCCACGCGCTTGCGCATCCGGCCCTGCCGGGCAACCATGCCCGGCTCGAGCTGATCGAGCATCGTGTTCATCAGATCGGCGTACGCCGGATCAGCTTCGATATTGAGCAGCGTCAGCCAGGCATTGGCGTCCTGAATGTTGCGAATGACGTCGCCCGGCCGGGACAACTCGCCACGCGGAGGGCCGCCCTGGGGAACCAGCAGAGGCTGGGCGGCGGTGTCACAGATCACCGAGTCGCGCGCCAGGCGGTCAGCCAAGTCCGCGACGGCGGCAAGGGTCAGGCGGTCATCTTTATGCAGGCCATGCGCGAACTCGGCCGGCTGCTCGGGAAAGTCCCCGCCCAAGCTGAGCCCACTCAGCGACGGTAGTTCCTGCCCGGCTGGACGCGTTTCCACCGTCGCCCCCGAAAACTAAGACATATAGCCCACCAACCAGATGGTCTACCCCTCGCGTCCAGTCTGTCAACGATCCAGGCCATTCGCGGCACCACTACGGCGGCGGGACCTACGGTGATGGCGGCGCCGCGACGTGAGGACTATCCTCGCTTCATGGCCGCGGCACACGGTCCCGGTCCGGCAGATAGAGGTTCCCTACCCAGGGCCGGCTGGATCACAGCCCTGCTAGCAGGGCTGATCGTGATCTTGGCAGCGGTAGGGACGGCTTACGGCCTGGCGCCAACCGCGCCTGCTGCTACCGCCCGGTCGGACCGGGGCATCCCGCTCAAGACCTTCAGCACGATGCTCGACGAGGCGGCCGTCGAGGCAACAACCGAGGCCCAGTGGGTGACGATCGCACGGGAGAATACGATCGTCGTTCTCAATTCCTGGGATTATCACCTGATCCCTCTTCTCAAGCACGCAAACCTCAGGATCCAGGTCTGGGTGTACAAAGACCTGTCGGGAGTGCGCTCAGACGACTGCGTCACGAAGAGCGGAGACTGCGGTGACTGCGGTGGAGGCATCACCGACAGCGCTCGGCTTTCGTCAGGAATGGGTTACTGCTGGGTGCGACGCAACCATCCGGATTGGCTGCTCAAGGCCGCCGGCACCGGCCAGCCGTTTCAGTTCCGCGGCTACCCTTCTATCTGGGAGACCAACTACGGCAGCCTCGCCTATCAGCGCCAGTGGACCAGCAACGTCCTGGCCGACGTCAGAACCCACGGATGGGATGGGGTCGAGGTGGATAACGCCCTGAGCAAGGCGAATGGCTACGGAGTCACGGCGATGTACCCCACGAACGCAGCGGTTCAGGCCGCGACGTACTCCGCCTTGCGTGAAGTGGGGCCTGCCCTGAAAGACGCAGGGGTCGCCTCGGCATTCAACGTCGGCTACGCGACGGAGTTCCCGGGATTGTGGCAACGATGGCTCGCGCCAGTGGGAGGCCTCATACAGGAGTTTTACATCTCGTTCTCCGCGCAGCCCAATGCCCTCGGCCTCGCGGCCTGGTCGCAGTACCAGGACGAGGTTTCCTCGTGCGCCGCCCAGCACAAGAGCTGCTGGTTCCATGCCGGGATTTACTCCAGGGCGGTCACACCGCAGACCCGCCAGTACGCACTGGCCTCCTATCTGCTCGCCAACAACGGCCAGCAGCTCCTGGCACTGGGTGATATGAGTTCGGGACCGGACCCGCGGCGCCTGGCTCTCGGCACCCCGCTGGGCACCATGAAGCAGATAGGGGGAGCCTGGGGACGATATTTCTCGGCCGGAATCGCGGTGGTCAATCCTTCTGAGTCCGCCTCGACCGTCTACCTTGGCGGCAGCTACCTCGACAACGGGCGCCCGGTTTCCGTCGTCACCGTCGGCCCAGCGAGCGGACTCATTCTCCGTGTGGCCCCCCAGCAGGGCCGCCGACAGTAGAAAACTCGGCGCACGAGGGGCACGCTGGGAGGACGAGCGCTGCGGCTGACGGGCGCACGGCGCGGCACAGCACACGGCGGGACGGGAGGCGGACCATGATCGAGCAGGCAGCCAGGGCCGGAACTGACGTGCTGATCCCCCGGCTCAGCGAGATCTGCGGCCCGGCCAACGTCATTACCGACCCGCAGGAGCTGGCGACCTACGAGTGCGACGGCCTGACCGCCCACCGGTGCAGCCCGGGCCTGGTCGTCCTGCCCGGGTCCGCGCAGCAGGTGGCCGAGGTGGTCCGGGCGTGCGCCGGGGCGCGCATCCCGTTCATCGCCCGCGGCAGCGGCACGGGCCTGTCGGGCGGGGCACTGCCGCGCACTGACGGCGTCCTGATCGTCTTGTCCAAGATGCGGCAGGTGCTGGCCATCGACCCGGCCAGCAGGCGGGCCGTCGTGGAGCCGGGCGTCACGAACCTGGCCGTCAGTAAGGCGGCCGAGCCGTACGGGCTGTTCTACGCGCCGGACCCGTCCAGCCAGCAGATCTGCTCGGTGGGCGGCAACGTCGCGGAGAACTCCGGCGGGGCGCACTGCCTCAAGCACGGCTTCACCGTGCATCACGTGACCGGCCTGCAGATCGTGACCCCCCAGGGGGAGCTGACCTGGCTGGGCGACGGCACCGGCGCGGCGCCCGGGTATGACCTGGTGGGCACGTTCATCGGATCCGAGGGCACCATCGGCATCGTCACGAAGATCATCGTGAAGCTCACTCCCATCCCGGAGGCCGTCACGACACTGCTCGCGGCGTTCACCACGATGGGGGCGGGCGGCGCGGCGGTATCGGCCATCATCGGCGCCGGCATCCTGCCAGCCGCCATCGAGATGATGGACGCGCTGGCCATCGAGGCCGCCGAGGCGGCGGTGGCGTGCCGGTACCCGGAGGGCGCGGGCGCGGTGCTCATCGTGGAGCTGGACGGCCCCGCGGGCGACGTCGAGCGGGAGACCGCCGCCGTCCGGGCGCTCTGCACGCAGGCAGGGGCCTACGAGATCCGGGCGGCGCACGACGCGGCCGAGCGGGCGGCAATCTGGGTCGGCCGCAAGTCCGCCTTCGCCGCGGTCGGCCGGATCAGCACCGCCTACATCGTGCAGGACGGGGTCGTACCGCGGACCGCGCTGCCGAAGGTGCTGGACCGCATTGCCGAGCTGTCCGCGCAGTCGGGTATCCGGGTCGCGAACGTGTTCCACGCCGGGGACGGCAACCTGCATCCGCTCGTGCTGTTCGACGACGGCGACACCGCGATGGCGGCGGCCGCCGAGGAGGTGTCGGGGGCCATCCTGGACCTGTGCATCGAGCACGGCGGATCCATCACCGGCGAGCACGGCGTCGGCGTGGACAAGGCTCAGTACCTGCCCAAGATGTTCGAGGCCGCCGACCTGGACACGATGCAGATGGTGCGCTGCGCCTTCGACCCCGACGGGCTGTGCAACCCCGGCAAGATCTTCCCCACGCCACGGCTGTGCGGTGAGGTCCCTGGCGTGCGTCGCGGTCCGCATCCACTGGTGGCGGCCGGGCAGCTGGAGCAGTTCTGACATGAATAACGCCTCCCCCGCCCGACTGCCCCGATGACCGCCGACGCGATTCCGGCGCCGCTCACGAGCGCGTGCTCGGAGGTCCGCACCGCGGTCAAGTCGGACGCCGTCGGTGGTGTCGTCCCGAGCTACGTCGCCGCGCCGGCCTCTACGGCCGAAGCCAGTGCCGTGCTCCGGGCGGCCGCCGAGCTGGGCCTGGCCGTCGTGCCGCGCGGCGGCGGCACGCGCCTGGACTGGGGCGCACCGCCCAGCCGGTGTGACCTGATCGTGGAGACCCGGCTAATGGACGCGGTGCTCGAGCACGCCGCCGGCGACCTCGTGGCCCGGGTCCAGGCGGGTGTCCGGCTGGACCGGCTCGCCGAGGTGCTCGGCCGGGCCGATCAGCGGCTCGCCCTGGACCCCCCGGCCGGCGCCAGCGGGACCTCCGCTGGCGGCGCCCCAGCTGGGGGCGCCCCTGCTGGCGGCACCGTGGGCGGGCTGATCGCGGCGGGCGTGGCGGGGCCGCTGCGGCTGCGGTTCGGGACCCCGCGCGACCTGCTCATCGGGATCACGATGATCCGCGCGGACGGGACTGTCGCGCGGGCCGGCGGCAAGGTGGTCAAGAACGTGGCCGGCTATGACCTCGGGAAGCTGCTGGCCGGGTCCTCCGGCACGCTCGGCCTGCTGGCCGAGGCCACGTTCCGGCTGCATCCCCGCCCGCCCGCGGCAATCTACGTGTCGCTGGCCTGTGCCGACGCCGCTACCGCCGCGGCCGCGCTGCTCACGGCGGCCGGCTCGGCGCTGGCCCCGTCGGCCGCCGAGCTCGACTGGCCGGGCCAGGACGCGCCGCTTAACCTCGCCGTGCTCCTGGAAGGCGACGCCGAGGGCGTGGCCGAGCGCGCCACCCGGATGTCCGACCTGCTCGCCGGCGAAACGTCCGTGGGCAGGCTGACGGGCCTGCGGGCCAGCTCCGAGCCCCCGCCCTGGTGGGGTCGCGCGGCGGCCACCGGCGGCACCGCCGTGCGAATCGCATTCTGGGCGGGCCAGCTGGCCGGGGTGCTGCGGGCCATCCGCGCGGCCGGCACGCAGGCCGGGCTGGATCCCGCGGTGAGCGGCTCGGCCGCTGCGGGAGTGGTGCACGCGGCCCTGCCGGCCGACGCGCCCGCGACCGCGGTGGCCCAGTTCGTCACCGGCCTGCGCGACGCGCTCGGCTCCGACTCCGAGGTGGAGGCGGCCGTCCGGTCCGCCACGGGTCCGCGGGGCAGCGTGGTGGTCCTGCACGCGCCCCCAGCCGTGCGTGACACCGTGGACCTGTGGGGTCCGGTGGCCGCCGTGGCGCTGATGCGCGCGATCAAGGACCAGTTCGACCCGGACCACCGGATGGCCCCTGGCCGGTTCGCGGGAGGGATCTGATGAGCGGGGAACTCGTGAACGGGGAACTCGATCCCGACGGGGAGCTGCGCAAGCTGGCCGGCGATTGCGTGCACTGCGGCTTCTGCCTGCCGACCTGCCCCACCTTCCAGCTGTGGGGCGAGGAGATGGACTCCCCGCGCGGGCGCATTCACCTCATCACCCAGATCCTGGACGGCACCGCCGGCACCGAGGCGACGGCGACCCACCTCGACCGGTGCCTGGGCTGCATGGCCTGCGTGCCCGCCTGCCCGTCCGGCGTCCGGTACGACCGGCTGATCGAGGCGGCCCGCGAGTGGGCCGAGCAGCCAGTGCCGGTCCACCCCCCGGCCGCCCGGTCCCAGGGCGCCCACCCGGCGGCCACCCAGGCCCCGGCCGGGCAGTCGCCGGCCACCCGGTCGCCGACGGCGCTCCCGCCGCGGGCGCGGCGGGAGCGACTGATCCGCCGGGCCATCTTCGAGACGTTTCCGTACCCAGCCCGGCTGCGGGTGCTCATGGCGCCGCTCCGGGCGGCCCAGGCTGTCGGCGCGGACCGCCTGCTGGGCCGCAGCGAGCTGGCCGGGCACCTGACCCCCGAGCTGGTGGCGGCCCTCCGGATCGCCCCGCTGCGTCCCCCGCGCCAGGCTGGCCGGGCCGGCGGCCGGCTGCCCGGCCGGGTGCCGGCCAGGGGGCCCCGCCGGGCGGTCGTGGGCATGCTGACCGGCTGTGTCCAGCAGGTCTTCTTCCCGCCGGTCAACGCGGCCACCGCCCGGGTGCTCGCGGCCGAGGGCTGTGACGTCATCGTGCCGCGGAGCCAGGGCTGCTGCGGGGCGCTGTCCCTGCACGGTGGCCGGCGGGCGGAGGCGGCCGGCTTTGCCCGGCGCACCATCGAGACGTTCGAGCGCGCCGCCGTCGACGCGATCGTCGTCAACGCGGCGGGCTGTGGCTCGGCCATGAAGGAGTACGGGCAGCTGCTGGCCGGCGACCCCGCCTGGGCCCGGCGAGCGGCCGCGCTGAGCGATAAGGTCCGCGACTTCAGCGAGTTCCTCGCCGAGCTGGGCGCTGCCGCGCCGCGGCAGCCGCTCCCGCTGACCGCGGTCTACCAGGATGCCTGCCACCTCGGCTATGCCCAGCGGATTACCGCCCAGCCGCGCGACCTGCTGCGATCGATACCCGGCCTGCGCCTGGCCGAGGTCGGCGACGGCGGCACCTGCTGCGGGTCCGCCGGGATCTATAACCTGGTGCAGCCCGAGGCCGCGGCCGAGCTGGGAGCCCGCAAGGCCCGCGCGGTCCATGCGGCCGGGGCCGACCTCCTGGTCTCGGCCAACCCCGGCTGCACGATGCAGATCGCCGCGGCGCTGGGCGAGCAGGGGACCCCGATGCCGGCGGCGCATGTGGCGCAGGTCCTGGATGCCTCGCTCCGCGGGCTGCCTCCCA
This sequence comes from Streptosporangiaceae bacterium, assembly GCA_036510065.1. Taxonomy (GTDB): domain Bacteria; phylum Actinomycetota; class Actinomycetes; order Streptosporangiales; family Streptosporangiaceae; genus DASUBV01. Next base: position 8,860 of record DATCEO010000158.1, on the reverse strand, counting down.
GCGCGCTGCTGACCCCGTCATCGCGCCACCTGCCACCAACCTGACCTGCACTGACGCCAGCTGGCGACGCTTTGACGCTCGCTGACGTCAGCTCTGACATCACTAAGACATTTGACAGACGTCACTTGTGACGTCATAGTGGCGTCATGGACATGTCAGAGTACGTGGCGACGCTCCGGCGGGAGCTGGCCATGATCACCCGGTTCGCCGGGGACGACGTCGCCCGCGCGGCCGAGATGCTGACCGACGCGATGGAGGCGTCGGTCAGGCTCACCCTGCTCGAGGTGCTCTCGGCGGCGGCCGCCGAGATCACCACCCGGCTCGACGACGCTGTCATCGACGTCCGGCTGTCGGGCAGCGACGCGGACTTCGTCGTCACCATGACGCCCGGTGACGAACCGCCCGGACCGCGGGCGGACCAGGGCGCGGCCGAGTCGGCAGACGACATGACCCGGGTGACCCTGCGCCTGTCGGAGCCCCTCAAGGCCAGAGTGGAGGCATCGGCCGCCGCCGCGGGCGCATCGGTGAACGCGTGGCTGATCCGGGCGATCGGCCAGGCCCTCGATGCGCCGCCCGGCCGGTCATCGCGCTCGCGGCCGGGCATTGGCCAGCGCTACACCGGATACGCCCGCGGCTGAGCCGCCGCCGCGGCCTCCCACAGCGCCCCGACCTCAGATCCGCACGCCCGCGACCAGAACGTTAGGACGAGAACATGACTAGCTGGGAGTTCCCGGGGTCCGACCCCATCGACATCCTCATCGACATTCCGGCAGGCAGCATCGCCGTGTCGGCCGAGCCCACCACGGTCACGACCGTCGGCGTGCGGCGCAGCGGACACGGCGGCCCAGGCGACCCGGAGGTCCAGGTCAGCTTCGCCCAGGGACGGCTGGAGATCATCCAGCCCACTCCCTCGAGCTTCCTGCGCGGCCACGCCGGGGTGGAGCTGACGGTGAAGGTGCCGCCGGGATCGCGCTGCACCGTGCGATCCGCGTCCGCCGACGTCAGCTGCGTCGGCGAGCTGGCCGGGCTGCAGGCCAAGACCGCGAGCGGTGACGTGACCGCCGCGTCGGTGAGCGGCCCGCTGGCCGTCACGACCGCCTCCGGTGACGTCTGGCTGGAGACTGGCGGCGCGGCGGTCGAGGTAGGCACCGCCTCGGGAAATATCTCGCTGCGCGAGGCGGCGGGAGACGCCTCCCTGCACACCGCGAGCGGCGATATCCAGGTCAGCACGGCGGCTGCGTCGGTCCAGGCCAGCACCGCCAGCGGCGACGTGCACATTGGCAGCGTGGCCGGGGGCCAGACCAGCGTCAAGACGGTGTCCGGGGACACCGCCATCGGCGTCGCCGCCGGGGCCAGCACCTATCTGGACCTGTCCAGCCTCACCGGGCGGATCAAGAACCAGCTCGAGGAGACCGACGGTGGCGACGAGGTCGGCCTGCGGGTCACCTGCCGCAGCGTCAGCGGAGACATTCAGATCGCCCGGGCGCAGTGACGCCCGCGACAACCACTCACCCGAAAGGAATCACCGCCATGAACCCGAGCTTGCTCGGTCAGGTCAGCCAGCAGCACATCACCGACATGCAGCACAGCGCGGCGCACTGGGCAACCGTGCGGGAAGCAGCCGGCCGCCGGACCGCCGAGAGCCCGCGGGCCGGGCACCCCGCCACGATCCGCAACCGGGCTGGCTGGACGCTAGTGCAGATCGGCCTGCGCCTGGCCAGCTCAGGCGATGCCTGACAGCGCGGCCGCCATCTCGTCGCCGCTGGCCTGCCGGAGCCACGCATCATCCAGCTCGCCCGCCGCGATGATCACTGCCGGGCCGGTCAGCAGGCTGTCGGTGGCGCTGGGCGTCACGGTCAGCCGGCCACCGGGAACGTCGACGATCCAGGCCTGCGCCGACCCTTCCTGCGCCGGCCACTCGCCGGCCGCCACGGCGGCGCCGAGCGCGGCCGCGACCGCGCCCGTCCCGCAGGACAGCGTGGCGCCGGATCCTCGCTCGTATACGCGCATCTCGACCCGCCGGTCGCCGGTCAGCCGGAGGACCTCGACATTCGCCCCCGCGGGGAACTGACCGGCCTCCAGGGCCGGCGGCCGGGTCAGGTCGAAATCCGCGACGGGCTCGTCCACCAGGCAGGCCAGGTGCGGGTTGCCCACCGAGATGGACAGGCCCGCGCAGCTGCGATCACCCAGCCGGGCCGACCCGGTGCCCGTGACTCGCGCCGGTCCCATCTGGGCGGTGAGGTCCCCGCCGGGGGCCTGGCTGACCACCCGGACCCCCGCCCTGGTGCCCACGGCCGGGGCCGGGCCCGTCGCCAGGCCATTGTCCAGCAGGTACCGGACGAACACCCGGATGCCGTTCCCGCACATCTCCGCGACGCTGCCGTCGGCGTTGCGGTAGTCCATGAACCATTCCGCGCCCTGCTCGGCCGCCTGCCGCGCCCACCTCCCCGCGCCCGGCCCGGCCGCCGCCGACCGCACCACCCGCAGGATCCCGTCGGCGCCCAGGCCGGCGTGCCGGTCGCAGATGCGGGCCACCGCCAGCGCGGACAGGTCCAGCCGGCCATCGGGATCGGGCAGGATCACGAAGTCGTTGCCCGTGCCATGGCCCTTGGCGAAACGCATGCTGCCGATCGTAGCCGTGCCGGGACCTCGCGCCCGCTCCGCAACCGGGTCCTTATCACAAGCTGGGTCTGGTCACGAGGCTCTCATTCGGCCATAGTTCAAGGCGTAAAGAATCGTCGCGCCGGCGCCGCCGCCTCGAACGCAAACTCAGGTAGGTCCATGCCCAGGCCTAGCACCACCGTCCGTGATCTCCGTCTCGCCAATCGCTCTCGTGCCCTCTGGCAGGTCTTCCTCAATGGTCCGTTAACCCGGCAGGAGATCGGATCCCTGGCTGGCCTCAGTCCCGCCACCGTCAGCAATCTGATCACCGCGCTCCTCGAAGAGGGCGTCGTCGCCGAGGTGGGGCTTGAGGAGTCCAACGGCGGCCGGCCGCGCGGGCTGCTCCAGGTCAATCCCGAGCATGGCTACGTCATCGGCGTCGACGTCGGCGAGACCGCGGTCCTGGTCGAGCTGTTCGACCTGGGCCTGCGGGTCCGGGCCCGGCATCTGTCGGCGACTGGCGCCGCCCGGCTGCATCCCCAGGAAACCGTCGACCAGATCGTGCACGGAATGGCGTCGGTCATCGACCAGTTCGGCGCCGACGAACAGCGGATCATCGGCGTCGGCGTCGGGGTGCCCGGCCTGGTCGAGCACCGTGATGACGCGGTCGTGCACGGGCAGAGCATCGGCTGGGATGCGGTACCGCTGCAGGCGATGCTGCGCAGCCGCACGCTCCTGCCCATTCAAATTGATAACGGCGCCATGACGCTGGGCCAGGCCGAGAAATGGTTCGGCGCCGCCCGCGGGACCGACAACGCGGTCATCGTGCTGCTCGGCATCGGCGTCGGCACCTGCATCATCAGCAACGGCGAGCTGTACCGCGGAGCGACCAGCAGCGCGGGCGAGTGGGGCCACACGAAGGTCGTCGTCGGCGGCCGGACCTGCCGCTGCGGGACGGACGGCTGCCTGGAAGCTTACGTGGGCGCCGACGCCATCGCCGCCCGCTACGACCAGCTCCAGGGCCGCCAGGCACCGCCCGGCGCGGGGGGCCTGGAAGGCCGGATCGCCGCCATCGTCGCCGGGCGGGACCGCGATCCCGCTGCCGCGCAGGTGCTCGAGGAGACGGTGACCTACCTGGGCGCCGGGATAGCCGACCTGGTCAACCTGTTCAACCCCGAGCGGGTGGTCGTGGGCGGCTGGCTCGGCCGGGCGATCGGCGGCCTGCTGCCCGGCATCCGCCAGGCGGCCCGGCTCTATGCCCTCCGGCTGCCGTTCAGCCGGGTCGAGATCGTCCAGGCCGACCTCGGCAAGGACGCCGTGGCGCTAGGCGGGGCGACGCTGCCCATCGCCCGGCTGCTGAGTGCCGGGGCCGTCCGGCGCGATCCCCGGCAGCTGTTCGGGACGGCCGGGTCGAGCTCCGACGGCGCCGCCTAGCCCGCAGCGACGCCAGCCGTCACGCGCCCGACGCGGGCCGTGACGGTCGCGGCGGCAGCGCTGCCGCCGCCCCGGATGCCCGCCGTCCCCTCCGGCCTCGCTCGCCCCTTGGCCAGCCCTCGCGCCCGAAAGCGATGCCCCGCCAGGCTTGACGGGACTCTTAGTTCAAAACTAAACATAAGTAACGAACTAACTAGGCCGCGCCGCAGGCCCTACCGAGACCAGCTGCCTAGACCACCCGCCGCGCCCAGCTAAGGGAGTACCCCGCCGTGTCTCTGCGCTTCCCCACCGGATTCCTGCTCGGTGCCGCGACCGCCGCCTACCAGATCGAGGGCGCGGCGGAGGAGGACGGCCGCGGCCCGTCGATCTGGGATACCTTCTCCCACACCCCCGGCAAGGTCCTGCACGGCGACACCGGCGACATCGCCTGTGACAACTACCACCGGCTCGATGCCGACCTCGACCTCGCCGCCGGCCTCGGCCTCAATTCCTACCGGTTCTCGGTGGCCTGGCCGCGGATCGTCCCGGACGGCAAGGGAAGCGTCAACCAGAAGGGCCTCGACTTCTACAAGCGGCTCGTGGAGGGCCTGAACGCCCGCGCCATCACGCCCATGGCCACGCTCTACCACTGGGACCTGCCGCAGCCGCTGCAGGACGCCGGCGGCTGGGCCAGCCGCGACACGGTCGAGCGGTTCTGCGAGTTCGCCCAGGCCGTGCTGGAGGGCATCGGCGATGCGGTGCCGATGTGGGTGACCGTCAACGAGCCCTTCTGCGCCGGGATGGTGGGGCACCTGGAGGGCCGGCACGCCCCCGGCCTCCGGGACCTGCACGCGGCGCTGGCCGCCACGCACCACCTGCTGCTCGCGCACGGCCAGGCGGCCGGCCTCGTGCATAGCCGTGTCCCGGGCCGGCAGGTCGGCGTCACGCTCAACCTGTCCGACATCAGCCCCGCGTCCCCGGCCGAGGCCGACCAGACCGCCAGCCGGCTGCTGGACGGATACGAGAACCGCTGGTACCTCGACGCGGTCCTGCGGGGCAGCTACCCGCAGGACATGCTCGACTGGTACGGCCAGCAGGTGCCCGTCGACTTCATCCGGAGCGGCGACCTGGACGTCATCGCGGCGGCGACCGACTTCCTGGGCATCAACTACTACGAGACGAAGATCGTCGCCGCCGATCCGGACGAGCCCTGCCATCAGGCCCGGGTCATCCCGGCGGCCGGCCGCCGGGACGCCAGCGGCCTGACCGCCGGCGGGCTGGATGCCCGTCCTGCCGCCCTGGGCCGGATCCTGCGCCGCGTCCACCACGAGTACGCGCCGCCGCCGCTGTACATCACCGAGAACGGCGCGCCCTTCCATGACTACGTGGACCCCGAGGGCCGCGTGCAGGACATCGAGCGGGTCGCCTACCTGAGCGACCACCTGGGCGAGGCGCTGGGCGCGATCGAGGACGGCGTGGACCTGCGCGGTTACATCGCCTGGTCACTGCTGGACAACTTCGAGTGGGCCGACGGGTACAGCCGCCGGTTCGGGCTCGTCTACGTCGACTACGCGACGCAGGCCCGCATCCCCAAGGCCAGCGCCCGCTGGTACCAGCAGCTGATCGCGGCCCAGCGGGACTGAGGCGACCCGGACACCGCCCTCTCCGGCCACAGACTAAGGGCCTCTAGCGCGTTATGCGCTCCTGTCAGTCGCGTCCGGCCCGCCGGAGTTGATACACAAACCAAACCTGCGCCATCGGGGACCGCAGGGCCTCAGCGCATATGGGCTCGCGCCACCAGGATCACTCTCGCTGGGCTGACCGCCCGGCCACTGCTCGGGCTATGGCTGCCGTACTAAGCAGTGCGCGCTTGCGCCGCCTGGCGCAGCACTAGCCGCATTAGGTCGGCCGGTTCGCCTGGGGTGAGCCATGGCGGCGGGACGCCGCCATGGCTCACGCGATGGCAGTTGGCGCACAGCAGGGCAAGATCGCTGAGCTTGGTTCTGCCTGACCCCGCTGACATGCAGCGGCATGATGTGGTGGCACTCGATGTAGCCACTGCCCCGCTCGCCGTAAGCCTGCTCGAAGTCGAAGCCGCAGACTTCGCAGGCCACCGGCCGCCCGGCATTGCGGACCTGTGCCAGCTTGCGCTGCCGAGTGCCCGGTTGCGCTCGTACGCCACGTGTCGGCGGATCAGCAGCCGCCCTTCCGCGGCGCCCTCATCCTCGTCCGGCACCGGCGAGGTCAGAGCAGCGAACTCCCAGCGCGCCTCGGCCGCCCTGATCGACGCCGCGATGCCGTGCATCAGGCCCGGCTCCGCCGTGAACTCGGCGATGACCCTCTTCGTCGGGACGCCGCTATTGGTAGCCCGGCCCGGGTGGCCAGGCCGGTTCGTCGCCAGGTCGGCCGTCTTGCGAGCGACGCTGTTGACATTCCGGAAGTCAGGCCGCCGTTCATGGACGGGATGCAACGGCAGTCTCCGCAACAGGGCTGACAGCTCAATGACCCGAGGGTCGGTAGCGGCGATCTGCCGCCAGCCGTTCCGGGCAACCAGGTCACCCGCCAAGATCAGCTCTTCCCGCTCCCAGTCCAGCCTGCGCGGCACAGCATCGTCCATGGCCAGGACCATAGGGCCGACGAGCACGGTCCGCAGCGCGCGGGTGAAGAACCGCCGGGCGGCAGCCAGATCACGCGCTGCCAGCCCTCCAACGCACAATTGCAAGTCGCAGCGAGGATGCGTTCCGACGGCCCAGCATAGCTGCCGATCTCAGGTCAAAATCCGACTGCGGCTGTACTCTGGCGAAGAGGCAGCACTACTGCTAGACGGCACCCCCGCCTGCCAGTACGTGTGCCTCAGGGAGGGACAGGCGAGGGGCGATGACAGGGCCCAGCGTAAAGGACGGCCGCGATAAGCGTGAGAAGCTCACTCATCAGCTTCTTATCGCGATAGTCCCCGCAGTCATCTTGGGGGCAGCTACTTACTTCGCGGGGGCGCGCACTGGACATGTGATTGGTCTTGGGCCCGCTCCCGCTCCGACTGTAACAGTCACCGTTACCAGCGGAGCGACAACAACTGGCCACGGCGGCGGCGGTGCAACAAATCCCCCGGGACAAGAGTTGTTCCATAAGACCGGCGTGCAGCTCACGGGCTGCTATGCACTCTCTTTCACGGACACCCACCTGCGCCCCTACCAAATTTCCAGTTGCACATCTGGATCGGGAGATCTGTCTGTCGATATCTACGGGGACGTCCAGAGCATGGCACAGCTCGCTGTCTACGCAGGCCGGGCCGGATTCTCCCTGTGCCAGGCTGACACCAATTACGTGAGCCCAGGAAGCTTCGTCAACAACAATCATCAGCAGCTAACCGATAGCACACTGTGCATCACGACGCCCAATCGCCTCGCGGTGTGTTACGTCACCGACGACACAACATCCGCGCCCACGGCTCCCGGGCTGACCATGGACGTGACCGTATACGCTCTGAAATGACACGTTGTCACTATTGTTACTGTCACGGCAATTAGGCAAGGCATGGCCCGCCGAACCATAGTGATCGAATTAATTGCCACGACGTGAATGCCAGCGTCGGCCCTCCGACCTGCTCGCCAGATTGCTGGAGCGCGCGGCGAAGGAGAACCTGCCCGCGATCTCCTGGACCGTCGCGAGTGCAGGCTGCGGCCTGGTCGGCCGAGGCGAGTCCTTCCCGATGGGCCAGCCCAGTCGGGCCCCAGCACTGATAGGCGACGGCCAGGACTTGCGGCTGACCCGCATCACAGCCGGGTCGCCTGACCTCACGTGGCGGAGCCCTCTCGTGGGCGTGAGGATCAGGGAACAGGGTACCGAGGCGCGGAATGGCGGGTCCGTTCGCTAGTGCCGATTACTACCGTTGCCGCTATCACCTACACCGTGGGCTTCAATACTCATGGGCCATAGGTCCGAGCATCCCGCTTCGGCAGTACCGCCTCATACTGGTTACCAATGGTGTCCCGCACGATAACCGTGCAACGGGGCGTCCCGCTGACGCGGCGTGTCACTGCCTCTATGACCCAGCCCGAGATTACTTCATCGGGCGGCACCATCGAGTAGTTGCGGAGCGGTATGCCGTAGTGTTGACGCTCCCTGCGGGCGTGGAGTTCCCGGTCAATCTCAAGACGTTCATCGGCGGTCGCGATAGTAGACCATCCAGGATCCCCCTCAGCGTCGTGAGTGAAACCGATACCGCGCAGTCGGATTATTTGGCCCGTTGTATTTGTGATCTTGACTCGTAGCGCGACGATCAGAACAACGAGGCTTATTCAGCTGGCCGCGTAGAAATGCAAGGCTATTACGGTTGAGATGGTTGCGGCGAACGTTGCGAGCGGACGGCGGTAATCGGTGTGCATGATTCGCCAGGTCTTGAAGTTGGCGATCGTCTGCTCGATGACGTAGCGAATCTTGTTGACCTGCTTGTTAAATTCTTTCTCCCAGCTTAGAAGACTCCGGTGGACGGGCTTCTTGATAGGCGTGATCATGTCATTGCCGACGTATCCCTTATCGCCGATCCAGCTGCCCGGATCAAGCGTCAGAAGGACTCCGGACTCGCCGAGGCAGTACGTGTCGTGCCTGCTTCCGGCGACGGGATCGGAAATCCAGGCGAGCCCTCCGTCAAGAGTGCAGGCGACCTGCACATTCATGCCAGTCGTCTTATGCTTTCCGGAGAACAGTTCCGGGTGCGAGGCCCACGACCAGCACGGAAGCAGGGTGCCGTCCACGATGTACTGCGTCCGCCCGTCAAGCTCATCAGCTGTCGGAACATACTTTTCCAGCACCTTGCCCAGCAACGGCGTGACTCCCGTTACCGCGC
>DATCEO010000157.1:0-4979 GCA_036510065.1 Streptosporangiaceae bacterium | reverse complement strand
ACCACGCTAGATTCGCCCGGACCGCGCGTCAACGATCCCTCCCCGCAACACCGCGGCGCGCCCGCGCTCTCGGCCTGCCGGGCACGCTCTGCGGCCAGCGGGCGAACGACCTCGTCAGGAGGCAACGGGCCGCGCCCGCACGCCGGGTGCGCGAGAAGTCGTCTCGGCATGCCGCGGGAAGGCCCCCCACCAGGGGATGCGTCCCCTTGTACCCGGCTCGCGCCGCACCAGCCGGGACTTCCTGACTCCGCGGGCCGCGCCGGCTTGTCCTCGGGACCGCCGGGCAGCCGCGATTCCCTGCTGGCCCGATCTGGCCGCGGCTGAGGCCGCGATGGGCAGGCATGATCGCGCACAGGCAGCCATAGCTGTCGCCTTCCCCGCGCCCGGAAGGCGGCTACCGATCATGCATGCCGAGATGTGTGAACGTCGTCGACCCCGCACTCGGCAAGGGGAGCGCGCTTCCGCGGGCGACATCTGACGGCACTCGACCATGACCGGCCGCCGCCGCGGATGTTGCGGACCTGCGAGGGCTGAGCCACGAGCCCGTCATCACACGCTGCGGGCGTCGGGCATGGGGAGACCTCCCCAAGCCATTGAGCTCGCTACGCAGTCATAAAGGGCGCATAGGTCCTTACACCATCTAGCAAAAGGGGGACACAATGATAACTTCAGCTCTTCACCGCAGATCGTCGGTGCGTGGCTTGGCCGTGCTGGCCGTCGCCGCCTGTTCGGTGGCTCTGGCCTCGGCCTGCTCCAGCACCAGCCCACCGGAGCACCAAGCTGTCACGAGCTCACCAGCGCCAGCTGCCACAACCGGCGCCGCGGCCAGCCCGGCGCCGGTCGCAACGACCCAGCCGGGAACTGCGGGCGCGCCGGCGCCGCCGGGCACGGGCTCCCCGCGCTGTCACACCAGCCAGCTAGCTGCCGCCTTCACCGGCCTGAATGCCGCGAGCGGTGGCCAGCGAGGCATGACCCTCATCTTGACCAACCGCTCGACCAGCGCCTGCTACGTCTACGGCTATGAAGGACTCGGGTTCCTCGGCAGCCGCGGCAGCCCGCTGCCGACCCACCTGACGCGGGTCAACGTCCCGCACGCGCAGGTGACGCTGCGCCCGGGCGGGAACGCGCAGGCTATGCTGACCTGGCGCGCGTACCCGGACCCATCGGGCGCGCTGGTGTATCCCCAGCTGACGGAAATCACGCCGCCGGACGAGTACGCCTACCTGATGGCACGATGGCCAGCCGAACCCGTGAGCAGTGGTGACGTCAGCACATGGCCGCTGAGCGCGGCACCGCCGGGACCTGTTCCCACCGGTACCGGCACCATACAAAATGCCGTCAACGGAATGTGCATGGCGGCGGCCGGCAGCGGCAGCGCGAACGGCACCAAGGTGGTGGCCTGGCAATGCAGCGGTGATAGCTCGCAGCAGTGGACCGCCTACAGCGACAGCACGTTGCGGATCAACGGCATGTGCCTGGACGTCACCGGCCGCAGCACCACAATCGGGGCGCCGGTCGATCTCTGGGTGTGCGACGGCAGCCCGAGCCAGCACTGGCAGATCGACCAGGTGTCGTTCAACCCGTTCGGGGCCATCACCGGGGCCGGATCCGGCAATGCCCTGACTGACCCGGGCGCCGGCACCACAGACGGCACCCAGCTGCAGATGGGCGCCGACCGCGGCGACCTGAGCCAGCCGTGGCACGTCTCGTTCTATCACTACCTGGACAACTAGCGCGGGCGGAGCCGCCCGCGGGGCAGGCTTCTGATGCTCATGGTGCATGGTCCCGCGCAGAGCCGCATGCACCACAATCATCAATTTCTCACACCCGAAGAATCAATTCGAAACGAAAGGGAACGCCGACCCAACGGCCACCCAACGACAGGACAGAGCACACTGATCGCGGCATTATGCGGGTGATCTTCGATCACCTTCGTCCGGCGCGGTACATAATGATCGTTCGGGTGCGACGCAGGTGGGCATGCCGAACGGCCAGAACAGACGCCATATCGGCGGTTCGCGGGTTACTTTCGGGATCACGTTGCGTCACGCGAGCTTCCGCCCGGCTGGCACGCTGGCCACCGGGCGGAACGCCTGCGGCTGCTTAGCGCGCGGCTCCTGCGACGTAGGCGGCGACGATGTAGGTGGCGTGCCGGTCCAGGGATGCCCTGGCCCGGTCGTATCTCATGGTTGTCCGCGGGTCGGCGTGGGATGCGGCTTCCTGCACGTCGCGCAAGGGCACGCCGGCGTCCAGGGCGGCGGTGATGAACGCATGCCGCAGCGTGTGCGGCCCGATGTTTTTCGCGATGCCGGCCCGGCGGGCGACGCGGCCGACGATCCGGCCGGCGCCGTGCCGGTCCAGCCGCCGCCCGTCCGGCCGCAGAAAGACCGGCCCTTCGCATCGCTCGCCGATCGCCAGGTCGATTGCCCGGGCGGTGCGCGGCGCCAGCGGGATCGTGACGACCTTGCCGCCCTTGCGGGTAATGACCAGGGTCCGGTGCCCGCGTTCCAGGCCCATCGCCTCGATATCGGCGCCGGCGGCCTCGGAGACGCGGAGCCCGTTGAGAGCGAGCAGGGAGATCAGCGCATGCTCGCCGGGCGGGCCGAGCCCCGCGGCGACCAGCAGCGCGCCGAGCTCGTTGCGGTCCAGGCCGGCGGCATGCGACTCATAGTCCAGCCGGGGACGGCGGACATGGGCAGCCGGGGAGTGCTCCAGCAGTTCTTCCTCGACGGCATACCTGTAGAACCCCGCGATCGTGCACAGCCTGCGGGTGACCGTGGCCCTGGCCCGGCCGCGGGCCTCCAGGTCACGGGCAAAGAACTCGATGTCCGGGCGGCGAGCCCGGAACAGCTGCAGGCCATGCTGGCCGCACCAGCTAGCGAACTGGCGCAGGTCCAGCTCATACGCCTGGCGGGTCAGGCCCGTGTAGCCGGCCAGAAACCCGGCTAGAGCGAGCCGCTCGGCGGTCGTGAACACCGGCACCACGGGGACGAGGGCGACGGACGGGGTGGATGTGGTCATCGGGCACCTCCCGGATCGGGCTGAGACCCGGAACTCGGGCCGGCCGGGCCCCAGTGATGATGACTAACATCACCGTCAGCCCGCGCCGGCCATCACGCAAGGTCACCGCTCCCTACCCGACGGCAGCTGCGGCCCACCGCACGAACCACACCCGAGCGCCGACTCGGCGCGTACCGCGATGGTGCTGGACGGAGCATACGCCGCGCTCAGAACGTCCGGTTCTGGATGATGTTTCGGGGCCTTGCCGGTTGCGTGCCACTACGCCTGGCGCGGATCGCGACGGTGAGCCGGACATACCATCACGGCATGGGAGTCTGGGGGGCGATATCGCGCGCGGAGGCCTCGCTTGCCGGGGCGGCGCTTCTGGCGGCTGGCGTGGTGGTTTGCGCTGGCTGCACGTCGGGCCGGGCAGGCTCGTCAGCGACGACGTCGGCCGGCATAAGCGCCAGCGGCGCCGCAGTGCCGGGGCTGCCCAACCGGGCGCTGGCGTCGCCTGCGTGCTCGACAGCCGCGGCTGGGTCGGCGGAACTCGGCTCGGTGCGGACGGCGATGCTCGGCACGGGGGGAAGCCCGTTCGGGGTCGCGGTGACGCCCGATGGACGTTACGGGTTCGCGGCGGTCCCCGGCGGCTCGGTGATCGACGTCCTCCAGATGGCAAAGACCGCCTCCGGCCGGCCGGTCCTGGTCAGATCGATCCCAGTAGCGGGCCAGCCGCGGGGGGAGACGATCACGCCAGACGGCAAGTACCTGCTCGCGGCGGACGGCAACGGCGCGGTGGTCATAAGCGTGGCCCGGGCCGAATCCGGGGCAGCCAGCGTGGTGCTCGGCACGCTTGCCGCGCCAGGCGGCAGCGGGAACGGCCAGGGCGCGCTGTCCGCCAGTGCGATCGAGGTGGCGACCTCAAGGGACGGGCGGTACGCGTTCGTGACGCTCGAATACGACCAACGGGCGGCGGTGTTCAACCTCGCCGGCGCGGTGAGCCGCGGGTTCGGCAGCGCGGATTATGTCGGCAGCATCCCGCTCGGGCAGGCGGCGGTCGGCCTGGCCGTCTCCCCCGACGGCCGCTGGCTGTACGCGACGAGCGAGGTCGCAGCCCCTGCTCAGCATCCGGTGGGCATCAGGGCGTCGCCTGCCCGGAGCGGGCCGGCTCTCTCCGCCGGCCAGGCCGCCCGCGCTGGGATAGTGCCCAACGAGCCGCCGGGCACGCTGACGCTGATAGACCTGCGGCGGGCGGAGACCGACCCCGCGCACTCGGTCGTGGCCACCGTCGATGCCGGCTGCCAGCCGGTCCGCGTGATTACGGCAGCGAACGGGACGCAGGTCTGGGTGACCGCCCGGGCCAGCGACGACGTGCTCTGCTTCGCGGCGGCCCGGCTGGTCACCGACCCGTCGCACGCGCTAGTCGCGGTGGTGCGGGTCGGCGAGGCACCGGCCGGGCTGACCGCAGTGCGCGATGGCACGCTGATCGTGGTCGCCGACTCGAACCGATTCAGCGCGCCAGGCGCTCACGCCGACCTGACCGTAATCAACGTCGCCGACGCGCTGGACGGCCGTCCCGCGATCGTCGGCCATATCCCGGCTGGCCTGTTCCCAAGGGACATGACGGCGGCTCCCAACGGCACGGTACTGGTCTCTAACTTCAGCTCCGGCCAGGTGGAGGCGGTCGACACGGCGACCATCCCCTGATCACGGTCCCGGGCAGCAGCAGCCCGGGCGGCCCGCATGCGGCGGTCGAACTGCATGACGCGCAGATCACCCTCGTCTGCACGGTCGCGGGTCCGTCCGAGATTGAATGCAACACCGTGCAGATCGGCGGCTACGCGCGCGCCCTAAGCCACATCGGCAGTCACGCTATGTGATCAGGTTGCCTGCCATCCTCGCCGAGCTGTGTCGAATCGTCCACAGATAATTCAGCCGCTGGATGTTCAAATAGCGAGAGCGGTAACACCCGTGGGTCA
>DATCEO010000156.1:0-86126 GCA_036510065.1 Streptosporangiaceae bacterium | reverse complement strand
AAAACTCTGGGGTGAGTGACGGGATTCGAACCCGCGACATCCAGGACCACAACCTGGCGCTCTAACCAACTGAGCTACACCCACCATGTCCGCTGGCTAGCTAGCAGCGCCGCGGCTCACAGAATCATACCGGGAGCCGATCACTGCGCAGGACCGGAATCGCCTGGCCCGGCGGGAGCGGGCTCAGGGCTGGCGTAGCGGGCCGCGATCTTCCTGGCGGTCGTGGTGTCCGGCCCGGGCTCCGGCACGAAGACCGCCGCGCGGTAGTAGCGCAGCTCCCGGATGCTCTCGAGGATGTCGGCGAGCGCGCGATGACCCCCGTGCTTGGGCGGGCTGGCGAAGTACGTGCGCGGGTACCAGCGCCTGGCCAGCTCCTTGATGCTCGAGACATCGACCATCCGGTAGTGCAGGAACCCGTCCAGCTCGGACATGTCCCTGGCCAGGAAGGCCCGGTCAGTGGCGATGGAGTTGCCGCACAGCGGAACTTTCCTGGACTCCGGGACGTGCTGGCGGACATAGCCCAGCACCTGCTCCTGCGCGGCCGCCAGGGTCACCCCGTTGGGGAGCTCATCCAGCAACCCGGAGGCGGTGTGCATCTCCCGCACCACCTCCGGCATGGTATCCAGCGCTTCGGCTGGGGGCTTGATGATCACGTCGATGCCGTCATCGAGGGCGTTGAGCTCGCCGTCGGTCACGATGCACGCGATCTCCACCAGAGCGTCTCTGGTGAGGTCAAGCCCGGTCATCTCACAGTCGATCCAGACGAGCCGGTCGGTCATCCCCCCACCCTAGGCCAGGCCGGCAGCGGTCGCGCACCTGCGGCTAGCTGGGCCGGGCGGCGCCCCGGGCTCGCCCGGCCATCGCGCCGATGTGCTCGGGGACCTCGGTGCCCCGGCCCAGAGCCGGGTCGGGCTCGGCCTGGCCGAACGTCAGCGCGGCCGGGATGACGCCCGCCCAGATGCCGGATTCGTAATCCTCCGGGTCGTCCTTGGGTGGCCCGGTACGGACCTTGACCGAGGCCTCTTCCAGCGGCAGGGCCATGACCGCCGTCGCGGCCAGCTCCTTGCTGGTCGGGGGCCTGGCGTGCTCCCAGCGACCCGGTGCGAGCTGCTCGGTAACCGCGCGCAGGGCAGCGAGCCGCTCGCCGTCCTCGGTGACCGCTCGGGCCCTGCCGATCACGACGGCGCTGCGGTAGTTCATCGAGTGATGGAAGACCGCGCGGGCGCACACCAGGCCGTCTATCAGCGTCACCGTGACGCAGACCTCCTGGTCCGCCGCCGCCAGCATCGAGCGGTTCGCCGACGAACCGTGCAGGTACAGGGTGTCGTCGATGCGGCCGTAGCCAGTGGGCAGCACCAGGGGGACGCCGTCAACGAGCACGCCGAGATGGCAGACCAGCCCGGCATCGAGGACTGCGTAGAGCTCCGCCCGGTCGGCCCGGCCGCGCTCGCGCAGCCGGTGCAGGGTCGTTCGCGGCGTGGCAGACAGGGTCAGATCGGCGCTCATGATCCCTCACCGTACCGGGAGGGCAGGACCGCTGGGCAGCGAGTTTCCGCGCGGCCCGGCCGGGCCAGCCTGCGCAGCGGCCAGGTGCGGCGGGTCAGCGCACGCGGCTCAGGGACGCCGCGCCGGCCACGCGATTGCCCAGGAACGCGCCCAGGTCGGCCGGGTCGTAGCCGATTCCCGGCCGCGGACTGCCCGGGCGCTGCCGGCGCACGCTGGCGCCGACCGGCAGCGCCTCGCCCCGCGCGTGCGCCGCGGACCACCCGGTCACCCGTTCCACGTCGATAGCGCCCGGTCCGGCGGCCGTCAGGCCAGGAACCTGGCAGGCGCCGAAATGACCGCCGCGGGCCCAGAGGCGGCGGCTGCGGGGGAGCGCCAGGCAGTCCGGGAACGAAGCGGGCGCGCCGGCTGGCCAGCGGCGCGGGACGTCCCAGGAGTCCAGCCAGGTCATGATCTCCCGCAGGCCAGCCATCGGCCGGGCGGTGAAGGGGTCGTCGGCGAAGGCGACCACGCAGATCTGCACGCAGAGGCGGCCCTCAGCGGTCACCTCGCCGGCTGCCGCCTGCTGCGACCAGGCCGCGGAGCCGCCGCTCGAGCCGACCAGCGAACGGGCGGCCCGGACGATCGGGATGAGCTGGATGATCTCCCCGTTCAGCGGATTCCAGACCAGGTGGCTCGCCTGCCCGTGCTTGTCCAGGCGCTGCGCCGCGGACCGGGCGGAGACTGTGTGCGGATTGGCGTCCAGGGCGTGCCACACCACGCGCGGCGCGCCGCCTTTCAGGGAGCCGCCGTCTGCCGCTGCCCGGACGTACCTCACTCCGGGCATCCATGCCTCACTCACCGTGCTCCCTCCGAAACCGCTGTATCAACGGCGTCGTTGCCCCTCCTACCTCCCTACGCCTGGGTTGGTGATTAGTCCAGCCCTGCTGCGGCGGCCAGGGACCGGCAGGGATCATGGGGACACGACGATGAGCTGCTGCGCGGGCGCGCGCGGCGCGGTGATGGCCAGGTGATGAGGTGCGCAGTGAGTGATGAGAGCGATGGCCTGGATGCCAGCCGCGTCGCCGGTGTCCCGGGGATCGAGGACCCGGGGCGTCTCGCGCGGTGGATATCCGCTCATGCCGCCGCTGACCTGGGCGAGCTGCGGCGGGCCACGCTGATCGCTGGCGGCCGGTCTAACCTGACCTACCGGCTGGATATGGCCGGGGGGCCGATCGTGCTGCGCCGGCCGCCGCTGGGCCATGTCCTGCCGACCGCGCACGACATGAGCCGCGAGTACCGCGTTCTGTCGGCGCTGGCCGGCACGGCGGTTCCCGTGCCGGCGCCTGTCGCGATCTGCGCCGACGCCGACGTGATCGGGGCGCCGTTTTACCTGATGCAGTACGTGGACGGCCAGGTCCTGCGCTCCGAGCAGGACGGCGCGCAGCTCAGCGCGGAGCAGGCCGGCCAGCTGTCGGCGGCGCTAGCGGCCATGCTGGCCAGCATTCATGCCGTGGACCTTGACGCTGTCGGCCTGGCCGGGTTCGGCAAGGCCGACGGCTACCTGGCCCGGCAGCTGGCGCGCTGGCAGCGACAGTGGGAGCTGTCTAACAGCCGGCCGGTGCCCGGTTACGACCGGCTGGTCGAGCGGCTGGCCGCCGGGCTGCCCGCCTCGGCCGAGGGCACCCTGGTGCACGGCGATTTCCGGCTGGACAACACGCTGGTCACTTTGGGCGCGCGGCCGGCGATCGCCGCGGTCGTCGACTGGGAGATGTCCACCCTGGGGGACCCGCTCGCCGACCTCGGCCTCACGCTGAGCTACTGGGCTGACCCGGGCGACAGCGAGTGGCTGCGGATGAACGTGGGGGCGGCGGTGACCGCGCTGCCGGGCTTTGACAGTCCCGGCCAGTTCGCCGCCCGGTATGCCGAGCTGACCGGCCGGGATGTGTCCGGCATCGGGTATTACATGGCGTTCGGATGCTTCAAGCTAGCCGTCGTGCTGGAGGGCATTCACGCGCGGTTCCTGCAGCACCAGACGGTCGGTGAGGGCTTCGAGCGGGAGGGTCCGGCGGTGCCGATGCTGATCGAGCGGGCGCATCAGATGCTGGACAGCAGCCCGCTGGATCAGGCCCGAAACTGACTTCGCTGGCCGTCCTGATGACCAGGGCGGCCAGCGAAGCCTCAGTGAGGCCCGGCGCCCCGCTCTCGCCGGGCCTCATAAGCAAGACGCGCTGCCGGCAGCCGTGGTTCACAGATTCCCCAGATTCCGCGAGCTTTTTTCCGCGGTTACGGCGCCGCGCAGTGCGGGTCGCACAGCCGCCGGGAGAAGCCCTCGATGAAGGCCTTGGCGACCTGCGTGGGGTTGGTGATGTCGAAGGCGGCGCCCCCGGTAGCCGCGGCGACCTGCTGCATGGCAGAGAAGTTGCCGACGGTGCCGAGCATGAGGATCACGATCGCGACCTTGCGGTTGGGGTTGAACAGCCGGTGCAGCTGCGATATCAGCGCGCTGACCTGCATGTCTCCCGGCGCGTTGTCCACGCCGGCGGTGAGCACGATGACCGAGTTGGAGTAGTTGGGCTTGTAGCTGGCCAGCATCTGCTCGTAGGCGGCCAGGATGGCGTTGTTCAGCGCCAGCGTCCTGTTCACGGGATGCAGGGTCTCGTCGATCTGCTGGAGTTGCTGGCGCCGGCTGATGAGGCCGACCTTCTGCGGCAGCGGGCCGACATCGACGAGCTGCTCATAGGGCTGGCCTTTGCTGATGTTGTTGGCGATCTGCCACTCGCCCATCTGCGTGCTATCGGGGAACAGCGCCAGGCCCAGGGCGGAGGTCTTGGTGAGCTCCTGCTCCAGGGTCTGGGTGCCGTTCCCGTCCGGCCTGGACATAGCCGCGGAGGCATCGATGAGGACCAGGTCCCGGGAGCCCAGCCCGAGCTTGCCCCATACCTCCAGGGTGGTCTGGGCCTCGCTGGCGCTGGCCGAGGCCGCCCGCTGGAGCACCTGCGACTGCAGCCCGAAGGACGCAGGCGTGGCGGCAACGATGCCATCGGCCGACCGGAAGCCGTAGTAGCGGACCACCGAGGCGGCGTACCGCTGCTGGAGCGCGTGCCTGAATTCCCGGGCCGCCTGCGCCTCGGTCGGGTCTGACGTGCTGACGACGTAGGGGTAGTCGAGGACCGGGCTGCTCAGGCTGGACTGGAAGGCGGCCGGGTACTGGGCCGCCAGCGGCTGGCTGGGATTGGACCGGTCATAGGCGATGACCGCCTGCTCGGACGTGACGGTCACCGGCCGGCTGTTGAAGGGCGGTCCCGCGGTGGACACGAACGAGGCCAGCGCCGCCGGGTCGTCGAACTGCGAGGTCGCCTGGGAGCTGAGCACGAACTTGGTGAAGGTGGCCCGGGCGGCCGCGCCGGGGCCGAGCAGCCTGCTCAGCTCGACCAGGGTGGCCAGGCCGGCCGCGCTGTCGGTGGGGTCAGGCAGGTCAACCCGCAGGCCCAGGGACGCGGGCGGCCCTCCGTCGGCCGGGGGGAGCAGGACATTCCAGCCCGCCGGGGAGCTGAAGGCGCGGGTCTGGCTGGCCACCAGGCGCGGCATGACGACCATCAGGGGGGACTGGGCCACGTCGATGCCGGTCGGCTGGACCACCCTGGCACCCTGGGGGAAGCTGCGGGCCACGTCGACCCACAGGCTCGAGTCGGGGATCCATGCGTCGACCGCCGGGATGCCCCGGCTGCTGGCCTGCCCGTCGATCCGCGCGGCCACTGTGGCGGACGGGCCCTCGGTGACCTGGACCTGCGCGCAGCGCCCGCCCGCCGTGTGCTGGCTGCGGTTGAACGCCTGCCCCACGCGCTCCACGGCCGGGGCCAGGTCGCTGGTCACGGCCACGTTGAGCAGGATGGGGTGATTGGTGCAGGACGCCCGGGCCACGATGGCCTGCGCGCTCAGGGTGACCATGAGGATGGCGGAGATCGCCACTGCTAGGGCGACCAGGGCCGCGGTACTGACGCGGCGCGACCTCGCTCGCCTGGCCGAGGCCGGCCCTCGTCCCGCCGGCTCGCGCGCCGCCGTCCCTGTGCGTGCCATCACCGCGTCCTTTGACCTTGCTCAATGCGGGAAACCGGCCCCGGGGGCTGACTATATCGGCCGGGTAGCACCAGAACCGGCGACTTGCCCGGTTTGGCGCCCTGCCCGGGCCGGCCAGGCTAGGCCGGCCAGACTGGGCGGATGGCGAGCCCGGTACCGATCGGCGACGCCGGCGATCCCCGGCTGGCCGACTACGCGAGCCTGACCGACGTGCACCTACGGCGCAGCCTGGAGGCTGAGCACGGGCTGTTCGTAGCGGAGGGCGAGAAGGTCATCCGGCGCGCGATCCAGGCCGGGTACCCGGTCCGCTCGATGCTGATGTCTGACGACAAGCTGGCCGCCGCGGCCGGCCTCGCGGCGGACTGCCCGGCGCCGGTCTACGTGGTGCCCCCGGCCGTGGCCGAGCGGCTGACCGGCTACCACGTGCACCGGGGCGCACTGGCGTCGATGCGCCGCAAGCCCCTGCCGGCCGTCGGCGCCGTAGTCACTCAGCCAGCCCGCCGGATCATCGTGCTGGAGGATCTTGTCGACCACGGGAACGTCGGGCGCGCTGAACAACACACCGAGCCGGTCCGGCGGATCATCGTGCTCGAAGACTTGGTGGATCACGGCAACGTCGGGGCCATCTTTAGGTGCGCGGCGGCCCTGGGCGTGGACGCGATCATCTTGTCGCCCCGGTGCGCGGATCCGCTGTACCGGCGGGCGGTGAAGGTGTCGATGGGGGCGGTTTTCGCGATTCCGTACGCCCGGATGACCGACTGGCACGGCGGCCTGGCCGAGCTGCGGGCGGCCGGGTTTCAGTTGCTGGCCCTGACGCCGGATCAGTCGGCCGTGCCGATCGGCCAGGTGACGATGGGGGCGCGGGCGGCGCTGCTGCTGGGCACGGAGGGAGACGGGCTGTCGTCGCGGTGGCTAGGCGAGGCCGACCAGGCGGTCTGCATCCCGATGGCTCCCGGCGCGATGGCCGCCGGAGTCGATTCTCTCAACGTGGTGGCCGCCACCGCGATCGCCTGCCAGTCTCTGCGGTCGGCTGGCGGACGAGATGGTCGATCTCCGCGCAGCTAGGAACTCGCGGCGTGCGTCGTCACAGAGCGCAGGCTGCTTACTGTGCGTCCCCAGGTTGAACCGAGCCAGCCTTCTAAACTGGCGGTTTCGGCAATCGCGACAGCTCGGGGGGCGACCCGCCAATTATCGGATAGCATTTCTCACCTGGTTGGATCGCCGCTGAAAGGTCCTCTGCGCGTCCTCTTCGGTGACTTTTAATAGACATCTGCACTCCGCTCGCCGGGGCGATTACCGGGTCATCTATCGCATCAGCGACCAAGAGCGCCACGTCGATGTCATCGCCATTGAGCACCGCTCCGACATCTACCGGCCACGCCAGCTCTGAACCGGCCGGCCTGGCTCAGCGAGGCCGGCCGGCAACCGCTGAGGCCTCCCTGGCCGTCAGGACGGCGGCATGTCCCGGCGGGCCCGGCGCGGCTGAGCGCGGCGAACCTGGCGGCGGACTACCTTGCGGCCGTCCTCGGTCCACCGGCGGCGGCAGCTGCTGCAGCCCAGCAGCCCCCCGAACCTCTCGGAGATCTCCCCGGTGGGCTGCAGGGTGCCGCCGCAGACGCACAGATCCCCGGTAACGGTCCGCGACTGGCGAATGACTCGCCGCGCGGCCGTCAGCGACGGACGAGTACCGGGGCTATTCTCGTGCCGCACGAGCAGGGCGCCGAGGACGATGGCGCCTCCCACCACGACGATCAGGCCGATCACCAGATACTGCACATGTGCCTCCGCGGGGGGATATCTGAACCGTACTGGGCGATCGCGCGCTGAGCTAGCCGGCGCGGGGGCTGGCGTTACCCGTGTGACTGCTATCTTAGATGCATGCGCAAGTATCTATTCTCGGGATTCTGCCAGGCCGGGGCCGCCGGAGGCGCCCGATGACGGTCGGCACCGATTCCCCGCCACCAGGCTCTCGCGGTGCGGCCATGGTCGCGGAGCTCAAGTGGGTCCACGACCTGATCCGCCGTGACCTGGGCACTGTCCGCCAGCTGGCGGCCGACGTGCGCGGCGGCCTGCCCGCCGGCCGGGTGGCGGCTGGCATCCGGTCGCTGGCTACGGGCGGCCCGCTGTGGCAGCTCAAGATCAACTGCTTGCAGTACTGCCGCTTCGTGCATTCCCATCACCACGCGGAGTCGGTGATGCTCTTTCCGGTCCTGCGCCGGATCAATCCCGCGCTTGGCCCGGTCGTCGACAAGCTGGAAGCCGATCACGTCCGGGTCGCCGGCCTGCTGGACGAGGTGGAGGCGGCGGCCGGCGAGCTGGCCCGGCAGGAGGACCCGGCGGTACGGCAGCGGCTGACCACGGCCCTGGAAGTCCTCAGCACCGAGCTGCTGGCGCACCTCGCCTACGAGGAAGACAACGTGGCCGACACCATGCGGGCCATGACGGGCTGGCCGGGCTGGTGAGCAGCGCGGCGCAGGGCCCGGACCGGGCCCTTGAGGCAGCGCACGGCGACGGCTACGAGTGCGCGCGCGCCTGGTCGGCGCTGACGGCGGCGCACGCCCGGACCGCCGGGCGGCTGAGCATCGCGCTGGCCCGAAGCTGCGGCCTGACCATCAATGACTTCGAGATCCTGCTCCGGCTGCACCGGGCCCCGGAGCCAGGCCTGCGCCTCGGCGAGCTGAACTGCGCCGTCCCGCTCACCCAGCCGGCGCTCAGCCGGGCCGTCACCCGGCTGGCCGAGCGCGGCTGCCTGGCCCGCGCTGAGGTGCCCGAAGACCGGCGCGGCGTGCTGATCACCATCACCCCGGTCGGGCGCGATCTGCTGGCCAGCGCCATCCCGGTGCACTCCCGGACCGTCCGCGAGGTGCTGCTGGACCGGCTCACGCCGGCCGAGCAGGACCTTCTCACGCGGGCGCTGAGCCGGGTCGCCGGCGACTAGGCGCGGCCCCAGCGCGAGGGAAACGCCGTCACGCTATAGGTCAGGGGCCGGCCTGGCGGAAGCCCGGCGGTGCCACACCAGGTAGGCGGCGAAGAACCCGGCGGCCACGAAGTTGAGGTCACCGACGACGAAGACCCAGCGCACGATCGTGTCGTGCGCGTGGACCAGGTTGTACACCAGCCCGTAGCCGTTGGCCAGCTGCAGGATCTGGCCGTGGAAGTACAACAGGAACTCCGTGATCAGGAAGCTCAGCAGCAGCCAGTACCCCACGCGTCCCGCGCGGCCGCCGCGCCGCTGCAGCACGACTCCGGCCAGGAACCAGGCCAGGGTGACTCCCAGCAGGCCGACTCCGATGCCATTCACGTGCAACCCGTACAGGTCCGCGGCGTGCGGCACCTGGGCACCGTAGTTCGCCAGCACCACGACCAGCAGCGCAATCAGCTGCGGGGCGGGCAGGGCCGCGTAGAGCCGGGTCGCTGGGTCGGGGCTGGCGCTGGCGCTGCGCGGTCGCGCGGGGTGGTCCTGATGGCGCCTGATCAGGGCACGTGACTCAGCCATGTCGTCGTTCCTCCTGCTGCTGGGTCGCTGGCGATTCCGTCACCGCGAGTCTCGCGGAGCAGCACCGCCGAGCGCGTCGGCCTGACCGGTGAACTGCACTGGCCCCGAGTACGCCGGAAGTGTGACGCAGCCGGGCAAATCGGCGTAGCCCGGCCCCCCGGCCGCCTCGGCTGCCCGGGTCTGGCGGCTCCGGTTCAGGCGGCGCCCGGCTCAGGCGGCGCACGGTCAGGCGGCGCACGGTCAGGCGGCGCACGGTCAGGCTGGCGGGGTTGGGGCCGGGTCCTGGTAGGCGGAGCGGAGGGCGCGGGCGGCGGCGGGGGGCGCGCCGACGTGATCCAGGCCGAGCAGGGCGGCGCCGGCCACCGGAGGGACGTCGACGATGCGCGGCGCCGCGTGCGGCAGGTCGGCCGCCAGGCGCCGGGTGATGCTCGCGCTGAGCAGCGGGTCCCGGGCGGTCATCAGGCCGCCGCCCAGCACGACGGGGACCCCCGTGCCGGTCAGGCGCAGGCGCGTCGCCGCGACCATGATCATGTCGCAGATCTCGTTGGCCAGCCGGATCACCAGGTCACGGGCCACCTGGTCACCGCGCCCGGCCACGCTGAGCAGCACCGGCACCAGCCCGTGCAGATCGCCGCCGGAGATCTTCTCGTGGTAGACGCCGAGCACGACGTCCCGCACCGTCGGCAGCCCGAAGTGGGCGGCCACGGCCGCGCGCAGCTCGGTCTGCGGCCCGCGGCCGTCCTCGGCCCGGATCGCCCACCAGAGCGCGTCGCGCGCCAGGTCCCGGCCGCCGCCCCAGTCCCCGCTGATGTCGCCGAGCGAGAGGAACCTGGTCGTCTCGCCGTCCGGTGCCACGCCCACGCAGTTGATCCCCGCGCCGCAGGTGACGCCGATCCCCCAGTGCTGGCTACCCCCGCGCTGGCTACCCCCGTGCTGGCTACCCCCGTGCTGGCTATCCCCGTGCTGCAGGTCACCAGGCTGGCCAGCCGCCCCGGAAGGGTCCGCCGCGTCGTCCAGCCCGGCGCGCAGGACCGCGAACGTGTCGTTGACGACCAGGCTGGAGGCCGTCCAGCCCTGGGCCTGGACCAGGTCGGTCAGCTGCTGCTCCTCATCGGGCAGGTCGGCTCCGGCCAGGCAGGCCGAGGCGTGGCTGGCCACCACCGGCGCGTCCCCGGGCACGCCCGCGGCCCGGGCGACCGACTCAACCAGCTCGCGCAGCACGGCGAACGCCTCGTGCATGCCGATGACCTGCGGGTTCGATCGTCCGCCGCGCGCCTGGGCGAGCAGCCTGCCATCGGCGGCGACCAGCGCCACGTCCGTCTTGCTGTTCCCGCCGTCGATGGCCAGGACCGCCGGCACCTCGGGCCGCTCGCTCACAGGCCGCTGGCCCACGGCAAGAACGCCGCGTTCTCCGCGACCAGCTTGTCCGCCAGCTGGTCGGCGAGGTCGTACTGGCCGATCAGCGGGTGGGCCAGTAGCGCCATCGCGACCCGGTCGCGGCCGCCGCGCAGCGCCGCGTCCAGGGCCAGCTCCTCGTACGCCGACACGTGCGCCACCAGGCCGGCCATCAGCGGGCTCAGCGGGGCCACCGGGACTGGCGCAGCGCCGCCGGCCCCGATGGTGGCCGGCACCTCGATGACCGCCTCGTCGGGCAGGAACGGCAGCGTGCCCGCGTTCCGCACGTTCACCACCTGCTGGTCGCCGGCGTCGGTGACCAGCGACGCCAGCAGCGCCACCGCCGCCTCCGAGTAGAACGCCCCGCCGCGCTGGCCGAGCAGGTCCGGCTTGCGATCCAGCGCGGGGTCGGCGTACATCTCCAGCAGCTCGGCCTCGATCTTGGCCACTTCCTGGGCCCGGGTCGGCCGCCCGCGCTCTTCCGCGACGACGGCGTCGTGCGCCCAGAAGTAGCGCAGGTAGTACGACGGGATAGCGCCAGTTTGCCTGATAACGGACAGCGGCGCCCCGACCCGCTCCGCCAGCTCGGCCCCGTGAGCGTCGATCAGGTCGGGCAGCCGGTCGATGCCGTCCACGACCGCGGCGCGCTCCCAGGTCAGGTGATTGAGGCCCGCGTGGTCCAGGGCCACGCTGTCGGGCTCGACGCCGAGGAAGGCGGCGAACTGGCGCTGGAACCCGATCGCCACGTTGCACAGCCCGATCGCCCGGTGCCCGAAGTCCAGCAGCGCCCGGGTCACGATGCCGACCGGGTTGGTGAAGTCGATGATCCACGCGTCGCCGGCCGCCCGCTGCCGGGCCTGCTCGGCGATGTCCAGGACGACCGGGACCGTGCGCAGCGCCTTGGCCAGGCCGCCGGCTCCGGTGGTCTCCTGGCCGATGCAGCCGCAGTCCAGCGGCCAGGTCTCGTCCCGGTGCCGGGCCGCCTGGCCGCCGACCCGCAGCTGCAGCAGGACTCCGTTCGCGCCGTCGAGCCCCTCATCCAGCCGGGTGGTCCAGGTCACGTCGGCCGGGTTGTCGTAGGCGGCCATGATGCGCCGGGAGACCGGCCCGACGACCGACAGCCGGGACTCGTCGGGGTCGGCCAGGACCAGCTCGGTGACCTTGATCCCGCCGGTCAGCCGGGCGATGCCGTCGACCAGCTCCGGGGTGTAGGTAGAGCCGCCGCCCACGACGGTGACCTTCATGTGAATGCCCTCACTTCCGCGCCGGACTGCGCCACGTGGCAGGCGGCATCGTGGTCAGGTGCCAGCTGAGCCAGCTCGGGAGTAACGGTGGCGCACTTGTCGATGGCCAGCGGGCACCGCCAGCGGAACCGGCAGCCTGGCGCCGGGTCGATCACCCTGGGCGGCTCGCCCCGGTCGGACTCCGCCGTCACGCTGGGCTCCGCCCGCGGGTCGGGAACGGCCGAGACCAGCAGCTGGGTGTAGGGGTGCCGCGGGTTGCCGAGCACATCCTCCACCGGGCCGGCTTCCGCGATCTGCCCGGCGTACATGACGATCAGCCGGTCGGCCACGTAGCGGGCGCTGGCGATGTCGTGGGTGATGTAGAGGATGGACACGCCCTGCTCGTCCCGCAGCTTGGCCATCAGGTTGAGCAGGCCGATCCGGATCGAGACGTCGAGCATGGAGACCGGCTCGTCGGCGATGATCAGCTTGGGCGACATGGCCAGCGCCTGGGCGAAGCCGACCCGCTGGCGCTGCCCGCCGGACAGCTCGTGCGGGTACCGCTGCAGCGCCTCGGCGGCCGGGCTGAGGCCGACCACCTCGAAGACCCGGCACGCCTCGGCGTAGCGCTCGCTGGCCGACAGGTCAGGCCGGTGCAGCTGGAGCGCGCGCAGCACCCCATGCGAGACCCGGAAGACCGGGTTGATCGAGGCGAACGGGTCCTGGAACACCATCGGGGCCTGGCCGCTGTAGCGCAGCCGATCCCCGCGCGAGGAGATCGCCGACAGCGCGGTGCCCTCGAAGTAGATCTCGCCGCTGGTGGGCTGGTAAAGCTTGGCCAGCAGCCGGGCGACGGTGGACTTGCCGCTGCCGCTCTCGCCGGCCAGGGCCACGATCTGGCGCTCGCCGACGGTCACGCTGACGTCGTCGACGGCGTGCAGCGACCGGCGCGACAGCGCGTTCCCGATCTTGAAGTGCTTGCTCAGCCGCTCGGTGCGCAGCAGCACGGGCGCGCCGGTCTGCTCAGTCACTGCTTACCCCCTGCGGGCCGGTCAGGTCCGGGTCGGCGATCCCGCTATTACGGCCGTGCTCGTGCAGCAGGCAGCGCACCTGGGTGGCGCCGATCTGGTACAGCTCGGGCCGATCAGCCGCGCAGCGCGTCGTCGCCCGCGGGCAGCGGGGAGCGAAGCGGCAGCCGGCCGGCGGCCGGCTCAGGTCCGGCGGGGTGCCGGGAATCCCGCTCAGCTCGACCCGCGGGCCCCGGATCGACGGGAAGGCCTCCATCAGGCCCGCGGTGTACGGGTGCAGCGGGGAGTCGAACACCTCGCGGGTGGCGCCCAGCTCGGCCACCTGGCCCGCGTACATGACCAGCAGCCGGTCGGAGAAGTGGCTGACCAGCGACATGTCGTGGGTCACGAAGATGACCGCGAAGCCGTACTGCTGCTGCAGCTCCTTGATCTGCACCATCAGCGACCGCTGCGCGACCACGTCGAGCGCCGAGGTGGGCTCATCCATGATCACCAGGTCTGGCGTGAAGAGCATCGCCATCGCGATCATCGCGCGCTGCCGCATGCCGCCCGACAGCTGATGCGGGTGGCTCTTGAGGTGCGCGGAGTCGATGCCCACCATCTTGAGCACCTCGGCCGACCGGTCGGCGATCTCCTGCCGGGACGACACGCCGTGCGCGCGCATGGCGTCCTTGAACTGCGCGCCGATGGACTTGACCGGGTTCAGCGCGTTCATCGCGCTCTGCATGACGACCGACAGGTCCTTCCAGCGCACCGCCGCGAGCTGGGTGTCGGTGAGGCCGACCAGGCTCCGGCCCTTGAACACCACGCTGCCGCCGGTAATCGCGGCCGGGCCGGCCAGCAGCTGCGCGATCGCGAACAGCAGCGTGGACTTGCCGCAGCCGGACTCGCCGACGATCCCGACGAACTCGCCCGGGGCCACGTCCAGGCTGACCCGGTCCACGGCCGTGACCGTGCCGCGTTCCATCGCATAGGTCACCGTCAGGTCGCGGACCTCCAGGATCGCGCCTCCCGGGCCCGTGAGCTGGCCTGCCGCCGGGGACTGCGCGGTCGCCAGGTCAGCGGTGGCCGGTCCTGCTGCGGCCGGCGCCGGCCGGGCCACGGCGGGCAGCCGCCCACGCCGGCCACGGCGGCCGCGCACCGGCCGCAGGGCCGGGTTGCCGATCTCGTCGAAGGCGTAGTTGATCAGGGCGAAGGCCGCGCCGAGGGTCACGATCAGCACGCCGGGCACGATGGCCCACAGGTACTGGCCGGTCTGCAGGGCCTCGTTGTTCTCGGCCCAGTAGAGCATCGTGCCCCAGCTCACCGTGTTCGGGTCACCGAGGCCGATGAACTGCAGGCTGGAGCCGAACAGCACCGCGTACAGCGCGTTGGTCATGAAGCTGGCCACGATCAGCGACGTCATCGTCGGGATGATCTCGACCAGGATGATGTACAGCCGCCGCTCGCCGCGCACCCGGGCCGCCTCCAGGAAATCCCGGTGGCGCAGCGACAGCGCCTGGGCCCGCAGCTGCCGCGCGGTATACGACCAGCCGGTCAGGGTCAGCACCAGGACCAGTACCGCGGTGCCGGCGTTCTGCACGTAGGTGGCGATGACGATGAGCAGCGGGAACAGCGGGATGACCAGCAGCACGTCGGTCAGCAGACCCAGGCTGCCGTCCCACAGGCCGCCGAGGTAGGCGGCGGCGACGCCGATCAGGACGGCCACGGCGGTGGAGAACAGGCCCACCCCGATGGCGATGATCAGCACCTGACGGGTCCCGAAGATGGCCTGGGCGAAGATGTCCTGGCCGAGCGCGGTCGTGCCGAGCAGGTGCTGCGCGGACGGCCCGAGAGCCCGTGGGTAGATGGAGGCGTTCGGCGGATCGTGAGCGATGACGCCGGGGAACAGGGCCACCAGGATGAAGATCACCAGCAGCACGGTTCCCGCGGTGGCCTTGCGGCTCGAGCGCACGGCGCGGAAAAGCCGGCTCAGCGCCGGACGGCCGCCCCGCCGGGGCGCCCCGGCGGGCATCAGCGCCAGGTCCGGCGACGCTGCCGGGCCCGCTGTCGCGGAGACGGGTCCCATGGCCATGGCCTACCCCCCCGTCCGGGTGCGGGGATCGAACAGGGCGGTGGCGAGGTCGGCGATCAGGATCGCCACCAGCACCGCCACGGTGATCAGCAGGAACAGGGCCTGCATCAGCGGGTAGTCCTCGTTGTTCACCGCCTGCAGCAGCATGTAGCCCACGCCGGGATAATTGAACACGTACTCCACCAGGATGGCGCCGCCGACCACGAAGCCCAGCGACATGGCGAACCCGGTCAGGTTGGGCAGGATGGCGTTGCGGGCCGCGTAGTCGAGCATGATCCGCCGGCCCGGCAGGCCCTTGGCCCTGGCCATCCGCACGTAGTCCTCGGCCAGCGTGGTCACCATGGTGTTGCGCATGGTCAGCACCCAGGTGCCGATGGTGGTGATCAGCAGGGCGGCCGCGGGCAGGATCGCGTGCTGCAGGACGTTGCCGATGAACGCGGGGGTGAGCGCGGGGGTCATCGTGATATCGAAGTTGCCCGAGGCGGGCAGCCACCGCAGCTTCTCGGCGAAGACCAGGATGAGCATCATGCCGATCCAGAAGTACGGGATCGCCGAGGTGATCACGAACACCGGCGGCAGGATGCTGTCGGCCAGGCCGCCGTGCCGCCAGGCGGCCACGATGCCGACTCCGGTCCCCAGGAGGAACGCGAGCACCGTGGTCACGCCCACGAGCCCGATCGTCCAGGGGATCGCGTCGAGGATCACCCGGCCGACGGACTCGGGATAGAAGTACAGCGACGTGCCGAACTTGCCGGTCAGCACGTCACCCAGGTAGGCGAAGTACTGCGAGATCAGGCTGCGGTGGGTGTTGACGCCGAACGCCACCTCCAGCGCCTTGAGCGCCTGGCCGGTCACCGGGCCGCGGAACTTGCCCATCATGGCCAGCGCCGGGTTGCCCGGCATCAGCCGCGGCAGGAAGAAGTTCAGGGTAAGCGCCGCCCACATGGTCAGCACGAAGAAGCCCAGGCGGCGGAGAACGAACCTCACGATCTCCTCCGGGCCATCATCGACGCCTCATCCGTTACCTCCGATTGCGCGGATACCGGGCCGGTGCGCCCCGCCGCGGCGGCACGCACCGGCCCGCGTCGGTTACTTCGGCCCGACCTGCATCATCATCTGGCCCCAGTCCGGGTAGCTGTAGGCCGCGGGCTGGGCGTACGGGTTGCTCTGGGTGACCCAGCCCTTGAAGTTGGCGGTGCTGTACTGGTACCAGTCGACCGACTCGGTCACCGGGATGACCGGGACTTCCTTCAGCATGACCAGCTCCAGCTTGCTCACGATGGCGTGCTGCTGGGACGTGCTGGCGGTGTTGCCGTAGGCGTTGATCAGCGCGTCGGTCGAGCTGTTGGAGTACCGCTCGAAGTTCGAGCCGGCCGCCTGGCCGATGGGGGCCGAGTTAGCCGAGTACAGCCACTGCCGCAGCTCGTAGTACGGGGTGGGGCCGCCGGTCTCGCTGCCGTAGGCCAGCTGGTAGTTGCCGTTGTACAGGGCCGCCTCGTAGGCGGGGGCGGCCAGGTTCTTGGGCGTGAGCTGGATGCCGACCGCCTTGAGGCTGGCCTGCAGAACGTTGACCGCCGCCACCCAGTCCGAGAAGCCGCCGTTGTTGATGATGGAGAAGGACAGCTTCTGGCCGCCCTTGGCCATGATGCCGTCGGAGCCCTTGGTGTAGCCCGCGGCCTTGAGGATCGAGAGGGCCTTGGCCGGGTTGTAGGCGTAGTTGTTTCCGTAGGCGGCCGCCTCGGAGCTGTCCAGCCAGCTGGAGAACGTCGGCGTGACGGTGCCGGTCTGGTTGGAGGGGGGCTCGTAGCCGTACTCGCCGATCTGCGAGGCGCGTGACCGGTCGACCGCGTACGCCATGGCCTGCCGCACGGCCACGTTACTCAGGACCGGGTTCTTCAGGTTGATGAACATCGACACGTTGGCCACCGGCGGGAACCAGTAGTGATTGTCGGCGCTCTTGGACAGGTAGAACTTGCTGATACTCGGGATGAACTGGCTACCCCACTGGGCCTGGCCGTTGGCCAGGTAGGTGTTGGCGGTGTCGTTGCTGGTGAAGGCCGGGTAGTTGATCGTCTTCAGCTTCGGCTCGCCGGGCACGTAGTAGTGCGGGTTGGCCGTGTAGACGA
Source organism: Streptosporangiaceae bacterium (assembly GCA_036510065.1). GTDB lineage: Bacteria > Actinomycetota > Actinomycetes > Streptosporangiales > Streptosporangiaceae > DASUBV01. The sequence goes on along the minus strand of DATCEO010000156.1, from coordinate 69,222 downwards.
TGTTCTGGGCCGTGCACGAGGTGGTGAACGCGCCGGTGCCGACCGGCTTGGTGTCCGGGTACTTCACCGGGTCGGCGATCTTCGACCAGATGTGCTGCGGGACGATCGCGACCTGGTCGGCGATGTAATAGAAGTAGTTCGTGGCCGGGGCCTTGAAGGTCATCACGACCTGGTTGGCGCCCTTCTGGGTCACGCTGGACAGCACCGACCAGACCGCGTTGATGTCCAGGGCCTTGTTCTGCTTCAACAGGTTGAAGCTGTAGACCACGTCCGCGGCGGTCATCGGCTTCCCGTCGCTCCACTTGACCCCGTTGCGGATGGTGAAGGTGAGCGTCTTGTTGCCGTTGCTGTAGGTCCAGGCCGTGGCCAGCCAGGGGGTGGCCTTGGCGTTCTGCAGCGTGTTGACGAAGACCAGCGGCTCGTAGACGGGTCCGAACGAGTAGCTGATGACCGACAGGTTGTAGGGGTTGAAGCTACAGGTCCACAGGCTGCCGCTCTCGTTGTCGATGGTCAGCACGCCGCTAGCGCCTGACGAGCCGCCGGATCCCGAGTTCGAGGAGGAACTGGTCCCGCACGCGGCCGCCAGCAGGCTGGCCACGAGGATGACCCCGATCGACATAAGTCGTTTCATATGCCTAGCCCTTCAGGGGGGATGAGTCCTGCGCAGCAGGCCCGGCCGGCCATCGCTGGCCTGAGGCCGGCCGCGCTGCGCAGGCGCCGGAGATGATGCGGCCCGAGGCCTCTGTGCCGCCGCGAGGAGGCATGTAGCGTACCTTTCATGCCTGATAGTGCGTGTTGTTATTCAAAGTCCCGCTCGTGATTCTCGTGCCGTCCGTGTCCGGAGTTATTTTTGTTGCCTCCGGGACGATTGGGACGAAAGTGGCGACGGGAGTACCTGTGGTGGGAGCGGTGGCCCGGTCGGCGGCGCTGACGGCCAGGGCCACGGCCCCGAGCAGCGGCGCGTCATAGGGGAAGTGCGCCAGCACCAGTTCCGGCGGGAACGGCGGCCCGGCGCGGAGCGCGTCGCCGAGCCGCGGGCCGATCCGGTCCCAGGACCGGACCAGGCCGCCGCCCACCGCGATCCGCGCCGGATTGACCAGAATGGCCAGATTGACCAGGTGAAACGCAAGCTCGTCGGTGAACTCCGTGATCAGCTCGCTGAGCGCCTTGTCGCCCGGCCCGGCGGCGAAGACGTCGGCCCCGCTCAGCGGCCGCGGCCGGCCGGGCAGGTTGCTGGCCCGGCGGGCGAGGGCCAGCCCGCTCACCCGCTCCTCGAGCATCGTGCGCCGGCCGAGCTCCAGGCCGACGTCGGACAGGGCCCGCAGGTTGTAACCGATCTCGCCGGCGGCGCCGTTGCCGCCCGCGATGACCTGGCCGCCGGCTACCAGGGCCGCCGACAGGCCCGTCCCGAGGTTGAGGTAGACGCCGGGATCGCAGCCGCGCAAGGCCCCCCACCGGAACTCGGCGGCGGCGGCGGCCTTCGCGTCGGTGGCCATCTCGACCACCGCCCCGCGGAACGCCTCCCGAAGCTCGCGGCCGAGCGCGAGGCTCTCCCAGCCCTCGATGGCCGGGGCGAGCTCGACCCGGTCGTCGAAGGGGATGCCGAATGTGGCCGCGCCCACAGCGACCAGGTCGCTGCCCGGCGCAGCGGTGGCCAGCAGGCCGCGCGCCGCCCGGATGCCGCGCTGGAACACGGTCTGCGCGGCGCTGCCGCCGTCGGCCAGGGCGGGGGCGCCGTCGGCCAGGGCAGCGGGGCCGTCGGCCAGGGAATCAGCCCGGCCGTCGGCTGGGGCACCCGCTCGCCCGTCGGCCAGGACACGTGCTCGGCCGTCGGGCGCCGCGTTGGCTCGTGAAGGGCCGCCGGGCCGCCGGGTGGTCGCGGGCGGTCGGGCTCCGGTGCTCACGGTCGCGGACGCCAGCCGGTTACCCTGCAGGTCACAGACCGCGACGGCAATCTTCGTGCCGCCGAAGTCCAGGCCGAGCACGACCGGGGGACGTCCCACCATCACCTGCCAGCGCTGTCGGGAAGCGTGCGTATCGTCGGCCGGAGCGGCCAGACTGTGTGCTTTACATCAAGATAGTTAGGACAGTATCCTAACTATCAAAACGGTCACAAGGGTCGTAGCCGAAATGTGACCCGGCATCGGAACGAGCGGCAGAGCGGCCGCCGTGCACGCTGGCCTGGGTCTCTGCGCAAAGTCGCCCCGGGTCTCTGCCGCGCAGGCGGCCTGGGTGCCTGCCGGGGCAGTCGTTCCGGTGCCGGTCAGCTCGCCCGGCGGGCGCTGCCCGCGGGGCGGCCCGGTGACCGGCCGACGGGGATCGCCCTCGCGGCCGTGGCGGCGCGTTGCTAGCTTGACTGCGCTGCTGGTTGACCGCACTGCCTGCTTAGCTGGGCTGCCTGCTTAGCTGGGCTGCCTGGTTGGGCTGCGCTGCTAGGTGACTGCGCTGATTGCTGACTGGCTCTGGCTGGAGGATCGCTGCCTGGGACGGGGAGGACTGCTCGGTTGGACATGATCTCGTTCGGCTCGGTGTTCCTCGAGCTGGTCTTCGGCCACGTGCACACGCTGCCCGGGCCAGGAGAGGAAATCTTCACTGACGAGTTCGCGGTGTCCTGCGGCGGCGCCGTGACCAGCGCGAGCGCCGCCGCCCGGACCGGGATTACGGCCGGCCTGTGCACGGTGCTGGGCCACGACCTTGGCTCTGGCGTGGTGCAGGAATACTGCGCGACGGCCGGCGTCGACCTGAGTCCGTCCGTGCGCGTGCACCGCAGGTCCGCCGGGATCACGGTGGTGCTGAACTTCGACGGCGACCGGGCCTTCGTCACCCACAACCCGCCCTGGCCGGCTGGCGAGCCGTCGGAGATCGACCGCTGGCGGGTCGTGCTGCGGCAGACCCGGCCCCGCTGGTGCTACCTGCACGGCGGCGCGGGCGTGCCTGACTTCCTGCGCGACGCCCGCGCCCAGGGAACCAAGACGATGCTGGATGTCTCCCTCGGCGACGAGCGCAGGCGCGATGCCGTCATCGAGTGCGTCCGGCTGGCGGACCTCTTCGTCCCGAACGAGGCGGAGCTGCAGCGGCTGACCGGCACCGGCAGCACCGAGGCGGCCGTGGCCGCGGCTGCGGCGTGGGGGACCACGATGGTCGTCACCCGCGGCGCGGCCGGGGCGCTGGTCGCGGGCCCGGAGGGGGTGACCGAGGTTAGCGCGGGAGTCCGCCAGGTGGAGGTCCGGGACCTGACCGGGGCCGGGGACACGTTCGCCGGGACGCTCATCGGCGCCCTGGTCCAGGGCGCCCCGCTGCTCTCCGCGGTGGCCGCCGCCAACGCCGCGGGCTCCGCGGCCGTCAGCCAGCTCGGTGCCGTCGGCGAGGTCGAGGTGGCGGGCTTCAGCTCGGCCATGCAGACGGTGGGCGCGATATTGACCGCGGTTCAGCAGACAGCGGCACGGGAAACCACGGGCCAGGAAACCACGGGCCAGGAAACCCAGGAGCAGGAGATCGCGGAGATGGAGGCGGACCAGTGAAGCTGGCAATCCTCGGCGGTGGCGGCGTGCGGATGCCGGCGTTCGTCCGGGCGGTGCTGACGGGCAGGCCGGGCACGTTTGACCAGATCAGCCTCTTTGAGCCGGACGACGCGCGCCGGGACACGATCTGCCGGCTGGCCGCGGAGCTGGCGGCCGCCCTGGGCCAGCCGGGCGTGGTCCAGGTCACCGGTGACGCCGCCGAGGCGTTCACCGGCGCCGACTACGTGTTCTCGGCCATCCGGGTCGGCGGCGACCCGGGCCGGGTCATCGACGAGGAGGTCGCGCTGCGGCGCGGCATCGTGGGCCAGGAGACGACCGGCCCGGGCGGCGCCGCGATGGCGCTGCGGACCATCCCGGTGGTGCTGGCGTACTGCGAGCTGCTCAGCCGCTGCGCGCCCGACGCCGTCCTGATCAACTTCACCAATCCCGCGGGGCTCATTACCCAGGCGGTCTGCGCCCAGGGCCTGGTCTCGGCGGTCGGCGTCTGCGACACGCCGGGTGGCACCGTGTCGCGCCTGTCGCAGTTCGTGGACGCCGGCAGTTACGAGGTAGCCGGCTCCTACGCCGGGCTGAACCATCTGGGCTGGGTGTGCTCGCTGCGAGCCGACGGCCGGGAGCGCCTCGGCGAGCTCCTGGACCGGTTCGAGGAGCTGCAGCACTTCGATCACCGCTTCGCGGGCTTCGACCCGGCCGTGGTCCGCCGGGTTGGCGCGATACCGGCCGAATACGTCTACTACTTCTATGATCCCGCCCGGTACGTCCGCGAGGTCGCGCGGGCCGGGACCAGCCGCGGCCAGGACGTCCTGGCGCTGAACTCCGAGCTGCTGGCCGCGGTCAGCAAGGCCTTCGCCGACGGCGATGTGCAGGCCGCCTGGTCGGCTTATGACACGCTGATGGGCGTGCGCCGCGACACCTACATGCGAACCGATACTGACGGCGATAACGGCCAGGTCCAGGCGCGGACGCAGCGCGCCGCGGCCGGGGCCACCGCCATCGACTCCGCGAGGATCGGCGGCTACGAGGGGCTGGCCCTGCGGGTGATCGACGGCTTGTCCGGGCGGGCGCCCGGTGAGGTCATCGTCAACCTGCCCGGCGGCGCGGCCCTGGGCCTGGAGCCGGGCGACGTCGTCGAGCTGCCTGCCCGGGTGGAGCCGGGCGGGCTGACGCCGCTGCCCGTGCCGTCGCTGCCGCGGCCGGCCATGGCCCTGGTGGAGCAGGTCAAGGACTACGAGCGCGGCATCGTCGAGGCGGCCATGAGCGGCGACGCCGGGCTGGCGGCCGTCGCCCTGTCGGAACACCCGCTGGTGCCAGGCATCACCGCGGCCCGTGAGCTGATCGCCGAGTACCGCGAGCGGCACGGCCGTCATCTTGCCTACCTGCGGTAGGCCGGGACGCGATCCAGATGGCGGAGGAGATGACGATGACGAGCGCTGGCGGCCAGGCCGCCCGGCCCCAGCTGCTCCGGGCGCTGAACGAGCAGCTGCTGCTCAGCCACATCCGCCGGCTCGGCCGGTGCTCGCGGGCCGACCTGGCCCGGCTGTCCGGGCTGTCCAAGCCGACCGTCTCGCTCGCCCTGGCCAACGTCGAGCGCTCCGGCCTGGTCCGGGAGGCCGGCCAGCGCACCGGGGTGCCGGGCCGCTCCGCGCTGCTGTACGAGGTCCGGCCGGACGCCGGGTACGTGCTGGGCCTCGACATCGGGCAGCAGTACCTGCGCGGGGCCCTGGCCGACCTCAGCGGGCAGATCATCGGCCGGTCGACGGTCCGGTCCCGCGCGTCCAGCGTGGCCGGGCGGGTGGCTGAGCTGGTCCGGCTGGCCGATTCGCTGTGCGCCGGTGCGGCCATCAGCCGCGCCGATGTCACCCAGACCGTCATCGGCAGCCCCGGTGTCTATGACCCGCGGCGCAACGCGATCGCGCTGGCGGGCGGCCTGGCCGGCTGGGGCCGCCCGGCCGTGCTGGCCGGGCTGCGGGACGCCTTCGGGCCGCAGCTGGTGGTCGAGAACGACATCGACGCGGCGGCGGTCGCCGAGCGGGAGCACGGGCACGGCAGGCAGGCCGGCACGTTCGCCTTCGTCTCCATCGGCACGGGCATCGGCATGGGCCTGGTCATCGACGGCCGGCTGCACCGGGGGGTGCACGGCGTGGCCGGCGAGATCGCGTACATGCCGATCTCCGAGGGCCAGGGGAGCACGCCCGAGGATGCCCGCCGCCGGGGCACGCTGGAGGCCGCGGGCGCCGCCTCCGCGGTCGTCCGGGCCGCGCGGCGGGCCGGGATGCGCGGCTCGGTGTCGGCGCGGCGCGTCTTCGAGGCCGCGGCCAGCGGGGACGAGCGCGCGGCCGACGTGGTCGCGGCCGAGGCCCTGCTGGTCGCCAAGGCGATCTGCGCCATCATCACCGTGGTCGATCCCGAGCTCGTCGTGCTGGGCGGCGGCATCGGCCAGGCCCCCGGGTTCGCGACCGCCGTCAGCACGCAGCTCAGCAGGCTGGCGCCGGTCCTGCCCGAGGTCCGGGTCAGCGCGCTCGGAACGGACGCGGTCGTGGACGGCTGCCTGGCCTCGGGCGCGGAGCTCGCGTGGCAGCGGCTGACCGCCCTGCTCGCGTCGGCCGTCCCGGACGGCCTGGCGCCTGACCGGCGGGTGGCCGAGCCCGGCGGCTGACCAGCCCGCCCCCACCGGCCCGTGACGGCCGAGCTGGTCAGGCCCGTCCGGACCGGATGTACTCGCTCGTCGCCGGCCGCCAGAGCAGAACGGCCGCGGCCGCGCCCACCAGCCACATCGGTATCAGGACCACCTTGTAGATCGCCGAGGTGGGCTGGCTCACCGAGACGGCGAAGTTCAGCGTGCTGACCACGAACAAGATGGTGGCCACGATCCTGGCCCAGCCGCGGCCGGCCTGGTTGGTCCTGGCCATCACGATCCACAGCCCGATCGTCAGCAGCCAGGTGACGACGAAGTAAGCGACCTCGGAGTGCACGGTCGTCGTGAGGCGGGCCGCGCTCCAGCCCGGATGCGCCGCGCGCAGCAGGCTCCTGGCCTTCCCGACCGTCGTCAGGGTGATGATCAGGTCCACCGCTGACAGCACGGCGCCGGCGTACATGAGCCTGACGGCCGTGCGCACCGTGCCAGGCGGCGGCGGCATCGGCGGTGCAGTCGTCACCAGGGGTGCCCCCGGCCGCGCCCTGGGCGCCGCCGGGGGCCTTCCGCTCGCCGGGGCCTTGGCGTTCACCGGCGGGGCTTTCGGCAGTCGGTCGGTCGGCTGCTTCGGCTTGGCCATGGCCGCTCCTGTCCTATCGGGTCGCGGGCCTCAAATTAGCACCAGGCGCGGGCCGCCCGCGCCAGCGCTCGGCCAGCACCGGGCCGCGGCCGGCGGCTAGCGGCGCCAGACGGTGATGCCCGAGTCCCTCGTCTGGACGCCGAAGTCGATGTGGAAGCCGGTCGCGGTCAGGTAGTTGACCACCGACTGGCGCCCCTTCGTGTTCCTGGTGTGCCAGACGATGACCCAGCCGATGTTCAGCTGGCGGACGCTGCGCTGGGCGGCGGCCCGGTCCCGTCCGCCGGGCGGGAACCTGGCCTTGTCCTGAGCCTCGTAGAGGAAGCGATAGAACGGGTACCGCCTGATGGCGTTAATCGTCGGTTGCGGCACCCAGGATGTGTAGGAGACCGCACGCGGGTGGCCGTCCGCGGTGGCCAGGACCAGGGCCTGCGGCGGCATCCGGAAGCCGGTGAGCCCTACTCCGCCGCGCAGGCCGAAGGGCACGTCCACGACGATCGATCCGGACCGGTCACCGGCGATGGCCCCGTCCACCCGGGACATCGTCGCGCGCATCGTCGGCGCTCCCGAGGCCGACCAGCCGGCCTCCAGGAACGCGGCGGCCGCCACTACGACGATGATCGTCGTCGCGGCCACCGGCCGGGCATGCTGGCACAGCCACTGGATCGCCGCCCCGGCCAGCACGGCGGCGCCGAGCAGGCCCAGCAGCGCCAGCCGGTCGGCCTCGCGCAGCGCCGACAGGCCGGGGACGCGGATCAGCCAGGTGTAGGGCATCAGCAGGGAAACCGTTACCCCGTGCCAGCGCGAGGCCAGCGGGATGTAGGTGCTGGAGCCGATGGCCAGCGTCGGGCCCAGCGCCAGCGCCGTGCCGGCCAGCCAGAGCAGCCCCAGGGCCCACGAGGAGCGCCGTCGCCAGGTGACGGCCAGCCCGATGAGGGCCAGGACGGCCAGCAGGATGCCGAAGGTCGGGATGCCCTCAGCCCGCTGCACCTTGTCGGTGAACTGGTAGGCCGAGGTGAGCTGGCCGAGGTGGTACCGCGCCAGCCGGGGCGACGGCGCGAACAAGGTGCCCAGGCCGACACTGAAGTGGCGGTAGCTCTGGGTGAGCTGGGTAACCTGGGCGGCCGCGATGGCGGCTCCGCCATCGGTCACCTGGCGGATCATCGCGATCAGCTGCGGGGCCGCGATGACGACCGCTACGGCGGCCCCGAGGGCTAGCGTCCGCAGCTGGCGGCCGGCGGCTGCGAGGCGGCGCTCGCGGATAGCCAGCTCCGCGAGCCGGGGCAGCAGGATGGCCGCGGTCAGCAGCACCGCGGCCACGGCCGACTCCTGGTTGGCCAGGACGCTGGCGCCGAGCACCACTCCCAGGACGAGGCTCTGCCGGCGGCCCGGGTGGCGGCGCAGCCGGACCGCGGCCTCCAGCGTCAGGGGCAGGAACAGGGTTCCGATGGAGATGTTGAGGTGGTAAATGTCCTGCCAGGTCACCATGGTGGACAGGCCGAACAGGGCGCCGGCGGCGATAGCGCCCGGCTGGCCCAGCCACAGCCGGGCCGCGCGGTACATCACGTAGCAGAGCAGGCCGGGCATCAGGATGGTCAGCAGGGCGAACGACACGGTCGGCCCGAACAGCAGGGTGACCGGCGCCACGATCAGGCCGGGCAGCGGCATCAAGGTGTCGAACCCGAGCTGGATGCCCGCGGGCGCGGCCATGTACGTGGTAAACCACGGGTCGCCCAGGTGCGCGACCTGATGCGCCATCCACCACAGGGCCCAGACGTAACTGGAGACATCGGGGACCTTGATCAGCTGGCCGCCGGCCAGGCGGGCGGTCATCGGCCACGTCACGGCGATCCCGGCGGCGATATACCCGGCCAGCAGCAGCAGGTGCGACGTCACCGGGCGGCGTCGCCAGGCCTGCAGCCGCGAGCGGATCACCGACGCTGCTCCCCGGGCGGGTGCCTCCCGGGCGGGTCCGTCCTGGGCGGCCCCGCCGCGGGCGGGCCTGGCCTGGCCGGGAGCGGCCGCCGGCTGGGCGCTGACCGGCGCTCCGACGGGCAGCCCAGCGGACTGGCCACCGGGCTGGGGAGCGGCGACGGTCGCTGGGTCGCTCGCCGTGCCGCTGCCCGACCCGGCGGCGTCGGCCCTACTAGCGCTCATGCCGTCCCGACCCCTCGGTGCGCACCGCGCGCGCCCGGACGACTGGCCTCCCGCGTAACGCTGACACGCGATCTCACCGTCCCGGCACGTCCGGAGCTGGCACGGCCGCGATGACTGCGGCCCGCTCGCTTCATGAACCCACCTTGTCGCTGTGCGCTGTCGCTAGCTTTCCCCCCAGGATCGCTGTCAGGCGGCGTGCTGTGACTCGCGGTGCTAGGTCCGGGATTCAGGTGCGGCCGCAGAGCCCGGTGAGCGCCAGCGACCCGCTCCTGCCCGCGGACCTTCCCCTGGTCCGAGTCCCCGCGACCGGGTCTTCGGGCGAGATTGCCCCAAAGCCGATCCGCTGACTCCCGGTCCCGGGCCGCCGCCTGTAGGAAGGTTACCGCTGTGACCCCCTGCCTGCGCGGGAGAGCGGCCTGCCGGTGCGTCCAGATCATCGTCACGGGGATCCTCGCCGGGCACCGGCTACAGTCCTGGAGTGGCTCTCGTGGAAGACCCCAGCCTGCAACTGCCGCCAGCCCGGCTGCTGCGCTGGGAGATCTTCGCCGTATTCGCCGTCTCGCTGGGCGCCAGCGCGCTCAATGCGCTGCTGAACCTGATCGGCTCCCTGCTGGCCAAGCAGTCCCTCGGCCATCAGCAGGCGCTCCTGGTCGGCCCGCTGGCGGTCAATCCCTGGCTGGACCTGGCCCTGCAACTGGCCGGCATCGCCGAGGCCCTGGCGCCGGTCCTGCTGGTCTTCTACCTGCTGGCCAGGTCCGGAGAGCGGCCCTCCGATCTCGGCGTGGACGCCAGCCAGCCGGGGACCGACGCGGCGCGCGGCGCCGTGCTCGCGGCCGTGATCGGCGGCAGCGGCCTGCTGCTCTACATCGCGGCCTTCCATCTCGGGCTCAGCCTTAATGTGGTGGCCGAAAGCCTGCCCGCGGTCTGGTGGCGGATCCCGGTCTTGCTGCTCAGCGCGGCGCACGACGGGATCCTGGAGGAGATCGTCGTCCTGGCCTACCTGCTGCGCAGGCTCGATCAGCTGGGCTGGACCCCGTGGAAGGCCATCCTCCTTAGCGCGGTCCTGCGCGGGTCTTACCACCTGTACCAGGGGTTCGGGGCTTTTGCGGGCAACGCGGTGCTGGGCATCATCTTCGGCGTTCTGTACAAGCGATGGGGCCGGTGCATGCCGATGATCATCGCGCACACGCTGATCGACGCGGTCGCGTTCGTGGGGTACGCGGCCCTGCACGGCAAGGTGTCCTGGCTGCCTTAGCGCGTGCGGGCACTGCCTCGGCTCCTATTCCGGTGGCTTTCCCGGCATTGACAGGCTGCCGCTGGCGGCCCAACTATAAGGTGCCTTCAGGCAGAATGCCTGCACGGGTCCGAGGGGTTTATTAAATGCCCGAAATGCCGAAAGACGATGTCGTATTCGGGCTGGGCGGCGGCTGGGGCTTCGCGCGCAGCGACCTGACCAGTCCCGCGCGGGCCGCGGCGGCGGGGGCTTTTACCGACAGCACCGCGCCGGTCGCCGACTCCCCCTTTACCGAGCTGCGGGTGCATGGGGTGTCCGGGTCCGACGGGCCCACGATGCTGGAGCATCCGACCGCGCTCCAGGTCGCCGGCGACACCACCACGATGTTCTACCGGCGCTGGTCCCCGTCCGGATCCGGCGGCGCGGGCGTTCCGTGGAAGCTGGAGGCGTACTCCTGGGGCGGCATGACCGAGGCGCCGCTGGCCTCGGCCTCCTGGGTGCTGTTTGCCCCGCTCATGCTCTACAACGTCGCGCATTTCGCGCTGCCCCCGGCAGCGCGTTACGAGATCCAGCCGACTCAGCGCCCAGCCACCAGCGCGGGGATCCCCGGAGAGGCGGAGCCTGCGAGAGACGCTGAGCCTGCGGGAGGCGCGGAGCCGCCGGCGGCCGCGGACGCCGGGCGCCCCGCCGAGCTGCTCAGCCGGGACTGGTGGCACGGCCGGGCCCAGGTGGTCCTGCGCCTGCTGGCGTTCGCCGCCACCCTGCAGTTCATGACCGCCATCGTGGCGCTCCTGGTGAGCACCATCGCCGTCCAGGCGACCAGCGCCCATTTCCCGTCCTGGCTGTCGTGGTACCCGCAGCTGCCAGCCGGCGACCGGGTCACGCTGGCCATGGCCGGGGTGGCGGCGGTGATCGGGCTGATATGGCTGATCAGCGTCCGGACCGCGCAGCGCTACGAGTCCCGCACCAGCCCGGTCCGGCCCGAGGTCAGCAGCTCGTGGCCGCTGACTCAGACCGGCTTCTGGAAGGGCCAGCAGCTGGTCCTGCGGCACCGCAACCTGCACGCGGCTGGCGCCTTCGCGCTGACGGCCCTGATCGTCGCCCGGCCCGCGGCTGACCTGACCGCCGGCCGCACGACGGTGCTGGCAGCGGCCGCGCTGGTGCTGGCCCTGGTCCTGGTCAGCCTGTGCCTGCCGCTGGCCGATCGGCAGGCAGTGACGCTGGTCGCCGCGCCTCAGCGCGACAGCCTGACCAGCCGGGACCGCACCCGCGGCACGCTGTGGTGCCGGCTGCTGCTGGCGGCCGCCGCGGCGGTCTTCGTGGGCGGGCTGTTCACCGGCGGCTGGCCGACCGGGGCCCACGCGCATCCCGGAACGTTGCCCGGCTTCACGAATATCTGCGCGTTCCTGCTGATCGGGCAGGTCGTGCTGCTGATAATCCTGGCGGTCGTCGTCGCGGTCCTGGTCATCCGGGCGCCGCGGCAGCCGGCGCCGACCGCACCGCTGGCGGCCGGTCATCTCACGACCCTGCTGGCCGTGCTCGCGGTGGGCCTGGGCGGGGTGTTCGGCGCGGTCCTGGACCTGTTCGGCACCCGGCTCCTGGGCACGCCGGTGCCCAGCGGCCTCCGGTTCGCCGTGCCTCCTGCGCACGCACTGCAGATTCCGTGGCCCATCTACGCGTTTGCGGCCGCCCCTATCGGGCTGGTGCTCGGCGTCCTGATCTCGGGCGGATGGCTGCTGGTCACCTGGCGGCGCCGGGCCAGCGAGTTCGCGCGGATGACAGGGGAGGCCGGGGCGGCCCGCTCGGAGGTGGGCCAGTTCTACGGCACCGAGTACGGCGACCTCGACACCGCGCCGTACGCGGGCCGGCGCAAGCAGATCGCGAGCGCCTGGGCTACCGGGCTGCTAGCCGACCAGGCCGCGGTCGTCGCCACCTGGGCGGCCGGCCTGATGGTCGTCGCGACCGCATGGGCGGAGATTTACGCAGCCCAGGCGCCGCGGCGGACGACCCTGGGCCAGAGCCTGCACGGGCTGGCGGCGGCGGAGAGCCTCATCGGCCTGTTCCTGGCCGGGCTGCTGGTGACGCTGCTGCGCACGGCCTACACCGACGGCTCCAAGCGCAAGACCATCGGCGCGCTCTGGGATGTGGCGACCTTCTGGCCGCGGGCCGCGCATCCGTTTGCCCCGCCGTGCTACGCCGAGCGCGCGATCCCCGAGCTGGTCGACCGGCTGCGCATCCTCACCGGGACGGTCCGTGAATCGCCCAGCGACCCGGTCTGGCTGCAGATCGAGGCCCACCGGTTCAATTCCGGCCCGGACCAGTCCCCGAACCTGAGCCTCCCGCCCGGCCCGGTCCTGCTGACCGGCTACAGCCAGGGCTCCATCATCACGCCGGCGGTCATCGCGCAGCTGCCGGACGAGACACGCGAGCGGGTCGCGCTGCTGACACTGGCCTGCCCGGCCCGGCGCCTGTACGGACGGTCGTTCCCGGCCTACTTCGGCCAGGCCGCGATCGAGACGCTCGGCACGCTGCTCGACATCCCGGCCGTGGCTGCCGAGCCGGTCGCCGGGCCGCTGGCTCCGACGTTCCGCAAGTGGAAGAACCTGGTCCGGCCCACCGACTACATCGGCTCCTGGGTCTTTGGCCGGCCAGTTCCCGACCACCGGCCCGGAGCCGACCCGCTGCGGATCCAGGAGGGCGTCGATCAGCCCTGCTGCGACCCGGTATCGGTGGCGGCCGGCCTCGATCCGACCCCGCCGCCCATCCACTACCACTCGGCGTTCTGGGCCGACCCGCGCGTCACCCAGCTCGGGGCCTACCTGGGCGCGCACTCGTTCCCGGCCCCGGTCCCTATGCCCCCGCCCCCGCCCCTGCCCCCGGATCCGGCCCCGGACACCGATCCGGCCCTGGACCTGGAGCCGGACACCGATCCGGCCCTGGACCTGGAGCCGGACACGCTCCCCGATCCGTTGCTGCTCCCGGAGCCGCCGGACCCGTGAGCGTGTCGCCGGGCGAGCCGCTAGCGCCCCAGGCCGGTCAGCACGACCGCGCCCGGTAGCTCGGCCAGCGCCGCCCCGGCCACGATCAGCTTGGACCGCCGTACCCCGCTGCCCACCACGACCTGCGGTGCGGCCGCCACCGCCGCGTCGATCAGCACGGGCCATCCGGCCGGGAGGCCGATCGGCGTGATGCCGCCGTATTCCATCCCGGTCTGCGCCACGGCGGTTTCCACGGGCGCGAAGGAGGCCTTGCGGACGTCCAGCTGGCGGCGGGCGATCCCGTTGACGTCGGCCCTGGTAGTAGCGAGCACCACGCAGGCCGCGTACCTCGCCTCGCCATCGCGTCGTCCCATGATCACCACGCAGTTGGCCGACTCGGCCAGCTCCACGTCGTAACGCCCGCAGAACTCAGCGGTGTCTGCTACCTCGGGATCGATCTCGGCGACTGCGGCGCTGCCGGCGGGCGGCGGCCCGGTTAGCCGGGTCAGGGCGCTGAGCGCGGCAGCCACCGGCGCCGCGAGCAGGTCGGTGCGATCGAGCGCGGGTACCGCCGCCAGGCGGCCAAGTTGCATCGTCACCCGCGGCAGTCTAGAGAGCCCGTCTCGCGATCGCGGCGGCGGCCGAGGTAGCGGCGGCAGGCCCCCGGTCGCGATACTTCCACCATGTCGATCATCGAATCCCTGGCCGAGCCTGTTGGCGGCAGCGGCCTCGACGCCGCGACCGTCACCGCTGCGGAGCTGGCCGGGGCCCTGGCCGCCGGGACCCTGACGGCTGCCGATCTCGCCGCTGTCTACCTGGCCCGGATCGAGCGGCTCAACCCACAGCTGCGCGCCGTCATCTCGGTCAGCCCTCTCGCCGGCGCAGACGCCGCCGGGAGCGATGCCAGGCGCGTGGCCGGCCAGGCCCGTGGCCCGCTGGAGGGGATTCCGGTCCTGATCAAGGACAACGTGTCCGTCGCCGGCCTGCCTGCGACCGCCGGCTCGCCCGCCCTGTCGGCGGCCGATGGCGGCGACGCGTTCATCGTGGCCGGGCTGCGCCGGGCCGGGGCGGTGATCCTCGGCAAGGCGAACCTGTCCGAGTGGGCGAACTTCCGCTCGCGCCCGTCGAGCAGCGGCTGGAGCACGCTCGGCGGCCAGGCCGTGAACCCGCACGGGACCGGCCGTAACCCGTCCGGATCAAGCTCGGGATCGGCGGTCGCGATCGCGGCTGGCCTGGCGCCCCTCGCCGTCGGCACCGAGACCGACGGGTCGATCGTCTCACCCGCAGCCGTCTGCGGGGTCGTCGGCATCAAGCCCACGGTCGGCCTGGTCAGCCGGACGGGCATCGTGCCGATCTCCGCCGCGCAGGACACCGCCGGGCCGATGGCCCGCACCGTGGCCGATGCGGCGGCCCTGCTGACCGCGCTGGCCGGCCCGGACCCGGCCGATCCCGCGTCCGCCGGCTACGCCGGCCAGGCCGCCGACTACGCCAGCTTCCTCGACCCGGGGGCGCTGGCCGGCGCCCGGCTCGGGGTCTGGCGGGAAGGCACGGATGCTGCCGGGTCGGCCGCGGTGGCGATTCTCGAAGCTGCCGTGGCCCGGCTGCGCGCCTGCGGGGCGGAGGTCGTGGACCCGGTAGACCTGCCGGGCGCCGACAAGATAGGCATTCCCGAGTACACGGCCCTGCTGCAGGAGTTCAAGCACGACCTCAACGCCTACCTGGGCGCCCTGCCCGGTGGCCATCCGGCCAGCCTGGCGGAGCTGATCGCCTTCAACCAGCAGCACGCGGCTACCGTGCTCGCGGACTTCGGCCAGGAGATCTTCGAGGCGGCGCAGGCGACCAGCGGAAGCCCTGCCGACCCGGAGTACCTGAGTGCCCGGGCGCAGGCGCGGCAGCTGGCCCGCGACGGGCTGGATGCCGCGCTCAGCGGCTCGCGGCTGGACGCGGTCGTCAGCCTGACCTGCGGTCCGGCCTGGCTGACCGACCACGTGCTCGGCGACCACTACGCCGGCGGGACCTCGAGTCCGGCGGCGGTCGCGGGCTACCCGGCCATCACGCTGCCGGCGGGCCAGTTCCGCGGCCTGCCGGTCGGCATCTCGCTGGTCGGGCCGGCCTGGAGCGAGCCGCGGCTGATCGCCCTGGCCCATGCCGTCGAGCAAGCTGGCCAGCCAGTTCAGGGCCCGGCCGCGGCGCGAGGATAACCTACGGACATGGAATCCTGGCCCGATGCCGCCGTGCCTGATCTGCCCGGACAGGCTCAGGAGACGATGATCTGGGACACGGCCAGTGACGGGCTCGCCGTGGCCGCGCCCGGCCGGACGGCGACGATCTACGCGTGCGGGATCACTCCCTACGATGCGACGCACATGGGGCACGCGGCGACCTACGTCGCCTGGGACCTGCTGATCCGGGCCTGGCGGGACGCCGGGCACGACGTCACTTACGTGCAGAATGTCACCGACGTCGACGACCCGCTGCTGGAGCGCGCCGAACGCGACGGTGACGACTGGCGGGAGCTCGCCGCCCGCGAGATCGAGCGGTATCGCTCCGATATGACGGCACTGCGCGTGCTGCCGCCCGCGCACCTGATCGGTGCCGTGGAGGCGCTGCCGCTCATCGAGGACTTCAACCGCGCCCTCGCCGGCCACGGCGCCCTGTACGACCTGGAGGGTGACGTCTACTTCGCGCGAGCGACCGATCCGGACTTCGGCTCGGTGTCCCGGCTGGACCCGCAGACGATGGCCGAGTTGTCGGCTGAACGCGGCGGCGACCCGGCGCGGCCCGGCAAGAAAGACCCGCTCGACCCCATGGTGTGGCTGGCCGAGCGGCCGGGGGAACCCTCCTGGCTCTCGGACTTCGGCCCCGGCCGGCCGGGCTGGCATGTGGAGTGCGCGGCCATCGCGACCCACTACCTGGGCACCACGTTCGACGTTCAGTCGGGCGGCTCGGACCTGATCTATCCGCACCACGAGATGAGCGCCTCGCACGCCCGGGTGGCCTTGGGCGGGGTGGCACTGGGCGGGGTGGCGCTGGGCGGGGTGGCGCTGGGCGGACGGGTCCCGGCGGGCCGGGAAGAGGAGTCGGCGGGTCCGGCGCGGGGAAACACCGTCTTCGCCCGCCGCTACGCGCACGCCGGCATGGTGCGCCTGCATGGCGAGAAGATGTCCAAGTCCCTGGGCAACCTGGTCTTCGTGTCCCAGCTGCGCGCCGCGGGCACCGACCCGATGGCGATCAGGCTCGCGATCCTGGCCCACCACTACCGCGAGGACTGGGACTGGACCGACGCGGGCCTGGCGTCGGCGGCCGAGCGGCTGGCGCGCTGGCGGGAGGCCGTGACCCTGGCCGATGGTCGGGATGCGGCTGCTGGCGACGATACGACGGCCGCTGCTGCTGGCGGCGATGCGGCTGCTGGTGGCGAGGTGCTGGCGGCGATGCGCGAGCGGCTGGCCGACGACCTCGACGCCCCAGGCGCGCTCGCGGTCGTGGACCGCTGGGCCGCCGAGCGGCTGGCTGGCTCGGGGGGGTCGGGGGGGTCGGGATGCTGGGGGGGGTCGGGCCAGGCTGGCGGGTCGGGCCAGCTCGTGCGGGCTGCTGTCGACTCGCTGCTGGGCGTAGCGCTCTGAGCTGCTGGGCGTAGCGCTGTGAGAAGAACATCACGACCGTTTTGCCGCGCTATTCGCGGAAAAACGGTCGCGGTTCCGCGCTCCGGCCTCGGACGATCATGAGCTCAGTTCTAGTTGATACTGGTGCGATACCGTGATACCTCTGAGATATCGCACTGAGTTCTTTCCCTGGAGGCGGCCATGGCTGCACCCGACCCCGAGAGCACCGCGGCCGCCGCCGCCGCATCGCAGGACCCCACGCCCGCCAGATCTTCGGCCGAAACGGTTGAGCTGCTGGTCAAGGCCATCGGGATGCTTCCGGACGGGGAACGCGACCAGGTATACGCCTGGTTGCTGACCCGTGGCCTGCCCGGGTCTTACGGAACGGGGCAGCTGCCGGGCCGGCTGCGCGAGGTCAGCAGTCAGCTGCTGTCATTGCAGCGAGCTGGCGGCTCACCGGGCTCTCAGCAGATCGGCCAGCAGGTCGTGCCCGTCCGGTTCGCGGCGGATCAGCATGCCCAGCTGCGGGCCTGGTGCACCGAGCACGGCTTCTCGATGGCCACCGTGATCCGCGGGCTGGTCGCGCGCTTCCTCGAGGGCCAGCTGCCGGCCCGCAACTGACCTGCCCTCGGTGTGCCTGCTCGCCGCCGCGGATGAGCGATGCTGACGCTGCGTCTGGCCCGCGCCGATGACCTGGACGGGCTGCGGGCGATCGTCGTCATGGCGTATGCGGCCTACCTTCCGCGCGCATGGACCGCCCTCCGGCGCCGATGACGGCCGACTATGCCGTCGCCATTGACCGCCGCGAGGTGTCGGTAGCGGTGAGCGACGGGGAGCTAGCGGGGCTAGTCGTCCTGATTCCG
Source organism: Streptosporangiaceae bacterium (assembly GCA_036510065.1). Taxonomy (GTDB): domain Bacteria; phylum Actinomycetota; class Actinomycetes; order Streptosporangiales; family Streptosporangiaceae; genus DASUBV01. Next base: position 51,598 of record DATCEO010000156.1, on the reverse strand, counting down.
CGTCCGGATCACCTGTTGCTGGACAACCTGGCCGTCCGGCCGACGGCCCAGGGCCGCGGGATCGGGACGCGGCTGCTGGCACTGGCGGAGCGTGAAGCGGCGCGGCTCGGCCTCGGGAATGTCCGCCTCTACGCCAACGCGGCCATGACCGAGAACCTGGCCTACTATCCGCGGCATGGCTACCGGCTGACCCACCGCGCCGAGGAGGACGGATTCCAGCGGGTGTTCTTCATCAAGGACCTCAGCGTCGGATAGCCAGCAACGTGGCGTGGTCGTTACCGCCGCGCCCGCGGGTCGCGTCAAGATTCCAACGACGTCAGCGGGCATCTCCTGCTGTCTCAGTGACACCGTCAAGATGGCCAACGACGTGACTGGGCACCTGCTGTCGTCCCAGCAGCAGTAACGGGCCAGCGACGACGTTCGCTCCCGGCCTCGGCTGACGCCGCGCGCTCAGGTCAAGGTCGGCTCCCCGAAGAGAATCCGACCTCCCGCACCGTCCGTTACCAGAAGTGTCTTGATAATCGCGCTCGGTAGCGCACCGATCTGATAGCGGTCTGTCACCAGATCCAGTCGGCTTGGCGATAAGACGATGACACCAGTGCCCATGTTCAGCCTGGCCGCAGGAAAGAGCCGCAGGAAAGAGCCGCGCCCGCAAGGCCCTGGACAACCCGGTCCTGCGCACCGAAGGACGCCTCACCCTCATCTACGGCATCCTCGCTACCCCGGTCCTCGCAGGCCTCGCCCTGAACGCCGCAGCCGAATGGTGGGGGCCGACACCCTGCCCGGATACGTCCTCGGGTACTACGCCAGCCGCGAAGCCCGCGCCATTCTCACCGACCAGCACTGATCCCATCCGGACAACGGCAAACCTGGGTGCACCGCCAGGCCGAAGATCAGTGCTACGGGCGCGGAGCCAGTTTCATGATCACGTAGTCGCCGTTTCGGAGCCGCCAGGACATGCATATGCATATCGACCTTCAGATGGCTATTAGCTGTCATGGATGGCTGTTGTTAGCTTGCCCTGTGGGCCGCAATTGTCCTAGCCCATTCAATGACGAGGGGAGCACGTTGTGACACAACCGCACCACATGCCTGCACGCAGGCTCCGGGGGTTCCGTGCCCTTGCCTGTGTGGCAGGGGCTGTTGCCACGGCCGTTTCAAGATCGTTCTTGGGTCGGCGCTAGCCGTTCCCGGCTGACGTGATGTGACGTTGTGTGGCGATCTGGTATCGGCCCGGCGTGCCTGATCATGAAGTAAGGCGAAGCCCCGGTAATACGAGGTGTCTTCCTGCGGACCCTCGCCAGCCGGAGCTTCGCCGTGCTCGATTGTGCCATTGCCAGCGGCCGCCGTGTGCCGGACGGGCAGCTGATACCCGGGCTCGGTAATGATCTGGCGGACAGGCCGCCCGCTGCCTCCGGCCCGGCACCGGCCATCTGCCGTGACCTGCTGGAATTGTTCGCAGAAGTGACCGACGGGCGGCCAGGCCAGGGACGGGATCATCCGGTGGCGGCGGTGCTCGCGCTGGCCGCCGCGGCGGTGGTCGCCGGGTCCCGGTCATTCACCGCGATCGCCGGGTGGGCCGCTGACGTGCCCGCCGGCGTGCTGGAGGAGCTGTACCGGCGGTGCGGGGCTGCGCGGCCCGGTGCCGGGCCGCCGTCGAAAGCCACGATCTGGCGGGTGGTCACCGGGGCTGACGCTGCCGCCCTGGACGCGGCGACCGGGGCCTGGCTGACGGAGCGGGCCAGCGCCGCCGGGGATCTCGCCGGCGGCGGCGAGGCGCCGCTGATCCCGGTCCGGGTGGACGGCAAGACCGTCCGGGGCGCCAGGAACGCTGACGGCAGCCAGGTGCACCTGCTGGCAGCCCTGGCCGGCGAGCGGGGCGTCGTCGCGGCGCAGACCGAGGCCGGCGCGAAAACGAACGAGATCCCGATGATCATCCCGCTGCTGGACGGCCTGGACCTGGACGGCGCAGTGATAACGGCGGATGCTCTCCATACCCAGCGCGCTACCGCGGACTACGTGCGCGGGCGGGGCGCGGACTTCGCGTTCCCGGTCAAGGACAACCAGCCCGGCCTGTTCGATGCCCTCGACGCCCTGCCCTGGCGCGACGTCCCGGTCAGCCACGCCGCCGCCGACCGCGGCCACGGCCGGATCACCACCCGCACCATCCAGGTCCTCGACGCGCCGGAGGATCTGCCGTTCCCGCACGTCAGCCAGGCGTACCTGATCGAGCGGCACGTCACCGCCCTGGACGGCACGCCGCTATCGGAGGTCGCCGCGCTCGGGGTCACCAGCCTCGACGCGACCCGCGCCAGCCCTGCCCGGCTGGCTGGGCTCGTCCGCGGCCAGTGGGCGATTGAGTCTCTGCACTGGCTGCGCGACACCCTTTACCAGGAAGACCACTCCACCGTCCGCACCCGGTCCGGGCCACGGGCCATGGCCGCGCTCAGGAACCTCGCCGTCGGCGCGCTCCACCAGGCCGGACGCCACGACACTACCGAAGCCACCCGCTGGGCCAGCCGCTACATCGACAGGCCCTTCGCCATCCTCGGACTCACGTCATGATCTTGAAACGGCCGTGGGGGCTGTTGCGCTGGCTTCTGCCGCGGTGCCTGCCGCCGCGGCGTCGGCGCATATAGCTGCGAGCAGGTCGCATGTTGTCCATGCGACCGGCGGGCCGGGTGACCCTGCACCGGGGGAAGACGGTCAATCTCCGCGCGCTTGCCCAGGCGGATGCCCGTAAGGGCAGGAAAGCTGCCCCGAATACAGCGGGCAGGGGACATGAGACGCCGCTGGGCCTGCCGCCGTCGGCGCGCAACGCAAGTAAAGCCGCGGCGAAGGCCGCGGCGGCTGCCAGCCTGACCGGGTTCACCAACAGTAACGTGGCTGGTGAGCATGGCTTTGATGGCCTGACTTCGGCGATCAACGCTGCTAACAACCCGGTGTTCGGGGACGTGAGCCCGCCGGACCAGGGCCTGGCCGTGGGTCCGAGCCCGGCCGGCACGGCGGTGGTGGAGTTCATCAACCAGTCGCTGAACATCTACTCCGCCAGCGGGAAGTCCCTGCTGGGGGCGATACCAGGTTTCCAGGTGTTCGGTATTCCGGCGGCCTCGTTCCTGAGCGACCCGCGGGCGTACTGGGACCCGCAGACGGGGCACTGGTTCCTGACGATGTTCACGGTCGGCGACGGTATTTCGGCTCCGCTGAGCACCCAGTACATCGCGGTGAGCCAGACAACCAGCCCGTTCAGTGCGTTCACGGTGTTCAGTATCGATACCTCTGACAGCGGCAACACCGCCGGCGGCTGCCCGTGCCTGGGTGACTTCGACCAGGTGGGGGCGGACAACAGCGGTTTCTATATTGCGACCAACGAGTTCTCCGTGGACGGGCCCAATTTTAATGGATCGGTCATTTACGCCACGTCCAAGGGCGGCCTGATCACGGCGGCTCGGGGCAACGGCCCGATGCCCGCGGTGCAGTCCTACCACGTGGCGTCCGCAGGCGACCCGTTCGGGGCGTACCACCTGTCGCCTTCCTCGGTGACCCAGGGCGCGTCCGCCCCCAATACCGAGTACTTCGTCGAATCCAATGCCAACACTAATTTTGGCTCCGGCCTGGAGGTCTACGCCCTTCTCGGCACGGGTGCCCTCAACGCCGGCGGACGTCCGCCCCTGGTGATGACCAGTGTCGCTACCCAGGACTACTCGACCCCGCCGAACGCCTTCCAGAAGAGCGGGCCGTTCCCGCTCGGCCAGTCCCTGGGCCAGACCGGCGTCGGGCAGCTGCAGACCGACTTCGACGCGGTCCAGGAGGTGACCTACGCCGGGGGCCGGCTGTATGCCGAGCTGTCCACCGGGTTCGACTTCGGCACGGGCCAGAACTCGGGTGCTGCGTGGTTCGTCCTGCGCCCGACGCCGGGCGGCAGCTCGGTCAGCGCGTCGCTGGTCAGCGACGGGACCGTCAAGACCAGCCAGCAGCTGCTGTACCCGGTGATCGGCGTCAACGCCAGCGGCCACGGTTACATGAACTTCGCCGTGTCGGCGACCAGCCGCTACCCGAGCACTGGATACATGGTGTTCAACGGCGCCAGCGGCCCGACCGGGGATATTCATATCTCCGCGCACGGCCTCACTCCGCTGGACGACTTCACCTGCTACCCGCCGTTCTCGTCGGGCCAGTGCCGTTACGGTGACTACTCCATGGCGCAAAACTTCAACGGTGAGATCTACATGGCCTCTGAGTACACCGCACCCCAGCCCAGGGACGCCAACAGCAACTGGGGTACCCGGATCTGGGCGGCGCCCGTGCCGTAAGCCAGCCATCACAAAACAGCACAACCGTTCCCTGATCCCAGGGGGCGGGAAGATGACCGGACAGCGGGGACGCGGTGAAGCCGCGTCCCCGCTGGCACGCCAGATCACCCCCGCGGCGGCATCAGCCCGGCTGGTGTCAACAGGTTTGCCGGGCCTGTGCATGCACCGGAGCACTCGGCGACGCTGAGCCGGGGTTGTCCCCACCTGGTCATTTACCCGATCGCTGCCCGGCACGGCCCGGGCGCAGCCTGGCTGCATGACAGATCACAAGCAGTCGGACGACCAGCCAGACAGCCCCTCCCTCCCGCGCGCTCAGGTCAAGGTCGGCTCCCCCGACGGGGTGCTGGCCATCGTGCCGCACCTGCTCGGCTTCCATCCGAGCCGCAGCCTGGTCGTGCTCGGCGTCAGCGGCGCCCGCGACCGGATCATCATGACCTTCCGGTACGACCTGCCCGACCCGCCGGACACCGAGCTCGCCGACGACATCGCCGCGCACGCCTGCGCGGTCCTGTCCCGCCAGGAGGTGCCGGCGGCCATCGTCATCGGCTACGGCCCGGCTGGGCTGGTCGCCCCGGTGGTCGACCCTCTGGTCGGGGCAGTGCTGCAGGCGGGCCTGGAGGTCAGGGAAGTCCTGCGCGCCGAGGGCGGCCGGTACTGGTCCGCGCTCTGCCAGGACCCGGACTGCTGCCCGGCCGGAGGCGTCGCCTTCGATCCCTGCTCGCATCCCGCCGCCGCCGCGCTCAGCCAGGCCGGCCCGGATCCCTACCCGGACCGGGCCGCGCTGGCCCGGACGCTGACGCCGCCGCCGGGCACGGCCCGCGCCACCCGGCAGGCGACCGGCCGGGCCCTGCGGCGCATCGACAAGCTGATCACCGCGGCACAGCGGGCCGGCCGGGACCCGGCGGAGGCACTGGCCGAGGCCGGCCGCAGCGCCGTGCTGGACGCCATCCGCCTGTACCAGTCCGGCACCGAGATCACCGACCGCAGCCGACTCGCCTTCCTGGCCGTCATCCTTAATGACCTGCGGGTCCGCGACGACGCCTGGGCGCGGCAGGTTCCCGAGCACCGCTCGGCACACCTGCGCCTGTGGACCGACGTGCTGACCGGGGCCGCGCCCGAGTTTGTCCCGGCCCCGGCGTCGTTACTCGCGTTCACCGCCTGGCAGTCCGGCGAGGGGGCGCTGGCGAACGTGGCGGTCGAGCGGGCGCTGGCCGCCGACCCGGCCTACTCGATGGCGCTGCTGATCGCCGACGCGGTCCAGGCCGGCCTGCCGCCGTCGGCCGCCCGGCTGCCGATGACGCCAGAGGAGGTCGCGGCCAGCTATGCGCTCTAGACATCCGACGCCTGCAAGATGTCAGGCGGCCTGGGTGAGTCCGGGCTTGGTGCGGCATACCGGGCGAGCACGACGCGTTTCGTGCCGGAGGCCAGCGAGGGTGGCCAGGCCGGTGCTTCGAAGCACGACATCCAGCAGCTGTCCGAGGAGACCTCGCCAGCTAGCCGGGGCACGATCTAGTGCTAGGACTCAAGGTCCTGGCCGTTTCAGTGCTCACCAGCTGGCAGCTCAGCTGCCATCCTCGTCCCTGCGCAGCACGGGCGGGGTGACCGGTCCCGTTAGGCAGCCGCCCCGGCAGCGCTGCGGGCTAGGCCAGCGCTGCGGGCTAGGCCAGCGCTGCGGGCTAGACCAGCGATACGGGCTGGGCCAGCGATACGGGCTGGGCCCGAGGCGGGCCAGGGCAGCGATGCGGGCCAGGACAGGCGGCCCCTGGCCGGCCGGGGGACAACAGCCGGGAGATAAACTTCGTGAGCCGATCGCCTGGTTCGGCGCTGATCATGACGACGGAGGCGGCCCCGGTGGCATTGTCCGGAGCGCGGAACTTCGCCGTCAGTCCCGGGGAGGCCGCGTGACCGAAGTCGCCGATAAGGGCCAGACCGGGCGGCCAGGCAGCGCCCCGGCCGGCCGCGCTGCGGCTCCGGCGGGCCCGGCCGGGCTGCCCGCCCACCAGGCCGCGGTCGCGCAGCTGAGGCGCGCCTACACCGCCATCCCGCCCGGCAGACCCGTCCGGCTGGCCAAGCGCACCTCGAACCTGTTCCGGTTCCGCGGCGATACCTCGAGTCCGGGACTGGACGTGTCCGCATTCGACCACGTGCTGCGCATCGATCCGGCGGCCAGGACAGCGGCCGTCGGCGGCATGACCACCTACGAGCACCTAGTCGACGCAACGCTGGCGCAAGGGCTCATGCCGCTGGTCGTCCCGCAGCTCAAGACGATCACCCTCGGCGGCGCGGTGAGCGGCCTGGGCATTGAGTCCACCTCGCTGCGCAGCGGCATGCCGCACGAGTCTGTCCTGGAAATGGAGATCCTGACCGGGGACGGCCGGGTGATCACCGCCGCGCCCGGCGGCGAGCACGATGCCCTGTACCGGGGCTTCCCCAACTCCTACGGCACTCTCGGCTACGCCCTGTCGCTGACCATCGAGCTAGAGCCGGTCGCGCCGTATGTGCACCTGCGGCACTTCCGCTTTTCCAGTCCGGAGGACTGCATGGCGGCGATCTCGCAGATCGCGGACGCTGGCAGCTACGACGGGCACCAGGCCGATTTCGTCGATGGCACCATGTTCAGCCTGGACGAGCTCTACCTGACGGTCGGGGCGTTCAGCGAGGTCGCGCCCTGGCGCAGCGATTACACCCGGGAGCGGATCTACTACCAGTCCGTGCGCGGGCCGAATGAGGACTTCCTGACCATCGCCGATTACCTCTGGCGCTGGGACACGGACTGGTTCTGGTGCTCGCGCCCGTTCGGGGTGCAGCGCCCGCTGGTGCGCCGGGCCTGGCCGCGGCGGTATCGCCGGTCCGACGTGTACCGCAAGCTCGTGGCCTTCGACCGGCGGCATCACCTAACCGCCGCGCTCGATGCCCGCCGCGGCAAGCCTGCCAATGAGTTCGTCGTCCAGGATGTCGAGATTCCCGTCGACCGCGGCGCGGATTTCCTGCGCTTCTTCGCCGCCGAGGTGGGGATGAGCCCGGTCTGGCTGTGCCCGCTGCGGCTGCGGGGCGCGCGGACCTGGCCGCTGTACCCGATGCAGCCCGCTCAGGTCTACGTCAACTTCGGATTCTGGGGGACGGTGGCCCTGCCGCCAGGCGCGTCCGACGGGCACTACAACCGGCCTATCGAGACCACCGTCAGTGAGCTCGGCGGCCACAAGGGCCTGTACTCCAGCTCGTTCTACTCGCCGCAGGAGTTCTGGGCGCGCTATAACGGCCCGGGGTATGCCGTGCTGAAGGCAGATTATGACCCTGACGGGCGGCTGTCCGATTTGTACGACAAGTGCGTTCGCGGCAGGTAACGGTGCGGACTGTGAAGGGAAGTAGCTGACATGGCGCTGGCCGAGGTGTTCGAGCGGGTCGCTGGCCCGGATGCCCCAGTCGAGTTTCACGCTTTTGACGGGAGCAGGGCCGGGAGCGAGAGCTCCCCCGTGCGGATCACGATCAAGTCGCGGACGGCCGTCGCCTACCTGGCTCAGGCCCCGGGCGCTCTCGGCCTGGCCCGGGCCTATGTGTCCGGCCACCTCGACGTGGACGGGGACATGTACGGGGCGCTGGCCCGGATGGCCAGCGCGCAGCGGCTGGAGGTCAGCATCGGCGAGCGGCTCAGGCTGCTCAGCGATCTGGGCGGTCCTCGCCTGCTGGTACCCCGGGTGGCGCCGCCGCCGCAGGAGGTCCAGGTCAATAAGCGGTGGCGGATGGGGCGGCGGCATTCCAAGGACCGCGACGCCAATGCCATCTCCCATCACTACGACGTCTCCAACACCTTCTACGAGTGGGTGCTCGGCCCGTCGATGGCCTATACCTGCGCGTGTTACCCGCGCCAGGACGCGAGCCTGGAAGAGGCGCAGGAGAACAAGTTTGACCTGGTGGCCCGCAAGCTCGGGCTCGCACCGGGGATGCGGCTGCTTGATGTCGGCTGCGGCTGGGGCGGCATGGTCATGCACGCCGCCCGGCAGTACGGCGTGCGGGCGCTCGGGGTCACGCTGTCGGAGCAGCAGGCATCCTGGGCGCAGCGCGCGATCAAGGAGGCCGGCCTGAGCGACCTGGCCGAGGTCCGCCACATGGACTACCGGGACGTGACCGAGACGGATTTCGACGCGGTCAGCTCGATCGGCCTGACCGAGCACATCGGCAAGACCGAGCTGCCCGGCTACTTCTCGTTTCTCTACGGCAAGCTCAAGCCCCGGGGCCGCCTGCTCAACCACTGCATCACGCGCCCGGACAACAAGGGCCCCGCCGTGGTCAAGGACGGGTTCATCAACCGGTACGTCTTCCCGGACGGGGAGCTCGAGGGCCCCGGCTACCTGTTCTCCCTCATCCACGACACCGGCTTCGAGGTCCGGCACTCCGAGAACCTGCGCGAGCACTACGCCATGACCCTGGCGGGCTGGTGCGCAAACCTGGATGACCACTGGGACGAGGCGGTGGCCGAGGTCGGCGAGGGCACGGCGCGGGTCTGGCGGCTGTACATGGCCGGCTCCCGGCTGGGCTTCGAGCGCAACCAGATTCAGCTGCACCAGATCCTCGGGGTCAAGCTGGACTCTGACGGGTCGGCCGGGATGCCGCTGCGGCCGGACTGGGAGCTGCCAGCCCGCTAACCGGCCGCCGCCCCGGCGCGGCTGTCGGCCGCCGCCCTGCTAGCGGGGCAGGGATCGGTAGCTCTCGGCCACGGTGAAGGCCAGGTCGAGCGCCTGGCGGCGGTTCAGCCGGGGGTCGCACGCGGTCTCGTACCGCTGATGCAGGTCGTCGGCCGCGATCTCGTAGCTGCCGCCCACGCACTCGGTCACGTTGTCGCTGGTGAACTCGATGTGGATGCCGCCCGGGTGCGTGCCCAGGCGCCGGTGCACGTCGAAGAAGCCCTGGACCTCGCTGACCACGTCGTCGAACCGGCGGGTCTTGTAGCCGCCCGGCGCCTCGAAGGTGTTGCCGTGCATCGGGTCGCAGATCCAGGCCACCGGGATCTCCTCGGCCTGCACGGCCGCCACGAGCGGCGGCAGCAGCGCCCGGATCTGCCCGGCGCCCAGCCGGGAGATCAGGGTCAGCCGGCCGGGCTCGCCGTCCGGGCTCAGCCTGCGGACGAGCGCGACCAGTTCGTCCGGCGTGGCCGTGGGGCCGACCTTGAGCCCGATAGGGTTCCGGATGCCCGCGGCGAACTCCATGTGCGCGCCGTCGATGGCCCGGGTCCGCTCGCCGATCCAGACCATGTGCGCGGACAGGTCATAGTCGCCGCCGGTGCGGTCGTCCCGGCGCGTCAGGGCCTGCTCGTACGGCAGCAGCAGGGCCTCGTGACTGGCATACAGCTCGACGGTGCGCAGCTCGTCGGGGTCCGCGCCGCAGGCGCGCATGAAGGCCAGGGCCCGGTCGATCTCGCCCGCCACCCGGTCGTACCGCTGGCCGGCCGGGCTGTCCCGGACGAAGTCCTGGTTCCAGGCGTGCACCTGGTGCAGGTCGGCGAAGCCGTCGGCCGTGAGGGCCCGGAAGAGGTTCAGGGTGACGGCGGCGCTGTGGTAGGCGCGCAGCAGCCGGCCCGGATCCGGCGTCCTGGCCGCTGCCGTGAACTCCAGGCCATTCACCGCGTCGCCGCGGTAGGCGGGCAGCTCGACGCCGTCGCGGACCTCGGTGGCCCGCGACCGGGGCTTGGCGAACTGGCCCGCCATCCGGCCGATCTTGATGATCGGGACGCTGGTCCCGTAGGTGAGGACGACGGCCATCTGCAAGATCGTCTGCAGCCGGGCGCGCACGGCCAGGGGGCTGGCCTCGGCGAAGGTCTCGGCACAGTCTCCGCCCTGCAGGACGAACGCCTCGCCGCGGGCTACCGCGGCCAGCCGCTCCCGCAGCTGGTCGCACTCGCTGGCAAAGACCAGCGGCGCGAATCCGGCCAGCTCGCCGACCACGGCGGCCAGCCGCTCGAGGTCGGGCCAGTCCGGCTGCTGCACCGCCCGGCGATCACCCCAGCTGCCCGCCAGCGCACTGGCTGCGGCGGTCATGCGGGGCCACCGGTGCTGAGCCCCGCGCCGTCAGGTATCTGCGGACGGATCACGCTCTCACGCTACGCGCTCTGGCTTGGTGGGCGTGGCCGCCCGGGACATCCGCCTGGCGGCACCGGGCAGCGGCAGAGGACAATGAAGGCATGGATGCTGCCCGGACTGCCGGCCCCTCGCGTGAGATCGTCCTGCTGGGCTCGACCGGCTCGATCGGCACCCAGGCCGCCGACATCATCCGGCGCAACCCGGACCGGTTCCGGCTGACCGGGCTGGCCTCGGGCGGCGGCAACCCGGCTCTGCTGGCCAGCCAGGCCATGGAGTTCGGCGTCGAGGTCGTGGCCGTGGCCAGCGAGCGCGCGGCCCCGGCCGTCCAGCAGGCCCTCCAGGCCCTGACGGCCGCGGCGCCGGGGCGCGGCACGCGGCAGCTGCCCAAGGTCCTGGCGGGCGCGGATGCCGTCGCGGAGGTGGCCGCATGGCCCGCCGATATCGTGCTGAACGCGGTCACGGGGTCGGCCGGGCTGGCCGCCACGCTCGCCGCGCTCGATGCCGGCCGGACGCTGGCCCTGGCCAACAAGGAATCGCTGATCATGGGCGGCCAGCTGGTGACGGGCCGGGCGGCGCCCGGCCAGATCGTGCCGGTCGACTCGGAGCACTCCACGATCGCGCAGTGCCTGCGCGGCGGCAGCCCGGACGAGGTGCGGCGGCTGGTCCTGACGGCCAGCGGCGGCCCGTTCCTGCACCGCGACCGGGCGGATCTGGCTGACGTCACGCCGGAGCAGGCCCTGGCCCACCCGACCTGGAACATGGGACCGGTCATCACGGTGAACAGCGCCACCCTGGTGAACAAGGGCCTGGAGCTCATCGAGGCTCATCTGCTGTTCGGCATGGGATTTGACCGCATCGACGTGGTCGTGCACCGGCAGTCGGTGGTGCACTCGATGGTGGAGTTCACCGACGGCGCCACCATCGCGATGGCCAGCCCGCCGGACATGGGCCTCCCCATCGCCCTGGCGCTGGGCTGGCCTAGCCGGATTGCCGGCGCCGCGGCGCCGATCGACTGGACCACGGCTCATACCTGGACCTTCGAGCCACTGGACACCGAGGCCTTCCCGGCGGTCGCCCTGGCCCGAGCGGCCGGCAGCGCCGGCGGCACCGTCCCGGCGGTCTACAACGCCGCGAACGAGGAGTGCGTTGACGCATTCCTGACCGCCCGCATTCCGTTCACTGGAATCGTCGATACGGTAGCCCAGGTAGTCTCGGAGCATGACGGGGCGGGCGTGGCGGTGACTGCGGTGGAGGAGATCCTGGCCGCGGATCACTGGGCGCGGATCCGGGCGCGCGAGCTGACCGGCACCGCGTGAGCGCCGGAGCAGCAGTGTTGGCAGCATTGAGGGAGAGCTAGCCGGATGAGCTTCCTGCTTGGCGTGGTGATCTTTGTTCTCGCGCTGCTCATCTCGGTGATGCTGCACGAGGCCGGCCACTTCCTGACCGCCAAGAAGTTCCACATGAAGGTCACCCAGTTCTTCGTGGGCTTCGGCCAGACCCTGTGGTCCCGCAGGCGCGGCGAGACCGAGTACGGCATCAAGGTGCTGCCGCTCGGCGGTTTCGTGAAGATCACCGGGATGACCGCGCTGGAAGAGGTCGACGCTGCCGACGAGGCACGCTCATTCCGCCGCCAGCCAGGCTGGCAGCGCTCGATCGTGCTGGTGGCCGGGTCGTTCATGCACTTCGCCCTGGCGTTCGTGCTGCTGCTCATCCTCGCCGTGGGCATCGGCGTCACCAACACCACCACGATCGGGTCCGTCAGCCCCTGCCTGCCGCAGACCATCAAGGCGCTGGCCTCCGGCACGTGCGCGAAGGGCCTGCCCGCCTCCCCGGCCCGGCAGGCCGGGATCCGGGCTCAGGACAAGGTCGTTTCCATCGCCGGGAAGCCGGTGCATAACTGGACCGAGGTCGGCAACGTCATCCGGGCCCAGCCGGTCGGCCAGCCCGTCGCCGTGGTCGTGGACCGCGGCGGCCGGGACGTGACCGTCAGCGTGACTCCCGGCACCGTCGCGGGCCGTCACGGCTCCTACCTGGGCATCGAGAACCAGATCTTCCAGCGCGTCGGCCCGCTGTCCGGCGTGGCCTACGCAGGCTCGACATTCGGCCAGGTGCTGAAGCTGTCCGGGCAGGCGGCGGCGAAACTTCCGGCGGCCCTGCCCGACCTGTTCGCCAAGAACCGCGGCAAGACGCCCGCCGGGAATGTCAGCAGCATCGTCGGCGCCGCTAACGACGCCGGGCAGGTGGTCGCGGCGGGCGGCGGCTGGCAGTTCACCGTCTCCGAGCTGCTGCTCATCGTCATCTCGCTGAACATCTTCGTCGGCGCGTTCAACCTGCTGCCGCTGCTGCCGCTGGACGGCGGCCATCTCGCTATCGTCTTCTACGAAAGGATCCGGGCCTGGCTGGCCAGGCTCCGCGGCCGGCCGGATCCGGGCCTGGTAAACATGCAGAAGCTGATCCCGGTCAGCGTGGGCGTATTCGCCGTCCTGGTGGGGCTCGGTTTGATCCTCATCGCGGCGGACATCTTCAACCCGGTTCACCTGACTCAGTGAGGCGATTGCCCAGATGACTGTTGACCTAGGGATTCCCCAGCTGCCGCCGGAGCCGGTGGCGGCACGGCGCATTTCCCGCCAGATCATGGTGGGCAAGGGCAGCCACGCCGTGCCGGTTGGGGGCGGCGCGCCGGTATCGGTGCAGTCGATGACGACGACGCTGACCGCTGACGTCAATGCCACGCTGCAGCAGATCGCCGAGCTGACCGCGGCGGGCTGCCAGATCGTGCGGGTGGCGGTGCCGTCCCAGGATGATGCGGATGCGCTGCCGGATATCGCCCGCAAGTCGCAGATCCCGGTGATCGCCGACATTCACTTTCAGCCCAAGTACGTGTTCGCCGCGATCGACGCGGGCTGTGCCGCGGTGCGGGTGAACCCGGGCAACATCAAGGCGTTCGACGACAAGGTCGGGGAGATCGCCCGGGCCGCCTCGGCGGCCGGCGTGCCCATCCGGATCGGGGTCAATGCCGGGTCCCTGGACAAGCGGCTGCTGGCCAAGTACGGCAAGGCCACGCCCGAGGCCCTGGTCGAGTCCGCGCTCTGGGAGTGCTCGCTGTTCGAGGAGCACGGCTTCACTGACATCAAGATCTCGGTCAAGCATCACGACCCGGTGGTCATGATCAACGCCTACCGGCAGCTGGCGCAGCAGTGTGACTACCCGCTGCACCTGGGCGTCACCGAGGCGGGCCCGACCTTCCAGGGCACAGTCAAGTCGGCGGTCGCGTTCGGCGCGCTGCTGGCCGAGGGCATCGGGGACACCATCCGGGTGTCACTGTCCGCCCCGCCGGTCGAGGAGGTCAAGGTCGGCATCGCCATCCTGGAGTCGCTCGGAATGCGCGAGCGGGGCCTGGAGATCGTGTCCTGCCCGTCCTGCGGGCGCGCCCAGGTCGACGTGTACAAGCTTGCCGACGAGGTCACCGCGGCGCTGGAGGGGATGGACGTGCCGCTGCGCGTCGCGGTCATGGGCTGCGTGGTGAACGGGCCCGGCGAGGCGCGGGAGGCCGACCTCGGCGTCGCCTCGGGCAACGGCAAGGGCCAGATCTTCGTTCGCGGCGAGGTCGTCAAGACCGTCCCCGAGTCCCAGATCGTCGAGACCCTCATCGAGGAAGCCATGAAGCTCGCGGCGCAGATGGAGCCCGCGGCCGAGTAATTCCGGGTGCCGGGCCGGCCGCCGCATCGGCGTCCGGCCCTCGCGCATCGGCGTCCGGCCCTCGCAAACGGCCGCCGCATCGGCGTCCGGCCCTCGCAAACGGCCGCCGCATCGGCGTCCGGCCCTCGCAGACGGCCGCCGCATCGGCGTCCGGCCCTCGCAGACGGCGGCCGCATCGGCGGCCGGCCCGGCCTCGCAGGCGGCCGCCCGGCGGCCCGGCGGCCAAATCACATCTTCGCATCTGTGCGAATTTGTCATTGACTCCTGATCTAGGCCTGTTCTAGTTTGTGGCGTCTAACATGCACCGTCAACCAGATGTGAGCGCTCACAACGGCAGGGCCAGCCGTGCAGGTCAGCCCGCCGTCGCCTGCGCATGCCGGGCTGACGCTGCAGCCACGGGTCAGGTGCGAACCCCTTCAACATCCCGGAGGTCTGCGATGGACAAAATCGACCCGAAGGTCGATGAGGCAATCCAAACGCTCAATATGAAGGACGGGCCAAGTCGTCGCCGCCTGCTCCAGGGGACTGGCCTGGTCAGCGCCACGGCGGCCGCCTCGGCCCTGCTCGCTGCCTGCGGCTCGAATGGCAGCAGCACGGCCCAGGCGGCCAAGGACACGGCCGGGAACTTCCCCAGCACCCCGAAGTGGAAGTTCACCTTCATCAATCACGTCACCGACAACTCCTTCTTCACCCCCACCCAGTACGGGTTCGCCGACGCCGCGGCCCTGCTCGGCCTCCCGACGCCGTCCTGGACGGGCGCGACCTCCACGCAGCCGACCGTCCCCACCATGCTGACGTCCTTCAACGCGGCTATCGCGGCGAGCTCGGCCGGCATCGCGAGCACGGTGGTGTCGGCGACGGCCTTCACCAGCCCCATTGCCAAGGCCCTGTCAGCCGGCATCCCGGTCGTCACCTACAACGCCAACGGGGCGACCAGCAGCCCCACCAACGGCCTGGCCTACGTGGGCCAGGAGCTGTACGTGTCGGGCCAGGAGGTCGGCGCCCGCGTCGCGGCGACCATGCCGCACGGCGGGACCGCCTGCGGCATCATCGCCCAGCCGGGCTCGCTGAACATCCAGCCGCGGCTGGACGGCGCGAACGCCGCGATCCTGGCGGCCGGCAAGGGCCTGAAGATCCTGCACACGGCCGGCTTCGACAGCGGCGCGTCGCAGAGCCAGGAGAACACCAGCATCCCGGAGTTCATCCAGGCCAACGGGAGCAAGCTGCAGGGCGTCTTCGCCGTGGACGGCGGCTCGACCGCACTGCTCGGGCCGGCGCTGGCCAAGTACGGCCTGACCAGCAAGGTCTCGTCCGGCGGGTTTGACCTGGAGCCGGCCACGCTGACGGCCATCAAGGCAGGCCAGCTCGGCTTCACCATTGACCAGTCGCCCTATTTGCAGGGTTTCCTGCCTACGCTGTACCTGTATCTGTTCAAGCTCTCGGGCGGCCTGGTCTCGCCGCCGGCGACCGACACGGGACTGAAGTTCGTGACCAAGGCCAACGCCGCTCCCTACACCTCGCCCTCCACCAGGTTCGAGGGGTCGACCACGGCCGAGAAGTACCTGAGTAAGACCGGGCCGATCAGCACCTGACCCGGTGCAGCGCGTGGCGCCGCCGCCCCGGCCGGAGCTTGTGGCTGGGCTCCCAGGCCGGCGGCGGCCGGCGCCACGCGCACGGCCCGGGCCACAGACGCGGCAGGTAGACAGAACGGACAGGTGACGTGAGCGAGACTGCCCAGCGAAGCGCGGACCCCCTCGCCGGCCCCGGTAGCGGCCCCGGATCGGGCGCTGGCCTGCGATCTATGTTCGGCCGCGGCGGCGCCGCATTCCTGCGCCAGCGCGAGGCCAGCGTCTTTATCGTCGCGGCCGTGCTGGTGATCTACTTCGGCTTCGTCAGCTCAGCCAGCACGTCGTTCTTCACCCGGCTCAACATCATCAACGTCTCCCAGGGGACCGCGCCGTACGCCATCATCGCCATCGGCGAGGTGCTGCTGCTGGTGTGCGGGGAGATCGACCTGTCGGTCGGCTACGTCTGGGTGCTGTCGCCGTTCCTGATGTACTTCTTCATCACCGACTACCACATCCCGGTCTTCCTGGCCATCGTGCTGGCGCTGATCTGCGGCGCGATCATCGGCCTGATCAACGGCTTCCTGGTGGTCCGGCTCAAGGTGCCCTCGTTCATCGCCACCCTGGGCACCGCCTTCATCCTCAACGGCTTCATGCTGACCATCTCGCAGGCCCAGGCCAAGAACCTGCCGCCCGAGGCGCTCGGCATCGGGAAGTGGTTCGGCGGGTTCGCCTGGGCGGAGATCATCTGGGCCGTGGTGCTGGTCGCGATCTTCCACTTCGTGCTGATCAGGACGCGCTGGGGGCTGCATACCGTGGCCACGGGCGGGAACCTGCTCGGCGCGAGCGAGGCGGGCATCAGCGTCGCGAAGATCAAATTCGGCAACTTCATGGCCACGAGCACGCTCGGTGCCGTCGCCGGGATCCTGGAGGCGTTCCGCACCAACACCATTGACCCTAGCGCCGGGGGCTTCACCCCCATGTTCTACGCGGTCGCGGCCGCGGTCATCGGCGGGACGGCCCTGGCGGGCGGCTCCGGCACGGTCCTCGGCGCGCTCCTGGGCATGCTGGTGCTCGCGATCTTGCAGGACGGCTTCAACCTGCTGGGCATCAGCTCCAACCCGTTCCTGATCATCCTGGGCGCCGCGATCCTCGCCGCCATGATCGCCAACGTGTATCTCACCCGGCTGCGAAGGGCAGGGAGGTCCTGATGACCAGCGACGTTAGCGAGAGCTCGGCACCGGCCGCGCCGGGGCCGGTCGCCGATGTCCTGCGCGGCGAGCACATCAGCAAGTCCTTCGGTGCCGTCACGGCGCTGACCGACGTGAACATCCGGCTGGCCCCCGGTGAGGTACTAGGACTGATCGGAGATAACGGCGCCGGGAAGTCGACCCTGCTCAAAATCCTCTGCGGCTTCCAGCCGCCGGACACCGGCCGGATCCTGCTGCGCGGCGAGGAGGTGACCCTGAAAGGGGTGGATAACGCCCGGGCCTTCGGCATCGACGTCGTCTACCAGGATCTCGCCCTCATCAACGAGCTGAGCGTCTACCACAACATGTACCTCAACCGGGAGCTCCGGCGGGGACCCATGCTCAACAACCGGAAGATGCGCCGCCTGGCCAGGGAGCACCTGGCGGACATGGGGGTGCGGATCCCGTCGGTGGACGTCGAGGTGGCCAAGCTGTCCGGCGGGCAGCGGCAGGGCATCGCGGTGGCCCGCTCGGTGTACTCGGACGCGAAGATCCTGCTCCTGGACGAGCCGCTGGCCGCCATGGGGGCCAAGGAGGGCGCGCTGATCCTCGGGCTGGTGCGGGACCTCAAGGCGCGCGGCGACGTGTCGGTGATCATCATCGCCCATAACTACGCTCAGGTCCTGGAGGTCTGCGACCGGGTCAACCTGCTCCAGCACGGCGAGATCACCTACGACAAGCCCAGCGCGGATACCTCGGTGGACGAGCTGACCGAGATGGTGGTGCAGGAGTACCGGGCCGCCCTGGAGGCCCGCCAGAAGGGCCGCTGACCGCGAGCGGACGTGCCCCGGCGGCCGCCCGGCCGACCCAGTGCTGGCACCCGGTCCCGGCACCCGGCACCCGGGTAACCAGCCGGCCCGCCTGCCCGCGGCCGACAGGTGACCTGGCGGATCGTGGCTGGCCTGGCCTACAGTGGCGGCTGGCAGGCCGGCGTTTCCGGCTCCCCCTGCCTGCACCGGAGTACCCTTGCTGCGGCCGCCGCCGCGGGCACCTGCGGTCGGCTTTTCCGGCCAGGTATGTGCGAATATTGTCAGATCAGGGGGCTCGCGCCGGCCTGGCGAGAGGAGACCGTGGGCATGGCTTCGTCAGCGGGAGGCTCAGCCTTTCGCCCGGCGGCAAGCCGCCCGGCGGCAAGCCGGCCAGCGCGACCGGTGGCCCGGCGGCCTGTCATGGCGGACGTGGCCCGGCTGGCCGGCGTGTCCCACCAGACGGTTTCCCGGGTCGTGAACGACCATCCCAACGTCCGCCCGCAGACCAGGGATAACGTGCTCGCGGCGATCAGCAAGCTCGCCTACCGGCCGAACGCCGCCGCCCGCACGCTGGTGACCCGCCGGACCCACACGCTGGGCGTCATCAGCTGCGATACCGACCTGGTCGGCCCGGCCTCCATGCTGTACGGCATCGAGCAGGCGGCAGCCGGTACCTACTTCGTCTCTGTCGCCAGCCTGCTGGCGCTGGATCACGGCTCGGCCCTCGACGCGGTCGAGCGGCTGCTGAGCCAGGGCGTGGAGGGCATCATCGTCATCGCGCCGAGCGTCTCCGCGGTAGCGGCCCTGGTCGGCATGCCGGACGAGGTGCCGCTCGTGGCGGTGGGCTGCGGCACCAGCGCCCCGCTGGCCTCGGTAGCCGTCGACAACGCCGGCGGCGCCATCGCCGCCACGCAGTACCTGCTCGGCCTGGGCCACCGCTGCGTGCACCTGGTGGGCGGGCCGGAAACGAGCCTCGACGCTCAGGAGCGGGCGGCCGGCTGGCGGCAGGCCCTGGCCCAGGCGGGCGTCCCAGCGCCGGCGGTCATGACCGGCGACTGGTCGTCCCGGGCGGGATACCAGGCCGGGCGGGCGCTGGCCGCGCTGCCGGAGGTCACCGCGGTGCTGTGCATGAACGACCAGATGGCCCTCGGCGTCATCCGCGCGATGTCCGAGACCGGGAGGCAGGTCCCGCGCGATGTCAGCGTGGTTGGCTTCGACGACATCCCCGAGGCCGAGTTCTTCCGGCCGCCGCTGACGACGGTCCGGCAGGACTTCGCCGAGCTGGGCCGCCGGGCACTCCGGCTGCTGGTGCAGAAAATCTCCGGAGCCCGCGCGGACGGCCCGCAGCAGCCCGTCGGCACGGAGCTGATCGTGCGGGACAGCGCCGCCGGCGCGGCCGGATGACCGGCGCCGGGACTAGGCGGCTGGACCGGCGAGCGACTGAGCGGAAAGAATCGGGCGGATGGTAGGTGTGCGCGCTAACAACGAGCTTGCCGCGTGCGTGATCGGGGTCGACTACGGGACCCTGTCCGGGCGGGCGCTGGTGGTCCGGGTGGCTGACGGTGCCGAGCTCGGCACCGCGGTGCATGAGTACCGCCACGGCGTCATGGACGACGTGCTGGCGGCGACCGGTGAGCCGCTGCCGCCCGACTGGGCCCTGCAGGACCCGCAGGATTACCTGGACGTGCTCCGGGAGGCCGTCCCGGCGGCCATCGCCGAGGCCGGCATCGACCCGTCCGCCGTCATCGGGATCGCGACCGACTTCACCGCCTGCACGGTGCTGCCCGCGGTTCGCGACGGGACCCCGCTCAGCGAGCTGCCCGACCTGCGGGGCCGCCCGCACTCCTACGCCAAGCTGTGGAAGCATCATGCCGCCCAGCCGCACGCCGACCGGATCAACGCCCTGGCGGCCGAGCGGGGGGAGCGGTGGCTCGCCCGGTACGGCGGCAAGATCTCCTCGGAGTGGCAGTTCGCCAAGGGCCTGCAGCTGCTGGAGGAGGACCCGGCCGCCTATCACCGGGCCGACCGCTGGATCGAGGCGGCGGACTGGATCGTCTGGCAGCTGTGCGGTGCCGAGACCCGCAACGCCGCCACGGCCGGGTACAAGGGCATCTGGCAGGACGGGCGTTATCCCTCCCGGGATTTCCTCGGCGCGCTGAACCCGGCCTTCGCCGCCTTTGCCGACGACAAGCTCGCGCATCCGGTGGCGCAGCTGGGCACCCTGGCCGGACGGCTGACACCACGGGCCGCGCGGTGGACCGGGCTGCCCGCCGGCATCGCGGTCGCGGTCGGCAACGTGGACGCGCACGTGACGCCGCCGGCCGCGAACGCGATCGGGCCCGGTCAGCTGGTGGCCATCATGGGGACCTCGACCTGTCACGTGCTGAGCGCGGCCGCCCTGGCCGAGGTGCCCGGCATGTGCGGGGCGGTGGACGGCGGCATCGTGGCCGGGCTGTGGGGCTACGAGGCCGGGCAGAGCGGGGTCGGCGACATCTTCGCCTGGTTCGCCGACCAGGCCGTCCCGGCCGCCTACACCCGCGAGGCGGCCCGGCGCGCCATCTCGCTGTTCGAGCTGCTGTCGCAGGAGGCCGCCCGGCAGCCCGCCGGGGCGCACGGCCTGATCGCCCTGGACTGGCTGAGCGGCAACCGTTCCGTGCTGGTCGATCACTACCTGTCGGGAGCCCTGGTCGGCGCCACCCTGGCCACCCGGGCGCCGGATATCTACCGGGCGCTCGTGGAGGCCACCGCGTTCGGGACGCGGGTCATCATCGACGCCTTCGAGTCCTCCGGCGTCGGCGTCACCGAGCTGGTAGTGGCCGGCGGCCTGCTCAAGGACCCGTTCGTGATGCAGGTGTACGCGGACGTGCTCCGCCGGCCGCTCAGCCTGATCTCCTCCGGCCAGGGCCCGGCGCTGGGCGCCGCGATTCACGCGGCCGTCGCCGCGGGTGCCTACCCCGACGTGCCCGCCGCGGCGGCGGCCATGGGCGGCAAGCGCGAGGCGGCGTACCGGCCCGCCCCGGCCAGCGCCGACGTCTACGACGACCTGTACGCGGAATACTCGCTCCTGCACGACTACTTCGGCCGCGGCGCCAACGAGGTCATGCACCGGCTCCGCGCGATCCGCGACCGGGCTCTGGCCCGGCACCCCGCCCGCGAAGCCCTCCTGCCGGAAGGAAGCCAGCCATGAGCACGGAACTCGGGATCAGCGCCGCCATCTCCGACGCCCGGGTCCAGGTCTGCGACCTGCACGCGGCCCTGGTCGTGAACAACCTGGTCGCCTGGACCTCCGGCAACATCTCCGCGCGGGTGCCCGGCGCCGACCTGATGGTGATCAAGCCGAGCGGGGTGGACTACGGCGACCTGACACCGGCGGCGATGGTCGTCTGTGACCTCGACGGCCAGGTCGTCGAGGGCCCGCTGAGCCCGTCCAGCGACACGGCCACGCACGCGTATGTCTACCGGCATCGGGCCGACGTCGGCGGCGTCGTGCATACCCACTCGCCGCACGCCACGGCCTGGGCGGCCATCGGGCAGCCGATCCCGTGCGTGCTGACGGCGATGGCCGACGAGTTCGGCGGGGAGATCCCCGTCGGGCCGTTCGCGCTCATCGGCGGCGACGAGATCGGCCGCGGCATCGTGGCCACCCTGGACGGTCACCGTTCCCCGGCCGTCCTGATGCGCAGCCACGGGGTTTTCACCGTCGGGCGGACCGCCCGTGACGCGGTCAAGGCCGCCGTCATGTGCGAGGACGCGGCCAGGACCGTGGCCCTGGCCCGGGCGCTCGGCGCGCCGGACCCGCTCGCCGCGGACCAGGTGGACGCGCTGCACCAGCGGTACCAGCAGTCCTACGGCCAGCACTGACCGGCGTAGCACGCGATGGAGGATGGGATGACTGACCGTAAGCCCCGGATCGGGATCCTCGGGATCATGCAGGACCTGTACGACGAGATGATTCCCGGCATCTCGCAGCGGCAGGAGGGCTACGCCGCCGAGATCGCCGCACAGCTCGCCGACGTGGGCGAGTTCATCCCCAGCAAGGCGATCAAGTACCGCGAGGACGCCCGCCGCGCGATGCGCGAATTCGAGAGCGCCGACCTGGACGGCGTCATGGTGGTCATGCTCACCTACGGGCCGGCCATGCGAGTCGCGCGGCTGCTCGCCGAATCGCGGCTGCCCCTCCTGCTGGCCAACATCCAGCCCGAGCCCACGGTCACGCCCGCCTGGGACATGGCCGACATGACCTACAACCAGGGCGTGCACGGCGCCCAGGACACTGCCAACGCGATGGTCCGGGCCGGGAAGCGGTTCGCCGTGCTGACCGACGACTGGCGAAGCGAGCAGTTTCGTGCGGACGTGGGCCGGTGGGCCCGGGCCGCGGCCGCGGTGACCAGGTGGAAGTCGCTGAAGACGGCCATCTTCGGCTACGCCATGAACGACATGGGCGACATCCGGGTCGACGAGAGCGCGCTCATCCGCTCGCTGGGCCCGGAGATCCTCGCGGTCGCGCCCGGCGACATGTACCGGGGGATGCAGGCGGTCACCGACGCCCAGGCTCGCGAGGTCATCGCGTTCGAGGACGCCAGCTTCGAGATCGACCCGCGCCTGTCGGCGGCCGAGCGCGAGGATCATGCCCGCATGCAGGTGGCGATCGAGCAGATCCTGATCGACCGTGGCTTCGGTGCCTACACCGCGCACTTCGACGTGATCGGCGACGACGGCCGGTTCAGCCGGCTGCCGCTCGCGGCCGCCTCCACCCTGATGGCCAAGGGCTACGGGTACGCGGCCGAGGGCGACGTGCTGACCGCCTGCCTCGTCTCCGCCGGGCACGCGCTGATCGGCGATGCCCACTTCACCGAGATGTACGCGATGGACTTCCCCTCCGACTCGATCCTGCAAAGCCACATGGGCGAGGGGAACTGGAAGATCGCCCGCTCCGACCGCCCGGTCCGGCTCATCAAGCGGCCGCTCGGCATCGGCCGGCTGGCCGACCCGCCGACCTTCCTGTTCCAGTACCAGCCGGGGCCGGCCACCCTGGCCGCCCTGGTCTCGCTGGAAGGGGCGCGGTTCCGGCTGGTGGTGGCCGAGGGCGAGAACCTGGACAGCCAGGAGCTGCCCGCCCTGGAGATGCCCTACGGGCAGTTCCGGCCCGCCTCCGGCGTGCGGGCCTGCCTCAACGGCTGGCTCACCGCCGGCGCCCCGCACCACGAGGTGATGAACCTGGGACACCACGCGGCCAGCTGGCGCGTCTTCTGCCAGCTGGCCGGCATCGAGTTCGTCCAGGTCTGACCGGCCGCTGCCGCCGGCAGCGAGCGCCGTCGCCGCGGGCCGATACGGCAGGATGTCAGGCATGAAGACAGCGCTGCTAGCCGCCGCGACGGTCTGCGGCCTCGCCGCCGGTCTCGGGATCGCGGGGTGCTCCAGCGGAGAGCCCTCGAGCCCGGGCAGCACGGGCAGCCACAGCACCACGGGCAGCCACGGCACCACGGGCAGCCACCGCACCACGGGCGCCGCCGGCACCACGGGCGCCCCGGCCACCCCGCCGTCCTGGCATGCCTGCCCGCAGGTAAGCCAGCAGCTGCAGTGCGCCAGCCTCCAGGTGCCGGTGAACTACCAGCAGCCCGGCGGCCGGCAGATCACGCTGGCTCTCTCGCGGGTCCCGGCCACCGCTCCGGCGGCGAGGCGGCAGGGGGTCCTGCTGGTCAATCCCGGCGGTCCCGGCGGGCCGGGGCGCAGCCTGGCGGCGTTCGTCGCGCGGAGGCTGAGCCCGGCCGTGGCGGCCGAGTACGACATCGTCGGCTTCGACACCCGGGGGACCGGTGCCTCGGTGCCCGCGCTGCACTGCGATCCGTCCTTCTTCGCCCGGGCCCGGCCCAACTACATCCCCGCCAGCAAGGCGGCCGAGCAGGTGCTCGTCGGCCGGGCTCAGAGTTACGCGGCCGACTGCCAGCGCCGGTACGGCTGGCTGCTGCCCTACATGACCACGCACAACATCGCCCGGGACCTGGATTCCATCCGGGCGGCCCTCGGCCAGTCCCAGATCAGCTATCTCGCCTACTCCTACGGCACCTATATCGGCCAGGTCTACGCGAGCTTGTTCCCGCACCGGGTGCGGCGCATGGTGCTGGACAGCACGGTGGATCCGGCGGGCGTCTGGTACACCGACAACCTGGACCAGGACTACGCGTTCCAGGGCCGGCTCGACGCGTTCTTCGCCTGGGCGGCCAGGTACGACTCCGTCTACCGGCTGGGCACCACCCCGGCCGCGGTCAGCCAGTCCTGGCACGCGGCCCGGGCGCGGCTGGCGGCCAGCCCGATCAACGGCCCCTCGGACCCGCTGGTCGGCCCGGACGAGTTCGATGACACCTTCCTGGTCGGCGGCTACGACGACCAGTACTGGCCCGGCCTGGCCGTCGCGCTGGCGAACTACCTCCATGCGGGCAACGCCGCCCTCGTGCGCCTCTACCGCCAGGCGGGCGCGCAGAATGAGAACGAGTTCGCGGTCTACAACGCGGTGGAGTGCGCCGACGTGAGCTGGCCGCGCTCCTGGGCGACCTGGGACGCCGATACCAGGAGGGTCTACGCGAAAGCGCCGTTCGAGGCCTGGGATAACGCCTGGTTCAACGCGGCGTGCGCGTTCTGGCCGGTCCAGGGGCCGCCGCGGCCGGTAAAGATCGGGGCGCCGGGACTGCCGGGCATCCTCATGCTGCAGGGCACCCTCGACCCGGCCACGCCCTATGCCGGTGCCCTGGTCGCCCGGCGGCAGCTGCCCAGCGCCCGGATGGTGGTCGTCGCGGGCGGCGGCAATCACGGCCAGTCCCTGGCTATCCCGCCCAATACGTGCGTTGACGGCTACCTGAACCGTTATCTGGCCACCGGGGCGCTGCCCGCCGGGACGGGCCTGGTCAGCGCGACCTGCCCGGCCGTGCCACCGCCACACCCCTAGCCCCGCGATCCCGTGCTGGTCCCGCGCCTGACTGCCGTTAGGCTTGAGAGGTGCTGCGCACCAGGGCGTGGCGGTCAACCTCGTTCCGCATGCTGACCGATCATGATCGCGACGAGGTTCTCGCCATCTGCGACCGCGATCCGGTTAACAACGTCTTCGTCAGCTCGCGAATCCGGAATGCCGGGCTGGACCCGCGCCGGCTGGGCGCTCAGGTCTGGGGTTACTACGAGGGCGGCCGGCTCACCTCGCTGTGCTACTCGGGGGCCAACCTGGTCCCGATCGAGGCCACCCCCGAGGCCATCGTGGTGTTCGCCGAGCGGGCGCGGATGAACGGCCGCCGCTGCTCGTCGATCGTCGGGACCGCGCAGGCCGTCACCCAGCTGTGGGGCCTGCTATCGCCGGCCTGGGGGCGGCCGCGCGATGTGCGGTCGGTGCAGCCGGTGCTGACCATCGCGGGCCCGCCGCAGGCGGAGCCGGACCCGCTGGTGCGGGTGGTCCGGCCCGATCAGCTCGACGTGCTGCTGCCGGCCTGCATCGCCATGTTCACCGAGGAAGTGGGCGTCTCGCCGATCGGTCCGGATGGCGGCACGGCCTACCGGGCCCGGGTGAACGAGCTGATCCGGGCCGGCCGTTCCTACGCGCGGATCGAGAACGGGCAGGTGCTGTTCAAGGCCGAGGTCGGGGCCGTGACCCCGCACGCCTGCCAGGTCCAGGGCGTGTGGGTGCCCCCCGAGGCCCGCGGCCAGGGCCGCGCCGTGCACGGCATGGCGGCGGTCGTGCAGGCCGCCCTGGCCACGCTCGCGCCCGTGGTGACCTTGTACGTCAACGACTTCAACGCCCCCGCGCGGACCGCCTACAGCCGGGTCGGGTTCACGCAGACGGGCACCTTCATGTCGGTGCTCTTCTAGCCGCTGCGGTCAGGGCCTGAGCGCAGGCTTGCGGGAAAGGTGCAGGGCCCGCCGCAAGCAGCGGGCCCTGCCTCCCCCTTTGCGGCACTTTCCGCATTCCAAGCGCCTTGAGTACGTAAACTAACCCGCGGATGTCGCAGTAAGGTCGCACAGAGGACGATAGGCAGCCCGTGAGCGAATCGGCGCCGGTCGCTGGTAACGGCCGCGGAGTGGCAGCCTCTTACCTGCGTCAGTTACTGCAGAAACAGGGCGGCTACCGGCGGCTGTGGGAACAGCACGTCGTGCGCGAGCGGCCTGGCGAGATCAACCAGCTGGCCGTGGCCGTCGTGCTGGCCGAGCACCTGTGGAGTTTTCCCCGTCACGCCGGCGACGCCGACGTCGGGCCCCGCCAGCTCAAGGACTCCGTATCGCGGGCCCTGTCCGGCCGCCTGCTCAGCCGCCCGCTGCTCACGCTGTTCATCGACGCCTTCCACATTTCCGACAGCGAGTCCGATCGCCTGTGGCGGCTGTGGAACGGCTCGGACTCGATCGCGGTGCTGTCGGGCCGGCGGGCGGTCCCGCCGCAGCTCGAGCACGACCTGCGAGCCGCCCTGGGCCCGCGCCGCCACCAGTCGCTGGCGCTGCACGATCATGCCGAGATCGGAGCGGACGGGCGGCCCTCCCGCACCCGGACTATGCAGGTCATCGAGGCTCTCGCGGCCGGCACCAGCCAGATCCCGTACCTGTATGACACCAACGCGCTGACCCTGGAGGTCGGGCAGGGCTGCCGGGGAGTATCCCGGCAGCTGTACCAGATCGGCGAGGGAGTCTTCGCCACCAGCATCATCCTGTCCAAGGAGCTCGGGGTCGGCGAGACCATGACCCTGGAGTACTGGACGACCTACCAGTACCCGGGCGATCCCCGTGATCCGCAGGAGCGCCAGTACCGCCGCGCCGTCATGGCCTACCTGGAGAATTTCGACATCCGGGTGCAGTTTCACCCGAGCCGGCTGCCGGTCAAGCTCTGGTGGGCCACCTGGGACGGTGTCGACGGCCCGGTCACCCGCCAGGAGGAAGCCAGCCTGGACAGCCAGAACTCCGCCCATCGCTACATGCGCTCGATCGAGCGCACCGTGGTCGGCTTTCACTGGATCTGGTAAATCTGCGCTGGGCCGATCAGCCCGGTGCGGCGCGGGCGCGGCGCCGGAGTGGCGGCGGGGCAGCGGCGGGGCAGCGGGGTGAAACTGAGGTGACGGGCAGGTGCGGGGTTGCTAGGATGCTGTGCCTTCCACGGCCGCTTCCTGCGTTGACCGTGCCTGCCCGTCCTCCGTGCCGTCTATCTCTCCTGGCTGCCGCCGGACCGCGCCCGCGGATCCGGCCCGCAGCGCCTGCCGGCGACCCGCCGGGCCCACTGCCCTCAAAGGAGATGAGCCATGCCGCCGGCCAGCCCCGAAAGCGCCGGTCAGGCAGACCCCGACCCCACCCTGACCGCCGAGCGCGCGCACCTGGACCAGTCCCGCGAGTTCCTCCGCCTCATGCGCGAGGACGTGCTGTCGCTGCGGGCACTGGCCGGTGATCCGGTGTCGGAGGAGTATCTCAAGGCCGATCTCTACCGCCGGGCGGAGGCCCTCAAGGACCTGCCGGACACGCCGCTGTTCTTCGGCCGGGTTAACTACGCGCGTCACCCGCCCGCCGGCGGCGGCTCGTTTGCTGGCGAGGAGTTTCACATCGGGCGGCGGCACGTCCACGACGGGACCGGGCGGGCGGTCGTGGTCGACTGGCGCGCGCCGGTATCGCGGCCGTTCTACCGGGCCAGCCCGGCCGAGCCGATGGGACTGGCCCTGCGGCGCCGGTTCGGCTTCTCCGGCGCGGAGCTCACCGCCTACGAGGACGAGTCGCTGCTGGCCGGGGCGGCCGCCGCCGGGAACGCCGGACAGGCGGGGCCCAGCAGGATCCTGATTGACGAGATCGAGCGGCCGCGGTCGGGCCCGATGCGCGACATCGTCGCCACCATCCAGCCGGAGCAGGACGACATCGTCAGGTCTGCCGTCGAGCAGAGCGTCTGCGTGCAGGGCGCCCCTGGCACCGGCAAGACCGCCGTCGGCCTGCACCGGGTCGCCTACCTGCTGTACGCCTACGCCGGGCGGCTCAGCCGCGGCGGCGTGCTGGTGATCGGGCCGAACCGGGCCTTCCTCGCCTACATCCGGCACGTGCTGCCCGCCCTCGGCGAGCTGAACGTGACCCAGCTATCGGTGGCCGATCTGCTGGCGAGCGTGCCGGTCCGCGGCGCCGACACCGACCGGGCGGCCATCATCAAGGGCGATGCCCGGATGGCCCGGGTGCTCAGGCGCGCGCTCTGGGATCAGCTGGCCGAGCCGGCCGAGCCCATCATGCTGCCCCGCGGCTCCCGGCGCTGGCGGGTCTCCGCGGCTGAGATCAGCGAGCTGGTCAGCGAGCTGAACGCCCGCGGCGTCCGCTACGGGACCGGCCGGGACATGCTCGCCCACCGGATTGCCCACGTGATCCTGACCAAGATGGAGGGGGCGGGCGAGAGCTGCGATGACCGCACCCACGACGCGGTCCGGCGCACCCGGCAGGTACGCGCCGCGGTCGACGCCATCTGGCCGAAGGCCGACCCGGTGCGCCTGGTGTTCCGGCTGCTGTCCGATCCCGCCGCGCTGGCCCGGGCGGCGAACGGGATCCTGGACCCGGCCGAGCAGGCGGCCATCACCTGGTCCGCCGGGCCGCGCAGTCCCGGCTCGGCCCGGTGGTCGGCCGCCGACGCCGTGCTGATCGACGAGACGCGCGACCTGATCGAGCGAACGCCGAGCCTGGCGCACGTCGTCGTGGACGAGGCCCAGGACCTCTCGCCGATGGAGTGCCGCGCCATCGGCCGGCGCTGCGCGACCGGCTCGGCGACGGTGCTCGGCGACCTGGCCCAGGGGACGACGCCGTGGGCCACCACCAGCTGGGCGGAACTGCTCGGCCATATCGGCAAGCAGCAGGCCGACCTGCGGGTGCTGGACACCGGCTACCGCGTGCCGCGGCAGATCCTGGACTTCGCCAGCCGCCTCCTGGACCAGATCGCGCCCGGTCTCGGCGCGGCCCGTTCCGTGCGCCAGGACGCCGGGGCGCTGGAGGTTCGCGGCGTCGGGCCGGGCGGGATGGCCGCTGCCCTGACAGAGGCCTGCTCGCAGGCCCTGGCCCGGCCGGGCTCGGCCGCCGTGATCGCGGCCGACGACCACCTGCCGGCGCTGGCGTCGATGCTGGCCGCGGCCGGGGTGCCGCATGCGCCGCTCGAGGCAGAGCAGGGACCCGGCCAGCTCACCATGGTCCCGGTCAGTCTGGCCAAGGGCCTGGAGTTCGACCAGGTCATCGTGGTCGAGCCGGACCGGATCGCGGCTGCCGAGCTGCGCGGCCTGCACCGGCTGTACGTGGCGCTGACCCGCGCCGTATCGCGGCTGACCGTCCTGCATGCCGGCCCCCTGCCGCCGGCGCTGAGCTGAGCCGGCTACATCTCCTTGATCACGGCGGTGATCAGCGCCGCCGAGGCATCGAAGGACAGCGCCGTGGCCCGCAGGTGATTGAAGAACATGTTGTACCGGTCGACCTCATCGACGTCCTCCACGTACAGGGCGCTGGTCAGGTCCTCCAGGTAGACCACGTCGGGATCGATTCGCTCGGGGAAGACCAGGATCACGAACGGCCGGCCCATCGCGGGATGGGCGCCCCCGCCGAACGGGATCACCTGCAGGGAGACGTTGGACAGCCGGGAGAGCTCCAGCAGGTACTCCAGCTGGAGCCGCATCAGCTCGGCGCCACCCACCCGGCGGCGGAGGGCCGCCTCGTCCAGGACGGCCCAGACCTTGGGCGGATCCGCCCTGGTCAGCGTGGGCTGGCGGGCCATCCGCAGGGCGACCTGGCGCTCGATGTCCTCCTGCGGGCTCGTCACCATGCCGGCGCTGATCACGGTGCGCGCGTAGTCCTCGGTCTGCAGCAGGTTCGGAATGAGGCTGACCTCGTAGATCCGGATCTCCGACGCGGCGCTCTCCAGCCCGAGGTAGGTGGCGAAATGCGGCTGGATCGAGTCGCTGTAGGCGTGCCACCAGCCCTTCTGCCGGGAGTCCCTGGCGAGCTGGACGAGGCTCTCCCGCTGGTCGGGCGGCACTCCGTAGATCTGCAGCATGTCCCGCACGTCCCGGGGCGAGACCGAGACCCGGCCCGTTTCCACCCGGCTGATCTTGGATGCGGAGCACTCCAGCCGCTCAGCGACGTCCTCGCAGGTCAGCTTGGCCGACTCGCGGAGCCGCCGGAGCTCTAGGGCGAGCCGGCGTCGCCGGACCGTCGGGCTCTGAGCACTGGCCATGGGCTTCCCTCCCTCGGTCAGCTCGACCGTGACCGTCCAGTGTGGCCGGGTCCGGGGCATCACGTCCAGTGCGGGGTCGTTCCCTGCCACGTGCAACGATCCTGTGATGTCGTGCGAATTTCTTAATGCATGTTGCATGTGTGGTCCGGTGCGGTCATGCTGGTAAAAGAAACTACCGCTCGCTACAAACCGCTACCAGGGGTGACCATATGACGGTGGAGACTCAGCCGGCCCGCGAGGATGCCGATAACTGGCATACCTATCTCAGCAAGCTCGAGGAACTGGCTGAGAAGCTGACCCAGCACGGCCTGCGAGCGCGCCTCGTCACGCCGCCAGGGCGCATCCCCAGCCTGCACGTGGTCAATCCGGCCGCGGCGGCCCTGGCCGAGGACGTCTACGCCGGCCGTGGCCGGGATGGCCAGTGGTGGTACTGGTGGTCGTGGGCCGAGCGGATCGCCTCGGGCGAGGACACCGCCGGGGCGGCCAGCCGCATCCGGCGCGTCCTCGCGGTGAGTAGCTAACCAGAGATAGCCAGGCCAGGGAACGCCTGCGTGCTGCCGCGCCAGGCGGCGGCCCGCAGCGCGGCGGCCCGGGCCTGGCCCGCGCCGAGCATCCGGACGGACTGCGCTGGCAGGGCCACCAGCCCCAGGTAGGCGCTCGTGACCTGATCCTCCAGGGTGGCGGCGAGGCTGACCGCCTGCGCTGCCGCGGCGACCTGGTGCGGGAGCTGGTAGGCCACGGCGGCGGGAGCGGGACGAGCCCTCCGGGACTGCAGCATCGCGGTCAGCTTGTCCGCCGCCACCTGATGCGCGAGCCACCAGGTCGTCGCCTGGGCCCGCGCCGCCCCGCTCAGGTGCGAGCCGGCCACCCCGTAGCCATAGATGGCCGCCTGCTCCGCGGCCAGGGCCGCCTGCAGCGCGCGCGTCTCCGGCGAGACCCAGCTCGCCGCCCGGCTGCCTCGCATCAGGCACCCCCGGCGGCGCGCAGGACCGGCACGTGGGTAGCCTCGGACGCCGAGATGCTCGCGAGCAGCTGGGCCAGCGACGCCGGGACGTGCGGCACCTGGCCGAATTGCCAGTCCGATGCGGCCTGCTCGGCGCGGCCCAGATAACTGAGCAGCGCCCGCGTCGTGGCCGGCAGCGCGGGGCGCGCCGGCGCGGCCAGGGGCGCCGAGCCCGCCGCCAGCGGCGAGCCCGGGACCAGCCGCTTCCGTAGCTGCCGCAGATGCTCCTGATGCTCGGCGAGCAGGCCCGCCAGGGTCGCGATGGTGGCGGGCTGACTGCCGGTGCCGGCCGCCGGGCCGTCGCGCAGCAGCCGGACCGCGCCCTGGTACCGGGCCACCGTCTGTTCCTCGGCCCGGATCGCGCCGCGGAGCCGGGACACGTCCGGAGCGGGCTGCGGCGGGGCCTGCAGGGCCTGGGTGCCGCGGCAGCCTGCTACCAGCAGCGGGAGCACGGCGGTGGCGGCGAGCACCGCTCGCCGGCCCGGATCTGCCGCCACGAAACGCCCTCCAGTCGCGTGATCACAAGGTATTCCGGCCTGCCTGCGCAGCAGCCCCTCAGCATCTCACGGGCCGGGCCGCCGCGCCGTTCGCGCGGTCAGCGGCCCTGGCAGCGGCCCGTCCGCGCCGCGCCGGCCACGCCGCTGACCCTGCATCGGCCGCGCCGGCGCACGGCGAAGTGCCCGCGCCCGGCTAGGCTAGAGGCTGTCTTCTACAAAAGCACAGGTCGCGGGGCGAGGAGGTCGTGATGAGCGGTAGCTCCCGTCACGGTTCGGTGCGGCCGCCCGCCGCTGCGGGCCGCCGTCCGGGGACGGGCGGCAGGTCCGCGGCCGGCAACGGCGGCCGCGGCGGCAACAGTGGCCATGGCCACCCGCCCGTGGCCGTGGCCGCCGACGAGGTGGCCGGCCTGCTCGCACCCGTGGCTGCCAGCATGGGCATGGACCTGGAGGGCGTCCGGATCACCGCCGCCGGCCGCCGCCGCCTGCTGCGCGTGGTGGTGGACGCCGACGGCGGGGTCAGCCTGGACGATATCGCCCTGGTCAGCCGGGCACTGTCGGCCGCACTGGATGACAGCTCCGTGATGGGCGAGCAGCCTTACACCCTCGAGGTCTCCTCGCCCGGCGTGGACCGCCCGCTAACCGAGCGGCGGCACTGGCGCCGGGCCATCGGTCGCCTGGTCGTAGCGCCGCTGACGGCCGAGCCCGTCGACGACGACCCGGCCCCGGCCACGGTCGAGGGCAGGATCATGGGGGCGAGCGCCGACGGGATCACGATCGATGTCGACGGCGAGAGCCGCCGGTTTGGCTACGGTGACCTGGGCGCGGGCAAGATAAAGGTGGAGTTCGCGCGGATCGGGGCCGGTCCCGGCGACGAGGGCGCCGCCGACGACTCAGCTGACGAAGACTTTGACGACGAGGGCGCAGACGAGGAGGGATCCGATGGATATTGACCTAAGCGCGCTGCGCAGCCTGGAAGCCGAGAAAGACATCTCGATGGACCTGGCCATCAAGGCCATCGAGGATGCGCTCCTCGTCGCCTACCATCGCAGCGACGGGGTCGCCGCCTCGGCCAGGGTGGAAGTCAGCCGGAGCACCGGCCATGTCACGGTCTGGGCCGCGGAGCTGGGCGAGGACGGCCAGGTGGCCAGGGAGTACGACGACACGCCGGACGGCTTCGGCCGGATCGCGGCTACGACCGCGCGGCAGGTCATCCTGCAGCGCCTGCGGGACGCCGAGGACGAGCTCACCTTCGGTGAGTACGCCGGCCGCGAGGGCGACGTGGTCGCCGGCGTCATCCAGCAGGGCAGGGATCCGCGGGCGGTGCTGGTCGACCTCGGCAAGCTGGAGGCCATCCTGCCGCCGAGTGAGCAGGTTCCCGGCGAGCGGTACGTGCACGGCGAGCGGCTGCGCTGTTATGTCCTGCATGTCCGCAAGGGGTATCGCGGTCCGTCGGTGACCCTGTCACGGACCCACCCCAACCTGGTCCGGAAGCTGTTCGCGCTGGAGGTCCCGGAGATCGCCTCCGGCGCGGTGGAGATCGCGGCCATCGCCCGCGAGGCTGGTCACCGCAGCAAGATCGCCGTGATCTCGCACCAGCAGGGCGTCAACGCCAAGGGCGCCTGCATCGGGCCGATGGGCAGCCGGGTCCGCAATGTCATGACCGAGCTGCACGGCGAGAAGATCGACATCGTCGACTACTCACCTGATCCGGCCAAGTTCGTGGCGCACGCGCTGTCACCGGCGCGGGTGTCCAAGGTGATCGTGGTGGACGCGGCCGCGCGGGTGGCCCAGGTGATCGTGCCGGACTACCAGCTCTCCCTGGCCATCGGGAAAGAGGGCCAGAACGCCCGGCTGGCCGCCCGGCTGACCGGATGGCGGATCGACATCCGGTCCGATACCGCGGGCAGCGACCCCGCGGCGGCACCGGCCGGGCGCCCGGCCCGGCCCGCGCCGGCCGCGGCGGGCGTCCCGGCGGGCGGGACCGCGGCGGGCGGGGATATCGCGGGGCCCGTGCCCGGTGCCGCGGATGCGCCGACACTGTAAGCTAGACGGCAGAATGGCCAGACGGTCTCCGTCGCCTTCCCGATCGGCGTCACCAACCCGGACGTGTGTGGGATGCGGAGTACGCGCGGCCAAGTCCGACTTGCTTCGTGTCGTAGCTGTCGGGGACGACCTAGTCCCCGACACCGCGGCGCGGCTACCTGGGCGGGGAGCGTACCTGCACCCCGTTCCGGGATGCCTGGAGCGGGCCCAGCGCCGCAAGGCACTCGTGCGGGCGCTTCGCGTGCCGGGAACAATCCGGGGCGAAGGGCTTGCTGAGTACCTGGGCGCTCAGCCACTCGCCTAGCTGCGCGCTAGGTGGCGGCTGCCGGGCCTGCGCGCAGGCCCGCCCGGCTCGTGAGCGCCGGAGCCAGGCCGGCGGCACCAGGGGCGGACGGAACGGATGGCAGGACGTGCTTGAGAGGGCAGGCTGAGATTGCGATGAACGCGCGATGAGTATGCGGCGATGAACAGCAGAGGCTGACGCCGGACGGAGCACGCGCTGCCCCGGACCGGCTGACTGGCCCGGCATGGAGCCGGGCCGAGTAGAGGGAGCGCAGTGGCGAAGGTCCGGGTTTACGAACTCGCGAAAGAGTTCGGCGTCGAAAGCAAGGCCGTCATGGCCAAGCTTCAGGAAATGGGCGAGTTCGTGCGGTCGGCGTCCTCGACGATAGAGGCGCCCGTGGTCCGCAGGCTTAAGGAAGCGTTCTCGGCGCAGCAGCCGAGGGCCCAGGCAGGTAACGGACAGCGGCGTGCTCAGCAGGCCGCGTCGGCCCCGTCGGCCGGCCCGGCGGGGGTGCCGTCCAGCACCGGGCCATCCAGCACCGCACCGTCCAGCACCGCGCCGTCCAGCACCGCGCCGTCCAGCACGCGGTCGGATGCAGCAGACGGCCAGGGAAGCGTGAACGGCAGCACCTCGGCCGCCCCCGCGGCGCAGGCAGGCCCCCCGGCAGATGCGGGCGCGACGGCGCAGCCGCGCACCGCTGCGCCGCAGGGCCCGTCGGCCGCCGTGCCGACGCCCTTCCCGGCGACTCAGTCGCCGGAGGCACCGCCGGCCCAGGCCGGTCCCGGCCAGTCCGCCCCAGCGCAGTCCGCCGCGGCGGAGGACGCCGGGTCGGCCCAGGCTGACCAGACGGCCCCGGCGCGGCCAGCTGCGCCTCGTCCGGCTCCTGGCGCGGGCGCGCCACGGCCAGGCGGCTCGGCCGCCGGCGGCCGGTCCGTGCCGCGGCCAGGGCCCCGGCCCGGAAACAACCCCTTCAGCTCGACCGCCACCGGCATGGGCGCCGCGCGCCCGCCGCGGCCCGGCCAGCCGGCCGCTCCCGGCGCTCCGGCCGCATCCGGCGCCCCCGGTGGCGCCGGTGGCACCGCGCCGCAGGTCGGCCGTCCCGCCGCTCCCGGCGGTCCGCGTCCGGCCGGTGCCCGGCCCGGCGGTCCCGGTGACACCCGTCCCGGCGGTCCGCGTCCCGGCGGCCCGCGTCCCGGCGGCCCGCGCCCCAGTCCCAGCAGCATGCCGCCGCGGCCCGTCGGCGGCGGCGGCCGGGGTCCCGGCGGTCCCGGCGGTCCCGGCGGCGCCGGCCCGCGCGGCGGCTCTAGCGGTCCGGGCACCGGTACGCGGCCCGGCGGCCGAGGTGGTCCCGGTGCTGGTGCCGGCGGCCCGCGCGGCGGCGGTGGCGGCGGTGGCGGCGGTCCGCGTCCCGGCATGGGCCCGGCGCGGCCCGGCGGCCGCGGCCGCAGTGGCACCCAGGGGGCGTTCGGGCGGCCGGGCGGCCGCCAGCAGCGCGGCCGCAAGTCCAAGAAGCAGCGCCGTCAGGAATTTGACAACATGCAGGCGCCGGCGATCGGCGGCGTCTCGATTCCGCGCGGCAACGGCCAGGTCATCAGGCTGTCGCGCGGCGCCTCGCTGAGCGACTTCGCCGACAAGATCGGGGTGAACCCGGCCTCGCTGGTTCAGGTGCTCTTCCACCTGGGCGAGATGGTCACCGCTACCCAGTCGGTGAACGACGAGACCCTGCAGCTGCTGGGCGCCGAGCTCAGCTATACCGTCCAGGTTGTCTCGCCGGAGGAAGAGGACCGCGAGCTGCTCGAGGCCTTTGACATCGAGTTCGGCGAGGACGAGGGCGATGACACCGACCTGGTGGCGCGGCCCCCGGTGGTCACCGTCATGGGTCACGTCGACCACGGCAAGACCAAGCTGCTGGACGCGATCCGGAACACCAACCTGATGGCGCACGAGGCGGGCGGCATCACCCAGCACATCGGCGCCTATCAGGCCGACACGGTAGTGGACGGCCAGGAGCGCAAGATCACGTTCATCGACACCCCCGGCCACGAGGCGTTCACCGCCATGCGTGCCCGCGGGGCGGAGACGACGGACCTGGTCGTGCTGGTAGTCGCCGCCGACGACGGCGTGAAGCCGCAGACCACCGAGGCGCTGAACCATGCCCAGGCGGCCGGGGTGCCGATCGTGGTGGCGGTCAACAAGGTCGACAAGGAGGGCGCTGACCCGCAGCGAGTGCGGGCCCAGCTCACCGAGTACGGCCTGGTGGCCGAGGAGTTCGGCGGCCAGAACCTGTTCGTCGACGTCTCCGCTCGCAACGGCACGGGCATCGACTCGCTGCTCGAGGCGGTCGTGCTGACCGCCGACGCCGAGCTGGACCTGCGCGCCAACCCGAGCCAGCAGGCTCAGGGCGTGGCGATCGAGGCGCACCTGGACAAGGGCCGCGGCCCGGTCGCGACGGTGCTCGTACAGCGCGGCACGCTGCACGTCGGCGACTCGATAGTGGCCGGCGAGGCCTTCGGCCGCGTGCGGGCCATGCTCGACGAGAATGGCGACCAGGTCAGCGAGGCCCCGCCGTCCCGTCCGGTGCAGGTCCTCGGGCTCACCGCCGTGCCAGGCGCTGGCGACAACTTCCTGGTCGTCGACGACGACCGGGTGGCCCGCCAGATCGCCGAGCGGCGCGAGGCGCGGGAGCGCAGCGCCATGTTCGCCCAGCGGCGGCCGCGGGTCACCCTGGAGGACCTGGAGTCCGCGCTCAAGTCGGGCGAGCGCGAAGAGCTGCTGCTCATCATCAAGGGTGATGTGTCCGGCTCGGTCGAGGCGCTTGAGGATGCCCTGCTCCAGCTGGACGTCGGCGAGGAAGTGGTTCTGCGGGTCATCGGCCGTGGCGTGGGCGCCATCACGCAGGATGACGTCAACCTGGCCATCGCCTCCGAAGCGGTGATCATCGGCTTCAACGTCCGGCCCGCCGGAAGGGCCGGCGAGCTGGCCCAGCGTGAGGGCGTGGATATCCGTTACTACTCGGTTATCTACCAGGCGATCGAGGAAGTCGAAGCCGCGCTCAAGGGCATGCTGAAGCCGATCTACGAGGAAGCCCAGCTCGGCACGGCGGAAGTCCGCGAGGTCTTCCGGGTGCCGCGGGTGGGCAACGTGGCAGGCTGCATCGTGCGGTCCGGGATCATCACGCGCAACAGCAAGGCGCGGCTGGTCCGGGACGGCGTCGTGGTCGCCGGCAACCTCACGGTCGAGTCGCTGCGCCGGTTCAAGGATGACGCGACCGAGGTCCGCGAGGGCTTCGAGTGCGGCATCGGCATCGGCTACAACGACATCAAGGTCGGGGACATCATCGAGACGTTCGAGCTGCGGGAGAAGCCGCGCACCTGATGGGCAGACCCGCGCGATCGCTGCTGACCGAACCGGCGGAACTGGCGTGTATGTCGGCGCACTGACCCTGGACGTGCTGCTGGGCGATGTACGGTCGCTCAAGCAGAAGCGCTCCGCGGTCCGGCCGCTTCTGGCCGAGGTGCGCCGGCATTTCCCCGGCGCGGCGGTCGGCGAGACCGGGCACCAGGACCTGCACCGCAGGGCCGAGATTGGCGTCGCCGTGGTGAGCTCCACCGCGGCGCACGCCGTCGGCGTGCTGGAGGCATGCGAGCGTTTCGTCGCGGGCCGTCCTGAGATCGAGCTGCTCTCCGCGCGCCAGCAGCTGTTCCACGACGAAGGGGAGTGACCGGGATGAACGCGGCCAGGGCACGCAAGCTCGGCGAGCGGATCGCCCAGATCGTGGCCGAGATGCTCGAGCACCGGATCAAGGATCCGCGGCTGGGCTTCGTCACGGTCACCGAGGCGCGGGTCACCGGCGACCTGCGCGAGGCGACGGTCTTCTACACGGTGTACGGGTCCGATGCCGAGCACGAGGCCACGGCCGCGGCCCTGGCCAGCGCGGCCGGCCTGATCAGGTCGGAGGTCGGCCGGCAGACCGGGATCAAGCACACGCCGGCCATCTCGTTCCAGCTGGACAAGGTGCCCGATACCGCCCGGAACATCGAGGATCTGGTGGCCCGCGCCCGCCAGGCGGACGCGGCGGTGGCCGCGGCGCGGGCGGGCGCCGTTCCCGCCGGAGATCCCGATCCCTACCGCAGCCCGGCCGGGCCTGACGGGGACGACCACGATGACGGCGAGGGTCAACTCGGCGAAATCCCGGCCGAGGCCGATCAGGACGCGGGATACTCGCCGTCGTGACCTCTGGCGCTCCCGGTATCCCCGATCTTGAAGCCGAGTGGGCCCGGGCGCTGAAGATCCTGGCCGGCGCGCAGGAAGTCTGCCTCGCCTGCCACGTGCGGCCGGATGCTGACGCGCTCGGGTCCATGCTGGCCGTGACCCTGGCCCTCACGTCCTCCGGCCGGCCGGTCAGCGTCGTGGCCTCGTTCGGTGATCAGCCCTTCGAGGTGCCGGGCATCCTGCGCTTCCTGCCCGGCGTGGACCTGCTCCGGCCGCCCAGCGCCTATCCGCGGCGCCCCGCGGTGATGATGACCTTCGACGCCGCCAGCGCCGACCGGCTGGGCGTGCTGGCTCCGTGCGCCGCCCGCGCCGACGAGCTGATCGTGCTGGACCACCACGCGTCGAACGTCGGCTTTGGCTCCGTCCGTCTCGTCGACCCGGCGGCGGCGGCCACCGCCCTGCTGGCCCGCGACCTGATCGGCCGGCTGGGCGTGCCCGTCTCCCGTGACATCGCGCTCGGCCTGTACGCGGGCCTGGTCACCGACACCGGCTCGTTCAAGTTCGCCACCACGCCGCGCATTCATGAGCTGGCCGCGGAACTGCTCAGCACCGGGATCGACCCCGGCGAGGTGGCGCACGAGCTGTTCGACCGGGCCCCGTTCGGCTACCTCGAGCTGCTGTCGGCGGTGCTGGGCCGGGCAACGCTCGAGCCGCAGGCGGCCGGCGGCCTCGGCTTGGTCTGGGCCGCCGTCACGAGGGCCGATCGCGCCCGGGGCGGCATGCCGCTGGACGCGGTCGAGCCGGTGATCGACGTGCTGCGGCGCACCGACGAGGCCGAGGTGGCCGTGGTGCTCAAGGAGGCCGACAACGGCGACTGGCTGATCTCGACCCGCTCCAAGGGGCGCGTCGACGTCGGGCGCGCCTGCAAGGCCCTGGGCGGGGGCGGCCACGCCCGGGCCGCCGGCTTCACCGCGGGCGGCTCGGCCACGGCGGCCATGGCGATCCTGCGCGAGCGGCTCGGGGGATGACCACGGCATGACCGCGCCCAGTGGCCTGGTGATCGTGGACAAGCCGGCCGGGCTCACCTCGCACGACGTCGTGGCGCGGGTCCGGCGGCTGGCGGGCACCCGGCGGGTGGGTCACGCGGGCACCCTGGACCCCATGGCGACCGGCGTGCTGGTCGTCGGGGTGGAGAAGGCGACCCGGCTGCTCGGCCACCTGGCGCTGACCCAGAAGGAGTACCGCGGCACGGTCCGCCTCGGCCAGCGCACCGATACCGACGACGCCGAGGGCGAGATCCTGGCCCGGGTCCCGGCCACGGACGTGACGCCGGAGGCGCTGCGCGCCGCCGCCGCCGCGCTTAGCGGCGAGATCATGCAGGTGCCGCCGGGCATCAGCGCGATCAAGGTGGCCGGGCAGCGCGCGTACCGGCTGACTCGCCAGGGCGCGCCGCCCGACCTCCCGGCCCGGCCGGTGACGATCTCGTCCCTGGAGATCGTGGCCGTGCGCCGGGTCAGCGACGAGCGCGGCGACCTGCTGGACTTCGACATCGAGGTGACCTGCTCTAGCGGGACCTACATCCGGGCCATCGCCCGCGACCTGGGCGACGCGCTCGGGGTCGGCGGGCACCTGACCGCGCTGCGCCGGACCCGGGTGGGACCCTACCTGGCCGGCGACGCCGTGACGCTGGAGGACCTGGCCGCCTCGTGGTCGGTGATCCCGCTGGCCCAGGCGGCAGCCGCTGCCTTCGCCCGCCGGGATCTCACCGCCGACGAGGCCCGCCAGGTGGGCCACGGCGGACGGCTGCCCGCCCTGGGTGCCGCCGGCCCGGTCGCGGCCTTCGCCCCGGACGGGTCACTGATCGCGCTGCTCACCGAGGAAGGCGGCCAGGCCCGGTCGCTCGCCGTCTTCACCGGCTAGGTCGCCCGGCCACCCGGTCGGGCGCCCCGGCGGCGAGGTTGCCCGGGAGTGCCGCCTGGCCCGGCCGCGTGGGAGGCTTGGAACACCGCCGTAGACCGCAGACCAGATCGATAGGGGGACCGCAGATGCAGCGGTGGCAGGGCCCGGAGGAGGTGCCCGCGGACTGGGGCGCCTGCGTGGTCATCGTGGGCGTGTTCGACGGCGTGCACCTCGGCCACCAGCGCATCGTCGCGCGGGCGGTGGCCGCCGCCCGGGAGCTGGGGCTGCCCGTGGTCGTCGTCACCTTCGACCCGCATCCGGATGAGGTCGTCCGGCCCGGTTCCCACCCGCCGCTCCTGTGCACGGTGCGGCGCCGCTGCCAGCTGCTGGCCGGCCTGCGCGTCAGCGCCGTCTGCGTGCTGCCCTTCACCTACGAGGTCTCCCAGCTCGGCCCCGACGAGTTCGTCCGGGCGGTGCTGGTGGACCGGCTGCACGCGGCTCACGTGGTGGTGGGGGAGAACTTCCGCTTCGGCCACCGGGCCGCCGGCGACGTGGCCCTGCTGGCCGAGCTCGGCGAGAAGTACGAGTTCACGGCCGAGGGCGTGCCGCTGCTGACCGACGGGGGCACGACCATCTCCTCGACCGCCATCCGGGAGCTGCTCAGCTCCGGTGACGTGGCCGGCGCCGCGCGGGACCTCGGCCGGCCGCACCGGGTCGAAGGGGTCGTCGTCCGCGGCCAGCAGCGCGGTCGCGCGCTCGGCTTCCCGACGGCCAACCTGCAGACGCTGCCGCACACGGCCATCCCCGCGGACGGCGTCTACGCCGGCTGGCTGGTCAGCCTCGACGGCGAGGGCGAGGAGCGGGAGCGGTGGCCGGCCGCGATCTCGGTCGGTACCAATCCCACCTTCGACGGCCGGGAGCAGACGGTGGAGGCCTATGCCCTGGACCGTGACGACCTCGACCTGTACGGCACCCAGATGGCGGCGGACTTCGTCACCCGGCTCCGCGGCCAGGCGCGGTTCGACTCGGTGGCGGAACTGATCAGCCAGATGCGCCAGGACGTGACCGCCGCCCGCGAAGTCCTGCGGGACCGGCCCGGCGGTTAGCCTGCGTGGCTAGGCAATGCTCACCAGGCGAAGCTGTTCTGATATCCGACCACCGAGTCCTCGATGATCACCGGGAGGCGGATGCGGGTCACGTGGCTGCCGTTGATCTCCTCCTGAACGTCCCCGCATTGAGTGATCAGCTTGCTGTCGGCGCGACTGGCCCACAGCACGCCGCAGTAGGTCACGCCAGTGTTCTGGCCGGTCAACGGGAGCCAGCGCAGCAGCCGCCCCGACGCCGCTGAGAACTCACCGAGCCGCGTCTGCGCCGCGGCCGGCCCCGAGCTGGCCTCCGCCGCGGCGGTCAGCACCATGGACCCGTCCGCAGTGATCTGGGCGCTGCCGGAGTGATTCTGGGCGGCGACGGCGAGGCGTGACTGGCTGAGCAGTGACGTGTCTCCGCCGCCCGGCGCGCCCTGCTCACCGCCCAGCCGACCCGCCGTGCTGAGGATCCGCAGCCCGGACCGGGCCGGCCGCCGGGCATCTCCCCAGTAGAAGGCGAGCCTGCCGCCGCTGGCCCAGGACAGCGTGCTGGCCGCGCCCGCCACAGCGGCCCACGAGCGGGAGGTGACCGCGCTCGTGGGCCCGAACACCGAGACGCGCACGGAGCCCGAGCCTGGTACCCGCGGCATGGTGGCCACGGCGAACTCGCTGCCGTCTGCGCTGACGGCCAGGCCGTAGATCTGGCCGTCCACTGCCGGGAGCCGCGGCACGCGGCGCAGCGAGACCACCTGCCCGGCCGGGCCGAGCCGCAGCGCGTAGAAATCAGCCACGCCAGCGCGGCCGGCCTGATCGGCCAGGACGAAGAGCCGGTCGCTGGCGGCCGCCGCCACCCACGTGAACCAGCCGCCCCGGCCCGGCGGGACGATAACCCGCGCCCGGCCAGTACGCAGGTCGTGGATGACCGCCCGGCCGCGAGACGTGCCGATCGTGAGCAGGAAGGGATTTCCGGGCGGGAACGGATACCGGGCGCGGGTCCCCGCCTGCTGGGCAGGCGGCCGGGCGGGCGGGGAGCCGAAGGGCAGGCCGCTGACGACCAGCCCAGTGATCAGGCCGGCTACGGCCAGCGCGGAGGCAGCCGAGGCGGCCGCCGGGCTGTGCGCTGCCGGGCCCGGCGGCGGATGACGGTGACCGGGGGCGGCACGGTGCCGCGCAGCGGCCGGGCCCAGTCGTCGAACTGCTCGCGTAGCTGCTGATCGGTCATCACGCCACCGCCTCCGGGGACTGCGCTAGTTCCTGCTCCAGGTGCTGGCCGCCAGCCGCGTCTTGACCGTGCCGGGGGGCAGGCCGCAGTCCCGGGCGATCGCCTCGACCGGCAGGTCAGCGAGGTAATGCAGGACGAGCACCTCGCGCTCCCGCAGCGGCAGCCTGAGCAGCGCGGCCTCGAGGGCAGTGAAGCCGATCGCGTCGCCGGGCTCGGGGCCCGGCGACTGCCGCTGTCCCTCCAGCCGCGCCGCCGTGGCCCGGGCGCGCCGCCGCCGGCGGCCGGAGTCGATCGCGATCCGCAGCGCCACCCGCCGGACCCAGGCCTCGGGCAGCTCGTATCCGGCCAGCCGGGACCACCGGGTCAGCGCGCGGGCGAAGGCCTCCTGGGCCACGTCCTCGGCCTCATGCCGGTCACCGAGCAGGGCGGCGGTCATGGCCACGATCCGCCCGTAGTTGGCCTCGTAGAAGTCACCGAACTCGCCGCGATGGCGCACTGCGGCCTCCTCGGGGTGGCGCGCCGGAATCCAGACGAGCTTTACACGCGGCCGCCGGCTGCCAGGTCGGGAAAGTTCGTAACGATCGGGTAACGGGCAGCTCTCGCCGGCGGGCCCGAGTGACGCGCTGGCGTGATACC
Organism: Streptosporangiaceae bacterium; assembly: GCA_036510065.1. Lineage (GTDB taxonomy): Bacteria > Actinomycetota > Actinomycetes > Streptosporangiales > Streptosporangiaceae > DASUBV01. Next base: position 8,872 of record DATCEO010000156.1, on the reverse strand, counting down.
GTATGAAGTCGGCTGGAGTATTAGGCCCGGTTGGCTGCGCCCTCAGGCGGCTGACCATCTGGAGAGCTTGCACGGCATTGCGATGCACGGCCGTCTCCGTATCCCGACTGGTCCCAGGATCCCCCCTGGGTGCCGGAGAACGACGCAACACGAGGGAGCAACGTGCCGCTCGACACCACGGTGAAGACTGAGATTATCGCCGGTCACGCGACCAATGAGGGTGACACCGGCTCGCCGGAAGTCCAGGTCGCGCTGCTGACCAGGCGGATCAACGACCTGACCGAGCACCTCAAGGTGCACAAGCACGACCACCACAGCCGACGCGGGCTGCTGCTGCTCGTGGGCCGCCGCAGGCGCCTGCTGCAGTACCTGGCCCGCAAGGACATCAGCCGTTACCGCGCGCTGATCGAGAAGCTCGGGCTGCGCAGGTAGGTTGGCTGCGTTGCACACGTCCTGAGGGGCCGCGCGTCCGCTGAGACGCGCGGCATCAGCGGCGACAACTGAATACACACCACAAACGAACGACGTCCCGCGGCTCCGGCCCGGAGCGCTGACAGCGCCCATAGGGCCGGTCCTCGGTAGTGGTTCTCGGGTCCGGCGGGCGCTCAGCGCGCCTCGCGGGGCCGAGAGCTTCAATCGAAGACCGGCCGGCAGCATTACCCAGCTAGCTGGCTGGCATGGCGCTCCACTGGCGGCGGGCAGGCGCGGGACCTCATCCAAGGAGGTCTCACCCGTGGAGGGTGTCTATAGCGCCGAGGTCACTATTGACAACGGCTCTTTTGGCGTACATAAGCTCCGGTTCGAGACTGGCCGCCTGGCCAAGCTCGCGGGCGGATCGGCCGTCGTCTATCTCGATGACGAGACGATGGTGCTGTCCGCCACGAGCGCGTCCAAGCATCCCAAGGACAATCTCGACTTCTTCCCGCTGACGGTGGACGTCGAGGAGCGCATGTACGCGGCGGGCCGGATCCCCGGCTCGTTTTTCCGTCGTGAGGGCCGTCCGTCTGAGGACGCGATTCTCACCTGCCGCCTGATCGACCGGCCCCTGCGGCCCTCGTTCGTGAAAGGGCTGCGCAACGAGGTCCAGGTCGTCGAGACGATCATGGCCCTGCATCCCGATCACCTGTATGACGTGGTCGCGATCAACGCGGCCTCGCTGTCGACGCAGCTGTCCGGGCTGCCGTTCTCCGGGCCGATCGGCGGCGTTCGTGTCGCGCTGATCAAGGGCCAGTGGGTCGGCTTCCCGAACTACTCCCAGCTCGCGGAGGCCACCTTCGACATGGTGGTGGCCGGCCGAGTGCTGGAGGACGGCGAGGTAGCGATCATGATGGTCGAGGCCGAGTCCACCCCGCACACCCTCCCGCTGCTGGCCGACTCCGGCAGCGGGGCCGTCGCCCCGACCGAGGAGACGATCGCCCAGGGCCTGGAGGCGGCCAAGCCGTTCATCCGGGCGCTCTGCCAGGGCCAGTCCGAGGTCGCCCGCGTCGCCGCCAAGGAGACGCGCGAGTTCCCGACTTTCCTCGACTACAGCCAGGACGTCTACGACGCCGTGGCCGCCGATGTCTCCGAGGAGCTGGCCCAGGCGCTGACCATCCCCGGCAAGCAGGAGCGCGACGCCGAGACCGACCGGGTCAAGGCGCTGGCGACCGAGAAGCTCGCCACCCAGTTCGAGGGCCGCGAGAAGGAGATCAGCGGCGCGTTCCGCGCGCTGACCAAGAAGCTGGTCCGCGAGCGGGTTATCCGGGACGGCGTCCGTATCGACGGCCGTGGCCTGGCCGACATCCGGCAGCTCTCGGCCGAGGCCGGGGTGCTGCCCCGAGTGCACGGCTCCGCGCTGTTCGAGCGCGGCGAGACCCAGATCCTCGGTGTGACCACGCTGAACATGCTCCGGATGGAGCAGATGATCGACACGCTCAACCCCGAGCGCACCAAGCGCTACATGCACAACTACAACTTCCCGCCGTATTCCACCGGCGAGACCGGCCGGGTGGGCTCGCCCAAGCGGCGCGAGATCGGCCATGGCGCGCTCGCCGAGCGTGCCCTGCTGCCGGTGCTGCCGACCCGCGAGGAGTTCCCCTACGCGATCCGGCAGGTGTCCGAGGCGCTCAGCTCCAACGGCTCCACCTCGATGGGCTCGGTCTGCGCGTCCACGATGTCGCTCCTGGATGCGGGCGTGCCGCTCAAGGGCATGGTCGCGGGCATCGCCATGGGCCTCATCCATGAGGGCGGCGAGTTCGTGACGCTGACCGACATCCTCGGCGCCGAGGATGCCTTCGGCGACATGGACTTCAAGGTGGCCGGCACCCAGGACGTCATCACCGCCCTGCAGCTGGATACCAAGCTGGACGGCATCCCGGCCTCGGTGCTGGGTGCCGCGCTCCGGCAGGCCCGCGGCGCCCGGCTGACCATCCTCGAGGTCATGCGCGAGGCGATCGACGAGCCGGGCGAGATGAGCGACAACGCGCCGCGCATCATCACCGTCCACGTTCCGGTGGACAAGATCGGCGAGGTTATCGGGCCTAAGGGCAAGATGATCAACTCGATCCAGGACGAGACCGGCGCCGAGATCACGATCGAGGACGACGGCACCATCTACATCGGGGCTACCGACGGCACTTCCGCCGAGGCCGCGCGCACGATGATCAACGCGATCGCGAACCCGCACATCCCGGAGGTCGGCGAGCGCTTCCTCGGCACCGTGGTGAAGACGACCACGTTCGGCGCGTTCATCTCGCTGCTGCCCGGCAAGGACGGGCTGCTGCACATCACCCAGATCCGCAAGCTGCACGGCGGCGCCCGGATCGACAACGTGGACGACGTGGTGAAGGTCGGCGACAAGATCCAGGTCGAGATCCGCGAGGTCGACGACCGCGGCAAGCTGTCGCTGGTGCCGGTCGAGGTCGTCGAGCGCGAGGCCGCGGGCGAGGACCTCGGCGGTGGCGGTGACGAGCACCGCGGGCCCCGTGGTGACTCCGCCCGTGGTGACCGCGACCGTGGTGACCGCGACCGTGGCGGCGAGGGCGGCGGCGACCGGCCCCGCAGCCGGCAGCGCAGCCGTGGCGGGTCCGGGGGGGCCGGCAGCGGCGGATCCGGTAACTCATGATGACAGGCGGCGAGCGGCCGCCGGCCAGTGACTCGGGCGTACGTCGCTCGGTCCTGCCCGGCGGCCTGCGGGTCATCACCGAGTCGCTGCCTGCGGTCCGGTCGGCGGCCCTGGGCATCTGGGCCGGCGTCGGCTCGCGCGACGAGGACCGGCCCCACGCCGGGGCGACGCACTACCTCGAGCACCTGCTGTTCAAGGGCACGTCGCGGCGGAGCGCGCTGGAGATCTCGGCGGCGATGGATGCGGTCGGCGGCGAGCTGAACGCGTTCACCGCCAAGGAGTACACCTGCTACTACGCGCGGGTCCTCGACTCCGACCTGCCGCTCGCCATCGACGTGCTGTCGGACATGGTGCACAGCTCGCTGATCGCCCCGCAGGACGTCGATGCGGAGCGCGGCGTGATCCTCGAAGAGATCGCCATGAACGAGGACGACCCGGCGGACCTGGTCCACGAGGCGTTCTCGGAGCAGCTCTTCGGTGACACTCCGCTCGGCCGTCCCATCCTGGGCACGGTGGACTCGATCAACTCCATCACCCGGGACCGGATCTTCGAGCACTACCGGACCCGGTACACCCCGGACAACCTGGTCGTGGCCGCGGCGGGCAGCCTCGATCACGACCGGGTGGTCGAGCTCGTCCGCGCGGCGTTCGGCCCGGCGCTGACCGGCGACCGCCAGCCGGCCCCGCCGCGGCTGGGCGGTTCTTCCGCCGGTGACGGCCACGGCACCGGCGTGCGGCTGGTCTCCCGGCCCATCGAGCAGGCCAACCTGGTGCTCGGCTGCTCCGGGCTGGCTCGCGGGGACGACCGGCGGTTCGCGCTCGGCGTGCTGAACTCGGCGCTGGGCGGCGGCATGTCGTCGCGGCTCTTCCAGGAAGTCCGGGAGAAGCGCGGCCTGGCCTACTCGGTCTACAGCTTCAGCTCCCAGCATGCGGAGACCGGGCTGTGGGGCATTTACGCGGGCTGCCTGCCGGCCAAGGCCGACGAGGTGCTGGCTATCTGCCGGGAAGAGATCGCCAAGGTGATCGCCGACGGCCTCACCGAGGAGGAGCTGGAGCGCGGGAAGGGCCAGCTGCGCGGCTCGATCGTGCTCGGCCTGGAAGATCCCTCGTCCCGGATGAGCAGGCTCGGCAAGTCCGAGCTGGTGCACCCGCGGCTGGAGCCAGTCGACGAGGTGCTCGCCTCGATCGAGGCGGTCACCGGCCAGGACGTCCGGGACATCGCGGCCACTGTGCTGGGCCAGCCCAAGGCGCTGGCCGTGGTGGGTCCCTACGACGACCCGGGCGCTTTCGTCACCGCGGCGATGGACTGATCCGTTACCAGGCCAGAATTCTGGCTGCGCGCAGGCCGGCCCGAGGTCACCCTCGGGCCGGCCTGCGCTTTCCGGGCTCGCCGTCGATGGCCCGGCCTGGTGACTAGGATCGGCCGGTAGCCAGGCACGCGAGCGGTGAGCGAGGATGCGATGATCAAGGTCGGGGTGCTGGGCGCCCGTGGGCGCATGGGGTCGCAGGCCTGCGGCGCGATCGAGGCCGCCGATGACCTGGCGCTGTCCGCCCAGGTGGACGTCGGAGACTCACTGGACCCGCTGGCCAGTTGTGATGTGGTCGTCGACTTCACCCATCCCGGCGCCGTCATGGCGAACCTGCGCTGGTGCGTCGGCCACGGGCTCTGCGTCGTCGTCGGGACCTCTGGCTTCGACGCCGGCCGGCTCGCGGAGGTGGGGCAGTGGCTCGATGAGACGCCCGGCAGCCGGGTGCTCGTCGTGCCGAACTTCTCGGTGGGCGCCGTGCTGATGATGCGATTCGCCGAGCAGGCGGCCCCGTTCTTCGAGTCGGCCGAGGTCATCGAGATGCATCACGCCGGCAAGGCAGACGCGCCATCCGGCACGGCCACGCGGACGGCCGCGATGATCGAGCAGGCCAGGTCCGGCGCGGGGCTGCCGCCCTCGCCGGACGCCACGGTGTCCCAGGCCGACGGGGCGCGCGGGGCGGTGCTGGACGGGGTCCACGTGCATTCCGTCCGGCTCGCCGGGCTGGTCGCACACCAGGAGGTGCTCCTCGGCGGCCACGGCGAGGTGCTGACGATCCGGCACGACTCGCTGGACCGGGCCTCGTTCATGCCCGGCGTACTGCTGGCGGTGCGTGGCGCGGAGTCGCTGCCGGCCGGCCTGACGGTCGGCCTGGAGTCCCTGCTCGGGCTGTGAGCCGCCCGGCGCGGCCACGGTTCGTCACAGTCGGTGACGGAAAATGAAATAACGGCCAGCGTCATCGGAGTTCTTCTAAGCGCCGGATGCAGGTCCGCCGGTGCCCGGAGCATGCCGGGTCCGCAGCCTGCGGGTGGACGGCTCCGGCGGACGCTCGATCGTGGAAGTGCTGCCCGGCCAGGTCAACGGCTACAACGTGGGCCGCGCCTGGCGCAGCGCGGGATTCCGGGGCTGCTGGGTGTTCGCGCTCGGCACCAATGACACCGCCAACGTGTCCGTGGGCTCCGCGGTCGGGCTCCGGGCCCGGATCGACCGGATGATGTCCGTGGCCCACGGCGAGCCCGTCCTGTGGGTCAGCACGCGAACCTTGCTGTCCGGCGGCCCGTGGGCCGAGTCCCACGAGCGGCTCTGGGACGACATGCTGGCGGGCGCGCTGGCCGCCTACCCGAACATGCGGATCTTCAACTGGGCCGCGGCGGCGCAGCCAGGCTGGTTCCTGCCGGACGGCATTCACTACAACTCGGCGGGCTGCGCGGCCCGGGCCCGGGCCATTGCGGATGCCCTCGCCAGGGCGTTCCCCGCGGACAGCCGCAGCCGCCTGCACGTCGCCGCCTAGCGCCGGGGCCCACCGCGTGGCGAGCTGCCTTCCAGATCCATTCCACTACAATAAGTAGTCATTACATAACTCTGGGTAGTGAGATGCTGTCCGCGGCAGCAGGATCCTGCCCGAAGCCGAGTCGGCGGGGGCCGCGGCGAGGGGGGAACATGCCAAAGCCGGCGCGCTCCGGGCAGCGCTACCTGCCAGGTCTCGACGGACTGCGCGCACTGGCGGTGCTCGCGGTCATTGCCTATCACGAGCAGCTCGGATGGGCCCTCGGGGGCTTATTGGGGGTCGGGGTGTTCTTCACCCTGAGCGGCTACCTCATCACGAGCCTGCTGCTGAGCCAGTGGTCGGCCGGCGGCCGGCTGCAGCTGAAGGACTTCTGGCTCAGCCGGGGCCGCCGGCTCCTGCCCGCCCTGTTCGTGATGCTGGCGGTGGTGACGGCCTGGGTCACGCTCCTGGACCGGGCGCGGCTGGCCGGCCTGCGGACGGCGGTGGCAGGCGCCGTGACCTACACCAGCAACTGGTACCTGATCTCCTCGCGGCAGTCCTACTTCGCCAGGTTCGCCCCACCCGCGCCACTGGATCACCTGTGGTCGCTGGCGGTGGAGGAGCAGTTCTACCTGATCTGGCCCGCGCTGCTGCTGCTCGGCCTGCTGTGCGTCCGCAAGCGGCGCCCGGGCGCGGTCACCTGGCTGGCGCTGCCGACGCTCGCCCTGGCGGCGGCGTCCGCGGTCCTGATGCTCCGGCTGTACCAGCCCGGCCTGGATCCCACCCGGGTCTACGAGGGCACCGACACGCGCGCCTTCGGGCTGCTGGTCGGCGCGGCGCTCGCCATGGCCTGCGCCGGGCGGGCCGGCCGGCGCTTGCGGGAGCAGCCCCGGCGGCTGACCCGGCTGCTGGCCGACGGCGCGGGAGTCGCCGGGCTGGCGGTGATCGGGCTGATGATCTGGCGCGTGGGCCAGTACTCGCCGTTCGCCTACCGAGGCGGCATGGTCGCGCTGTCGGCTGCGTCCGCGGCGGTGGTCGCCGCCGCCGCGTGCCCGGGCAGCCGGGTCGGGCTGGCCCTGGGCTGGGCGCCGCTGCGCTGGATCGGTGCTCGCTCTTACGGCATCTACCTGTGGCACTATCCGATCATCGTGCTGACCACGCCGGCGAATACCGGCGAGGACCTGCCGCGCGCCGCGGCGCAGGTAGCGGCCAGCGTGCTACTGGCCGCGCTGTCCTGGCGGTTCATCGAGGAACCGGTCCGGCACGGTGCCCTGGGCCGGCTGCGGACCCGGGTCCGGCCGGCTGACTGGCGGCTCCGTCCCGCCGAGGCGGGCAGCACGGCGCGGCGGGGCCGCGCGGCGGGGCCGGGCGGCACGGTGCGGCTGCGCAGTATGGCCGGGCTGGGCCGCATCGCGGCGGTAGCGGGGGGCGCCGCGGTGCTGGTCGTAGCCGCCGCCGGCCTGGTCAGTCCCGGCCCGGCGCCGGGCGGGAACAGCCCCTACCTGGCCGCCGGCTCCGCCTTGCCGCTGACCAGCAAGTCGGTGATTACCAACTCGGCCGCCGGCCAGTCACCGCGCGGCCAGGCGGCTGGCCGGCCGGGGGCTGCCCGGCCGGGGGCTGCCCGGCCGGCCGCGAAGACCGGGCCCCAGTTCGCGGCGGTGACGCCGTCCGCGTCGCCCGGCACTCCCGGCGGCCCCCCGCTGCGCACGTCCTGCCGCGCGGTCGCGCACATCGGCGACTCGACCTCGGACGGCCTGGTCTCGGCGGCCTACCTGCCGAACCCGGCGGACCGGATCCCCGCCCGCTATGAGGACGTCGGCGTGCAGTCGGTCCGGACCGACATCCAGGGCGCGCGGTCGGTGGTCGAGGTGCTGCCGGGTGAGGTCAACGGCTACGACGCGGCCCGCGCCTTGGTCAGGGAGGGATTTCAGGGCTGCTGGGTGATCGCCCTGGGAACCGACGACACCGCTGACGTCGCCGCCGGGTCGCTCGTCAGCCTGATGACCCGCATCCAGCGGATGATGTCGGCCGCTCACGGCGAGCCGGTCATGTGGGTCAACGTGAAGTCCCTGCTCGTCAGCGGTCCCTACGCCGAGTCGAGCATGCTGCGGTGGAACCGCGCGCTGGTGCAGGCCTGCGCCCGCTACCCCAACATGCGGATCTACGACTGGGCGTCCGTGGTCAAGGCCAGGTGGTTCATCTCGGACGGGATTCATTACACCTCGGCTGGCTACGCGGCCCGGGCGAAGATGATTGCTGACGCGCTGGCCCGGGCATTCCCGCAGAGCGGGAACAGCAGCGGCTGCGTCGTGGGGTAGGTGGCCAGGCCGCGAGCAAGGGGGAGTGCGTGATGAGGACCATCCTCAACGTGATCTGGCTGGTGCTGGTGGCTGGCCCTCGGTCACCTGGCCGGGCCGCCAGCTAGCGCTGAGCAATGTGAGGTCCTTCCCCGAAGGGCGTCACGAGCCAGGGTCAGGGTAACTACGTCGTGGCCGGGCATCTCCTGCTGCTGGAACAGCTGGAGTGGCCCACCGCCGTCGTGGCCGTCGCTTGAGGGGCGGCACGGATGCCGAAGGCCTGCCGGGCCCGCTCATGAGCCGGGCCGCCCGAGGAGAGATCTGAAGTCCGTTGCTGATACCTGCTCACGGCGTTGCTGCCAGGGCCGGCTGCGGGTCTAGGGATAACCTGGGCTGGTGCTAACAGTCTTGGGCGTGGAGGTCGACGAGGCACGGCTGTCCGCTATCTGTGACAGGTACGGCATCGCCGAGCTGAAGGTCTTCGGCTCGCGGGCTCGCGGCACGGCTCGGCCGGATAGCGACATTGACATTCTTTACACCCTCCGGTCCGGGCGTCGCCTGGGCTGGGAGATCGAGCAGCTCGCCGATGAGCTCGCGGAGCTCCTGGGTCGTCCAGTAGATCTGGTGTCCTTGCGCGGCCTGCACCCGCTGCTCCGGCCGGCGGTCCTGGCTGAGATGC